>VAWK01000032.1 GCA_005885515.1 Actinomycetota bacterium | reverse complement strand
TCGTCGTAGCGGAAGTCGGTGACCTTCGCGGTGGGGCCGGTGAGCACGCCGATCCAGTAGTTGCCGGCCGCGAGTTTCAGCGGCGTGGCGAAGCGAAGTTCATACCAGCCGGCGGCGCTGGTGCTCGTGAACGTGAGCTGTTCGCTGACGCCCAGCGGCGCTTCGGGTTTGCTCGAGGCGTCCGAGTAGACGATCCCCTTGAGTACCTGCTGTCCGGAGGTTCCTCCGTCCGGGGCCAGATAGATGCTCAGCTTGGTGACCGTGGCCGAGACGGGTAGCGAGTAGCGGTTGACGCGCTTGCGTTCGTAATTGAAGTAGTCCGAGTGGGCGCCCACGGTGGTCTTGCCGAACGTGCCCGTGGCTTCGGTGGCGTGCGCCTGATCGGTGCGCCACGCGCCGGCGAGCAGCGCCGCGGTCGCGACCGCGAGCAACGCCGCGGTCGCGCGAGTGCGCGCGGCGCTGTTGAGCGTCCATGCCGATCGCCATTTCCCCACCAGACCAGCCTTCCCCCGTTCCACGACCCCATCCTGGGGCGCCCCACCAAGAGCACGAGCGAGCTTAGCCGATCCCCCCGACAGTGTCCAGCGGCCTGTGCGCGCCCCTTCACCGCTCGGCGCGGGCCTGATACTGCTCGACGATGGGCGGTGTGTGGCGGCGTGCTCCGGGGGCGCCGGTGAACGTGGTTAGAGGCCGAACGTGCGCGCAGAGTCGGGACTTCGGGCGGGCAGGGCCTGGTCGTCACAGGCCGGGTATGCCACCGGGTTGAGAGGTGATGTAGCTCCCATCACGGATCGGAGAAGCGTCCGGCCGCCGCGGCGCTCAATGCCTCGCCGACGGCGCCCCTGCACAGGTGCAGGCGACGAAGCGCGGATGGGAAGATCGGTTACCCGCCAGCGGGGGCGGTCCGGCTGCGGCCGGCCGCCGAAAAGGGAAAAATCTCGCCCCCGGTGTCGATTTCGCCCGGCCTCGTTCGACGTGGGGGTAAAGCCCCTCACCACCACAAGGAGACAGCAATGCGTTTCATGGTTCTAGTCCCCGGCAGCCCCGAGTCCGAGGCGGGCGAGATGCCCAGCACGGAGCTCCTGGGGGCGATGACGAAATACAACGAAGAGCTCGTCAAGGCGGGCGTGATGCTGGCCGGCGAGGGCCTGCACCCGACCTCCAAGGGCGCCAAGGTCCGCTTCAACGGCGGCGCGCGGACCGTGATCGACGGTCCGTTCACCGAGGCCAAGGAGATCGTCGCCGGATACTGGGTCTGGGAGTGCGCGTCGCGCGAGGAGGCGCTCGAGTGGCTCAAGCGTGCGCCGTTCGACGGCGGCGTGGAGATCGAGCTGCGCCAGATCTTCGAGGCCGACGACTTCGGCGAGCAGCTGACGCCTGAGCTGCGCGAGGCCAACGAGCGCCTGCGCGGGCAGGCGGCCGCGAAGCAGTAGGCGGGAACATGACGGCGTCCGCCACCAATCGGGCAATCGATGCTGTCTGGCGGATCGAGTCGGCCCGGCTGATCGCCGGGCTGACTCGCATCGTGCGCGACGTGGCGGTAGCCGAGGACCTGGCCCAGGACGCCCTCGTCGCGGCGCTCGAGCAGTGGCCGGAGTCGGGCATCCCGCACAACCCGGGTGCCTGGCTGATGGCCGCCGCGAAGCGCCGGGGCATCGACGCGCTGCGCCGCCGCGTCACGTTCGAGCACAAGCAGGAGCTGATCGGCCACGAGCTGCAGATCCTTCAGCAGCTCGACCAACCCGACCTCGCCGCGCGGCTCGAGGACGTGCAGGACGACGTCCTGCGCCTGATCTTCATGACGTGTCACCCGGTCCTGTCGCGGGAGGCGCGCGTCGCACTTACGCTGCGTCTGCTCGGTGGCCTGTCCACGCCGGAGATCGCCCGGGCGTTCCTCGCGTCCGAGGGGACCGTCGCGCAGCGCATCGTACGCGCCAAGCGCACGCTCGCCGAGGCCCACGTGCCGTTCGAGGTCCCCGGCCGCGACGAGCTCGCCGACCGTCTGTCGGCGGTGCTCGAGGTGATCTACCTCGTCTTCAACGAGGGCTACGCGGCAACGGCGGGCGAGCACTGGATCCGCCCGCCATTGTGCGCGGACGCCTTGCGCCTTGGACGTATCCTCGCCGCGCTCATGCCGCCCGAGCCCGAGGTCCACGGCCTGCTCGCGCTGATGGAGCTGCAGGCTTCGCGGCTTCGGGCGCGCGTCGGCCCGCGAGGCGAGCCGGTGCTGCTCGGCGATCAGGACCGCGCGCGCTGGGACCATCTGCTCGTGCAGCGCGGCCTGGCCGCGCTTCGGCGCGCCGAGAAGCTCAGCGGCACGCTGGGCCCGTACACGCTCCAGGCGGCGATCGCCGCCTGCCACGCGCGGGCGCGCAGCGTCGAGGAGACTGACTGGCCGCGAATCGTCGCGCTGTACGACGGCCTCGCGGCGCTCACCGGATCACCGGTCGTGGAGCTCAACCGCGCTGTGGCGGTGACGATGGCCTTCGGTCCCGAGGCTGGGCTCGAGCTCGTCGATTCGCTCGCCGACGAGCGGGCGTTGCGCAGCTATCACCTGCTGCCCAGCGTGCGCGGCGACTTCCTCGTGCGCCTGGGGCGGCTAGCCGAGGCGCGCGATGAATTCGTACACGCAGCCGATCTGTGCGACAACGCCCGTGAGCGCGAGCTGTTGCTGTCGCGCGCGGTCGCGTGTGACTCATAAGGTCCGCGGCCCTGCGTGCTCACGATGTCTCGAGCGCGGCGTTCGTGGGTCAGGGAAACGGGGTCGCCAGCGGACCGGGGTGTTAGCTCCACCGGCGAAGAAGCCGAGGCCGCGTCAGGCTTTCTTCGATTAATGATTAGAACGCGGGTATACGGGTATGTAGCGCTCGATTTCTGGACCAAACGAGGGCCAAGCGACCGAACTGGAGCGGGGGACCGAGCTTTTGCAGGTGCGTGCGGGAAGGGGAGCGAGTCTGCGTGCTGAGCGAGCGAGCGGAGATCGCCGGGTGACGAGACGCGCGGGAGAGGGTCGCCGCAGGGTCGCGGGGCCTGGGCTCCGGCGTCCTGCGCGGATCAGTGTCATCTCTACGCTCGTGGCGCTCGCTGTGTGCCTGGTGACGGCCGCGAGCGCGTGCGCCTTTACCGCGCAGGGGAGCGCGAAGCAGGTGTACGTCACCGGCCTGGACCCGAATGCTCAGGCGTCGCTGCTGAACTCCAAGGGCAAGACCGTGTACACGCAGAACGCGGACTCGCTCGGCGGGCTGCTGTTCCGGAACGTGGCGCCGGGAACCGGCTACCGGGTTCGCCTGACCTCCGCGGGCCAGGCGTCGGGCCCGATCACGGTCCACTCGGAGGCCGCGGCGCCGTGGGATCCCAGCATCTACAACCAGTCGATCCCCGATAACGGATACACGTATCTGACGACGCGCGACGGCACCCAGCTGGCCATCGACGTCCACCCGCCGACCAGTCCGGCGGGCCAGCCCGGCGTGCCGTCGGAATTTCACTTTCCGACGTTCCCGGCGGCGACGAGCTACGCACCGCCGTATCCGACGTTGATCGAGTACTCGGGCTACGGGTATGCGGACCCGGCCGGCCCGGAAAACGGCATCGCCGTGCTCGCCAACCTGATGGGATTCGCGGTAGTCGATGTGAACATGCGAGGAACCGGCTGCTCGGGCGGCGCCTATGACTTCTTCGAGCCGCTGCAGAATCTCGATGGCTACGACGTGATCGAGACAATCGCCAAACAGCCGTGGGTGCTCGGCAACAAGGTGGGCATGCTCGGCATCTCCTACGGCGGGATCAGCCAGCTGTTCACTGCACAGCTTCAGCCTCCACACCTCGCTGCGATCGCGCCGCTGTCGGTGATCGACGCGACAGCGACGACGCTCTACCCCGGCGGCATCCTCAACACCGGCTTCGCGGTGGCCTGGGCCGAACAACGCCAGCAGAACGCCGAACCGGCGGGTCCCAGCAACGGGCAGGCGTGGGCGTACAAACGGGGCCAGGAAGGCGACCAGACCTGCGCGGCCAACCAAGCCCTCCACGGTGAGGCGGCCGATCTGCTGGCAAAGATCCGGGAAAACTCGACCTATAACCCGTCGGTGGCCGACCCGCTCGACCCGGTCACGTTCGTGCACAACATCAAGGTGCCGACGTTCATGGCCTGCCAGTGGGAGGACGAGCAGACCGGTGGCCATTGCGCCGAGCTGGCTCAGCACTTCACCGGTACCAATCGCAAGTGGTTCACGTACACCAACGGCGCCCATATCGACTCGCTCGATCCATACACGTACGACCGCTTCTACGACTTCTTGGAGCTGTTCGTCGCGCACAAAGCACCTATCGAAAACGCGGCGCCCGTGCAGGCCGCAGCCCCGATCGTCTACAAGGAAGCGATGGGGCTCCCCCAGGGTGACGTCGTCACGCTTCCGCCGGACCCGATCCAGTTACAGCCGACGTACCAGTTGGCCCTGTCCGCCTTCGAAGCGCTCCCGGAGATCCGGGTGCTGTTCGACAACGGGGCAGGGACGTCGCCGACCGGCAGCACGACGGCCGGCGATCCGTACCCGGGGTTCGAACAGTCGTTCTCCGGATTCCCGATCCCCGGCACGACGGCTCAGACTTGGTACTTCGGGCAGGGCGGCACCCTTACTCAGCAGCCGCCAACGGCCGAAGGGGTCGACTCCTACACGTCGGATGCGAAAGCTGTGCCGCTGACGGATTACTCAGCCAACACCGGCTCGGGCGGTCTCTGGGGCAACGCGTCCGAGTGGGAATGGAACTGGGCGCAGCCCCCGGCAGGCTCCGCCGTGTCCTACGTGTCGGCGCCGCTGACAAGCAACGCCGCCGCCATCGGTGGGGGCGCCGTTCACCTATGGGTCAAGTCATCCACCCCGGACGTCGATCTCCAGGCGACGGTCAGCGAGGTGCGTCCCGACGGCAACGAGACATTCGTGCAGAACGGCTGGCTCCGGGCGAGCGAGCGCAAGCTCGCCACCAACTCGAACAACATCTTCAAGCAGAGCCCCACGCTGCTCGAACCGATCCCGACAGTCCTCGCATCCGATGTGAAGTCGATGCCATCGGACCAGTTCGTCCCGATCGTCATCCCGCTGTACTTCCAGGGGCATGTGTACCGCGCGGGCTCGCGCATCAGGGTCACGATCGCTGCCCCCAACGGAGCACAGCCGGTGTGGTCGTTCGGTCAGACACAGCCGGCGGGCACCACTGCGGCGGAGTCGATCGCCTTCTCGTCGAGCATGCCGTCGAGCCTAATCCTCCCGATCGTGCCGGGCGTCGGCGCGCCCACGGGGATGCCTGCGTGCCCGAGCCTGCGCAACGAGCCCTGCCGGTCCTACCAGGCATTCGTGAACAACGGTTCCTGACAGCGGCTCATGCCGCCCGGTCGCCCCGTCATGAACCGGCGCGGTCATGGATGAGATGACCATGTCGACCCGCGGCCCGAGCGGCGCTTCCTCGAGCGCCGCATCGCCGAGCCCGCGGCGCTGCTGCTGACCGGCGCGGAACTACTCCTCAAGCGCCACGGATTTGAGCCGTGATCGCTCGGTCGGCCAGTGCGCCACCTCGCTCCCCATCGCGTCGGGATCGAAGAAGAACAGCGCCCGGTAGCCCGGCTCGTCGCGATCCTCCAGCGGTTGGAACTGGATTCTTGTCCCTAGCCGCAGACAGCACCAACACCCATGACACGGCGTCGTGCGCCAAGGCTCGGCGCGCGCCGGAGCCGGAGCCTAGGACGGCGCTCGGGGGGCGGATCGGGACGGCAGGCGCCGGCGCACCATGCCTGCCACGAACACCACGTCGCGTGGGCTGATCAGCCAATCGACGGCGACGAGGACGACCAGGTAGGTGAGTGTGCTCGCCACGAGGGCCGCGGCCAGATTGGTGTGCAGCAGCGCCGCGACCGCCGCCATCCCGACGCCCGCGGCGAGCGCTCCGGCGAGCATCGATGCCCATTCCACGTGCCCGACCATGCGCAGCGCCCGGTGACCTATCCATACAGTGAAGATCACCTCGGTGGCGAGCATCGCGGCGGCCGCGCCCGTAACGGTGAAAAGAGGAATCAGCAACAGGTTGAGGGCTACGTTGACCGCTACCATGATCCCCGAGAGCGATGCGGTGCGGCCGGGCTCGCCGCGGGACACCAGCAACGAGATCGTCAGCGTGATGACGCCCAGCAGCACGACCGCCGGGCCCAGGATCCGCAGCGCAGGCGCCGCTGAGTCAAACGCCGAGCCGTACACCAACCGGCAGATAGGACCTGGGAGCACCATCAACGCAACCCCTAAAGGCATCATCAGTGTGACCGCTAGCTTGATCGAGCGCTGGTAGACGGAGTTCAGGGGAGGTGTACTGTCGGGTCCCAGGTACGTGTACATCGCCGAGAAGGCGCCGACGAGGGCGCCTGGGATGAAGTAAGTCGATTCGAACAGGCGGTAGGCGGCGCCGTAGCGACCGACGTCGGTCTGCGTGGCGAGCTCGGAAAGGATGAAAGTGTCAAGGATTGACAGCAGCGTGGTGAATAGGTCCTGAACAAAGAATGGGAGGCTGCGAGAGGCCAGCGCCGGCCATCCGCGGAGATGCAGCGTCCCGGTCGGGATGCCGATCGTGCGCCGCATCAAGACGAAGCCGATGATCACCGCGCTCGCAG
Source organism: Actinomycetota bacterium (assembly GCA_005885515.1). Classification (GTDB taxonomy): domain Bacteria; phylum Actinomycetota; class Thermoleophilia; order Solirubrobacterales; family Solirubrobacteraceae; genus Palsa-744. Next base: position 8,177 of record VAWK01000032.1, on the reverse strand, counting down.
AGCCGATCGAGTAGGTGACGCCCACCGACACGACGCCAAAGCCCACGCGCAGGGCGGCGATCCCGAGCGCGGCCGACAACAGTCGATTGATCAGGTCGGCGGCCGCCGGCGGGCCGTTGCGCTCGTTGGCGGCGAACACGGCGAGCAGCGTGCGCGCAAGCGAATCGCAGAAGACCCCGGGTGCGATCACCCAGCAGGTCTCCTGCGCCGCGGCGCTTGTACCTGTGAAGTGAAGCCCCACAAAGCTCAAGCCGAACATGGGCACGCCGACGGCGAGCTTCAGCGCCAGCACGTTGAAGAAGAGACCGCCTGCCCTGGAGCGCTCTTCGGCGATCGAGCGCAGCGTGTAGCGATCGAGGCCGAGGTTCACCGGGATCATCACGATTCCGGTGAAAACGACGGCGAAGACGAACGCGCCGAGCCCGTTCTCGCCAAGGCTGCGGCCTGCCTGTGCGAAGAGAAGCAGCGAGGCGAAGCGCCCGGTGATCTCCCCCGCGGTCCGGTAGGCCGTGTTCATGATCGCCCGCTCGCCCGCCGTTCGCGCCGGCGACGGCGACGGCTGGGCTCCCGCGGGCGAGTCGACGGCGCTCGTGTAGGTCGCCGCATCGAGCGCATCGGGGTGCTCGTCAACAGTCCGGGCGCGCTGATCTGCAGGGATTTTTTGCCGTTTTCCGAGCAAAGCTCCGATCATTATCGGAGCACGGTCGGGGGCGGCGTTAGGAGATCCGCCGCATGCTGCGTGCGCATGAGCGCTAGCGACGCAGTCGAGCCAAGCCGCCTACACCCTGCGCGATCCGGGGCCACTCGCCACAGCTCTGTGCGGCGCACCCGACGCTGGGGACCGTGCGCGGAGGAGTGCTACCCGGTATCCACGCCGAAGGGGAAGGCCGCCCGATGCGGGCGACGCTGCGCACGGGCCACGAGCACCTCGCCGACGCGCCGGAGTCGCCGCCCTGCTCTGCGGATCGCCAGTGAAGCCGAGGGGTGCTCGAACTCCTCGATTGCCTGCTCGAGCAAGGCCACAGACCGCGCGAAGCCTTCGACGGTCGCCGTCGGCGACTCCCCGGGGCTCTGCGCAAGCACCGCGGCGACGCGGCGGGGGTCAGGAGAGATCGGAAGCCCCGACTTCGCCCACAGTTCGCCCGCGCGGCTGTGTAAGCCACGCGCTTCGCTGGCCACCTGCGCCAACCGCTGCTCGTAGGACGCGATGCGTTCGAACAGGCTCTCGATCTCGGGCGTGGTGTCTGCGATATCGAAACTTCTCGGGTAGTACTTCACCGATTTGACCGGCGGGGCGGGGGTCTCCCAGCCGGGTCCGTAGCGGTGCTCGCGCAGAAACTCCTCGACGGATTTCGGCGCCGGAAAGCTGCGTCCGTTCAGGGGGACCTCGCCGAGCGGCGTGATGAAGCGCTCGGGGAACGTCACGCGCGACGCCATGCCTGGCCACGCTTCCTCACTTCCCTCCAGCGGCTGCAGCATCCCGTCGTGCAGCTGCCACATGAAGAGGTCCAGGTGTCCTCTGTTGACCTTGCTGTAGCGGATGCGGATCACGCCGCGATGACCTCGCCACAGGCCCGGGCGCTCGACATAATGACCGGCCGCGGCGAACTCCTCGTCCAGCGCGAGCACCGCGTGCTCGTCGCGCTGCAGGATGCTGAAGTCGGCGTCGCCGTCCCAAGGAATCAGTTGTCCTTCGCGTACCGCCCCCAGCAGGGTCCCGTAGTCCAGCCAGTGGACGATGCCGTGGCGCGTCAGCAGGTCGCTGGTGAAGCCGATCAGCTCGAGCAGGTGCTGGGTGCAGCAGGCCGGCCGGAGCGCACGCGGGCCCCAGTTCATCCAGTCGCACTCACGAGTGTCCTGCGTGCACGGCGGACGTGACACGCTTGCACTCGCCATATCCGGCCAGAGCTTAGCAACCGTCCTCGCGGCACTCATGAGCCCCCCGCGAGCGGCCGAAGCGGGCGTAAAAGACTCAAGCGAGCTGGCTACGGCCGCCGGAGGGAATGCTCGCCGCGATGCGCCACGCCCTGCCGTCGCTGGTTCAGCGGTACGGCTCGAGGCAGGAAGTGCTCAACGAGAAGCTCGGCTGGTTCCTGGACCCGCGACGGCTGCAGACGCTGCACGGGGGCACGCAGGCGTCCCCGCTGTTGCGAGACATGTTCCGCGGCCGGACGCTGGGCACACTCGTGCCGACGTTTACCGGACCTTCGACGACGCGCTCCACTGCCAGTCGCGAGGTGCACCGGGATCCACCCGCGTCGCGGCGCGCTGCACACTCGCGGGTCGTAATTGACGAGGATCCGCAGGTTCGACCACATTCCGCCTGATTCTCCGGCTTGCTCCTGGGACAGGTCACGGCTGCACAACCAGCCCCTCACGTCTGAGCATGGGGTCCCAGGCCCTGCAACGAGCATTTCACGCGGAAGGCCGGTCCTTGCCGCGCGCCGATGACCGTGACAAGATTTGCCACGATCAGCGACCCGGGGAAGAACATGGCCGTCATGGACGAGATAGCTGTCATCGGCGCGGGCCCGTACGGTCTGTCGGTCGCGTCGCACCTGCGGCTACGGGGGGTGGAGCCGCGCGTATTTGGGCATACCATGAGCTTCTGGGAGCGGCAGATGCCCCGCGGCATGCTCGTCCGCTCGCCGTGGGAGGCCTCGAGCATCTCCGACCCACAGCAGAGCCACTCGCTCGACGCATATGAGGCCGAGCAGCCACGGCCCTTCTCGCGTCCTCTTCCGGGTGCGGAGCTCGCGCGCTACGGACGCTGGTTTCAAGTCCAGGCGGTGCCCGATGTCGACACGCGACTGATCTCGACGATCGAGAAGCATGGCGACAGCTTCACGCTGACGGTCGAGGACGGTGAGCGGCGGCACGCGCGCCGGGTTATGATCGCCACGGGCCTTCACAGCTTCGCCTATCGGCCGCCGCAGTTCGAGTCGCTGCGCGATGGCCTGGCCACTCATTCCATGGAGATGACCGAGCCCGACCAGTTCGCGGGACGTTCGGTCGTCGTCATCGGCTCGGGCCAGAGCGCCGTCGAGAGCGCGGCGCTCGTGCTGGAGGCGGGCGCGAACGTCGAGCTCATCGCCCGTGCTCCTTTGATTCGCTGGCTCACGCGCGGGGAGCGCATACGCCGTATCGACCCGCTCGTCCGGCGCATCCTGTATGCCCCGACCGACGTTGGGCCCGCCGGGCTGAGTTGGATCGTGGCGATGCCGAACCTGTTCCGGAGGCTTCCGATCAAACCGCGCGAACGGCTCGCCTACCGCTGCATTCGCCCGGCGGCGACCGGCTGGCTGGTCGACCGGACGGCCGGCGTGACGTTCACCCTGGGCCGCCGGGTCACTCAAGCCCGCCCGGACACCGGAGGCGCCCGCCTGACGCTCGATGACGGGTCGCAGCGTCGCGTCGACCACGTCATCTTGGCGACCGGCTACCAGATCGACGTTACGCGCGAGCCGCTCATCGATGCATCGATACGCGAGCGCCTGCGCGTACGCGCCGGGTACCCGGTGCTGGGGCGAGGCTTTGAGTCCTCGATCCCGGGACTGCACTTCGTAGGCGCCTACTCGGCCTGGAGCTTCGGGCCGATCATGCGCTTCGTGGTAGGCACGAAGTTCACCGGTCCGGCCGTGGCCAAGCACATCGAGGGCGTGGTGACCAGAGGGTCTCGCCCAACGGAGGGGCTGCCGCGAGAGGCACAGGCGATCGCTCAGACTAGCGGGTCGAAGTGACTTTTCAGACCTTGCGCGGATCGCTTGGCAGCGCCCCCACGGCCGGCGAGCGAGCAGATCCGCCGGGTCCTACCGAAGCGACCGAGAAGCCCCTAGCGCGGCCAGCTGCGCGCCCGCGCGGTCCGCGCGTAAGCGAGCGACCTCGGGTGCTGATCACAAACGCCGAGGAGCGCTCGGTGCTAGCCGCCTGCCGCAGCCTGCACGAGGGCGGATACGATGTCACCGCCGTCTCCGGTACGCGGCTCGCGGCGTCACAGTGGTCTCGCTCGTGCGCGCGCCGGCTGCGCGTGACCGATGCGCGCGAGGACGCGCAGAGCTTCGTGGAGGAGCTACGCCAAGAGCTGACAGGTCGCTCCTATGCCACGCTGCTCGCCGGCAGCGACCGCGCGCTGTGCGCCCTGTCGCGCGGACGCGCGCGGCTGTGCGAACTCACCGAGCTCGGCCTGCCGGCGGCCTCGGTGGTCGAGCAAGCCCTCAGCCGCGAGTGCCTCACCGGCGCAGCCGCGATCGCCGGGCTGGTGCCGGCCACCTCGATCCGCTGCGCAGACCTCGAGCAAGCCCTCGCCGCGGCCCGTGGTCTGGGCTTTCCGGTCGTGCTCAAGTCGACCGAGGCCGTTGGCGCACACGACGGGGTCGTGCGCAGTGTTCCCAAGGGACAGATCGTCACGAGCGAGGCCGACCTGGCTCTGCGCGCGCCAGCCTTCAGGGACGGCCTGCTCGTCCAGTGCTTCATGGGCGATCAGATCGTCTCCTTCGGGGGCGTCATGGCGGGTGGGTCGCTGATCGGAGTCGCCATGTCGCGCTACAAACGCATGTGGCCACCCGATGGCGGCAGCGTGACCTACTCTGAATCGATGCTCGCGCCCGCGGGGCTGGAGGCCATGGTCCAGCGGCTACTCACCGCGATCGGCTGGGAGGGGATATTCGAGCTCGAGCTGGTCCAGGTGGGACCGGAGCAGTTCGTGCCGATCGACCTCAACCCGCGCACGTACGGCTCGATGGCCCTGGCCAGTGCCGCTGGTGCGCCCCTGGCGACAATCTGGTGCGACTGGCTGCTGGGGCGCAGCACGTCGCCCGCTCGCGCTCGCCCAGGCGGTCGCTACCGCTGGGAGGACGGTGATCTCAGGCATCTGGCCTGGCAGGTGCGGCATCGCCACTTCAGGGCCGCCATGTCGCCTCTCCGGCCACACCGCGGCGTAGTCCACTCTCACTTCAAGCTGACCGACCCGTTGCCGCTGCTGGTCAACGGCCTGCACCTCGCACGGATGTATCTGGGCAAATTGCTCAAATGGGGAGGCCGGCCGGCCAGATGAGGGCGCCGGTGCAGATTCACCGCTAGACCGGCCGCGCCTTCTGCGGCCTGCTGGGCAGCATGTAGCGAACCGGCCGCGACCGTCGGCATCGACGATGGCCTCGGTCCCCCGGAGCAGGGGCCGGGTCACTGTGCCTGAGCGTCGGCACGCCTGCGGATGGAGCGCGCGGTCCGATATGCGCGCGTCAGGCTGCTCGAGCGCTTCAACTGGCGGCGCACACCGTCGCGCAGTTGCGCGCCGGCGGCTGCGCGCCTCCCGCGCTGGCCGTTGATGAGGCAGACCCCCCAACGCAACGGCTTTGCGCCGTCGGCGAGCTGGGCCTTGTAGCGTTCCTCCCGCGTCCGAAGTCGACGCTGGTTGCGCCCTCTGGCCGCAGCCAGCCCGATCGCGCGCAGCGTCGTGAGAAGACCAGGCGACGGCCGACTTATCCCCGGTTTAGCGCTGGCTGCAAAGCTGGCACAGTCGTCATGGAGGGACGTCGCGCTTGACGCTTTCGACGTCACGCAGCGCACTGGAGGAGCTGCCCAACCGCCTTGTGAGGGGCATCGAACGGCGCGCTCGAGGCAGGCGTCTGCCCGCGTCGCCTGATCCCGAGAGGGAGCAGCACGAACTATTGGGTGAGGCTTGGCCGTGCGCCGAGCGAGATGAGTTCGACGGGCTGTGGTCGGGGATACTGAGCTCGTTACGCGACCTCGGGCTGGAGCTCGGCAGGGGCTGCTACGGCGGCTGGGACGATGCCGATCCTGCGTTGGCGCGCAGCGTTTGGTGTTTGACGCACCACCTTCGTCCGGGTCTGGTCGTCGAGACTGGCGTGGCGCGGGGCTTGACTACACGGCTCGCGCTCGAGGCGATCGCGCGAAACGGCGCCGGACGCATGTGGAGCGTCGATCTGCCGCCGAAGGCGCCCGGGCTGGCCGACCAGACCGCGATCGCGGTCCCACCGGAACTGCGCAATCGCTGGAGACTGCTGCGCGGCGCGAGTCGGAACCTGCTTCCCATCCTGGGCCAAGAGCTGGCCGATCACAACCTGACGGTCGACCTCTTTGTCCACGACAGCCTGCACACGGGGCGCAACGTCCGCTTCGAGCTCGAGTGGGCGTGGGCGCGCCTCAGCGCCACAGGCGTCGCGATCGTCGACGACATCGAGCAGAGCGCGGCGTTCACCGCGTTCGCGCGCGCTCATCCCGACGCGCGCGCCCTGGTCTGCGATGCGGCCGACGGCCGTTCGCAGTTCGGCTGCCTGTTTCGACGCGCGGTGCAGTGATCTGGACTTCCCCCGCTTTCGAGGACACTTGAGCGCTTGGGTCGAAAGACCCGGGCAAGGAGGTTCAAGTGTCGCCATCCAAGCAGCCGTATCCACCGGAGTTCCGTCGCGAAGCGCTCGAGCTGCTGCGCCTGAGCGACAAGCCCGTCAGCCAGATAGCCAAGGACCTAGGCGTCTCTGAACAGACGCTGTACGTGTGGCGCCGCCAGGCGCAGATCGCTGAGGGAAGGCGCGAGGGCCTCACCAGCGAGGAGCGTGAGGAGCTGCGCCGGTTGCGCAAGGAAAACCGCACGCTGCAGATGGAAAAGGACATCCTAAAAAAAGCCGCGGCCTTCTTCGCCCGCGAAACCGACGGGCGGTGAGCGAGGTGTTCTCCTTCATTGCCGCGGAGAAGGCCGGCTTTCCCGTAGCCGTGTTGTGCCGCACCCTGGAGGTCAACCGCACGAGCTTCCATGACTGGGAGCGCCGTGCGCCGTCGGACAGGGCGCTCTCCGACGCGTGGCTGACGCAGAAGATCAAGGCGATCCACGCGGCCAAGCGCAGGGTCTATGGTGCGCCGAGGATCCACGCCGAGCTGCGCCTGGCCCATGGCGTGCGTGTCGGGCGAAAGCGCGTGGAGCGGCTGATGAAGGCCGCTCAGATCTCGGGTCTTGTGCCCCGCAAGCGCGGGCGCACGACGATCCGTGTGCCGGGCGTGCGTGTCGCTGATGAACTCGTCGAGCGGCAGCTCTCACCATCGGCGCCGAACGTGCTGTGGCTGGCCGACATCACGTATTTGCGCAGCTGGGAGGGCTGGCTGTACCTGGCTGCGGTCCAGGATGCCTGCTCGCGCGCGATCGTCGGCTGGTCGATGGCCGAGCACATGCGCACAGAGCTGGTCACAGACGCCGCTTTCGATGGCGCTTGCCCGCCGGCGACCCGATCCCGGCCTCGTGCACCACTCAGACCGGGCAGATGTCTCGCTCGGCTTCGGCCAGGCCGCCCGTGACGCCGGCATCGCGATCTCGATGGGCTCACGGGGCGACGCGTATGGCAACGCGGTCGCCGAGAGCTTCTTCGCCACGCTGAAGAAGGAGCTGATCAACCGTCGCTCCTGGCCGACCCGGCGCGAGCTGGGCTCCGCCGTGTTCGAGTACATCGAGGCGTTCTATAACCGCGATGTCCCGCGTGCCCTGCGCCATGCCGCTCAGCCCGCTCCAGCGGCCCGGCGAGGCCCCGTCCGCAACCACGACCTCAATCTCGGGGTCCGCCCACTCGAACGATCTCCACTCCCAGCGTTCCCAGGCGGTGAAGATCGAGCGCACGAGATCGAGGTTCGGCGAGGCCATCGAGCAAGTATCCCCCGTCGTGTCAGGCCCGATTTGACGCCCTGCCAGCCCTGGGCGTATAGATCGGTTGTCGTGAATTGGCCGGAGCTGCGAATACTGCGCTCCGACTAGCCGAACGCGATCAGTCCCACCGCGGCGGTCGCGGCAATGAGCGCGGGCTCTGGCACGCGCACCCGCCTCTGCAACAGCACGACGAGGCTCACGGCGACGATGGCCACGGCGGCAGCGTCGTTGACGATTCCTTTCGCGATCACGATGGCAGCACCCGCGATGGCTCCTGACGCAGCGGCGGTCGCCCCCGATACGAAGCCCTTGAGGCGCGGGTGGTCCGCGTGTCGACGGTACGTGCGCCCGAGCAGGACGACGAGCACGAATGCGGGCAGGAAGATCGCGACCGTGGCGACGAACGCGCCGGTCAGGCCGAACACGAGGTACCCAGCCACGGTCCCGATGATCACCACGGGTCCGGGTGAGATGATCCCGAGGGCCACGCAGTCAGCGAACTGCTGCTCGCTCAGCCAGCGGTGGTCGC
>VAWK01000022.1:103482-130740 GCA_005885515.1 Actinomycetota bacterium | reverse complement strand
TGCAGCAGCTGGCCGAACGTGCGCGGGTGGCGGATCGCCGCGGTGAGCGACTCGCAGTACTGGAACATGTATTTGCGCCTGAGCGCCTGCACGCCGGGAATCCACCGGACGGCCGCCCTCATCGCGGCCGGATAGCGCCTGTTCTTGCGCGGCAGGAACCAGTTGCCGGTGCGCTGGAAGACCGTCAGGCGGGCGACCTGTCCGGCGATCTCCGGAACGAACTGCACGGCGCTCGCGCCGGTGCCCACGACCGCCACGCGCTTGCCGGCGAGCGGGTAGTCGTGATCCCAGCGCGCCGAGTGAAAGCTGTGGCCGGCGAACGTCTCGAGGCCCTCGATCGCCGGCACCGATGGCTGGTGCAGCTGCCCGGTCGCCAGCACGAGCGCGTCCGCCTCATAGCTTGCGCCCTCGGCCGTCGCGATGCGCCAGCGGCAGGCATGCTCATCCCACCTGCAGGCGGTGACCGTGCGGTTCGGATGGATCAGCCGCTCGATGTCCTCGGCGCGCGCGACCTCGCGCAGGTAGTCGTGGATCTCCTGCCGCGGCGAGCACAGCCGCGACCAGTCCCGCCGCTGGTGGTAGGAGAACGAGTACAGATGGCTCGGCACGTCGCACGCGCAGCCGGGGTAGCTGTTGTAGAACCACGTGCCCCCGAGGTCGGGGGCGCGGTCGAGGATCGTGATGTCGCCGATCCCGTGCCGCTTGAGCTCGATCGCCGCGGCGATGCCGCCGAAGCCCGCTCCCACGATCGCGACCTCGAGGCTCCGCAGCGACGCGTTGCGGTGGCGAGCGAGCGGTGCGGCAGTTGACATCTGGCTTCCCCCCCTGAACGGTAGCTGTGTCCATTGTCCACGATCTCGACGCGAAGGAGACCAGCGCGCCCCCGCGCGCACGCGGATGCCCGTCGCACGCGGATGTTCATAACGCTCTCGCGCGGGCGCCTCGGCCGGGCGATTGGACCTCAGCCCCGGCCGAGCGCGCGTGCGCGCTTCAGGCCGCGTCGCGCCATCAGGCCGTTGACGAGCAGCAGCAGCGTCTTGTTGGCCGGTGCCCGAAAGCCGTTTTCGGTATGCGGAGCGTAGATCCCGTCCTGCAGCCAACCGGTGTACTGCCGGACCTCGAGGCCGACCAGCTGCGCCTCGTAGCTATGGGCGAGCAGCCCGGCCCGCTGGCCGCCGCCCGGCAGCGGCCCGCGCAGCGCGATCCCCGCCGACGAGGTGCCAGTCACGCCGACGGGGGCGACCAGGGGCAGCCCGTCGGCGCCGATCCACGCGAGCAGCGCGTGCTCAAGCCGGCCCACGCGTCGTGCGGCTCGCTCGACGTCGACCCGCGGTGCGCTGCCGTTCCGCGGCGCCGCCTGCGGCGGAGGATCGTGCGCCGGCAGCGGCTCGCCGGCGACCGCCGGCTCGCCCTCGCAGGCGCCGTCGGGCCACGAGATCGTCCGCTGCACCCGCACGTTCACCAGCACCCGGTCCTCGTAGTAGGCGCTCAGCCAGCGGCCCCAGAAGAAGCCTGTCCGTGGCGCGCCCAGGAAGCGCGTCGACGCCGGTCGCACGCGGCTTTCGAGCACCTCGCGGTCGGGATGCGCGTCATAGCTTGCGGTGCCCTGCACGATCACGACGCCCGGCGCGGTGGCGAAGCCGTGCTCGCGCGCGTGATACGCAAGCGCGACGCGGGGGTTGGCCTTGATGCGGTCGAGCTTGCGCCCGAAGCCCAGCGAGGTGGTGAAGCCGACCGTTGCGGCCGAGCGGTCGCGCAGGCCAAGCGGCGCGACCGGCGTGAGCACGGCGCCGCCCGCGGGAGTGGCGTATGCCAGCGCGGCGGTGAGGTCACCGCCGATGATCGCATCCTCGCTATCCGACCACATCGGCCCGACCTTATCCCACCCGCGCGCCCCGCCTGAGCTCAGCGGGTCAGCGCGATCGTTGTCGAGGCGGTGGAGCGGGGTTCGCCGTGGCGGCTCGGAATGAGCGTTACGCGCACCCGGAGCTTCAGCGGCCGGTGGACCCGAAGCGCGCGCAGGCCTGCGCGCGTCAGCGGCATCTTGAGCGTGGCGGTGGCAGAGGCCCTGCGCAGCCTGCGCGAGGCGCTCTTCAGGTACCTGCCGGAGGCCCTGATGCGACCCGCGGCGCACGTACGCACCGCGAGCCTGAGCACGTGGCGCACGAGCTTGCGGCGTAGGACCCTGATGCAGCTGTGGCTGGCGGAGTGCGGACAGCCGGTGACGAAGATGTGCGTGTTCTGTTTGACCTGCGCCCCGTTCTGGGCGGTGATCGTGGTGGGCATCACCAGTGCCTGGGTGCACAGGTTGCCGTAGGCGGCCAGCGCCGAGTGTGGGCCCATCGGGAGCGTCAGCGAGAAGCTCGAGACGGGCACGTCGGGGAGCGAGGCGAAGGTGGAGGTCGTGATGCCTCCTTTGATGTTGGTGTGGCCTTCTAGGATCACGCGCACGCCGTCGCCTTCCAGCAGCAGGTCGAGGTCCGGAAACGCCGCGCCGCCGTGCGAGACCAGGTACGCCGGTCCGCTGAGCACGTCCGGCAGCACGGGCGTGCTCGCGACCGCGCTCCCGACATTGGACCCCACCGGACAGCTGAGCGGATCGGCCGCGTAGGTTGCTTCGGGGCAGGCCTGCTGCAGCGTCGTCAGCCGCGACGGCAGCTGCACCGGCAGCGATGTGACGACCGAGCGGATGTTGGCCTGATGGGCGGGTTGGGTGACGCTCACCTGCAGTCTCGCGCCATTGGCTTTGGATGCATTGGCGCTGGTCGAGGCGGTGAACGAGGGGGTGAACGCAAGCGCGCCGCAGTTGGTCACCCCGAACGGGCTCGATAGCGACTGCGTCGCCCCGAACGTGGACGTGAGCGTGGTTTCGGTCGCGAGCGCTCCGCAGTTGGTCGGGTTGTAGAGGAAGTCCGGCCTGTTCACGGTCACGCCGATGCTCTTCAGACGCACCGGCACGCCCTGCACGATCGTGGGCAGGGGACTGCTCGTGGCGGAGACGCGCCCGGTATGTGGGTCGATCGTGATCGCGGCTCGGGTGACGATCGTGCCGAAGTTGAACGGCCCCGCCGCCGCGGGCACCGCTATCGACAATCCGAAAGGCCCTCCGCCGTAGGGTCCCGTGAGGAACACCGGCGCGGACAGCGGGAATGGTTCCGGACCCGCGCCGACGCTGACGGTCGCGGTACCTATCCGGCTAGCCGCCGAGCAGGTGCCCAGCGCCGCCTGCGGTTCACCGCACAGCGTCACGGCCCCGATCGCCCCGACGAGCCCGAGCGGCAGGGCCGTGGCGACCTTCGACAGGTACTGCTGTCCGTCCGCTCGAGTCAGGTTGAACGTGTAGGCGGTGCTCCCGAAGGCGCCGGCGTTCGGCGGCTGGTCGCTCGTGCTCTGCGAGAGCGAGAACGGCAGCGGGGAGGCGCAGCCGCTCGTCGTAAAGGGGCTCGGGGTGAGGGGTGCAGTTGGGCCGCTATAGGCCGTGAAGATCGCTTCGGCGAATTCCGTTCCGCACGCCAGCGGGTTTGCCAGCGGCGCCTGCGCGCCTCCCTTCGGCTTCAGGATGAGGTCGCTGAAGGGCTGCTGCGGGTTCGCCTGGAACGTCGTTTCAAGGCGGCCCGTGACGGGATTTGGGCGTACCTGGCCCTGCAGCCTGACCGAGACCCCGTACCTGGCGCTCTCGGCGTCAATGTAGATCGTGAACGGGGGAGTCGTGATCGGTTCGCCTTCGGGAGCGCCCAGGTAGACGTTGCCGGCGAGCGATTTTTCCGGCAGGTCGGCTTCGATCGTGACTTCGCCGACCCTGGACGCGGGCGGGCATTCGACCGCTTTGGTCGTGCCGATCCCGATCTGGGCCGGCGTGCAGGCCCGTAGGCCGCGCGCCGCCGCAGAGTTGAGCGTAAGGCCTTCAGGCAGCGTCACGTGCGCGTCTTTGACGTCGGAGGAATTGATTTCGGCTTCGCCGGCGTGCTGGGGCACCTTCACCTCGGCGGTGGCACCGTCGGGCTGGTCGGACTGCGCTGTTTCCGGATGCACTTCCACGGTCGGTTTGAAGGGGACTTTGTCGCAGCGTTCGACCCCCACGGGCGTGTGCGTCTGGGTACTGGAACGTTCCCCGTTCCAGGATTCCACTTCGATGTAGTTCGCGGTGCTGGTCGAGCATTCGCTCGGCAGCGTGATGAAGTTGCCGCCTGCCCGGCCGTTGAAGTTGAGTTTGGACTTCAGGACGGGCGTTGTTTCGGACAGGTTGTTGATTTCAAACCACTCGTGATAATCACCCGAGGGGATCCCGCCTGGAGGGCACGCTCCCGGTTCGCGAGCGCAGCGTTCTTCCAGCGACTTTTCCCTGGCCCAGCTGACATGGCCCTGGAGGAAACTGCGTTCCAAGGCGAGCGTGTGCAGCGGCGTTTCATGCGTGATCGCGATGCCGAACAGCAGCGGGATCGGTTCGAAGTTCAGCCCCGGTGCGGGTTCACCGGGTTCGGGTTCGAGGTTGTACACCTTGCCTTCGGCGGGCACGTCTAGCGCGCCCAAGAAGACGGTCGCTTCGTCGGTGCCGACTTCGGTTCCCGGCGGGCATTCCGGCCCGGTTATGGCCTCGAACTGTTTGATCGTGCACTTCTTGCCTTCTGCATCCAGCGGCGCCTGAGGATCCGAGGCGAGGCCGGGAGCAACGTCCACGCGAACACGCTTGAGCGGCGCGCCGTCGGGTTCTTCGGCGAGGCCGACTTTCGTGTGGTTCAGCTCGAACGTCGTCATTCCCCACGGAGGATGCCCGGCGGCCTGCGTGAAGGCTTCTTCGCTGCGTCCTTTTTCTTGCAGTTCTTTTTCGACGCTTTCATAGGTGCACGTGTGGTTGACGCACGTGCCCGCTTCCCAGAGCGAGACACCGAATGACGCCTGCGCGCTCGGGGCGATGATCCCCACGACTGCGACGAGTGTTCCGGTCAGCAGCCCAACGAGTGAGATGCGAGCCTGCGACCTCATGTCCATGGCAGCGTCGACATCCTGTCTGTCGTCCTTTAGAGACGACGTGCGCGTTGCTCCTATTAACGAGTATTACCCTCGAGAGTTGCGCGCCACGCGCATGGCAGCGGGCATGCAGCCCCGGCGGGTGAAGGGTCCGTCGTGGCGGATCGGCGCCGGCGCGGGCCGGTGGACTACTGCTCGCGCGGGACGTACGGCGCGAGCTCCCGCCGCGCGATCGAGAGCTTGTGCACCTCGTCGGGGCCGTCGGCGAGCCGCAGGGTGCGAAGATGGGCGTACGCCGAGGCGAGCGAGAAGTCGCCGCTCACGCCGCCGCCGCCGTGCACCTGGATCGCCCGGTCGAGCACCTTCAGCGCGGCGTTTGGCGCCGCAACCTTGATCGCGGCGATCTCCATTCGCGCGTGCTTGTTGCCCACCGTGTCCATCAGCCATGCCGCCTTGAGCGTGAGCAGGCGTGCCATCTCGATCTCGATGCGCGACTCGGCGATCCAATCCTGGATATTCCCGCGCGTCGCCAGCGGCGCGCCGAACGTTTCGCGAGAAACTGCGCGCGCGCACATCGCCTCGAGCGCGCGCTCGGCTGCGCCGATCGCGCGCATGCAGTGGTGAATCCTCCCGGGGCCCAGGCGTGTCTGGGCGATCATGAAGCCGTCGCCCTCGCCGGCGAGCAGGTTGGCGGCGGGGACGCGCACGTCCGCGAAGACGATTTCGGCGTGGCCCTCCTGGTCCTCGTAGCCAAACACGGGCAGCGAACGCGCGATCCGTACGCCCGGCGCGGAGAGCGGCACGAGAATCATGCTCTGCTGGCGGTGGCGGGGCCCCTCGGTGGTCGTCTTACCCATCACGATCATGATCTGGCAGTGCGGGTGAAGCGCCCCGGAGATCCACCACTTGCGACCGTTGAGCACGTACCCATCCCCGTCGCGCGCGATCGAGAGCGCGATGTTGGTCGCATCCGAGCTCGCGACGTCGGGCTCGGTCATCGCAAACGCCGAGCGGATCTCGCCGTCGAGCAGGGGCGTCAGCCAGCGCTCCTTCTGCTCCGGCGTGGCGAAGTGGAACAGCACCTCCATGTTGCCCGTGTCCGGCGCCGAGCAGTTGCACGCCTCCGAGGCGATCGGCGAGCGGCCCAGCAGCTCCGCCAGCGGCGCGTAGTCGCTGTTCGAGAGCCCGGCACCGAGCGTGGGATCGGGCAGGAACATGTTCCACAGCCCCGCCTCGCGCGCGCGAACCTTCAGCTCCTCCATCACCGCCGGTTGGTGATGGGGATCGCCGGACTCGTTCAGCTGCCTGGCATAGACCTCCTCGGCCGGGTAGACGCGCTCGTCCATGAACGCCGCCAGACGCTTCTTGAAGTCCTCGCAGCGCTCGCTTGGCTGGAAGTCCATCGTGCTCCTTTGGCTCGTGGTCCCGCCGCATGCCGGCCGGGGTCCGGAGGTGTATATCGAAGTCCGGGGCGTGCATGAGCGCCTGCCCGTGGGCGCGCTGCGGCCCACGCTCGCATCGCGCCGGCCGTGGGCCGCCGCCCGCGCCGTACCTGCCGTGCGGGAGCCCGCACGCGCCCCGCGCCCGCCCCGCGCCCGCCGCGCGCGCCGTCACCGCACCCGTCGCGCGCGCGCCCGAGGCCATACGCTGCCCAGGATGAGCGGTGATCGCCAGGCCAGCTACCGGGCGGCCGGCGTCGACTACGACGCGCTGGACGCCGCCAAGCGCATGGCGATGGCCAAGGCGCTCGCGACCTCGCCGCTGCTGCGACAGCGCGAAGGCCGGGCGCGCGACGATTCGCGCGGCGAGCCCGCGTTCGTGTTCGAGCTCGACGGGCGCGCCTACGCGTTCGTCGTCGAGGGCCTGGGCACGAAGTCGATCATCGCGCGCCAAGTGCTCGAACGTCACGGCGTCAACCGGTTCGCCGACGTCGCGTACGACGCGGTGGCGGCGATCGTCAACGACCTTGCCTGCGTCGGCGCGCTGCCGCTGGTGGCGAACGCCTACTTCGCCACCGGCGCCTCGGACTGGTACCGCGACTCCGAGCGCGCGAACGCCCTGCTGGAGGGCTGGCGCAGGGCATGCGCTGACGCCGGCTGCGCCTGGGGCGGCGGCGAGTCGCCATCGCTGCCGGGGCTCGTGGCCGAGCTCGACATCGAGCTGGCCGGCGCCGCCGTGGGCGTCGTGCCCCGCGGCCGCGCACCGATCCTCGGCGCCGAGCTGGCGGCGGGCGATGAGATCGTGCTCGTGGCCTCGAGCGGCTTGCACGCCAACGGCGCCTCGCTCGCGCGCGCGGTGGCCGGCGGGCTGCCGGGCGGTTACGCGACGGCGCTGCCCAGCGGCGCGACGCTGGGCGAGGCCCTGCTCGCGCCGTCGATCTGCTACGTGCCGCTGATCGCCGCGCTGTTGCAGTCAGGCGCGCCGCTCACCTACGTCAGCCACATCACCGGCCACGGGCTGCTGAAGCTGATGCGGGCCCCGGCTCCGCTCAGCTATCGCGTGCAGCGCCTGCCCGAGGTGCCGGAGGTCCTGAGCCTGCTTGTGGCCGAGGCCCGGCTGGACGCGCACGCCGCGTACTCCACGTTCAACATGGGCGCGGGCCTGGCCGTGTACTGTCGTGCGGGTGGCGCCGAGCAGATCATCAGCGCCGCGCGCGCCCGCGGCCTGCCCGCATTGCTCGCCGGCCGCGTGGAGCCGGGGCCGAGGCAGGTGCAGCTGGAGCCGGTGGGCGTCCGTTTTGGCGGTGAGGAGCTGGAGCTGTCGGCTGACTGAGGTCGCGCGCGGCGCGCGAGGCCGGCGCTCGCCGTCAGCCTTGGCGTGAGTAGGTTTGGCGAGACTTGCTGCAAGTTGGCTCCCGTGGGGCCGGCTCCCACTTGCAGGCGCTCAGCGCGAAAGCTAAGGTTGCGTTAGAAATCGCCACTGTTCTCCGGTCCCTTGCCGGGGATCTCGATATCGCCGGACCGGCAATGGCTCCGGAGCTACCCGGATCGAGGCGGACGTCCATCAACAGAGGAGAGAGAATCTGATGCGCAGAGCATCCATCTGTCTGGCCGTGCTCGGCCTCATCGCGCTAGGCCTACCGGCCCTCTCGTCGGCGGCGGAACCAACCGCGTCGATCACCAAGTTCACGGCCAAGGCGATCCCGATCCCCAAGCCGGGGGGCGGCAACTGGCCAAAAACCGGCAACGTCCTCGGCGCGGGTTCCGCAGTGGAAGCCGAATACGAATTCACCGGCGAAGGCTACGGCGCGACCCCGCAGAACCCCAAAGGCGGTATCCCCCCGATCTCGCAGGTCAACTTCTACCTGCCGGCGGGGGCCAAGATTCATCCGCAGGGGTTTGCAAAATGCACCGAAGCAACGTTGAAAAACGTTGGGCCCTCCGGCTGTCCCAAGACCTCGATCGCGAGCCCGCTCGGCAGCGTGCTCGGTGAAGTCACGTTCGGCACCGAACGTGTGCCCGAGGAATCCGAATTGCGCGCGTTCGTCGGTGGTGCCGGTTTGCTGTTCTACACGGCAGGCCACAGCCCGGTCGCGCTGGAACTCGTGTCCGTAGGCCACTACGTACACGCCAGCGCTCCCTACGGCGAAGAGCTCATCACGCTAGTCCCGCCCGTGGCCACCGTGCCAGGAGCGCCGCTGGCGTCGGTGAAAACGATCCACATCAAGGCGGGCGCGGCGTTCAAAAAGGGCAAGAAAATCATCTCCTACGGCACGCTGCCGAAGAAGTGCAAGGGCGGGCTCCCCGTCAAGACCGAAGTCATCTTCGGCGGCTCGAACCAGTACGGCAACTTCGGTATCCCCGCCAAAACGGTGCCCGCCACCTACAAAGCGCCGTGCCCCAAGAAGCACTTCTAGGCGAGCGCGGCGAGGCCACGCCCGGGGAGGCGTGAGCGCAGCCGCAGCACATGGGTCCGGGCGACCCCGCGCGGCGCGGTCGCCCGGACTCGCAGCTGACCGGGTAGGCTGACCGGTAGGAGGAAAGGTTGAGCACGGAGACCGTGGGGTGGAGGAGAGGCGCAAGGACGGTCGCGGCCCTGCTCGCGGCGGGAGCCTTGGCGGCGATCCTGCTGCTCGCCACCTCCGCCGGCGGCTCCAACGGCAGCTACGCCGTGCGCGCGGTCTTCGACGACGCCGGCAACATCATCCCCGGCGAGAACGTGAAGATCGACGGGGTCAAGGTGGGGACCGTCGGTTCGGTCACGCCCACGCCTCAGGCGAAGGCGGCGGTCGTGCTGAACATCTCCAAGCCCGGCTTCAAGGACTTCCGCGCTGACGCCAGCTGCATGATTCGCCCGCAGGCGCTGATCGGCGAGAAGTTCGTGGACTGCCTGCCGACGCAGCCGCGCGTCGAAGGCACGCCTCTGCCGCCGCCGCTGAAAAAGATCCCCAAGGGGCAGGAAGGCGCGGGGCAGTGGCTGCTGCCGGTGGAAAACACGCACAGCCCGGTCGACCCGGATCTGCTCAACGACATCAACCGCCTGCCCCAGCGCCAGCGCCTGACGATCATCATCAACGAGCTGGGCGCCGGGCTCGCCGGTCGCGGAAGCGACCTGAAGGTGGTCATCCGCCGCGCAAACCCGGCGCTGCAGGAACTCGACCGCGTGCTCGCGATCCTCGCCAATGAGAATCGCGTGCTCGCCAAACTCGCGGTCGACTCCGACCGCGCGCTGGCCCCGTTCGCGGCCGTGCGAAACCGCGTGGCGGACTTCATCGTGCAGGCCAACACCGTCGCGCAGGCATCGGCCAGGACCCGCGGGGCGCTGCAACGCAACCTGATCGACTTCCCCCCGTTCCTGCGACAGCTCGGGCCCGCGATGGAACGTCTCGGGCGCTTCGCCGATCAGACGACGCCCGTGTTCACCGATCTCAAAGCGGCGGCCCCGGGCATCAACAACGCGTTCACGCACCTGCCGGCCTTCTCCAACAGCTCCTCGGCCTTCTTCCAGAGCCTCGGCAGCACCGCCAAGGTCTCGGGCCCCGCGCTGGTCTCGATCCAGCCGCTGCTCAAGCGGCTGCAGTCGCTGGGCGCCGCCGGGAAGCCGTTCGGGAGCAACCTCGCTGAACTGCTCTCCAGCCTGCGTGCCACCGGAGGCCTGGAGCGACTGCTCGACTTCATCTTCCTCGGCACAGGCATCACCAACGGCTATGACGCGCTCGGCCACTTCCTGCGCTCGGAGGTCGTGGGCACCGTGTGCCTTACCTACGCGGTGGTCACCGCGCCCGCGTGCGGGAACGCGAAACTGTTCAGCCTCGGTGCCGAAAAGGCGTCCGCCGCGAGCGTACCCACCGGCACGAGCCTCGTGATGGCGCGCACGCTAGCTGTGCTCAAAGGCGCCACCCCGGCGCAGGCGCTGGCGAGATACCCCGGCTCGGCCCCCACCGCGGCCGAACTGAGCGGCGCCGGCGCGCCGGCACCGTCCGCTGCGCGCCCGGTGGGCGGCGCCAGTGCGGGGACGACCTACTACACGCCCGCGCCGGAAGCCGCGGGCGCGGGCGGGATGCTCCTCAACTACCTGCTCGGAAACTGACAGCACGATGACCGCCCGAACGTCGCTGACCCGCCCGCTCCTAGCCGCCGCCGCCGCGCTCGCGCTGTATGCGCCGGCCGCGGGCGCCGCGGGGGAAGCGCCACTGGGCGCCGCCGGATCCACCGGTCAGGGGGCCCAGCCGGGCGAAACGAGCTCGTCGTCCCAGAGCACGGTGTTGCCGACGCTCACCGTCGAGCCCGCGCCCACGCCGCCGCCGCGACCGCGCAGCGCGCCAGCCGCAGGCACGCCGCGGCTGCACGTCCAGCACCCCCAGGGAGGATCCCCGGGAGCACCGGCGGGCGCGACGGGCGGGCAGGCCAAATCACGCGGTGGGCGCTCCAAGGCGAAGGCCCCAGCCGCCCCCAAGGGACCGCCCGCGCCGTCTCCGTCGGCGCTCACGCCGCCGCTGCCGCTCGCGTTCTCGGCCTCGCTGTCGGGAATACCTGCGTTCTTCATCGAAAGCTTTCGCATCCCCCCGTTCCTGCTGCCGCTGTTTCAGGCCGCCGGAACCGCCTACGGCGTCCCCTGGCAGGTGCTCGCGGCGATCAACGAGGTCGAGACCGACTACGGGCGCGACCTCAGCGTCTCGAGCGCCGGTGCCGAGGGATGGATGCAGTTCCTGCCATCGTCGTGGGCCATCTACGGCGTCGATGCCAACGGCGACGGCTTCAAGGACCCCTACAACCCCGCCGACGCGATCTTCGCCGCCGGCCGCTATCTGCGCGCCGCCGGCTCCGCCACGAACCTGCGCGCGGCGATCTTCGCGTACAACCACTCGCGCGCCTACGTGGAGTCGGTGTTGCTGCGGGCGAGGCTGCTCGGCGGCACTCCCTCGGAGCTGCTCGGCGCGCTCACCGGGCTGACCGAGGCGCGCTTCCCGGTGCACGCGCCATCGCACTTCTCCGACGGGTTCCGACCGGCACCCGCGGGCTCACGCCACAGGACGCTCGTCGGCACGACGATCTACTCGCAGGCCGGCGCGCCGGTGATCGCGGTGCAGGACGGGCAGATCTCGCGCATCGGCCACACGCGCGAACTCGGACGTTTCATCTCGCTGCGCGACGCCTTCGGCAACACCTACACATACGCTCAGCTCGGCCGGATCGCGCGCTTCTATCCCGTCCTGCAGCCGCACCAAGGGCCGCCGTCGGGGCAGGCCCCGGCGAGGTCGACGGAAGCGCGCGAACCCGCCCCGACCGCACCGGCCACGGCGGGCGTGCAGCCGCGCGCCCAGACGTCGCTCGATGAAGCTCCCGCGAGCGCCGGCCTCGCGCCCGCAGCGGCGGCGGGCCTGGGCGGCTGGACGGCGCCCACGGTGTCGCCGGCCGGTCCCCCGGCCGCGCCTCAGAGCCTCGCCGCCGCACAGAATGGCGCGCCGCCGGCGCCCGCGCCGGCGCCCGCCGCGTCCTCGACGCCGGGCCCGTTCCGCGCGGGACCCAACGACGTGTACCTGCATCGGCTGCGCGCCGGCGTACGCGTCATCGCCGGGACCGTGCTCGGCCACGTGGGCGGCCCGGGGAAGGGTTCCGGCGCCGACGTCGGCCCGCGCATGCTCTTCCAGATCCACCCGGCCGGGCGGGGAGCGCCGCTGATCGATCCCAAGCCGATCCTCGACGGCTGGGTGCAGCTGGAGAACACCACGCTCTACCGGGCCAGCGGCGCCAACCCCTTCCCGGCCGGCGCGCCGAGCCCCGGGCAGGTGCTGCTCGAGTCCAAGCGGCAGCTCGAGCAGCAGGTGCTGTCCAACCGCGACATCCGCATCCAGCGCTGCGGGCGTCAGGACGTCCAGACCGCCGAGGTCGACCGGCGCGTGCTGGCCACGCTCGAGTTCCTGGCCGCCTCGGCGCTGCGGCCGACCGTGTCCGGGCTGCCGTGCGCTCGTCCCGGCGCCGAGCCCGCACCCTCCGCGCAGGCCGGCGGCGAAGCCGTCGAGATCTCCGCGATCAACGGCGTCCGCGTCGCCGGCCGCGACGGCGCGGCTGCGATCACCGGCGCCGTCGTGCGCAGGCTGCTCACGCTGCAGGGCCCGATGCGCCCGCGCCAGATCATCGCCCCGGTCCGCTACCCGGGGGCCGGCGGCGCGCTCCTGACCGCGCCTCGGCGTAACCGCATCCGAGTCAGCTTTGCCCAGCCACCGGCCGCCGCCGGTCCTGCCGCGGCCGCGTTTGGCGCGGCGATCAGCGCCAACCAGTGGATCCAGCTGATCGCGCGGCTCGGTGAAATCCCCAGCCCGATCGTGCGCAGCGGCCCGTCCGCGGCGTCGATTCCCGACCGCCCCGCAGCCGGGGGCGCGAGCGGAGGAGCAGCCGGTGGCAACGGTTAGCCCGCCCAGTCCGCCCGGCGCGCCGGCGCCAGGCCCGCTGCCGCCCCCGCCGCGCCCGCGCAGCTCGCGGCCGGTGCTCGCCCGCCTGCTGGCCGGGGGCGCGCTCGCGGCCGTGATCGTGATCGTCGCGCTGCTCGTGTTCGGCGGCGGGGAAGGGTCCGACTACAAGCTCGAATTCCCTGAAGCGGGCCAGCTCGTGCGGGGCGACCAGGTCCAGGTCGGCGGCGTGCCGGTCGGAAGCGTGAAGGACATCGAACTGACCCGCAACTACACCGCCGTGGTCACGATACACGTCGAACACTCCCTGACCCCGTTGCACGAAGGCACCACCGCGCAGGTCCGCGTGCCGTCGCTGTCAAGCGTCGCCAACCGCTACATCGCGCTGTCGCCGGGGCCCAACAACCGGCCGGCGCTCGCCGCGGGCGCCAAGCTGCCGGCCAGCGCCACGCAGCCGGTGACCGACCTCGACCAGCTGTTCAACACGTTCAACCCCAAGACGCGCAAGGGGCTCTCGCAGTTCATCCAGGGAATGGCCGAACAGTACGCCGGCTCCGGTCGCAAGCTGGCGGCGACGACCGAATACTTCCCGCCCGCGATCGCGGCCGCCGATCACTTCTTCGCCGAGCTGGTGCGCGACCAGCGGGTGTTCACGAGCTTCCTTGTGGAAACGGCCAAGGCGCTCACCACGATCGGCGCGCGCAACGAATCCCTGCGCGGCCTGATCGAACACGCGAACACCACCTTCGGCGCAATCGGCTCCGAGCAGGAAAACCTGGCCCGCGGCCTGCGCCAGCTGCCGGTCACCCTGCGGCAGGGCAACCGCACCTTCGCCGGGGTACCCGCGACCTTCGCCGCGCTCAAAGCGCTCGTCGACGCCTCCAAGCCCACCAGCCGGCCGCTGACTACGCTGTTCACCAAGCTGCGCCCGCTGCTCACCACCGGCACGCCGGTGGTGGGGAACTTCAGCCTGTCCTTCAGCCGCCCGGGTGCCAGCAACGACCTCACCGACTACGTGCTCGCGCTGCCGAAGCTCGCGCGGACGCTGACCAGCGCCTCGCCCGCCGGGGTCACCTCGCTGCGGGAATCGGTGCCGATCACCGCCTTCTTCGGGCCGTATTCGCCGGATCTCGAGGGCACGCTGCGCGAGTTCGGGCAGTCCACCGCCTACTACGACGCCAACGGCCACTACGCGCGCATCAGCCCCGCGTTCCCTGACTTCAAGCTCGGCTCCAACAACAACCTCACGCCAGCGGCGTCCCCGCAGCAGGCGCTCGAAGGCCTCAAGACGGGACAGCTGCGCCGCTGCCCCGGCGCGGCGACACAGCCGGCGCCCGACCGGTCCTCGCCGTTCACCGATAACGGCCTGCTCAGCTGCGACCCCACGGAGACGCCCTGATGAGGCGCCGCCGAGGCTCGCTCGCCGGAAACCCGCTGCTGATCGGGGCCGTCACGACGCTGATCGTGGTCGTCGCCGTGTTCCTCTCCTACAACGCCAACAACGGGCTCCCGTTCGTGCCCACGTACAACATCAAAGTCGCCCTGCCCGAGGGGTCAGGCTTGCAGAACGCAAACCAGGTCCGGGTCGGCGGCACGCGCGTGGGCCTCGTCAGCTCGCTCACCCCGCACCAGGACCCGCGCACCGGCAGAGTCACCGCGATCGCGAACCTGAAGCTGGAAAAGAGCATCGAACCGCTGCCCGCCGACACGCGGGCGATCGTGCTGTCGGTGTCGGCGATCGGGCTGAAGTACCTCGAACTGGAAAAAGGCACCTCGCCCAAGCCGTTGCGCGCGGGCGAGACGATCCCGGTCTCTCAGACCACCGAACCGGTCGACATCGACCAGCTGTTCAACATGTTCGACGAGAAGACTAGGACCGCCAGCCAGATCAACCTCAACAACTTCGGTAACGGCCTGGCCGGGCGCGGCCTGGGGCTGAACGAAACCATCCACACGCTGCGGCCGCTGGTAACGAACGCGATCCCTGTGCTGCGCAACCTGGCAGATCCCCGCACGGGCCTGCGCGAGTTCTGGAAAGCGCTCGACCGCGCCGCCGAACAGAACGCTCCTGTGGCGCAGACGAACGCCCAACTGTGGAGCGATCAGGACACCTTCTTCACGGCCTGGGCGAGCGTGGCCAGGTCGCTGGAAGAAGCGACGCGGGGAGGGCCCGCGTCGCTGGAGCAGGCCACCCACTCGCTCCCGTTCGAGGCGCCGTTCATCGAAAAGAGCGCCGAGTTCATGCACCTGCTGCGACCGAGCGCGCACTCGCTGCGCGTGGTCGCGCGTCCGCTCGGGCACGCGTTCGCCACGGGCGCGGTCAACCTGCACGCGGCCACCGGGCTCAACAGCCAGCTGGCCTCCTCGGCGCAGGCGCTGCAGTCGTTCGCGTCAAACCCGGTCGTCGCGCTGGGGCTCGAAGACTTCACGGAAACGTTGCAGCTCGGCAACCCGTTCGTCGCCGGCCTCGCGCCCGAGCAGGCGTACTGCAACTACATCACGCTGACGTTCCGCAACGTGGCCAGCCTCGAGGCCGAGAACGTGGGGGTGGGCGCCGTGGCGCGCGCGGGCGCCGTGCTGGCGCCCACCGGGCCCAACAACGAGGGCTACCCGTCCTCGGCGCCGGCCAACGGGCCCTCGACCGAACATGTCTTCGGCAGCACGGCGATCATCGACAACAACCACGTGCACGCCAATCCGTACCCGAACGTGGCCGGGCCGGGGCAGCGCAAGGTGTGCGAAGCGGCCAACGAGAGCTATGAACAGGGGCGCGCGATCGGCGGCAATCTGCCGGCGGGCAGCGTTGGCAGTGGCCGCGAAATCACCACCCGCGAACAGGACCTGTTCGGCGAAAAGTACCCCCGCGCTACGCTCGCCGCGCTGGGGCTCGCGCCGGCGAAGAAGACGCCGGCGAAGAAGGGAAAGCGCAAATGAGCCGGCTGCGCTGGTGGCGGCGCCACGACGAGATACCGGTCGTCGAGCTCGGCCGCACCAACCCGGTGCGCTTCGCGATCGTGCTGCTGCTGGTGCTCGCGGTTGCGCTGTACTTCGGCTTCACCAAGCACGTTCCGTTCAGACACGGCTACCGCCTCAACGCCGTCTTCTCCTCGGCGGTCAACATCAAAGGCAAGTCGCCCGTGCGCATCGCCGGCGTGAACGTGGGCAAGGTCACGTCGATCAAACGCGAGGGCGACGCGGGACTGGTGAGCATGGAAATCGAATCGCGCGGGCTGCCGATCCACGCCGACGCCACCGCCAAGATCCGGCCGCGCATCTTCCTGGAAGGCAACTGGTTCGTGGACCTGCAGCCGGGCAGCCCGTCGGCGCCCACGCTGCACTCGGGCTCCACCCTGCCGATCACCCAAACCGCCGACCCGGTTCAGCTGGACCAGGTGCTCGACGCGCTCAACAGCGACACGCGCGCCAACCTGCAGAACTTCCTGATCGGCTACGGCGACGGCCTGACGCGCAAGCCCAACGCCGAAGAAGACGCCGAACAGGACCCGATCGTGCGCGGTGTGAACGGCGCGCAGGCGGTCAACAAGGCCTACCAGCGCGGTCCCGCCTCGCTGCGCGGGGGCGCGGTGGACACCCAGGCGGTCACCGGCACCGAACAGCACGACCTGTCCAAGCTAGTCGCGAGCATCGGCAAGGTCAGCGCCGCGCTGAACGTGCACGAGCAGCAGCTGGGCGAACTGATCGAAAACTTCAACACCTTCTTCGCCGAGTTCGCGGCCCAGTCCGGCCCCCTGCGCGCGACCGTCGCGGAGCTGCCCAGCTCGCTGCGGAGCATCGATCGCGGGCTCGCGTCGCTTGACGCGTCCTTCCCGCCCACGCGGGCGTTCGCGCACGACATCCTGCCGGGCGTCCGCGCCACCCCCGCGGCGGTCGCGGCGTCGATCCCGTGGATCGAACAGGTGCGGGCCTCGCTGGGGCCGCGCGAGCTCGGCGGGGTGGCCAAAGGCCTCGTGCAGGCCACGCCGTCGCTCGCGCGCCTGACGAGCGAACAGACGCCGTTTTACGCGCAGACCGAACTGTTCAACAAGTGCCTGACAAAAGTGATGATCCCGGCCGGCAACACCCGGCTTCAGGACGGCCCGAACACATCCGGCGTCGAGAACTACAAGGAGTTCTGGTATGGCCTCGTCGGCCTCGCGGGCATCGGCCAGAGCTTCGACGGCAACGGCACGTTCACCCACTTTTTGCTCGGCAGCGGCGGCCCGTCGGTGCGCTCGGCGGCGACCTCGCTGCAGGGATCGCACACCAAAGGGCTGAAGCTGCTGGCGCACGCCTCGCTGCCGCCGCTCGGCACGCGTCCCGCCTTCCCTTCCTCCGAGCCGGCGTACCAGCCGCTGGTGCCCTGCTACAAGCAGACGCTGCCCAACTTCAACGGACCCCAGGCCTCTGGCCCGGCGGACGGGAGCGGGTGATGATCACCGACGTCGGCACCGACACGCGGAGGCGCGGATGAACCCCGCCGGATCACGCGAGGGCGGCCTCTCGGTCCGCGAACAGATCGAGCGCTACCGCACCGCGTTCATCGCGGTCGTCACGATGATCGTGATCGCCGCTGCGGTGGGCGGGTACATCCTCGCGCACGAGAACCTCAAGCTGCCCAGCTGGGTGCCGGTGCTGGGGCGCAGCTACTACACGCTCAAGGGCGAATTCCAGACCGCCCAGGCGGTGACGCCGGGCCAGGGCCAGGCGGTCACGATCGCGGGCGCCAAGATCGGCGAAATCGCCAGGGTGGACCTGCACAACGGCGTCGCGACCGTGACCATGAAAGTGACGCCCAAGTACGCGCGCATCTACCGCGACGCGACGATGCTGCTGCGTCCCAAGACGGGGCTGCAGGACATGACCCTGGAGGTCAACCCCGGAACGCCGGCCGCCGGACGGCTGCACAGCGGTGAAACGATCCCACTCTCGCAGACCGCGCCGAACATCAACTTCGACGAGTTCCTCGCCTCGCTGGATGCGGAAACGCGCGCCTACCTGCAGGAGCTGCTCGCCGGCGCGGGCGAAGGTTTCAAGGAAAACGGCAGGGCGTTCGCGGCCACGCTCAAGCGCTTCGATCCGCTCGCGCGCGAGATCGAACGGATCGCGCAGCAGGTGGAAATCCGCCACGCCAACGTCGCGCGCGCGATCCACAACTTCCGCCGGCTGATCGAAGCGCTGGGCGGCAAGGACAAGCAGCTGGCGCAGCTGGTCGACGCCTCCAACGCGGTGTTCGCGGTGTTCGCCAAGGAGGACCAGAACGTGCAGAGCACGCTCAAGCTGCTGCCCGGCGCGCTGGCCAAGACCAGGAGCGGCCTCGGCAAGCTGGCCACGGCCACCGACGTGCTGGGGCCGACGCTGCGCGATCTGCATCCGTTCGCCCGTGCGCTGGGGCCGGCGCAGGAAGCGACGCGGCGGCTCGCGCTGAAGACCACGCCGATCATCCGCGACGAGATCAGGCCGTTCGCGCGGCAGATCCTGCCCACCATCTCCGCGCTGCGGCCGGACACGCGCGATCTGGCCGAAGCCTTCCCCAAGCTCGCCACGAGCTTCGCGGTGCTGAACGAGTTCTTCAACGAGCTCGCGGCCAACCCCAAGACCGGGCAGCCCGGGTTCCTGTTCTACCTGGGCTGGGGCAACCACAACCTCAACAGCGTCGTGAGCAGCGCCGACGCGCACGGCGTGCTGGGGCGCACGCTCGTGTACTTCAACTGCGAAGTCGCGCCGCTGCTCGAACACGTCGGGGAAGTCAACCCGACCGTCAAGCTGCTGGTCGGTCTGCTCAACCCGCCGAACGCGCAAGCGTGCGTCAAACTGGGCCTGCTCAGCCGCGGCGCCAGCGCGGCGCGCGCGCCCGCGCTGGCGCCCTCGCCGGCGGGCGGCTTGCTGGGCGGCCTGCGCCCGCCCGGGTTCGGCGCCGGCGCGCGGACGCCGTCTGCTGGCGGATCAGGAGGGAGCGGCTAGAGCTATGCAGAAGCGCGCTCCCACGCTGGGCAACATGGTCGTGATCATCCTGTTCTGCCTGAGCTGCTTCGGGCTGCTGCTGTTCTTGTGGGAGTCCTTCGGCGGACCCGTGCCGCTGAAACCGAAGGGCTACCAGATGACGGTCGCGTTCCCGCGCGGGCTGGCGCTGGCCGAACAGTCCGACGTACGCATCAGCGGCGTGAACGTGGGGCATGTCGTGGCGTTGAAGCACGGCAGCGACGGGCGCACCCACGCGACGCTCGAAATCAGCCACCGCTACGCGCCGATGCGCTCGGATATGCACGCGATCCTGCGCCAGAAGACGCTCCTGGGAGAGACCTACGTGCAGCTGATCCCCGAGAGCCGCACGGCGCCCTACCTCGTCGACGGTGCGCAGCTGCCCAACGGCCAGGTCGAACCGTCGGTGACGCTCGACGGCATCCTGTCGGCCTTCGATCCGCAGACGCGCCGTGCCTTCCAGGTCTGGCAGCAGTCGCTCGCGGAAGGCATCAACGGACGCGGCGAACAGATCAACGCCGGGCTCGCGGACCTGCAGCCGTTCGCCGAACACGGCAACAAGCTGGTCGAGGTGCTGGCCTCGCAGGAGGGCGCGGTGCGGGCCGTGATTCACAACACAGGCGTGGTGTTCGACGCGCTCGCCGGACGCGACCGTCAGCTGGAAAGCCTGATCTCCAACGGCGAGCACACCTTCCACGCGGCCGCCGCATCGAGCCAGGCGTTTGCGGACGCGTTCCGCGCGCTGCCCACCTTCGAGCGCGAATCGCGCGTGGCGCTCAAAGAAATCGACAAGTTCGCGGCCGACGCCAGCCCGTTCCTGGATGAATTCCGCCCCGCCGAGCGCGCCCTGTCGCCGCTGCTGACCGCGGCCGAACCGTTCACGCCGCCGTTCAACAGCTTCCTCACGGCGCTCGGGCCGCTGACCAAAGCTGCACGGGTCGGCCTGCCCGACACGAAGAAGTTCCTCGACCTCACCGTGCCGCTGCTCGAAAACTTCCGCCCCGTGCTGCACAACCTCGACCCGCTCTTCCAAGAGCTGTCGCTGTACGTGCCCGAGCTGCAGGCCTTCTTCGCCAACTTCACGGCCTCCACGCAGGCGCACGGAAAAAACAGCAACGTGTTCCCCGTGACAACCCAGCAGCACTACCTGCGGGCGATGCAGATCCTGAGCCCCGAGAGCCTGGCCGTGTATCCATCGCAGGTTGGCACCCACCGCGGCAACCCGTACTTCAAGCCCGGCGCCTTCAGCGCGCTGCTGAGCGGCGGGCTGCAGGTGTTCAACTCGAGCTCCTGCTCGAACCCGGTGCCCTCGGTCAGCGGGCCGCCCAACGCGACGGTCTCCCAGAGCGTGATCGAACAGATCATCCAGTTCAAAGTCGCCAACGCGCCGGAAACCCCCAACGACGTGCCCGCCCCCGCCTGCAACCAGCAGGGCCCGTTCACGTTCAACGGCCAGACCGGGCAGTTCCCGCACGCGGTGTACGCGGGGAAATGATGAACCAGGAGCAGGAGGAGTTTCAGTACCACTCCACCGACCTCGACCTCGCGGGAGAGGGAGAGGGCGAGTGGTCGATCCGCTGCAAGGACGTGCACAAGCGCCTGGGCGGGGTGCCGGTTCTGAACGGGCTAAACGTGGCGATTCCCGACCACAAGATCACGGTCGTGCTGGGGCCCTCGGGCACGGGCAAGAGCGTGCTGATAAAGCACGTGATCGGGCTGATGTTTCCTGACGCCGGCGACGTGGTGGTGCACGGACAGTCGGTGCCGAGCCTGACGATGCCCCAGCTGTTGGCGCTGCGTCAGAAGATCGGCGTGCTGTTCCAGGACGGCGCGCTGTTCGGGTCGATGTCGGTATTCGACAACGTCGCCTTCCCGCTGCGCCAGCACACCGACACCTCCGAGGCGCAGATCGCCAAGATCGTCTCCGAACGCCTGAGCGACGTGGGCCTGGCCGATGCGATGGACGACCTGCCGTCCCAGCTCTCCGGCGGCATGCGCAAGCGGGCGGGGTTCGCGCGGGCGCTGGTGATGGAGCCGGACATCGTGATCTTCGACGAGCCGGACTCCGGGCTTGACCCGGTGCGCACGGCGCTGCTGTGCGATCTGATCCAGGAGATGCACTCGCTCCACGGCGGCACCTACGTGGTGGTGACGCACAACATCGCCTCCGCACGGCAGATCGGCCAGTACATCGCGCTGCTGTGGCGGGGGCGGATCGTGGAAGCGGGCGACGCCGAGCGCATGTTCTCCTCCGACAACCCGTTCGTGCATCAGTTCCTCAGCGGGTCCGCCGAGGGTCCGCTGACGATGGATTGAGCGCCGCCGGCGCTCTGTCCTCGCGCCCCTGCTGCTGACCCCTTGCAGGCGGGACGCGAGCATGCGAACATACGTTCGTATGGTCGTGTGCGTCCATCTGCCCCGCTTCGAGCTGGTGATCGCCGCCGGCGGGCCCGAGCGGCTGGCGGGACGCGCCCTGGCCCTGGCGCCGCTGCCGGGTGCGGGGCGCTCGGCGCCCATGGCGGCGACCGCGGGCGCCGACTCCCCGGACCCGGGCCTGCCGGCCGGCTGTGCCGGTGGTCGCGTGGGCGAGGTCTCGGGGGCCGCCGAGGCCCGCGGTGTGGTCAGGGGGATGGCCTTCGGCGAGGCGCTGGCGCGCTGCCCGGAGCTCGTGCTCGTCCCCGCCGACCCCGTG
Organism: Actinomycetota bacterium; assembly: GCA_005885515.1. GTDB lineage: Bacteria > Actinomycetota > Thermoleophilia > Solirubrobacterales > Solirubrobacteraceae > Palsa-744. Next base: position 109,252 of record VAWK01000022.1, on the reverse strand, counting down.
GGAGTGGCAGAGGCGTGGGAGGCCACGGTGGCGGCCCTGGAGTCGATCGGCGCGGCGGTCGAGCCGGCGCGGGCCGGGCTCGCCTACTTCCAGGCCGATGCCCTGCGGGGCCTCTATGGGGGGGATCGGGCCATGCTCGCCGCCGCCCGGGAGGCGCTCGGCCGCCCTGCGCGCGTGGGGGCGGGGCCGACGCGGTTCTGCGCGCTGGCGGCCGCGCTGGCGGTCCGCTCGCGCCGCGCGCTCGTGCTGGACGGGAAGGAGGCCCAGCGCTGGCTGGCGCAGCGGCCGATCGGGCTGCTCGGCTTCCGCGCCGAGACCGAGGCACTGCTGGAGCCGCTCGAGCGCCTCGGCGTGCGGACGCTCGGCGAGCTGGCGAGGCTCTCGCGCCCGGCGCTCGCCGACCGCTTCGGGAGGGCGGGGGTGCTGGCCCACAGGCTGGCCTGCGGCGAGGATGAGCCGCTGCGGCCGCGCCGCGCGCAGGAGCGCTTGGAGGAGACGCTGGAGGTGGGCGACGCGAGCTCCGGTCCCGCCCTGGAGCGCGTGCTCGGCGTGCTGGTGGACCGCCTGCTGGCCCGGCGCGAGCGCCGCGGGCGGACGCTGCGCGCGGTCACGCTGTCCGCGCAGCTGCTCTCCGGGGGCGGCTGGCGCGAGCGCGTGGTCTTCCGCCAAGCGCAGTGCGAGCGCGAGCGCATCGTGCTGGCGCTGTCGGTGCGCCTGACGATGCTGCCCGCCCCCGCCGCGACACTCGGCCTGGGCGTCGAGCGCTTCGGCCCCGTGGCGGGCGAGCAGCGGGCGCTGCTGGATGAGGCGCGGGCCGTTCGCGCGGCGCGCCTGCGCGAGGCGGTCGCCCAGGTGCGCGCCGCCGCGGGGGTGGATGCGGCGCTGCGGGCGGTGTGTGTGGATCTCGACTCTCGCGTGCCCGAGCGGCGGGTCATGCTGGCGCCGATCGCGGATCGATGAAGGGAGCCCTGAACCTGCCGCGCCCGGCCCGGGTGCGCACGGCGGCCGGGGGAGTGCCGGTGGAAGTGGACGGCCGCACGGTCGAGCTGGTGCGCGAGTCCTGGATGGTGGAAGACCGCTGGTGGACCGCACGGCCGCTGCGGCGCCGCTACTGGGAGGTCCTGAGCACGAGCGGACGCAACATGGTCGTGTTTCACGATCTCGGCGCGGGCGCTTCCGGGGGCTGGTTCACCCAGGGGCCGTGAGGCGCGAGCGTGGCCGGCACACCGCCCTACGTGGAGCTGCACTGTCATTCGGCCTACTCGTTCCTGGACGGCGTCTCGCTGCCGGATGAGCTGGCGTGGCGCGCCTGCGAGCTAGGCCATGCGGCGCTTGCCCTGACCGACCACAACTCCGTCTCGGGCTCGATGGAGCTGGCTGTGATCGCCAAGCAGTACGGGCTGAAGGCGATCCACGGCGCCGAGATCGACCTGGCCGACGGACGCCACATCACGCTGCTGGTGAAGGACGAGCGCGGCTGGAGCAACCTGTGCCGGATCATCACGCTCGCCCACGCCCACACGCGCGAGGGAGCTCGGCGGCGCGACCCCGCCGATGCCTGCGTGCAGCAGCAGGCGGTGCTCGAACACACCGAGGGTCTGGTCTGCCTGACCGGGTGCGCGGGCCGATCCGCGAGCCCCCGCGCTGGTGCAGCTGTTCCGGCCTCCGCCCGCCCAGGCGGCGGTCGCGCGCGGCGGGGCGGCGGCGTCCACGACGAGCCCACGGCCCGGCGCCTGCTGGACGCCTTTGGAGCGGAGAACCTGCGCGTGGAGCTGCAGCGCCCCTACCTGCGCGGCGATCGCGCGCGCAACCGCATGCTGGCGGCGCTGGCGCGAGCGCTGGGGGTCGCGTGCGTGGCCACCGGCGACGTGCACGCGCATGCCCGCTCCAGGGCCGAGCTTCAGGATGCGTTCGTGGCGCTGCGCCACCACACGACGCTCGACGCATCCGAGCCCGTGCGTCGCGGCAACCACAGCCACGTGATGAGCACGCCACAGGCCATGGCCAGCCGTTTTGCCGATCATCCGGAGGCGGTGCGCGAGACCGTTCTGCTCGCGGAGCGGCTGACGTTCGACCTGACGAAGGATCTCGGCTATCGCTATCCCGGCTCGGACGACGCGACCGCCGCGCGACGCCTGGCCGAGCTGTGCGCGGCGCGCCTGCAGCAGCGCTACCGCAAGCGCGCCGATGCTGCCGAGGCGCGGGCGCGCCTCGAGCAGGAGCTGCGCGTGATCTCCGAGCTGGGCCTGGCGGGCTTCTTCTTGCTCCACCACGACATGCTCGAGCTCGCACGCGAGGTCGCGCTGCAGGTACGCGGACCGGATTCCGTGCGCGCGCTGCTGGCGCCCGGGCGCGGGCGGGGATCGTCGGTCTCCTCGCTGGTCTGCTACCTGATCGGGCTATCGCACATCGATCCGATCGCCGGCCGGCTGGCGCTGGGGCGCTTCCTGCACGAGGACCTGCGCGGGCTGCCCGACATCGACCTCGACTTCTCGCGCGAGCTGCGCGAGGTGCTGATCCCGCGCGTGCACGAGCGCTACGGCCGCGAGCGCGCGGCGCTGGTGGCTGCGTTTCCGACCTTCCGCGCGCGCGGGGCGATCCGCGAGCTGGGCAAGGTGCTCGGGTTGCCCGCGGGGGAGATCGAGCGCCTGGCGCGCGGCGCCGAGGTGCACGGACAGCCCGCCGGGCGCGACATCGTCGCCGGCCGCGCCGCGCCGGACGGGCCAGACGCTCGCCGTGCCCCGGCCTCGGCGCCCTCGGAGCGCTGGCGCTGGCTGGCGCGCCTGGTCGACGAGGCGCAGGGGCTGCCGCGCCATCTCTCCCAGCACCCGGGCGGGATGATCATCGCCACCAGGCCGCTGATCGACTGCTGCCCGGTCGTGCCGGCGGCGATGGAGGGCCGGCAGATGGTGCAGTGGGACAAGGACTCGTGCGCGGACGCCGGCTTTCTGAAGATCGACCTGCTCGGCCTGGGGATGCTCTCGGCGGTGGAGCGCTGCGTGGAGGAAGTGGCGCGCGTGCGCGGCGAGCGAATCGATCTGTCGAGGATCCAGTTTGACGATCCGCACACCTTCAAGGCGATTCGCGCTGCCGACACGGTCGGCTCCTTTCAGATCGAGAGCCGCGCCCAGATGCAGTCGCTGCGGCGGACGCAGCCGACGAACCTCGCCGACCTGACGATCCAGGTCGCGATCGTGCGCCCGGGCCCGATCCAGGGCGGGGCGATCAACCCCTACATCGAGCGCCGCCGGCGCCTGCGCGAGGACCCCGCATATGAGATCCCCTACGAGCACCCCGCGCTGCGGCCGATCCTGAAGGACACGCTGGGAACGATCATCTTCCAGGATCAGGTGATGGAAGTCGCCGAGGTCTTCGCCGGCTTCAGCGCCGGCGAGGCGGACGGGCTGCGCCGGGCGATGAGCCGCAAGCGCTCCCAAGAGATGCTCCAGCGTCACCGCGAGCGCTTCCTGGAGGGCGCCATGCGGCATGTGGGCGCCGAGCGAGCAGTGGCCGAACGGGTGTGGGGGATGATCGAGGGCTTCGCCGGCTTTGGCTTCCCCAAGGCGCATAGCGCCGCCTTCGGCCTGCTCGCCTATCAGTCGACCTGGCTGCGCGTGCACCACGGCCCGGAGTTTCTGTGCGCGCTGCTGAACGAGCAGCCGATGGGCTTCTACGCGCCCGACAGCCTCGTGCACGAGGCACAGCAGCGGGGCATAGCCGTGCTGGGCGTCGATGTGAACGCCTCCGCGGTGGAGTGCGCGGTCGAGCGTGGAGGCGTGCGCCTGGGGCTGGGCTACATCAAGGGCCTGACCAGGGAGGAGGCGACCCAGCTGGTGGCCGAGCGCGAGCAGGGCGGCCCGTTCCGCAGCCTCGGCGAGCTGGCGGCGCGCACCGGCGCTACGCGCGGCACGCTCGAGCGGCTGGCTTGGTCGGGCGCCTGCGAGACCCTCACCGCGGACGCAGGCAGGCGAGCAGCCCTGTGGCGGCTGGGCATCGCCGCCCCCGGCCAAGCGGCCGCCGAGGGCACGCAGCTCGCGCTGCCGCTGGCGCTGCCACCGGCGCCGCGCCTGCGCAAGCTGGATCGCTGGCAGCGGCTGATCGCCGACTACTCCAGCACCGGCGTGGCGGCGCATGACCATGCGATGGCGATCCTGCGCCCGCGCATCGAGCTGCCGATGCTGGCCACCAGCGCGCAGCTTCAGCGCCTGCCGAGCGGCTGCGCGGTGGCCGTGGCCGGGCTGGTCATAGCCCGGCAGCGGCCCGCCACCGCCAAGGGAACCACCTTCCTGCTCTTCGAAGACGAGTGGGGCACGATCAACCTGATCGTGCCGCGGGCGACGTATGAGCGCCATCGTCCGCTCGCGCGAGCCGAGCCGCTGCTGCTGGCGCGGGGCCGGCTGGAGCGCTCCGAAGGGGTCATCAACGTGATCGTGCGCGAGCTGGCGCCGCTCGAGCGCTTTCTCTCACCCGACGCTGGCGAGACCGCCCAGCCCGCGCGCGTGCACCGCCTGCCCGCCGCCGCGGGCGGCCCGGACGAAGCGGCGGCCTCGCTGGACGCGCACCAGGATGCGGCCGCGGCGGTCGGCGCGAGCATGCGCGCGGTGGCGCCGCCGGTGCAGAGCTTCGCCGCCGGCCGCCGCCGCTAGCCGCGCGGTGGCAGTGGCCGGCTCGGGGCGGCCCGGGGCGCCGCTACGCGGAGTGGCCGGCTCGGGGCGGCCGGGGGCACCGCTAGCGCGGAGTGGCCGGCTCGAGGCGGCCGGGGCGCCGCTACGCGGAGTGGCCCGCCGGGCCGATCGACGTCCGCGGCCTGGCTCGCCGGGCGCACCGACGTCCGCGGCCTGGCCTCGTCCGGACCCGGCCGCGCTTCTCAACCCCGGCCGCGCTTCTCAACCCCGGCCGCGCTTCTCGACCTCGGCCACGCTTCTCAAACGCGTGGGCGGGCAAGGAACGCGAGGCGATTGCCGTCGGGATCCTCGACGCACACGCGTCCCGGTGCGCGCTCGGCGGGAACGCGTCCGCCGGTCGCCGTCGCGAGCATGTCCTCGAGCTGCGCGAGCGCGCTCGCGTGGGCGAGCTCGAAGACGATCCGCGCGAGGCCCGGGGCGCGCGCGGGCGGCGGCCCGGCGCCGCGGCTCTGCCAGGAGTTCAGCCCGATGTGGTGGTGGTAGCCGCCGGCCGAGAGAAAGGCTGCCCCTGGCAGGCGCGCCTGCTCGGCGAACCCGAGCGCATCGCGGTAGAAGGCGGCGGCGCGCGCCACGTCCGAGACCTTCAGGTGCACGTGGCCTAGCGCGATCGCCGCGGGCAGCTCGGGCGCCGGCTCGAGCGGCGCCTGCGCCAGCAGGTCGTCGATGTCGAGCGGCAGCGTCACCATCTCCACGCCGCGCCCGTCCGCGCGGCGCGGCCAGCGCTCGCGCGGGCGGTCGGCGTAGATCTCGACGCCGAGTCCATCCGGGTCGCTGAGGTACAGCGCCTCCGAGACACCGTGGTCTGAAGCGCCGTGGATAGGCCAGCCCGCTTCCAGCACTCGCTCGACGGTGGCGGCGAGCGCGGCGCGTGAGGGGTGAAGCCAGGCCACGTGGAACAGCCCGGTGCTGTGCGGCGCGGCCGCGACGGGATCATCGATGCGGCTCAGGCGCAGCGCCGCCGCGTGTTCGGGGCCCGTGCCGAGGGCGGCGGCCTGCTCGTCGCGGGCGATCAGCGGCAGCCCCAGTGCGTGCGCGTAGAACTCGACGCTGCGCGATAGGTCGGCGACCGCCAGCTCGACGCCGCC
>VAWK01000022.1:535-103469 GCA_005885515.1 Actinomycetota bacterium | reverse complement strand
GCGAGGCTACTACGCGCGCGCGGCGCGCGGCGGCGTCCGCGCGGCGGCCGAGGTCACGCCCGCGCCTGCTCCCAGGAGAAGCCGCGGATGGCGTAGTAGCAGCCGAGCGCGCCCCACAGCGCGATCACGGCGAGCGCGTCGAGCTTGCCGCCGAGCCCCGAGCCGGTCACGATCGCGGCCCACAACCCGTCGATCAGCGGCTTCAACGGCAGCGCGTCGACGATCGTGCGCAGGAAGGCGGGCGCGGATTTGGAGTCGAACACGTAGAAGGACAGGAACACGACCGGGAGGAAGACCGCGTTGACGTAGGCGGCGGTCGACTCGAAGTTGGGGATCAGGTGCGCGAACGCGACGCCCAGCCCGCAGAAGCACATGACCCCGGCGAGCGCGAACACCGCCAGCTCGACTCCGTCGCGCGGCCATCCGATCCCCAGCAGCAGGCGCCCGGCGAGCACCACGATCGCGATCTGCAGCGCGGTGTTGGTGACGGCGTTGGCGAGTACCCCGCCGAAGTAGGAGATCGTGGGCAGCGGCGTGCCGCGGATCCGCTTGAGCACGCCGCGCTCGCGCAGGAAGACGATGTTATAGGCGAGCGCGGTGAACGTGGTGGACATGACGCTCATGGCGGCGATCGCGGGAACAAGCCGGTTGAGCTCGTGCTGGTTGCCGCTGAGGATGATGCCGCCGCCGGCCAAGAACAGCAGCGGCAGCAGGAAGTTGAAGAAGGCCGCGCTGGGGTTGCGCCAGAACATGCGCCGCTCCAGCCGGTACTGACGCCAGGCCAGCAGCGGGATCCCCCGACCTGCACTCGGCCCGCGGCGTGCGCGCAGCTCAGCCATCGGCGGTCAGCTCCAGGTACAGGTCCTCGAGCGTCGGACGCCCGACGCTGAGCTCTTCCAGCCGCTCTCCTCGCGCCAGCGCCTCCGCGGTCAGCTCGTTGAGCAGCCGCGTGGGGTCGTCGGTCTGGCGCTCGATCAGCTCGCCGGCGTGGTTGCGATAGGCGACCCGGTAGCTGGAGGCGCCCGAGCCGAGCTCCCGCGGCGGCCCGATCGCCAGCACGCGGCCGTCCTTCATGATCGCCACGCGGTCGGCCAGCTCCTGCGCCTCATCGAGGTAGTGGGTGGTGAGCAGGATCGTCTTGCCGAGGTCGCGCAGACGGCGCACGGTCTCCCAGGCGCTGCGCCGAGCCGCGGGGTCAAAGCCGGTGGTCGGCTCATCCAGGAAGATCAGCTCCGGGTCGCCCACCAGGGCCAGCGCGAAGTCGAGCCGCCGCAGCTGCCCGCCGGAGAGCTTGCGGCTCGGCTGCGCGGCCTTGTCCTGCAGGCCGGCCAGCGCCAGCACCTCCTCGACATCGCGCGGCGCGGGGTAGAACGCCGCCCAGTGGCGCAGCGCCTCGCGCGGGGTCACATAGCTGTAGATGCCGCCCGACTGAAGCACGATGCCGATGCGCTGGCGCAGCGCGCGCTTGCGCGAAGCCGGGTCCTCTCCCAGCACCGACACATCGCCGGCGCTGCGCTGGCGATAGCCCTCGAGGATCTCGACCGTGGTCGTCTTGCCTGCGCCGTTGGGGCCGAGCAGTCCGAACACCTCCCCCCGGCGCACGCTGATGTCGATGCCGCGCACGGCCTCGAACGCGCCGTAACGCTTGCACAGGCCCCACACCTCGATCGCGGCGTCGGTCGAGGTCGAATCGCTCACGGCCGCATCCCGGCTGCGAGTGCCGCCTGCTACCAGTGCACGCCTCTGGTGAGTGTGGCCATCGCGATCTGCTCGAACGAGGCCCGCTCGTCGATCGCCGTCTCGCCCTTGGCGGCGGCCGAATCGGGGAATACGCGATACGCGAGGTGCAGGATGCGGTCGACGGTCTTGGGCGACAGGGCGTAGGCGACCTCGCCGAAGGTCCCGAGCGGCGTGCCCATGTGCTTGGGTCGCGAGCGCAGCGCCTCGCAGATCATCTCGCCGGCCTCTTCGGGTGTGATGGCGGGGAACGCGTCATACATCTTCGTCGGCGCGATCATCGGCGTGCGCACCAGCGGCATGTGGATGGTGGTGAACGTGACGCCGTCGCCGACCACCTCGGAGGCGACCACGCGCGTGAACGCGTCCAGCGCCGCCTTGGAGGCCACGTACGCCGAGAAGCGCGGCGGGTTGGCCTGGACGCCGATCGAGGAGATGTTGACGATGTGGCCGGAGCCGCGCTCGCGCATATGCGGCATCAGCCCGATGATCAGCTTGACGGCGCCGAAGTAGTTGAGCTGCATGGTGCGTTCGAAATCGTGGAAGCGGTCGTAGCTGAGGGCGATCGAGCGGCGGATCGAGCGCCCGGCGTTGTTGACCAGGCCGTCGACGTTGCGATGGTCGGCCAGGACGCGCTCGAGCAGGCGCTCGATGGACTCCATGTCGGCGAGGTCGGCGGCGTACACGTACGCGGTGCCGCCCGCCGCGACGATTTCCGCGCGCACCTCCTCGAGCCGCTCCACGTTGCGCGCCACCAGCAGCGGCACGGCGCCGGCGGCGGCGAGTTTGACGCCGGCCGCCCGGCCGATCCCGGAGGAGGCGCCGGTGATCAGGATGTGCTTGCCGCCCAGCTGCTCTTTGAGCGTGCGCCCTTTGGCCAGGTCGTCCATCTCCCGCTCCCAGTAGTCCCACAGGCGCGGGGCGTACTCGTGCAGCGGCGGAGGCTGTTCCAGCGCCGATCCTTTGAGCGCCCGTTCGGTCTCGCTGGTGTCGAACGTCGGCACCAGGTCGACGTGGGCGAGCACCTGCCCGGGGATCCCGAGCTCGTGCAGCGCCAGGCGGCGCACCTGGCGCAGCGGGGGCACGCGCAGCGCCAGCGACAGCGGCCACTTCGGCACGATGTCGGTCAGGCGTTTGTCGATGCTGGCCGCGAAGCGCGGCGCGTGGGCGGCGGCGGCGAACTCGTTGAACAGGTCGTCGACCCGCTGCGGGCGGGGGTCGGTGAGGTGAAAGGCGCGACCGTCCAGCTCGGGCTCGTGCGCGATGTGGTCCACCGCCGCCACCACCCAGTCGACGGGCACGACGTTGGTGTTGCCGACGTCCACCCCCACCAGCGGGAGCCACTCGGGCAGCAGCCGGCGCATGCGCTGGATGGCCTTGAAGAAGTAGTACGGCCCGTCGATCTTGTCCATCTCCCCGGTCTGGGAGTCGCCGACGACGATTGCGGGCCGATACACGCGCCACGGCACGTACGGCTGCTCGCGCACGATCCGCTCGGACTCGAACTTGGTGCGGTGGTAGGGCGAGGGCAGCTTCTGGCCCTCGTCGAACATCGACTCCTCGAAGGTGCCGCGGTACTCGCCGGCGACGGCGATCGAGGACACGTGGTGCAGGTGCTTCGCCTCCAGAGTGCGCGCCAGTTCCACCGCGTGGGTGGTGCCGCCGACGTTTACCGCCGTGTTCAGCTCGGCCGGCGCGGTCATGTCGTACACGGCGGCGAGGTGGAAGAAGTGCACGATCTTCCCCCGCAGCTCGGCCACCTGCTCGTGCTCCACCCCGAGCAGCGGGCGGCGCAGATCGCCGATCACCGGCTGCACGCGTTTCGCCGCCGCGGGGCCAGCGACGACGCTCCAGCGCTCGATCATGTCCTCCAGACGCTCCATCGATGCAGCGCGCACGAGCACGTACACGCGGCCCTGGCGTTTGTCCAGCAGGCGCTCGATCAGGCGGCGACCGATGAACCCGGTCGCTCCGGTGACGAAGTAGGCCATCGCGCCTGAGAGCGTACTACGCGCCCGCGCCCGCCCCCCCGCGCCCCTCGCCGGCGGCGAAGCGGGCCGCGCCGCGGGCGCCGTCCTCGAACACCTCCGGCCCGGCCCGAGCCTCCAGCGCGAGACCCTCGGCGAGCGTCATGCCGAGCCCCTCGATCGCGGCGCGGCGGTCGGCGAGCATAGTGCGCTGGGGAAAGCGCGCCAGCCCCTCGGCCAGCGCGAGCGCCCGCCGCAGGTGCGCGCCGGGCGGGACCACCTCCGTCAGCAGCCCCATCGCCAGCGCCTCGGCGGCGCCGATCATGCGCCCGGTGAGGATCAGGTCGAGCGCGCGGCCGAGGCCGACGATGCGCGGAAGCCGCTGCGTGCCGCCGTCGATCAGCGGCACTCCCCAGCGGCGCTCGGGATAGCCGAGCGTGGCGGTCTCGGTGGCGATGCGCAGGTCGCACCAGAGCGCCAGCTCGAGGCCGCCTGCGAGGCAGAAGCCGGAGATCGCGGCGATCGTGGGCTTGGGCGGCGTCAGCCGCGTGAATCCCATCGGCCCCTCGGCCGAGCTCAGCCGCTCGACGAACGTGTCGGTCGCCTTGAGGTCGGCGCCGGCGCAGAACGAGACCTCGCCGGCGCCCGTGAGCACGAGCACGCGCGCGCCGGCGTCCTCGGCGAAGCGCACGTACGCGTCGTGCAGCGCGGCGGCGGTCGGTCCGTCGACGGCGTTGCGCCTGTGCTGGCGGTCGATCGTGATCAGAGCGGCGCTGCCGCGCCGCTTGTAGCGGACAGCGTCGGGCTGGCTCATCGGCGGCTCACCGCGCGGCAGCGCGGGCGCGCTCTACCAGCCCCCGCGCCAGTCGGCGTCGCCGAGCTCCGCCCTGGCCGCCTTGCGCGCCTGCTTGCGCTTCTCGAGCCGGCGCTGCAGCATGCTCAGCGCGAACACGAGCAGCGGGAAGAACGCGATCATGATGAAGCCGGCGTTGGTCACGACTTTGTCGTTCGTGGCCCCATAGAAGCCGCGCCCGTCGTTTTCGGCCGCCGCCGCGGGCGCGAGCACGAGCGTCGTCAGCAGCGCGAGCAAGGAGAGCGTGATCAGTGCCCTGCGCACGCTGCGGGATGCTAGCGCAGGCCCGCTGGACTGGGTCGCTGCCTACCATCACTCACCGATGGCTCTGCTGACCGCCTCGGACCTGCACAAGGACGTGTCCGGACGTCCGCTGCTGCGCGGCGTCTCGTTCAAGGTGGAGCGGCGCGAGCGGATGACGCTCGCGGGACGCAACGGCGCCGGCAAGACGACCCTGCTGAGGATGCTGGCGGGCGAGAGCGCGATCGACCGCGGCGAGCTGAGCGTGGCCAAGGGGGCGCGCGTGGCGCTGCACGACCAGCGCCCTCCGCGCCAGCGCGACGTGCCGCTGCGCGAGTACGTGCTGTCCGGCTGCGCGGAGGAGCTGCGGATCGAGTCGGAGCTGGCGCGGCTGGAGGCGAGCATGGCGGCGGGCAGCGCCGACGAGGCGCTGCTGTCGCGCTACGCGCGCGAGCAGGCGCTGCTCGAGGCGCGCGGCGGCTACCTGTGGCGTGACCGCGCCAGCGCCATGGCGCGGGGGTTGGGCTTCGGCGAGGAAGACCTCGATCGCGCGCTGGCCACGTTCTCCGGCGGCGAGCTCACGCGCGCGTCGCTCGCGCGAGCGCTGGCCACCGGGGCGGACGTGCTGCTGCTCGACGAGCCCACCAACCACCTGGACATCCAGTCGCTGGAGTGGCTCGAGCAGACTCTGTTGGGCCTCGACGCGGCCGTCGTGGTGGTGGCGCACGACCGCTGGTTCCTGGAGGCGATCGGCACCTCGGTGCTCGAGATCGAGGCGACCAGGTCGCGTTACTTCGCCGGCAGCTGGCACCAGTGGCGCAAGGAGCGCGCCGCCCGCGAGCTCGCCCTCGGCAGGGCGATCGCGGCTCAGCAGCAGGAGATCGCGCGCATGGAACGCTTCATCGAGCGTTTCCGCTACAAGGCCTCCAAGGCGCGCCAGGCGCAGTCGCGCGTGAAGAAGCTCGCCAAGCTCGAGCGCATCGAGCGCTGGCCGATCTCCGATCGGTCGGCCCCCGCCCGCAGCCTCGAGTTTTCCTTTTCACAGCCCGGGCGCTCGGCGCGCGTGATCTTCGAGCTGAGCGACGGGCGCATCGAGGTCGGAGACGGGCGCTCGGCACGCGTCCTGCTCGACCCCGCCGAGCTGTGGCTCGAGCGCGGGGAGCACGTGTCGCTCGTGGGCGCCAACGGGGCGGGCAAGACGACGTTGATCGAGACCCTCGCGGGTCGCCGCGAGCTCGCTGCGGGGAAGCTGAGCACGGGGCACAACGTGAAGATCGGCTACCTCTCCCAGCACGGGGAGGAGCTGGGCGCAGGCGGGCCCCCCGGCGAGCGGGTGCTCGAGGCGACCCAGCGCGCGACCGGACTGACCCCGGGCAAGGCGCGCGCGTTGCTCGGACGCTTCCTGTTCTCCGGCGAGGAGGCGCAGAAGCCGCTCGAGAGCCTGTCCGGCGGCGAGCGCCGGCGCCTGTCGCTGGCGATCCTGGTGCGCTCGGGCGCCAACGCGCTGATCCTCGACGAGCCCACCAACCACCTGGACATCGAGAGCAGGGAGGCGCTGGAGGACGCGCTGCGCGCGTTCACCGGCGCGGTGCTGCTCGTCTCGCACGACCGTGCGCTGCTGGACGCCGTGGGCACGCGCACGGTTGCGGTCGAGGATGGAACGCTGCGCAGCTATGCCGGCGGCTGGCCGGAGTACGTGCGCGTGCGCGAGGCGCGCGCGGGCGAGGCGCGCGTCGCGGAACCCGCCCGCGCCGGCCCGGTCGCCGGCGCGCGGGCGGGCGCGGCCAACGGGTCCGGGCCCGCGGGCTCCCGGCCCTCGCGTGCGGGACATTCCACCGCGCGCGAGCGCGGCGCCCGCGCTGCCCGCGGCACGCCGGGCGCCGCGGCGCGGGCCATGCCGCGTCCGCAGGAGCCGTCCAAGAACAGGCTGCGCGAGCAGCGCCGGGCCGAGCAGGCGATCGAGGCCGCCGAAGCCGCGCTGAGCGCGCTCGAGCACGAGCTTGCCGACCCGGCGGCGTGGGCGACGCGCTACGAGTCGGCCAAGTCGCAGGCGCGCCACACGGCCGCCCGGCGCGCAGTGGAGGAGGCGTATGCGCGCCTCGAGAGCTTGATCGACTGACGCCGCAGCGGGCCGCCTACACTTGCTCTGTGGATCGAGCGAAGAACCTTCGCAACCTCGCGATCGTGCTGCTGATCGCCGCCGCCGTGTTCGCGATCCCGGGTGGCGGGCGTGCGGCGAAAACGTTCGAAGCGGCCCTGTTCGTGGTGTTCGGTGTCGCGATCGGCTATCTCGGTCTGAGGATGTACCGCGAATACCGCATCAACCTGTACGGCCTCGGCGACCGCTTCCGCGCGCTGCTGTATGGGGCGATCGCGGTCGCCGGCTTCGCGGTCCTCGCCCAGAAACGCATGTGGCAGACCAGCCTCGGCGAGCTCGTGTGGTTCGTGCTGGTGGGCCTGGTCGTGTACGCCGTGCTGGCCGTGATCCGTCACGCGCGCAGCTACTGAACGCGGTCGGGCTGGAGCCTATCCTCGGAAGGATGGCTGCGAGCGAGACGCTGACGGACGCCGCGAGCGAGGGCGCGAGCCTCGCCGAGCAGCGCCGCGCGCTGCCCGACCAGCCCGGGGTGTACATCTTTCGCGACGCCGGCGGCCGCGTCCTCTACGTGGGCAAGGCGAAGTCGCTGCGCAAGCGCGTGGCCTCGCATTTCTCCAAAGCGCAGGTGCCGAGCAGCCCGGGGCACGCGGAGATGATCGCGAGCGTCGTGCGCGTGGAGTTCGTGGTGGTGGCCTCGGAGGCGGAGGCGCTGCTGGCGGAGCAGAGCTTCATCAAGCAACACCGCCCGCGCTTCAACATCCGCCTGCGCGACGACAAGTCCTACCCGTTCATCGCGATCTCGCTGGACGAGGACTTCCCGCGCGTGTACTTCACGCGCGAGCGCCATCGCCCGGGCAGGGCCTACTTCGGGCCCTACTCCAACGCCAAGCGCGTGCGTGGGACGCTCGAGGTGCTCGCGAAGGTGTTCATGTTCCGCTCGTGCACCGGCCCCGAGCCGGGGCGCCGCAGCGGCAACCCGTGCCTGGACTACTACATCAAGCGTTGCGAGGCGCCGTGCGTGGGCTACGTCTCCAAGCAGGACTACCGCGCATCGATCGACGGCGTGATCGATTTCCTGTGCGGCCGCTTCAAGGCGATCGAGCGGGACCTGGAGGCGCGCATGCGGCAGGCGGCCGCGGCGGAGGAGTTCGAGCAGGCGACGCTCGAGCGCAACCGGCTGCGCGCCGTGCACGCGCTGCTCGAGCGCCGCCGCGTGGCCAACGAGTCGGTCGGCACGTTCGACGCGGTGGCGGTCGCCGTCGACGGCCGCGACGCCAACGCCCAGGTGTTTCAGGTGCGCGACGGCGTTCTGAGCGACCGCCAGTCCTTCTACCTGGCCAACGAGACCGAGCGCGAGCCGGCGGAGGTGGGCGAGGAGTTCATGCTGCAGTACTACGACGGGCATGGGTCGATCCCGGCGCTGCTGGTGGTGCAGCGCGAGCTGGCGGGGCGCCCGGCGCTGGCCGCCGCGCTGGCCAGCCGTCGCGATGGGCCGGTGGAGCTGCGCGCGGCCGAGCGGGGCGAGAAGCGCAGGATCCTGGAGCTCGCCGAGCGCAACGCGCGCCTGGCCCTGGACCAGGAGCAGCTGCGCAACGAGCGCCGCCGCCAGGGTCGCGTGGAGGCGCTCGAGGGCCTGCAGCGGGCGCTGGGGCTCGATGTTCCGCCGATCCGCATCGAGTGCTTTGACATCTCGAATCTCGGCGGCACGCACACCGTCGCCTCGATGGTGGTGTTCGAGGGCGGCGCCGCGAAGAAGTCCGACTACCGCCGCTTCAGGATCCGCAGCCTGCGCGGCAGCTCCGATGACTTCGCGGCCATGGGCGAGGTGCTCGCGCGGCGCCTGGCCCAGTGGCAGCGCCAGCTCGACATCTCCCCGCACGATCTCGACTACGACGCGAGCTTTGCCGCGCTTCCCAACGTGGTGGTGATCGACGGCGGCAAGGGCCAGCTCGGGGCGGGCCTCGCCGCGCTGCGCGAGTTTCGCGACCGAGGCGTGGCCGTGGCCGCGCTGGCCAAGCGCATCGAGGAGCTGTACCTGCCCGGGCGCCGCGCCCCGCTCACGTTCGACCATCGCACTCCCGAGCTGCAGCTGCTGCAGCGCGTGCGCGACGAGGCACACCGCTTCGCGATCGCCCATCACCGCAGCCGGCGCGATCGCGCGATGACGAGCTCGCTGCTCGATGAGCTGCCGGGCATCGGCCCTGCCCGCAAGCGGGCGCTGATGGCGCACTTCGGCTCCCCCGAGGCGATCGTGTCGGCCTCCCGCGAGGAGCTTCAGGCGGTCCCGGGCCTGCCGGCGAAGGTGGCGCGCGAGCTGTACGGCAACCTGCACCGCGCGGGATGAGGCGCGAGCCAAAAGCTTCCCGGAAGGCGACGCGGCCGTCCGGCATCGCGGGCAAAATGGAGACGATGCCGGTGCTCAGACCACTGCGTCCGCTGCGGGCCGGCTCCGAGCGGCGAGCGGCGGACAAGGCCGCGCGGCCGGTGGTGGAGTCGCGCCTGCAGGACTTCGTCGTGATCACCGGCTTCTCGGGCGCCGGCAAGTCGACCGCGATGAACGTGTTCGAGGACGCCGGCTACTTCTGCGTCGACAACCTGCCGCCGGAGATGATCCGCTCGCTGGTGGAACTGTTCATGCACCAGGGCTCCAAGGTCGAGCGCGCGGCGGTCGTGTCGGATGTGCGCGGGGGTATCTACTTCGAGGCGCTGCGTGCGGTCGTCGACGATCTCGACGCGCTCGGCATGGGTCACGAGGTGCTGTTCCTGGAGGCCGCCGAGCAGACGCTCGTGACCCGCTACAAGGAGACCCGCCGGCGCCATCCGATGGCTCCCGACGGAAGCGTGGCGGCCGGGGTCGCCGCCGAGCGGGCGCTGCTCGCGCCGCTGCGCGCCCGCGCCGATACGGTGATCGACACGACCGGCATGTCGGCCGCGATGCTGCGCGGCAAGATCGCCGATCAGTTCCTGCCGCGCAAGGCGGCCGGCCGGCTGGCGCTGACGTTCATGAGCTTCGGCTTCAAGCACGGCCCGCCGCGCGAGGAGGATCTCGCCTTCGACGTGCGCTTCCTGCCCAATCCGCACTACGAGCCCGAGCTGCGCGAGCTGACCGGGCACGATGCGCGCGTGGTCGAGTACATCGGCCGCGACGGGCGCCTGGAGGAGCTCTACGAGCGGCTGTATGAGCTGCTCGACTTCCTGCTGGGACAGTACGTCGCCGAGGGCAGGGCGCACCTGGTGATCGCGATCGGCTGCACGGGCGGCCGCCACCGCTCGGTCGCCATCGCCGAGCGCCTGGCAGAGCGCTACAGGGGGCGGGACGACCTCGACGTGGCGGTCGCCCATCGCGACATCGACGAGCGCACGCGCGGGGCCTGAGCGCGCGCGGCGCGGTGCGCCCGTGTGCGACCGCGGCGCAGGCCGCTGATAGCCTTCCTCGCGTTCGCCGGGCGAGGGAGCGCTGCTCCTGAGACCCGGCATCGTCGTTTTCGCTTCAGGAGGACACGAGTGCCCCTAAGGGTTGGGATCAACGGCTTCGGCCGCATCGGCCGGAACCTGTTCCGCGCCGCCAGAGCGCGGGGACTGACCACCGGCGAGGAGATCGAGTGGGTGGCCGTCAACGACCTCACCGACGCTGCCACGCTCGCCCACCTGCTGCGCTACGACTCGATCCTGGGGCCGTATCCGGGCCCGGTGCGCGCTCGCGACGAGCGCACGATCGAGGTCGATGGGCGCGAGCTGAGCGTGTTCGCCGAGACCGCCCCGTCGGCGCTGCCGTGGGGGGAGCTGGGCGTCGAGGTCGTGATCGAGTCGACCGGTCTGTTCACCGACCGCGAGCGCGCCGCCGTGCACCTGCAGCAGGGCGCGAGGAAGGTGATCGTCTCGGCGCCGGCCACCAACGCCGACGCCACGGTGGTGCTGGGGGTGAACTTCGACGAGGCCTATGACCGCGAGCGGCACGACGTGATCTCGAACGCGTCCTGCACCACCAACTGCCTCGCGCCGGTGGCGAAGGTGCTCAACGACACTGTCGGCATCGCTCACGGCCTGATGACGACGATCCACGCCTACACCGCCGATCAGCGTCTGCAGGACCTGCCGCACAAGGATCTGCGCCGCGCGCGCGCGGCGGCGATCAACCTGATTCCCGCGTCGACCGGGGCCGCCAAGGCGATCGGCCTGGTGATCCCGGAGCTGCAGGGCAAGCTGCACGGCTTCGCCGTGCGGGCGCCGGTGCCGACCGGGTCGGTCGTCGATCTGACGGTGGAGTGCACGCGCGCGACGAGCGTGGAGGAGGTCAACGGCGCCTTCCAGCGCGCGGCGGGCGGACAGCTGGAGGGCATACTCCAGTACAGCGAGGACCCGCTCGTCTCTACCGACATCGTCGGCTCGCCGTTCTCGGCGATCTTCGACTCGCTGCTCACCTCCGTGCTCGACGGCACGATGGTCAAGGTGATCGCCTGGTATGACAACGAGTGGGGCTACTCCAACCGTCTGCTGGACCTCGTGCAGAGGGTCCTGTGAGCGGCGTCGCGGCCGGTGCGCGACCACGTTCGCGGCGGCTGCACGCGGTGTGAGCAAGCGCGCGGGGGAGCGGCGATGAGGGAGCTCGACGGGCTCGACGTGGCGGGCAAGCGCGTGCTCGTGCGGGTGGACTTCAACGTGCCGCTGAGCGACTCCCCGGACGGGCGCAGGGTCGTCGCCGATGACACGCGCATCGTGGCCGCGCTGCCGACGATCGAAGAGCTGCGCGAGCGTGGCGCGAGGCTCGTGCTCGTCTCCCATCTCGGCCGGCCGGGCGGCCATCGCGACGAGCGCTTGTCGCTGGCGCCGGTGGCCGCGCGCCTGCGGGAGCTGACCGGCGCCGAGGTGCGGCTCGCCCCCGCCGTGGTCGGCGAGCGCGTCAAGGCGATGACGGAGGAGCTGCGCGAGGGCGAGCTGCTGCTGCTGGAGAACGTGCGCTTCGAGCCGGGCGAGACGAGCAACGACCCGGAGTTCGCGCGCGCGCTGGCGGAGCTCGCCGACGCATACGTGAATGACGCCTTCGGCGCCTCGCACCGCGCACACGCGAGCACCGAGGGGGTGGCGCACCTGCTGCCGTGTGCCGCCGGCCGGCTGCTTGAACGCGAGGTAGCGACGCTGACGCGCATCCTCGAGCACCCGGCGCGCCCGCTGGTGGCGGTCATCGGCGGCGCCAAGGTCGCAGACAAGATCGGCGTGATCGATCGCCTGCTGACGCTCGCAGACGTGCTGTGCGTGGGCGGGGCGATGTGCTTTCCGTTCCTCGCCGCCCAGGGTCACGCCGTCGGAGCCTCGCTGTGCGAGCAGCACGACGTCGAGCTGGCCCGCCGCGGGCTCGCGCACGCGGCCACGCCGGAGAGCGCGCGACTGGAGCTGCCCAGCGACCTCGTGCTCGGCGACCGCATGGCCGCCGACGCCGAGCGCCGGGTGCTCGACGGGGTGGACGTGCCCGACGGGTGGATCGGCCTCGACATCGGGCCGGCGAGCGCGGCACGCTACGCGGCCGAGGTCGAGCGCGCCGGCTCGGTGTTCTGGAACGGCCCGATGGGCGCCTTTGAGCTGGAAGCCTTCGCGCAGGGGACGCGAACCGTGGCCGAGGCGGTCGCGCGCGCCAGCGGCGTGACCGTGGTCGGCGGTGGGGACTCGGGCGCGGCGCTCGCGCGCTTCGGCCTCGAGCATGCCGTCGACCACCTCTCGACTGGCGGCGGCGCCACGCTCGAGCTCGTGGAGGGCCGCGCGCTGCCGGGCGTGGAGGCGCTCGACGGCGCCGGCGTGGCCCGCTGATGGCGCGCAACCCGCTGATCGCGGGCAACTGGAAGATGCACAAGAGCGAACGGCAGGCCGAGGAGTACATCCAGGCGCTGCTGCCGCGAGTGGCCGCGCTCGAGGGGGTCGGGGTGGCGATCTGCGCGCCGTACACCGACCTGAAGGCGCTGGCCGACAGCGCGCGCGGATCGCGCGTGGAGGTCTACGCGCAGAACATGCACCAGGAGGACCAGGGCGCCTACACGGGCGAGGTCTCGGCGCCGATGCTCAGCGAGGCCGGCGTGCAGGGCGTGGTGCTGGGCCACTCCGAGCGGCGGGCGCAGTTCGGCGAGAGCGACCACGCGCTCGCGCTCAAGGTCCCCGCCGCGCTGCGGGCGGGGTTGACGCCGCTGCTGTGCGTGGGCGAGAGCGAGCAGGAGCGCGATGCGGGAGACACCGAGCGGCGCCTGCGCCAGCAGATCGCGGAGGACCTGGGGGGCGTCGCCGCGGAGCAGCTGAGCGAGCTGGTGATCGCGTACGAGCCGGTGTGGGCGATCGGGACCGGGCGGGTGGCTAGCCCCGAGCAGGCGCAGGAGGCGATCGCGTTCATCCGCGCGCTGCTCGCGGCGCGCGACGAGCGCGCGGCGCAGCAGGTGCGGATCCTGTACGGCGGCTCGGTGGATCCCGACAACGCCGCTGGTCTGCTCGAGCTGCCGGACATCGACGGCGCGCTCGTTGGCGGGGCCTCGCTGCAGGTGGACTCCTTCGCGCGGATCGTCGCCGCCGCGCGGCGATGAGCCTCGCCTCCGGCCCCGACCGCGTGCCGGTGCCGTGCGCGTGCCTGGTCGTGCTCGATGGCTGGGGGCTTGCCGAGCCGTCGGCTGGCAACGCCGTCTCGCTCGCGCGCACGCCCGTGTTCGATGAGCTGTGGCGCACTTATTCCCACGCCACGCTGGACGCGTCGGGACGGGCGGTGGGGCTGCCCGAGGGGCAGATGGGCAACTCCGAGGTCGGGCACCTCAACCTCGGCGCGGGCGCGGTCGTGCGCCAGGATCTGGTGCGCGTGGACGACGCGGTCGCGGCGGGCGCGGCGCCCGGCGTGGGGCTGGCCGCGAACGAGGTGCTGCGGGCGGCCCTGGGCGACGCCCCGCGGGTGCACCTGCTGGGGCTCGTCTCCGACGGCGGCGTGCACTCCTCGCTGGGGCACCTGCTGGCGCTGGTCGAGCTGGCTCGCGCACGCGGCGCCGAGGACGTCGTGATCCACGCGTTCACCGACGGGCGCGACACGCTGCCGCGCGCGGGGGCGGGGTTCCTCGCCCAGCTCGATCGCCTGGCGGGAGCGCGCGTCGGCTCGGTGATCGGGCGCTACTGGGCGATGGACCGCGACCGGCGCTGGGATCGCACGCAGCGCGCGTATGACCTGGTGGTGCACGGCCAGGCGCCCTACCAGGCCGACAGCGGCGAGCAGGCGGTCGAGCAGGCCTACGCGCGCGGCGAGACGGACGAGTTCATCGAGCCCACGCTGGTCGGCGGGGAGGCGAGAATCCGTCCGTCGGACAGCGTGCTCGCGTTCAACTTCCGACCCGATCGCATGCGCCAGCTCTCGCGCGCGCTCGCCGAGCCGGGCTTCGACGAGGACGCGGCGTCGGAGTCGCTGCCGGGCTGGCGCGGACGCGGCGGCGCCCCCGCGGTGACGCGCTACGCCACGCTGACCCGCTACGAGGAGGACTGGCCGTATCCGGTGGCGTTCCCGCCCGAGCGCCCGGGCACGACGCTGGCGCTGACGCTCGCGCGCGCCGGCGTCCCGCAGCTGCACGTGGCCGAGACGGAGAAGTACCCGCACGTCACGTACTTCTTCAATGGCGGCCAGGAGGCGTCGCTGCCCGGCGAGCGCCGCGAGCTGGTGCCCTCGCCGCGTGAGGTGCCAACCTACGATCACAAGCCGCAGATGAGCGCGCGCGAGGCCGCGACGGCGTTCGTGGCGGCGTGGTCAGAGCAGCGCCCGGCGTTCGCGATCATCAACTTCGCCAACCCCGACATGGTCGGCCACACGGGCGTGATCGAGGCGGCCGTTCAGGCGATCGAGACGGTCGACACCTGCCTCGGCGAGATCGTGGCGACGGTGCACGCCGACCGGGGCGCGTGCGTGGTGACGGCCGATCACGGTAACGCCGAGCACATGCTGGAGCCCGACGGCAGTCCCAACACGGCCCACTCGCTCAACCCGGTGCCGCTGATCACGTCGGTCAGCGGCGTGCAGCTGAGGCAGCACGGGATCCTCGCCGACGTCGCGCCCACCGTGCTCGAGCTGCTGGGGATCGCTCAGCCGCAAGAGATGACCGGCCGCTCGCTGCTGTGCAAATGAAACGCTCGACGCGGGCGCTCGGCACCTTCTTCATCGGCGCGGGTGTCAATCACTTCGTGATGCCGCGCGCCTACCAGCAGATCGTGCCGCCGCGCCTGCACGGCGAGGCCCGGCGCGTCGTGGCGCTGAGCGGCGTGACGGAGGTGCTCGGCGGCGTGGGGGCGCTGCTGGCGCCGACGCGCCGGGCGGCCGGCGTCGGCCTGATCGCGCTGCTGGCGGCGGTGTTCCCGGCGAACCTGTACATGGCGCGCGCGCCCGAGCGCTTCCCGCGGATCCCACGCTGGGCGCTGTATGCGCGGCTGCCGCTGCAGCCGCTGATGATGTGGTGGGCGTGGAAGGCGACTCGGGAATGAGCCCGGCGGCAGCGACGCGGTATGAAAGCGCGCTGGCATGCGGCGGCGGCAGACGCTGCTATGTTCGGTAGGAAGGCTTCAGGTTCAGACGGCATGTCGAGCGCGACCGCAGTCACGAATTCAGCCGGAGAGGAGAGCGCCCTGATCGCCTTGGGGGGCCGGATCGAGCTCGCTGAGCGGGCTTGGCGGGGCCTGCTGCGCACGCACGCCTGCCTGGTGAAGCGACTGGACGCCGAGCTCGAGCGCGCACACGGCCTGCCGATGAGCTCCTACGAGGTCCTGCACCACCTCGCGCTGGCCGCCGGCGGGCGCATGCGCATGGGCGATCTGGCCGAGCACGCGCAGCTGTCACGCAGCGGCCTGACGCGGCTCGTCGACCGGCTGGAGCGCGACGGACTGCTTCACCGCTGCTCTTGCGATCACGACGCGCGCGGGGCATATGCATGCGTCACCGATGCCGGCCGCGAACGCCTGCAGGAAGCCCGCAGCACGCAGGTGGGGGTCGTGCGCGAGCACTTCATCTCGCGCTTCTCCGAGGAAGAGCTCAGCGTGATGGCTGAGATGTGCGAGCGCATCGCGCCGTGCAACGGCTGCTGAGCAAGCCGCCCGAACCACGAGCCGCCCGAAACCGACCACCGTCAGCCCTCGCATAGAGCTGCGCCGGGTGGTTGTGAACCGCCGACGGTGCGTGCCCGCTTTTTGCGGGTAATTCACCTCTGAGAGGCGCCGCGTGGATCCGGGATGGCGCGTCGCCGGCCACGCTTCTCGCGGACATACTTGATAGGTCCAGACTTAGATTTTATAATGGCAGGCATGAGAGCAATATCGATTGGTTGGAGGTAAGCACAATGGCGATCATCAGATGGGAGCCTGCACGTGAGCTGCAGTCGATCCAGCAAGAAATGAACCGACTCTTCGGGACCTTCTTCGACTCGCCCGCCGGCGCGGGAGATGGTGGCGCGCTGCGCCGCTGGATCCCCGCCATGGACCTGATCGAAGAGGACGATCGCTACGTTCTGCGCGCTGATCTGCCCGGCGTGCGCGAGGACGAGGTACACGTGGAGCTGGAGGACAACGTCCTCACGATCTCGGGCGAGCGCAAGTCCGAGCACGAGGAGCGCAAGGAGGGCCTGTACCGGCTGGAGCGGGCGTCGGGGAGCTTCTCGCGATCGCTCACGCTGCCCGAGGGCATCGACCCCGACAGCATCCAGGCGCGCTCCGACAAGGGCGTGCTCGAGGTGCGGGTGCCGAAGCGCGAGCAGCGCAAGCCCCGCCGCGTGGCGATCAGCGTCGGCGGCACTGCTCCGGTGATCGAGGGCGAGTCCGAGAGCAAGTCTGAGACCCCTTGAGCCCAGCGCCCGCGGCGATCACTCGCCGGGGGTCGGCGGAGGGTCGAGCGGATGGCGGGCCGTCGATCGGGCGGCCCGTCGCTGTCGGGCGCTGGGTCGCTGCCGGTGGCGGCGGTGCAGGGCCAGCGCGCTGACGATCGCGAGGAGCGCGGCGACGAGCCCGTACAGGCCGAAGGTCTGTATGGCGTGGCCGGCCGAGTGGCCGAGGAAGTACGCGATCAGGCCCACGGCGGTGGCCCAGGTGATGCCCCCGAGCGCGTTCCACAGCAGGAACGAGCGCCAGTGCATGCGCGTGCCGCCGGCCAGCCAGGACGCCCACACGCGCAGGCCGAGCAGGAAGCGTCCGAAGAACACCGCCTTGGGCCCGTGGCGCTCGAAGAAGGGCTCGCCGACGCGCAGCACCTCCAGCCGCTGGCGGTAAAAGCGCCCCGGACGCTCGAGCACCCAGCGCCCACCCTTGCGGCCGATCACGTATCCGATGTTGTCGCCGACGATCGCCGCTGAGGCGGCGAGCGCGATCACGAGCTCGATTTTCAGCTTGCCCTGGCTGGCCAGCACCGACGCGGCGATCAGAGCGGTCTCCCCGGGGACGAGCAGGCCGGAGGACTCGGCCATCACCATCACGAACAGCAGCGGGTAGCCGACCCGGCTGACATCGATTAGCGAGGCGAGCATCGTTGCCACGCGATGGCCGCCCTACTTTGTGTTTTCGGAAACGAGCTGCTTGAGCGCGCTGGCGGTGTGCTCCACGTCGGAGTAGACGACGTTGCGCAGCACCACGCGGGTAGGCCCGGGGGCCGTGGCGACGATCGCGGCGGCGATCCCCGCAGCGAGCACCAGCAGGACAAGCATTGTCAGCAGCAGCCCCCGTCCGCGGCCGCGCCTGGCCGCCCGAGCAGGCGGGTACGGTCCGGCCACCGCCGCCTCTCGCGGGGGTCCCCGGCGGGGACTGCGCGGGACCACGGTCGGGCTGGCGCCGCGCTGGCGCGTTGCTTCGCTGAGCGGTCGATCCCGCGCCAGCAGGCTCGTGGCCTCTGTCTCCTGCGCGGCACTGCCTGGCCGGCGGCGACCGTCTGGCGCGATCCCGCTGGCGCCGTCGGCGAGCGAGCGCCCCATTTCGCGGGCGCTCTCGTAACGGTCGCGAGGATCGAGCGCCAGCGCGATCGCCACCGCGTCGGCGAGCTCCGGACCCACGGCTGCGACGAGCGTGTCGAGCATCGCCGGCGTCTCCTGCTGCTGCTTGAGCGCCAGCTCGGTGAGCGAGGTGGCCTCGTATGGCAGCCGCCCGGAGATGAGCTGGTAGGCGACGACGCCCAGCGCGTACAGGTCGGCGGCGGGACCGGCTTCCTCGCCGCGCGCCTGCTCGGGCGCCAGGTAGGCCGCCGTGCCCAGCACCGACCCGACCTGCGTGATGCTCGACTGCTCGGTCGCCTTGGCGATGCCGAAGTCCGCCAGCTTGACCTCGCCCTCGCGCGCGCGCAGGAGGTTGCCGGGCTTGACGTCGCGGTGCACGACGCCGTGACGGTGGGCGTAGTGGAGCCCCTCGCAGGCCTGCGCGATGATCGAGATCGCCTCCTCGACCTCCACCCAGCCGTCGTCGCGCAGGATCTCGGCGCACGAGGAACCCTCGATGTACTCCATCACGATGAAGTACTGGCCGGTGAGCTCGTCCTGGCCGGAGTCGAACACCTGCACGATGTTGGGATGCACCAGGCGCGCAGCCGCCTGGGCCTCGCGCTTGAATCGCGAAACAAAGGTGGGGTCGTCGGCGAGGTGCTCCGCCAGCAGCTTGACCGCCACCTGGCGCTCCAGCCGCTCATCGAAGGCGCGGTGCACGGTGGACATCCCGCCGTGGCCCAGCCGGCCTTCCAGCCGGTATCGCCCGCCAATCTCGGTGGCGCTCATTTGCCCGCTTCTCCGCCCGCCGCGCCGCCGCCGGCGCCGGGTTCGCCGGCCTTCCCCTTGTGCTTGGGCGCGCCTGCTTCTTCGCCTTCGCCTTCGTTGGCCGGCGTGCCGCCGCCGGGTCCGGTGTTGGTGGTGGTGTTGGGCGGGGTCTGCGTGCTCGTGTTTTCTGTGCTCGTGTTCTGCGTGCTGGTTGGCGTCGTGGTGGTGGTCGTGGTCGTGCGCGGCGCGGTCGTCGCCGTGGTCGACACCGCGGGCTGAACGCACAGTTCGAGCGCGTCGGCGCGCAGCTTGGCGATGCCTTCGCGCAGCCGCCGCCGCAGGCCGGGATCGACGCTCGCGGGCAGCCCGCCGAAGTCCTGCTCGGCCTTGCGCAGCGCCGCTTCGGTTGCGGTACAGCTGCCGTGGCCGCTTTCGGCGGCGCGCGCGACTTCTTCGAAGTCCTTCTGCAGCGGTTCGGAGTTGGCGACCGGGATCAGTTTGCCGCTGCCGCCGCACGCGGCCAGCAGCGCCGCGCCTGCGCCGAGCAGGCCGCTGGCGAGGAAGCCGGCGCGCCGGATCGACCATTTGCGGCCGCGCATGCTCACTGACCGTACTCCAAGCGCTCGGCGAGCGAGTCCGGCAGGCGCGCCGCGCGGATCGCCGCGGCGGCGCCGGCGACGTCGTAGTCGGTGCGCAGGAACGAAGCGGTCAGCCCGTCGAGGTCGAGCAGCAGCCACGACGCGCGCGGATCGCCATCGCGAGGCTGGCCGACGCTGCCCGGGTTGATCAGCCATTCGCCGGCGGCGAGATCGAGTCGCGTGCCGTCGCGCCGCGGCTCGCCGGTCGCGAGCTCGCCCTCGCGGCGCGTGAACGACAGCGCCACGTGCGAATGGCCGACGAGGCAAAGGCGATGGCGCTGCTCGTCCAGGCACAGCTCGGCCAACAGCGTCGAGAGCACGTACTCCCAAACGGGGTCGCGCGGGCTGGCGTGGTAGAGGCCGACGATGCCCTCCTGCGCCTGCGGGCTCAGCGTCTGCAGGAAGGCGAGGTTTTCGGGCGCGATCACCTCTCTGGTCCATTGCGCCGCCAGGCTGGCGCCACGAGAGAACTCGCGCAGGGGGATCTCGCCGGTGACGGCGAGGTCGTGGTTACCGGCCAGGCACACGGCGGTGTGCTCGCGCGCGAGCTCCACACACACGTCCGGGTCCGCGCCATACCCCACAAGATCGCCGAGGCACCACAGCTCGGCCGCGTCGCTGGCGGCGACCGCATCGAGCGTGGCCTCGAAGGCCTGCTTGTTGCCGTGGATGTCAGAGATGACCGCGACCTTCATTGCTGTCGCTCTGAGCGGCCGCGGGGCGCTACTCCTCCTCTGAGCCACCCTCCGTCCCGCCGTACTCGGGCAGGTTCTTGATGCCCTCGCGGGTGCGCCACTTGGAGTAGTTGTCCTCCATCGCGTCGATCAGCTCGCGCATGAAGCGTGGCGAGAGATTCACACGCGCGACGACCACGCCCGGCACCTCCTCGGACTCGACCTCGTGGTCGACGCGGGCGAAGGTGACCGTGAACTCGTAGTCGGAGTGGCTGACGTTGGCGAAGTTCGCGTAGACACCCCCCATGATCTCGGGGGAGAGATGGATGTTTATGTGGCGCTCGGCGCCTGAGTCTTGCTCGTTCACGCAGCTAGTATCGCAAGCGTTGAGCACCGACCCATTAGGCAGCCTGCGCGGCGCCGTGCTGGAGGCCGTGGGAGAGCTGGGCGGAGGCACGCCCCGGATCACGCTGGAGCGGCCGCCGCGCGCGGACTTCGGCGACTACTCGACCAACGCCGCGCTGCTGCTGGCGCCGAGCCTGCGAGCCGCGCCGCGCGAGGTGGCAGGGCGGCTGGGGAGCGCGCTGCAGCGCCGGCTCGGCGCCGGGCTGGAGCGCGTCGAGGTCGCGGGTCCAGGGTTCGTGAACCTGTTCCTGGCCGATTCCTGGCTGCTGGACGCGCTCGGCCACGCGCTGGCCGCAGGGGAGCAGTTCGGCGCCGGCGGCGTCGCCTGGCGCGAGCGCATCCTGGTCGAATTCGTCTCGGCCAACCCGACCGGACCGATGCACGTGGGTCACGCACGCAACGCGGCCTATGGCGATGCGCTCACGCGCGTGCTCGCCTGGCACGGACATGAGGTGGAGCGCGAGTTCTACGTCAACGACGCGGGCTCGCAGGTGCTCAAGCTGGGCGAGTCGGTGCGCGCGCTTGCGCGCGGCGAGCCGCTGCCCGAGGACGGCTACCGGGGCGAGTACGTGCGCGAGCTGGCGGAGCTGATCGACACCGACGGCATGGACGCGGCCGCCGTGGGACGGGCGGCGGTGGAGCTGATCGTGGCCCAGATGCGGCGCTCGCTGGAGGCCTTCGCGGTGGCGGGCTTCGACCGCTGGGAGTATGAGAGCGCGCTGCACGATGGCGATCCGAGCCCGGTGGCGCGCGCGCTGGCGATCCTCGAGCAGCAGGGGCGCACCTACCGCAGCGAGGGGGCGCTGTGGCTGCGCACGACGGACTTCGGCGACGACAAGGACCGCGTGCTGGTGCGCTCGAACGGCGAGCACACCTACTTCGCCTCCGATATCGCCTACCACGAGCTGCGGCGCGAGCGCGGCTTCGATCGGGAGATCGACGTGTGGGGCGCCGACCACCACGGTTACGTGTCGCGGATGAAGGCCGCGTACCGCGCGCTGGGAGGCGATCCCGACCGGCTGGAGCTGCTGATCATGCAGCTCGTGCACCTGATCAGGGCGGGCGAGCGCGCGCAGATGTCCAAGCGGGCGGGTGAGTTCGTCACGCTGGACGACCTGCTGGCGGAGATCGGCGTGGACGCCGCGCGCTGGTATCTGCTGGCACGCTCGCACGACACGACCGTCGACCTGGACCTCGATCTGGCGCGCGAGCAATCGAGCGAGAACCCGGTCTACTACGTGCAGTACGCGCACGCGCGCATCGCCTCGATCCTGGCCAAGGCGGGCGCCGAGCGCCTCCAGGCCGCGCGGCGCGACTCGGGCGAGTGGCGCGGGCAGCGCCTGCACCCCTCCGAGCGCACGCTGATCGAGCAGCTGCTCGCGTTGCCGAGCGAGGTTGCCGAGGCAGCCGAGCGGCGTGCCCCGCACAGGATCGCCACCTACGCGCTGGAGCTGGCGCAGGGGTTCACCGCCTTCTACCGCGACTGCCGCGTGCTCGGCGCCGAGCCGGCCGGTGTGGAGTCGGTGCGCCTGGCCCTGTGCCTCACCACCAAGCGCACGCTGAGCCGCTGCTTGCAGCTGCTCGGGGTGAGCGCGCCCGAGACCATGTAGCGGTCCGCGCCCGCGCAGCGCGGCGGGCGATCGTCACTTGAAGCGCGCCATGTCGGCCTCGAGCCGCGCGGCGTCGTCCTCGCTCAGCGGATGCGCCGTCGCGGCGTCATCGCCGTCGCGCGAGCGCCTGGCCCGCCAGCGCGGCAGCAGCACGACCAGCGCCGCAGCGAGACCGGCCACGACGGCCAGCGGCACGGCGTAGGCGAGCACGCCGAACCCGCTCGCGCTGGGCAGCGCCAGCACCGCGCGGCCATACTGGGCGACCAGCGCGCGCTTGATCTGCGCTTCGCTTCGCCCCTGCGCGATCAGGCGCCCGATGAGTGCCCGCTCGCGGTCGGCCTGGGGAGACTGCGCGAGGTTGAGCGGGATTTTGCAGGTCACGCACATCACCTGCCGTTCGATCGCCGGCAGCGACGCCCGCGCGGCGGGAGCCGCCGCGCTGACCTCGCCGGCGCCGCCGGCTGCGAGCAGGGTGAGCGCGCCGAGCGCCGCGAGCGCGCGCGGGCTCATGCGCTGCGCGCCCGGGCGAGCGCGCGGCTGAGGAAGCCTTCGTCTATCTCGCCGCGGGAGATCGCGACGATGCGCCCGGCGCGGTCGATCACGAACGTCTCGGGCAGCTGGTTGGTGCCGTAGGCGCGGGCGAAGCTGCCGTCGCTATCGCGCAGCTCCGGATAGGTCAAGCGGAAGCGGCGGGCGAACGCTTGCGCATCGGGCGAGGCGTCGAGGTAGGTGACGCCGAGAACGGTTCCCCCCTCGGCTGCCAGGCGACGCTGCGCGCGCTCGAGCAGGGGCGCCTCGGCGCGGCACGGTTCACACCACGAGGCCCAGAAGTTGAGCACCCGCACCTGGCCGTGGAATGAGTCAAGCGACGCGCGCGCCGCGCCGCCGAGCAGCGGCAACGCGCGGCCGCTCGCCGGGGCCACCGGGTAGCGCCCGCTGGCGACCTGCTCATCGAGCGTGCGGCTGGATGACTGCGCGGACACGCCGTAGATCAACAGCGCGACCAGGCAGGCGCCGGCAAGCGAGACGAGGATCGGCAGCAGCAGGCGTTTGGTGGCCGGCGGGCTCACGGCTTAGGTAACGGTAGAGGGATTGCGTAAGATCAGGGCCGCCGCGCGCGGCGGTAGCTCAGTTGGTAGAGCGCGAGCTTCCCAAGCTCGAGGTCACGGGTTCGAGACCCGTTCGCCGCTTACGACGCGCGCGAGCGCCCGGCCAGGAGTTCCGCCACGTGGCGTCTCATGCGCCGCTGTATTCGCTCGGCGCCGGCGGCGCCGAGCGCGAGGCAGCGATCAAGGACAGCAGCGCCTGCGGCGAGGTTCCTCCCAGTACGCGCAGTCGGTGCAGGCGGTAGCGGTCTTCGTGCGGGGCGGCCCAGCCCGGAACCACGGTTGTGGAGCCCACGAAGCCGGCGGCCTTCACGGCGGCGATGACGCTTGCGTCGTAGTGGCCGGAGGGGTAGCAGAACCAGTTGACCGGCACGCCGTAGCGCTGCTGCAGCATCTTGCGCGTGTCCGCCACCTGGTAGTGCAGCTCTCCCGCGCCCAGCCTGACCAGGTCGGCGTGGCTGTAGCCCTGCGTGTCGAGCTCCCATCCGCCGGCGATCAGCCCGCGCACCTGTTCGGGCGAGAGCCCACCCTGTGACGGCGGCAATCCGCTCAGCTGGATGTTCTCGTCCCCGACCCAGCCCAGCCGGCGCAGGACGGGCAGCGCCTGCGTGTACTGCGAGCGATAGCCGTTGTCGAACGTGAGTACGATCGGCCTGCCGCCTGGAAGCGGCGCGCCTCGCTGCCAGTAGCCGGCGACCTGGTCCAGTGTCACGGCGTGCCAGCCCGCGTCCTTCAGGGCCTGCATCTGTTCGGCGAACTCGCCGGGCGTGACGTACAGGCCGGGAAACGGCGCTCCGGCCGGCGGCGGCGCGATCACGTGGTACATGAGGATCGGGATCGGCGCGTGCCCCGGCTGCCCGCTTGGGGCGCCGGCACTGGCGCGCGTCACCGGGTGCGCCGCGCTGAGCCCCGCCTGCGAGCTGGGGCGGCCGGCGCCGGTGGGCTTGGAAGCGCCGCACCCCGCCGCCACGGCCGCGAACGCCGCCGCGATCAGCACGGCGAGCGCGCCGCCCCGCGCGCGGTGGGGCCGGGGGAAGGGGCCGCGCCGGCCGGGACTGCGCGGCGAGGGACGATCCCTCGGGCCGCTCTGCGGAGCCGCCGCTCGCATGATGCACGCGCAAGCGTAACCCAACGCAGGGACGTGCCCGACGGATGTTTATGAGATTCGATCTCGTCTTCTGCTAGCTTGCCCAGGCGAGCGGCGCGCTGGTGCCCGCCGCGCTCAGCCGTCCGGTCCCAAAAGAAACGCGTATGCGTCCTATGTTCGGTTCGCTCCTCCTCCGCCGCAGCGCGCCGCTAGCGCTGGCGCTCGTGGCGGTCGCGTCCGGCTGCGGACGCAGCGGGAGCCCGGGCGCGCCCGCAGCACGCGGCGGTGGCGGCGGGCTGGTGGTGGTGGCGGCGGAGAACTTCTGGGGCAGCATCGCCGCCCAGCTCGGCGGCGGGCGGCCGAGCGTGAGCAGCATCATCGTCAACCCCGACACCGATCCGCACGCCTACGAACCCAACGCGCGCGACGCCCGCGCGCTCGCCGGCGCCCAGCTGGTGATCGTCAACGGCCTCGGGTACGACGCGTGGGCCGACCGCCTGCTCGCGGCCAGCCCGCTGTCGGGGCGCCTAGTGCTGAACGTCGGCCGCGCGCTCGAGCTGGGAGCTGGGGCCAATCCGCACCAGTGGTACTCGCCGGCGCACGTGCAGCAGATCGTCGACCGCATCAGCGCCGCCTACGAGCGGCTTGACCCGGCCGACACGAGCTACTTCGCGCAGCGCCGGGTCACCTTCCTGACCGCCGGTCTGGCGCGCTACCAGGCGCTGCGCCGCGAGATTCGCGCGGAATTCGCGGGCGCGCCGGTGGGCTACAGCGAGAGCATCTTCCAGCCGCTCGGCGAAGACCTCGGCTTGCGGCTCATGACCCCATACAGCTTCGCCAAGGCGATCGCCGAGGGCACCGACGTGACCGCGCAGGACAAGCGGCTCGTCGACGCGCAGGTCTCTCAGCGCCAGATCAAGGTTTGGATCTACAACAGCCAGAACGTCACCCCCGACGTGCAGCGGGTCAATGCGCTTGCGCGCGCACACAACATCCCCATCGCGACCGTGACCGAGACGCTGGCGCCGGCTTCGGCGAGCTTCGAGCAGTGGCAGGTGGCGCAGCTCGAAGCGCTGCGCGCCGCGCTGCGCAGGGCGACGGGACGGTGAGGCCCCTACAATCGAGCCGTGACCCCGACCACGCAACGGTCTGGTTGGGCCGAGCAGGCGGCGCGGGCGCTGACTGAGGCGGGGTACCGGCGGGGCGGCGCCCGGCGGGCGATCCTCGAGCTGCTCGATGAGCAGGCGTGTGCGCTGTCGGCCCAGGAGATCCAGCGGGCTCTCGGCGGTCGCCGGCGCGCGGTCTCGCGCGCCAGCATCTACCGCGTAATGGAGGAGCTCGAGGCGATCGGCGTGGTGCAGCGGGTGGAGCTGGGGCAGGGGATCGTGCGCTACGAGGCCGTGCGGCGAGGGCCCGGTCACCACCACCACCTCGTCTGCGACCGCTGCGGGCGCCTGGAGCCGTTCACCGACGCCGGGCTGGAGCGCGCGATCAGCCGCCTATCCGATCGTGTTCCGTTGAAGGTGTCGGTGCACGAGATCGTCATTCACGGCGCCTGCCGTGTGTGCGCGCGCTGAGCGCGCACGCTTCGCGAGCAGCGGCAGCGAGCAGCGAGCAGCGAGCAGCGGGCTACGAGCAGCGGGCTACGAGCGTCGCGCCCGGCACAGCGAGCGCGCCGGTGGTGAGCGCGTCAGTCGCCGGCTAGGCGCGTCGGCAGCGGCTGGCCGGCGGGCGGCGGATCGTCGTGCAGGAGCTGCGGGACGGTGACGAGGCGATAGCCGCGGGCGCGCAGCGCGTGGATGATCGCGGGCAGGGCCGCGACGGTCTGCGAGCGGTCGCCGCCGCCGTCGTGCATCAGGATGATCGCGCCCGGGTGGGCGCCGGCGAGCGCCCGCTGCACGATTACCGGCACGCCCGGCTGCTGGTAGTCGCCAGTGTCGGCCGACCACAGCACCATCAGCAGCTTCAGCGCGCGCAGCTGGCGCAGCGTGGCCGCGTTGAACGAGCCGTAGGGCGGGCGAAACAGGATCGGCCGCGTGCCAAGTAGTTCGATCCGCACGATCGCTTCAAACAGCTCTTCGCGCTGTTCGTGAGCGGACAGCCGCGCCAGCATGGGGTGCGTCTCGGTGTGGTCGCCGACGACGTGGCCGTCGCGCAGCTCGCGTGCGGTGAAGTCGCTGAAGTAGCGCTCCATCTTGCCGATCGCAAAAAAGGTGGCGCGCACGTGGGCCTGCTCGAGCACGCTCAGCACCTGCGGCGTGTACGGTCCGGGACCGTCGTCGAATGTCAACGCGATATCGCGCGCCGAGCCGCCGCCTTCCCTGACGAAGGGGGTGTAGGCGAGCGTGGCAGAGACGGCACGGTCTTCCTCAGCGGGGGATTGCTGGGGGGAGGCGGCGCTCGCCGGGAGGCGAGCGCCGAGGCCTGCGCTGGCGTGATGCGTCGAGCCGCGATGGTGCGATCCACTCAGCGCGATGGCGAGCGCCAGCAGCAGCGCCAGCGCCAGCAGCGCGGTGCCGCGGCGCAGGCGAATGCGCGTGCGGCGCGCGAGCTGAGCGCTGTGGTCCTGCGTCGCCAGTGGCGGCCGCGGCGGCGGTGAGGGGGGCGCGGGCTGTGGCGGGGGCGGCCGGCGCGCGGGGGGCGGCTCGTCCTCGAAGTCCCAGTTCCAGCGGCGCCCGATGCGTGACACCGCCCAGATCCTAAACGCTGCGCACGCCGCCATTCCGCGCGCAGACGCGCTTACCGGAATCGCGAGTGGGTAGCGGACAGCGGCGCTAGCCGCCGCCGTAGGAGACGATCAGGTCGGTGGCCACGCCCACGAGAAAGCCCGTGGCGATCAGGTACAGGCCAAACGTATGGTGGCCGTAGCGGCGCATCCCCGTCCAGATCTCGCCGATCACGTACAGCACGGCGCCGCCCGCCAGCGCATAGAACATCAGCTCGAGCGGCTCCGAGGTGACCTGGTAGCCGACGATCGTGCCGAGCACGGTCGGGCCGCCGCCGATCAGGCCGGCGAGCCCGAGCCAGCCCCACGTCGGCCGCGCGGCGCCGAGCGGGCCCACGATGCCGAAGCCCTCGGTCGCGTTGTGCAGGCCGAAGCCGATGATCAGCACCGTCGCCAGGCTGACCGCGCCGGCCTTGGCCGACACCCCGATCGCGAGCCCCTCGGCGAAGTTGTGAAGCCCGATCGCGGTGGCGATCACCATCCCCGTCTGCAGCGCGCGCCGCCGGACGTCTTCGGCACCCTCTCGCGAGCGGGCGAGCTGCTCTCGGTCGAGCACCGCCGCGGCCTCACCGCCGGCGAGCGGCGCGGGCTCGCTGCGGCGCGAGCGCAGCCTGCGCTCGACCGCCGAGATTCCGGCGGTGCCCACGATGAAGCCGACGAGGAGCAGCGCGAACAGGCCGAGCACGTGGGCGAAGCTGCCGGTGTGGTGCTTGAAATGCTCGACCGCCGTTTCCAGCACGGCCTCGCCGTGCTTGGTCACGTCCATGAAGATGAACGCGAGGATGCCGACCGAGAACATGGCCAGGCCCACCCGCACCCGGTCTCCGGCCCAATGCACGCGCCCCATGGGCAGCCCCAGGTAGATCGCAAAGCCGGCGATCGCTCCCAGCCCGACCGTTTCGCCGAAGTCCATCAGTGCCTAGGTGTCGCTACGCGGATAGCCATGCGGTTAGGTACACCTAATATCTACCACAGCGGTCGGGATTGCAGGCGCGAGCGCGGTGCGACCGGGCTTTCGGCGAGAATCGCCGCATGCACGTGACCGCCAAGGCCGACTACGCGGTGAGAGCCGTGATCGAGCTCGCAGGCAGCCGAATGGACGCGCCTCGCAAGGTCGACGAGGTCGCAAAGGCGCAGGGAATCCCGGTGTCGTTCCTTGAGAACATCCTCACGCAGCTCCGCTCCTCCGGGTTGGTTCGAAGTCAGCGCGGGCCCGAAGGGGGCTACTGGCTGGCTCGGCCCGCGCGCGACATCAACCTCGCGCAGGTCATCCGCGCAGTCGAGGGCCCGCTCGTCGGTGTGCGCGGGCAGCGTCCGGAGGAGGTCGAATACACGGGCACGGCCGAATCGCTGCAGCAGGTGTGGATCGCGCTGCGCGCCAACCTACGCAAGGTGCTCGAGCACGTGACCGTCGAGCAGGTCGCGGCCGGGAAGCTGCCTCGGGAGGTCGTGGCCCTCACGCGCGAAGAGCAGGCCTGGCACACACGCTAGGCCGCAAATTCGCGCAGCTCGGGAAGTCGGACCGCCAGTATCTGCCCCTCGGCGAGCTCGAGCTCCTGGGCGCTCTCGCGGGTCTGCTGCGCCCAGATCTGGCGCCCGTCGGGCAGCGTCAGCTCGACCCGCACCTCAAAGCCGAGGTGCACGATCCGGTGTACCAGGGCCTCCGTCGTGTCCGGCCCGGCCTCGGCGAGGATCTGGATGTCGTGGGGGCGCATGAGCGCGTCGCCGAGCCGGTTCACAGGCCCGATGAACGTCATCACGAACTCGTTGCGCGGGCTCTCGTACAGCTCGCGCGGGGTGCCCGCCTGTTCGATCCTGCCTTCGTTCATGACGACGATCTGCCGCGCTAGCTCCATCGCCTCCTCCTGGTCGTGCGTGACGAAGATGGTGGTCACGTGGATCTCGTCGTGCAGCCGGCGCAGCCATTCGCGCAGCTCTGAGCGCACCTGCGCGTCCAGCGCGCCGAACGGCTCGTCTAGCAGCAGAACCTCGGGCTGCACCGCGAGCGCGCGCGCGAGCGCCATCCGCTGCAGCTGGCCGCCCGAGAGCTGGGAGGGATAGCGTCCGGCCAGTCCCTCGAGGCGCACGAGCGCAAGCAGCTCCTTCACCCGCGCCTGGATCTCGGCGCGCGGGCGGCGGCGCACCGACAAGCCGAAACCGATGTTGCCGGCGACGGTCATGTGCTTGAACGGCGCGTAGTGCTGGAAGACGAACCCGACGCCGCGCGAGCGAGCGGGCACACCGGTGACGTCGTTGCCGCCGATCGTCACCACGCCGGTGTCGGGGCTCTCCAAGCCGGCGATGATCCGCAACAGCGTCGACTTGCCGCTGCCGCTCGGTCCAAGCAGCGCGGTGAGGGCTCCGTCTGCCACGCGGATGCAGACGTCGTCCAGCGCGGTGAATGTGCCGAAGGACTTGCTCACGTTGTGGACCTCGATCGCCATCAGGTCACCGCTTCTCCGGGGCGCGTGTGTCGGGTGAGCAGGTTCATGGCCAGCAGCGTTGCGAGCGCCAGCAGCGCGAGCACGACCGCCGCGGCGTAGGCGCCGGTGATGTCGAAGTTCTCGAAGCGATCCTGTACATACAGGGGCAGCGTCTGCGTCTGGCCCTCGATTCGCCCGGAGACGATGCTCACTGCGCCGAACTCTCCGAGCGCGCGGGCCGTGGTCAGGACGACGCCGTAGACGACGCCCCACCTGATCCCGGGCAGGGTGATGCGCATGAACGTCTGCCACCGGCTTGCGCCGAGTGTCGCGGCGGCCTGCTCGGAGTCGGTGCCGAGCTCGTGCAGCACGGGGATCGTCTCGCGCGCGACGAACGGCAGCGAAACGACCGCGGTCGCCAGCACCATGCCGGGCACCGAGAAGATCACCGCGATTCCGTTCGCCGCGAGCCAGTTGCCGAACCAGCCCGTCTTGCCGTACACGAGCACCAGGGCCAGCCCGACCACGACCGGGGAGATCGCAAACGGGAGGTCGATCAGCATTCCAAGCAGCGCCCTGCCTCTGAAGCGCCCGCGCTCGAGCAGTAGCGCGATGCCGATCCCGAAGACCGTGTTCAGCGGCACGGCGATGGCGACGACCTCCAGCGAGAGCCAGAACGCGTGCTGTGCGTTGGCCGCGCTCACGGCGTGCCAGACCGGCGCCAGCCCGTGCGCGAAGGTCCTGTAGAAGATCATCGCTACCGGCGCCACCAGCAGCAGCGCCAGATAGCCAAGCGCGATGGCCCTCAGGCCCAGGCGGCGCGCGCGGCGCGCGCGCTCGTCGGCGGCGCGCGACGGTGCGCGGCTGCGCGGGACCAGAGGCGCGCGTGCTGAAGCGACGGCGCCCGAGGCGCTAGACGACATGCCCGGACCTCCAGCGCGAGAGCACAGAGAGGGCGGCCAGCACGGCCAGAGCCGCGAGCAGCAGCACGATCGAGACGGCCGCCGCGCCGGGCAGGTTGTCGCTCTCGATCTGGCCGAACACGTACACCGAGCCGACCTCGGTCTTGAAGGGGAGATTGCCGGTGATCAGCACCAACGAGCCGAACTCGCCCACGGCGCGCGCGAAGCTGAGCGCTACGCCTGAGATGATCGCCGGCGTGAGGCTCGGCAGCACGATCCTGCGCAGGATCGTCGCCGGTCCCGCCCCCAGCGACGCGGCTGCCTCCTCCATCGAGACGTCGAGCTCGTGCAGCACCGGCTGCACCGAGCGCACCACGAACGGGAGCGTCACGAACAGCAGTGCGAGCGCGATCGATGCGCGGGTGAAGGCGACGTTGATGCCCATCGGGCTGCCCTTGCCATAAAGCGCCAGCAGCACGACCCCGGCGACGATCGTGGGAAGCGCGAAGGGCAAGTCGATGAGCGCGTTGACGATCCGCTTGCCTGGGAACTCGTCGCGCACGAGCACCCACGCGATCAGGGTGCCGAACACGGCGTTGGTGACCACGACTATCGCCGACACGACGAGCGTCAGCTTGATGGCCGCGACGGCCTCGGGATTTGAGATCTCACGCCAGAAAGCGCTCGCTCCACCTGTAGTCGACTTCGCCAGCACGGCTGAGACGGGCAGCAGCACGAGCGCCGACAGATAGATACCGAGCAGGCCCCTGCCGAGAGCGCTGCCTCCGCGTGCGCGCCAGGCGCCGGCGCTGAGCCGGCGCACGCGCGCGGGCGGCAGTGAGAGGGTGGCGTCGCTACTTGGCAGTGGACACCCCCAGCGACTGCTCGATCTTGGTCACGATGCCCGCTTCGGGGTCGAAGAACTTCTTGACGACCGACTTCCAGCCGCCCAGCGCGTCGATCTTGAACAGACCCGGCGGCGTGGGGAACCGGCCGGCGGCTAGGCCCGGGATCACCGGGCGGTAACCCTTGGATGCCCAGATCGTCTGCGCCGCCGGTGACAGCAGGTAGCTCACGAAGCTCTGCGCCGCTTTCGAACCGCCACCGGACCCAACCGCTGCGATCGGATTCTCGATCAGGATCGTGTCCGCGGGAATCACATATTCGATCGCCTCACCCTTCTTCTGGTCGGCGATCGCCTCGTCCTCGTAGTCGAGCAGGGCATCGCCCCGGCCGGCGGCGAAGGTCTGCAGCGCGTTTCTGGCCGAGCTGTCCTGGCTGACCACGTTGTGGAACAGCTGGGTCAGATAAGCCTCGGCCTGCGCTGCGGTCTTGCCTTCCTTCAGCTGCGCCCCGTATGCGGCCATCACGTTCCAGCGGGCGCCGCCCGAGGTGAATGGGTTCGGCGTGAGCACCTGCACGCCTGGCTTGACCAGATCAGACCAGCCGGTGATGTGCTTGGGGTTGCCCTTGCGCACGATGATCACGACCACGGAGTCGGTCACGAAGCCGTGTGTCGCGTTCTTGTTCCAGCCGGAAGACACGAGCCCGGCCTTGACGAGCTTTTCCACATCCGGTTCCAGCGACAGGTTGACCACGTCGGCGTGCTGGCCGGCGAGCACGGCTCTGGTTTGCGCGCCCGAGGCTCCGTAGGACTGGCTGAAGCCGACGCCGTTGCCTTCGGGTGTGGCCTGGAATGCGGGGATCAGCTTTTCGAACACTCCCTGCGGGGTGGAGTAGGCGACCAGCGCGATGTGCTTGCTCGACGAGCTCGAGGAGCCGCACGCGGCCAGGAACGGGATTGCCGCCAACAGCGACAGCACTGTGGGAATGCTTCGTCTATGCATTGATCACTTTCTCGAGTTAGTTGATCAAGTAGACTAACATACTAAAGAAGGTCGGCTTTTTAGGGAAGATCGGCAAACCCGGTGCGAGCAAGCCGCCGGCGTGGTGCCCTCTCGCGGTTGTGCTTCTGCCCTCGCATTTGCCGCACCGAGGCCGCTTTGCGCGCGCGTGGGCTAGGCTTCTGTGGGCAGGACGCCGCGGCGCTCGTTGTGTGCCCGGCGGATCGACACGGCGGAAAAGGAGATTCAGACGCGATGTCAGCGCCCCCAACATCCCCGGCAGCGACGGCCCCGGAGGGGGCCACGGAGGCCGCCGAGGCCGCTGTGGAGGCGATTCGCAGCGCGGCCGGCCAGGACACGAGCTTCTCGCTGCAGCTCAGCCAGGATCAGAAGGACATCCGCGACTGGGTGCACGGATTTGCCGCGGACGTGGTGCGTCCGGCCGCGCACGAGTGGGACGAGAAGGAGCAGACGCCGTGGCCGATCATCCAGGAGGCGGCGAAGATCGGCCTGTACGGCTACGAAGGCATGGCACAGTTCTTTGCCGACCCGACGGGCCTGACGCTGCCGATCGTCAACGAGGAGCTGTTCTGGGGCGACGCCGGCATCGGGATGTCGATCTTTGGCACGTCGCTGGCGGTGGCAGCGATCTTCGGGCAGGGCAGCGGCGAGCAGATCGGCGAGTGGATCCCGCGCTGTTTCGGCACGGTGGACGACGTGAAGGTAGCCGCCTTCTGCGCGTCTGAGCCCAACGCCGGCTCGGACGTGTCCGGCGTGCGCTCCACCGCCAAGTTCGACGAGGGTGCGGGCGAGTGGGTGCTGAACGGACAGAAGGCCTGGGCGACCAACGGCGGCATCGCCGACGTGCACGTGGTGATCGCCTCGGTAGACCGCGAGCTTGGCGCGCGCGGACACGGCGCGTTTGTGGTGCCGATGAGCGAGGCCAAAGGGATCTCGCAGGGCACGAAGGTGTCCAAGCACGGCTTGCGCGCGTCGCATACCGCGGACGTGTTCCTCGATGACTGTCGGGTCCCCGCCGGCTATGTGCTGGGCGGCAAGGAGAAGCTCGACGAGCGCCTGGCGCGCGTGCGTGAGGGCAAGCGCAGCAAGTCGCAGGCGGCCATGCAGACGTTCGAGGCGTCGCGCCCCACGGTGGCGGCCCAGGCGCTGGGCATCGCCCGCGCCGCCTACGAGTACGCGCTGGACTACGCCAAGGAGCGCGAGCAGTTCGGACGCAAGATCATCGAAAACCAGGCGATCGCGTTCACGCTGGCGCGCATGAAGACGGAGATCGATGCCGCCCGCCTGCTGGCGTGGCGGGCCTCATGGATGGGCCGCAACGGGCTCGCGTTCGAGAACGCCGAGGGCTCGATGAGCAAGCTGAAGGCCGGCGAGGTGGCCGTGTGGGTCACCGAGCGCGCGATCCAGATTCTGGGCGGCAACGGCTACGCGCGCGAGTTCCCCGTCGAGCGCTGGCACCGCGACGCAAAGATCTACGACATCTTCGAGGGCACCGCCGAGATCCAGCAACTGGTGATCGCGCGTGCGATCTCGGGGATGCACATCAAGTAGCGCTGTAAAGCCGTTTCCCTCGCCGACTGTAAGGCGGACACGCTCGAACCGCACGGCGTTCTCGAGTGCGGCGCCCATGGCTGCGCCGAGCCGAAGCTCGAAGCGGCGATGTCGTTTGCCGCGCACCTGCTCGTGGTCCAGCGTCCTCAACCACGCCGAAGGCCTGACTACGGGTTCTTGACCTCACCGACTCCCATCGGCTGCGCGAGGTATGCCTTGACCCGCTGATGGGCGGTGGCAGCCCGCTGTTCGAGAGTGCCCGGCTCGGCACACCCGCCTCGTCTTCACCGCGATGGGCCGCCACAGCCGCGAGGTACACGCGTGCCCCACTGCCTCACCCTCAGCGAGTCCCCAACTGGTGGACGACTAGACCGCTGCCCCAGCTACCACGCCCGCTACGCGGACGGGCTGGTGGCGCCGGACAGCCTGCACGTCTGCGCATGCGGGAAGAGCTACCGCATCCCGCCGCGCGGCACCCAGACCCCGAGTGCGCGCCTGCTCGCGGTGCGGCGACCTCCTCGGCCTACGAGCGGGATCTAGCTTGCGCGTGCGCCGAGGCGGCTTTGGCCATCGTGGAGCTGCTCGCTCTCCACCTCGGCCGCGTCGCTGACGGCCCACGCGATGCGCTCGATCAGCTGTGCCGCTGAATGGTCGTCTTCCAGATTTGCTGGAAAGACCGACTCGTCCATCAGCACGGGCAGGTCGGATACCTCGCTGGTATGCGTGGTCACGAGGACTCTGGGCATTGGCCTCCCTCCTCGGGGCTGAGTTTGGATGTGCCGACTGCCAAGACATTTGGCATACCCGGCCTCGGCTTATCGAGACCTAAGTTGAGCGCTCAACGACCTTGAGCCGTCGAGCCGCAGCGGGGCGCGCCGCGAACGCGGGATGTGTCGTGATCCCCGCCGTGAAAAGATCTATGCAAGCGAGCTAGAGAGGAGTTGTCATGGAGGCAGCGCACGAGGACTTGACGCGGGTCTTTACCAGCGAGGACAGGCAGTGGCTGCCCCTCCCAGGGCTGCCGAGCGGCGAAGCGTGGATCAAGGTCATCCACGCCGATGAGGAGTTGGGCAAGGTGGTCTTCAAGTTCCGCTTTGGTCCCGGCTGCGAGTTGGCACCGCACACGCACAAGTGCCACGCGATCGCCTACACGATCTCGGGGGAGTGGGAGTACGAGGGGCTCAAGCTGCCGGCCGGCGCAATCGCGTACGAGCCGGTCGAGAGTGTTCATACCCCCAGCAGCGGGCCGGGCGCCGAACTGGTCGTCGTGCTCTCGAGCGATACCGACCAGTTCCTGGTCAACCACATGCCCGACGGGAACGACATCCCCTTCGACATCGGGTTCTTCAAGCAGATCGAGGGCATGACCCCGGAGCAAGCCCAGCAGCTGGCCGAGCAGATGGGATTGAGCTAGACGTCGACGGCACCAGCGGCGCGCTAGCCGCGATCAAGCATCGGCGCTGCCGTCATCGTATTTCTGGCTTCGCGGTGCGAGGACGGGGGTCCCGACGAGCGGCCTGCCGACTCGAGGAGCAGGGGATGGCGCAGGGAAACGAGCAGGTCGTGCGCGCCGTGTACGACGCGTGGCGCCGCGGCGAGCTGCCAGGGCCGCCGCAGTTGCTCGACGACACGATCGACTATGTCAACCCACCCGGGGCGATCGAGCCTGGAACTCGGCGTGGGTTGGCTGCATTCACCGAAGCCGTCGAGAGGGTCTTCGAGGGGTGCGAGTTCTGGCGTATGGAGCCGGAACATCGAGCGCTCGATCTCTGCGGCCGGGGAGGTCGCTGCTCGTCTATTTGATGACCGCAGTCCAGACCACGCCCGCTTTGAAGTCGTTGGCGCCGGCGGTGCCCGCATTGGTGATAACGACCGACTGGCCAGCGGTGACGAGCGCCGTGTCCGTGGTGTCGTTGCAGCCGGTCCCGCCCGCGGCGATCGAGCAGTGGAGGCGATCGTCTTCCTGAACCGCCACGAGGTTGGGGTCGTCAAAAGCAAGCGGGGTCAGTTCTCGGCCCCGATCAACCTGCGCGGCCTACCGGCGGGCACCTTTCCGGTGAAGATCACCGTGATCACGACGTCGGGCTCGATCATCTCCGGGACGCGCACCTATCACACCTGCCACACGCGGATTCCCTTCCACGGCCCGGGTCGCCTCTGATCCTCGCAGCAAGCCGCGGCCGGCTCCTCGCCGGTGAGACGGTGCACGCGAGTCAGGTCGTCGCGAATCTCGCCGCGCATTCAGCGCTAGCGGCACAATTACTCGCCGGTGTACGAGCGCGACGTCGAGATCCTGAGGGAAGGCCTCCAAGCCTTCAGCGACGGTGACATCGAGCGCATCCTCCAGTTCACGCACCCCGAGTTCGAAGCCATCGTGCCGGCCGAGCTATCGCCCGAGCCCGATACATACCGTGGCCACGACGGCGTCAGGCGCTATTTCGCGTCGTTCGCCGAGGCGATGGAGGACATTCACTTCCAGCCGGAGCGCTTCTGGGACGCCGGTGACGCGGTCGTCGTCGCCATGCGGATGACCGCCAAGGGGAGGCAGACATCGATCGAGGTCGAACAGCGCTTCGCCCAGATCTGGACCTTGCTCGATGACAAAGCCAGGAGCGTGAGGACCTTCTCCTCGGTGCGCCAAGCGCTCGAGGCGGCCGGCCTGGCTTCCTGAGCGTCAGCGGGTCGCCCCAGGCCGAGACCAGGCGCCGGGCCGCGGCTACCAGGGCTGCTGCGCTTCGCAGTGCGGGCACGCCACGGTCGTAGAGACCGGCGCCTGGAACACGCAGCCGCACTGGCAGCTGTAGGAGGCCTCGTCGACCGGCCCGCCGGCGCGGCGCACGCGCAGCACGGCCGGGTCGGCCGGCAGCAGGGCCACCGCGCGGCGGCGCGAAGGCGACCGCGGCAGTCGCCGCATCGCCATCGGGTGGGGGAGGCGGGTGCGTACCAGGATTGCTCCCCAGGAGACTCTGTCCATGCCCAGAGAGACTCGTTCCACGCCCAAAGGTTTCGCTTTGACCGGGCAATCTCCTCGCGCGTGGGCGCGGCGCAAGGGGATCGCCGCGCACCCACCGGGCGTCCGCGGAGGGACCGCGGGCCGGCGGGCGTTTGAAATACTGGCCCTAGATGAATCCCGCGCGTAAGCGAGTCGTGCGCCTGATCGTGGCGCTCAGCGCGGCGGTGGTGCTGGCGAGCGCGCTGATCTACACGAGCTTCAGCGCGGCGAGTCCCGCGATCAGCCCGAGCCAGCTCGTGCGCCGGGCGCAGCCCGGGCGCAGCTATCAGCTCACCGGCACAGTCGTCTCCGGCTCCGTGCACCGCCAAGCCGGCGTGCTCGACTTCAGCGTCGAGGATCGCGCCGGCGGCACCAAGGTCCCGGTCTCCTACACCGGGACGGTGCCCGATCCGTTCAGGGAGGGGCGCGAGATCATCGTCACCGTCCAGAAGCGCGGCGCCCGCTACATCGGCGAACGGGACTCGCTGATCACCAAGTGTCCGTCGAAGTACAAGACGGCTCCGGCGGGCGAGA
The DNA here is from genome assembly GCA_005885515.1 of Actinomycetota bacterium. Taxonomy (GTDB): domain Bacteria; phylum Actinomycetota; class Thermoleophilia; order Solirubrobacterales; family Solirubrobacteraceae; genus Palsa-744. Next base: position 66,348 of record VAWK01000022.1, on the reverse strand, counting down.
AACAGAACTACTGAGTGCGCATGCCGCCGCTTCGTTCCCCCCTCCCACCTGGGCGCTGATGGCACCGCTGGGACGGGCTTGTCTGCTGCTGGCGCTCGCGGTATGCGCCTACGGCATCGGCGCATCGCTGTACGGCGTGCGCGGCGGGCGCGCCGATTTCCGGGACTCGGGCCGCCGTGCGATGTATGCGCTGGCCGGCATCCTGGCGGTCGCCTTCGCGGTACTAGAGGTCGCCTTTCTGCGCAACGACTTCACGTTCAACACCGTGGCCGACACGTCGAGCCGCACCACGCCGGCGCTGTACCGGGCCGCGGCGGTGTGGTCCTCGCAGGAAGGCTCGCTGCTGCTGTGGGCCTTGCTGCTGTCGTTGTGGTCGAGCCTCGCGCTGTTCTTGGTGCGCCGCAGGATGCGCGAGGTGGCCGCGTATGCGACCGCCGTCCTGCTCGGTCTGGCGGGCTTCTTCGTCGTGCTGATGCTCGTCTACGCGACGCCCTTCGCCACCACCCATCCCGCGCCGGCTGAAGGTGCCGGCCTGGACCCGCTGCTGCGCTTCCCGACGATGGTCATCCACCCGCCGATGCTCTACTCCGGCTACACGCTGTGCACGATTCCGCTCGCCTTCGGCATCGGCGCGCTGCTCGCGCGCAGGGTGGACGCCGACTGGACCCGCATCATTCGACGCTTCGCGATCGCGGCCTGGCTGCTGCTCGGGGCCGGCATCGTACTGGGCGCGCGCTGGTCATATGCGGAGCTGGGCTGGGGCGGCTACTGGGGCTGGGACGCGGTCGAGAACGCGTCGCTGATGCCCTGGCTGACCGGCACCGCGCTGCTGCACTCGCTGATGATCCAGGAGAAGCGCGGCATGCTGAAGGTCTGGAACATGTCGCTGGTGCTCGCCACCGGAACGCTGGCCGTGATGGGCACATTCCTCGTGCGCAGCGGCATCCTCAACTCGATCCACGCGTTCGGCGGAGCCACCCTGGGGGTGCCGTTCGTGGTGCTGATCGGCGTGCTCATCGCGAGCTCGATCTACCTCGTGGTCTCGCGCGCGAAGATGCTGCGCTCCGAGCATCGCCTGGAGTCCTTGCTGTCGCGCGAGTCGATCTTCCTGGCCAACAACCTGGTGCTCGTCGGCCTTTGCTTCGTGATCTTCTGGGGCACCTACTTCCCGCTCATCTCCGAGGCGCTCTCGGGCCGCGAATCGTCGGTCGGCCCGCCCTGGTTTGACCGCTACACGGTCCCGCTCGCGCTCGCGCTGGTGCTGCTCAGCGGCATCGGACCGGTGATCGCCTGGCGCCGCGCCACGCTCGCCAACGCGCGCCGCAACTTCACCGGTCCCACGTTGCTCGCGCTGCTCGCGCTCGGCGCGCTGCTCGTCGCCGGGGTCCAGCACAAGCCGCTCGCGCTGGCCATGTTCTGCTGCGCGGCCTTCGTGCTGGGGTGCATCGGACAGGAGTTCGTGCGCGGCACCCGCGCCCGCCGGGCGATCGCAGGCGAGCCCGTTCCCGTCGCCCTGCTGGCACTGGTGCGGCGCAACCGGCGGCGCTACGGCGGCTACATCGTGCACATCGGCATGGCCGTCCTGTTCGTCGGCGTGGCCGCCTCTTCATCCTTCCAGCACGCCTCCGAGCTCGGCCTCTCGCCCGGCCAATCCAGCCGCGTCGGCGGCTACACGGTGCGCTACGTGCGGCCCACGGCGACGATCACGCCGCGCCAAGATGCGGCCCACACCGGCTCGACGCTGAGCCTCGGGGCGGTGCTCGACGTGAGCAAGCGGGGCCGCCACGTGGCGACCCTGCGTCCGAGCCAGGGCTACTACGACTCCGGCGAATCCGCCCAGGGCTCGGTCGGACATCTGATCGGCGGCCAGCCGGTCAGCCACATCAGCATGAGCGCCGGCCTCACGCGCGACGTGTGGACGGCGATTGCGCCAGACATTTCCAGCCCCTCGCTGCAGCGGATCGTGAGCGCGGGCAACCGCACGCTGCCGCCCGACGAGGGGCTGATCGCGATCGCCTACCTCGCCCGCTCCTACCTGCGCTCGCCCCCGCCGGCACAGTTTCACCTCATCGTCTCGCCGCTCGTGATGTGGATCTGGATCGGCGCGCTGACCGTCTTCGGCGGAGGCCTGATCGCGATCTGGCCGGTGCCCAGCGCTCTGCGTCGGGCCGAGAGCGTGCCCTCGCGCGCGCTGCCGTCGGGCGAGCTGGCACAAGCTTGACAGCGCCGTCGCAGGGCGCATCGCGGCCGCGCAGGAGATCCCGCACCGCGCCGGCTGCGCTCGCGGGTGACCGCCCGTGCCAGCGGCGGTGAGCGTCCTGATCGCGATACTCACGCTGCTGCTGATCGTGGCGGTGATCGTCGTGATCGGCGCTCCGCTGCGCCGCTCGCGTCGCGCGCGCGCGTCAGACGACGCCCCGGCTCCGGCGCGCGCCGCCCTCGAAGCGGCGCGCGAGGCCAAGTACCGCGAGATTCGCGACACGGAGCTCGACTACCGAACCGGCAAGCTCTCGCCGCAGGACTACGAGCGCCTCGATTCCAGCCTGCGGGCTGAGGCATTGGAGATCCTCGACCGCCTGGCGGCGCTGAACGGCCAACGGGCTCCGCGCTCAGACGCGCCGGAGCGCTAGGTCCATCGACGCCTGCGGCAGCCTAGGCCCAGGGGCGCTTGAGCAGGATCACCGCGTTGATCAGGAACAGGATCGCGAAGAAGATGGTCCAGCGGTTGAGGTTGCGCTCGACCATCGAGCCGCCACCCAGCGGGCCCGTGCCGCTGCCCACGCCAAAGGCGCCCGACAGGCCCGAGTCCTTGCCGGAGTGCATCAGCACGAGGAACACCAGCACGACCGAGATCAGCACCTGCAGGACCGAGAAGAACGTTTCCACCGGCTGAGCTTAGCCGTTTGCGCGGCCGGCGCGTCGCGGCCGCGCACGCAAACCGCCGCACCGCCTGCGAGGCTGAAGCCGAGCTCTATGTGCAACTGCGCGGCCCCCGAACGGCTGCATATCACCCTCTTCACTGCCCACAGAGCCGGAATTTGGGCTATTGTTGCCCCTGCAACCGCCATTGCAGAGTACGCACGGATGGAGTCGGCCGTTGCGACCAGGGAAAGGAGGAGTCGGCTGCGAGGGGGAATTTCGCGCACGCGAGGGAGCGTCCGCTCAAAAGCTGCTCCAGGGACGCGCTCGGGGTGCTCGGGCAATTGACGGTTCGATTACGAGCGCTTTACGGCTTTCTGGTTGCCTGCCGATATGAATCGCTGTGCGCGTAGCCGCTCCGTGGGCCCAAATGCGCCGATCACAACATGGGACGACCGCAAGATGATCATGACCGGCGCATGAGGCTGCCAGGCCCGACTCGCCCGCGCCCGCGCGTATGGCGCATGCTGCTCTCCGCCCTCGCCGGCGGGGGCCTCACCGCGGTCAGCATCGGCGGCTCGCTGTCCGACCAGGCACTGGCGGCCACCGGCCACGCCAGCTCCGAACACACCGGCACTGTGCCGCTGACCGTGACCGAATCGGGCGGCCCGGAATCGGGGGCCTCGGGAGGATCGGGCACTCAGTCGAGCGGCCAGACGACCGGCACCTCGACCACGCCCACGCACACCGCCACCAGCTCCGAACCGGACACCTCGACCGGGCCGCTGGTGATCACGCCTGCGCCGCGGCCCCGTCGCACCCCCCAGAGCCCGGCCGTGGCGGTGCAGCGCAAGCAGCAGCCCAGCCGCACCAACTCGGCGACTCCCCCGGGCTCCTCGACGGGCGCAAAGAAGCCCGGCGCCAAGCCCTCCAAGGGCGCAGCCGCGCCGAAGGGCAGCAACGTGGCGCTCCCGCCCCGGCTCGTGGCCGCGCAGGCAGGCGTGCTCGCGGCACAGCTGGCCGGCTCGGCGGCCTCGGTCCAGGCGCTGTCCTACTACCGCATTCCGCTGTTCCTGCTCCCGATCTACCAGGCCGCCGCGGCGCAGTACGGCGTCCCGTGGCAGATCCTGGCCGCGATCAACGAAGTCGAGACCGACTACGGCAACGACCTATCGGTGTCGACCGCCGGGGCGGTCGGCTGGATGCAGTTCATGCCCGCGACCTGGATCCAGTACGGGGTCGATGCGCTCAACGCCGGATATGCCGACCCCTACAACCCGGTCGACGCGATCTTCGCCGCCGCCCGCTACCTGCGCGCCGCCGGGGCGTCCAGCGACCTGCGCGCGGCGATCCTCGCGTACAACCACTCGGCCGAATACGTCAGCTCGGTGCTGCTGCGCGCCAAGCTCATCTCGAGCTATCCGAACCCGGTGATCTCCACGCTGACCGGCCTCACCGACGGGCGCCTGCCGGTGCGCAGCGGCCAGGTCGCGTGGGGCTCGATCGCCCAACTCGCCTCGCCCTCCAGCGCCACCGCGCACGCGAGCGCGGTCGCGCCCGGCGCAGCCCCCGGCGCTCCCAGCGAAGCCGCCGCGGCGAGCGCGCCGGTGGCCTCGCCGGCACCGTCGCCCGCCGCCGCGGCCGCCGCACAACACGGCCACGCCGCGGCGCCGGCGCTGCAGCTGATCGACCTCGCCACGATCCGCAACGCGACCGTGGTCGCGGTGCAGGATGGTCGCATCGTAAGCGTCGGCGCCTCGCGTGCGCTCGGCAAGTTCGTGGTCCTGCGCGACGTCTACGGGGACGTGTTCACCTACGCCGGCCTCGGCAGCATCGCCCCGCGCTACCGCCTGCCCAAGCCGCCGCGCGTCGCGGGCCTGGCCGCCGCCGGCCTGGCCGCGGCGCCCGCTTCGGAACCACCGCCGAAGCACACCGGGGCCGCGAGCTCCCAGCAGCCGATCACGCTGCATGTCACGGCCCCGCGGCGCCCGCCGGGCGGTGCTGGCGCGCGGGGCTCGCAGCCGGACAGCCGCGCAGCCTCCAGCGCGAACGTGCCGCTGGGCAAGGTGCGCCTGTTCGCCCATCCCGGCAACCCCGACGCGCTGGTGGCGGCGCAGAGCTCGGGCGCGGCGCCCGCGAGCACGGATGCGGCCGGCCGGGAGCAGCCGCTGCGGGCGGGTGCGATCGTCGCCAAGGGCACGCCGCTCGGCCACGTGCGCACGCCCGTTGCGGCGCGTGATGGCCACTTGCGCTTTGCGATCCGGCCGGCGGGGGACACCGGCACGGTCGATCCGCGGCCGATCCTTCACAACTGGTCCCAGCTGGGCGCGGCGCTTCACCCGCAGGGATCGCGCGGCGAAACGGACCTGCTCGGCGCGACCGCGAGCGGCGTGTTCCTGCTGTCGAAGGCCGAGCTCGAGCGCGACGTGCTCTCGGACCCGGGCATCACGCTCGACGCGTGCGGCCGCCACGACGTCGCCTCGGGCGCGATCGACAGGCGCGTGCTGGCGCTGCTCGCGTTCCTCTCGCGCAGCGGCCTGAAGCCGACCGTCGGGGCGCTGCGTTGCGCCGGCGGATCCGCCGCGGCGTCGACCACGGGCTCCGAACACTTCTCGGGCAACGCGGTTGACATCACGGCCATCGACGGCATCGCGATCGAAGGTCATCAGGGTCCGGGCACGGTGACCGATGTCGCGATCCGCACGCTGCTGACGCTGCGCGCCGAATTCGTGCCGTACCACATCATCAGCCTCATGCAGTACCCGGGCCAGGCCAACACGCTGGCCAGCTCCGACCGCCGGGATCACATCCACATCGGCTTCCTGCCGATCGCCGCTGCGGCACAAGCGAGCCCGGCGGCGGCGGCCGCTGTCGCGCACTCGTCGCGCAAGGGCGCGGCAGCGCCCCCGCCGCTGCTCGTCGGTGGCGAGCTGAACAGCACCCAGTGGGACCAGCTGGTCACGCACATCGCAACCCTGCGCACACCGACCGTCGCGGTCAAGCGCAGCTCCGCGGCGATCCCCGACCACCCGAACCGCTAGCGATTCTCACGAGCAAGCGCGGGCGGTTTTGCCGCCGGAGGCGTCTGCCATGATCAGCCCCATGTCCATCCACGGGGGGATCGACCTCGGCGGCACGAAGATCCAGGCGGCGATCGTCGATGACGACCACGACGTGCTCGGCTCCGCGCGCCGCGCAACGCCCACGAGCGGCGGGCCAGCGGATGTGGCGGCCGAGATGGAGGCGGCGCTGCGCGACGCGGCGGCCAGCGCCGGCGTCGAGATCGCGGCGCTGGCCGGAGTCGGGGTGGGCTCGCCGGGGACGATCGAAGGCAGCAGCGTTCGCAGCGCCCGCAACCTTCCCGGCTGGGAAGGGTCGTTCCCGCTGGGCGAAACGCTGCAGGCGGCGCTCGGGTGCGAGGTGCGGGTGGGCAACGACGTACAGGTGGCGACCGCGGCCGAGTTCGCGCTCGGGGCGGGACGGCCCTACCGCTCGCTGCTGGGAGTGTTCTGGGGGACCGGCGTCGGTGGCGGGCTGATCATCGACGGCCAGGTGTGGCGCGGGCGCGGCGGCGCCGGTGAGATCGGGCACGTCGTCGTAAAGCTGGACGGCGCCCGTTGCACCTGCGGGCGAATCGGCTGCATGGAGGCCTACGCGGGCCGCGCGGCGATGGAAGCCCGCGCGCGCAAGCTGCACGAGGAGAAGGGCCGCAAGACCGACCTCTTCAAGCTCATGCGCGAGCACCGGCGCACGCGGCTAACCAGCGGCATCTGGGCGCGGGCGCTCGAGCGCGACGACGAGCTTGCCGCGGAGCTCATCGACCGCGCGGTCGGGGCCCTCGGGACGGGCATCGCCTCGGTCGTCAACGTGCTGGACATCGAGTGCGTGATCATCGGCGGCGGGCTCGGCGTGAGGCTTGGCGAGCCGTATGCCCGGCGCATCGCGCGCGCGATGCAGCCGCACCTGTTCATCGACTCGCGCCCGCCGCAGCTGCACCTGGCCGCGCTCGGCGACCTAGGCGGGGCGATCGGCGCTGCGCTGCTGGTGGCTGGCGAGAGCGTGCCGGCCGCGCCGGCGCAGCCGGCGGTCGGATCGGCTACAGACCCGCCGCGGTGACCACCACCAGCGCGAGCGACAGCGCCGACAGGACCGCGGCGGTCACGCCCGTGGCGACGTCGAGCAGCCCGCGCGAACGGTGCTCGCCCATCAGCTGCGGCGACCGCGCGAGCCTCCAGATGAAGTACAGGTTGATGGGCAGCAACAGCCCGTTGACCACCTGCACGCCCACGAGCAGCGAGATCACCGGCACGCCCGGGATGATCGCCACGAAGGCGCCGATCGCGATCATCCCCGTGATCAGGTTGACGAACACCGGCGCCTCCTCGCGCCTGCGCCCGATGCCCTTCTCGTAGCCGACATACGCGGTGGCGATCGGCAGGATCGCGGCGGCCAGCAGGCTCGCGCCCAGCAGCCCGATCCCGAACAGCGCCTCCGCGTACTGGCCGGCGAACGGCTTCAGCGCGCGCGCCGCGTCGCCGGCGGAGGAGATGCTGTGCACGCCGTGCACGAACAGCGTGGCGCCGGTCGCGATGATGATGAACGCGGCCACCAGGTTGGCGAACACCGCGCCGGAGATCGCCTCGCGCTCCTCGCGGTCCCGCTCCTCCTCGCGCACCCCCCGCTCGACGACCGCCGACTGCAGGTACAGCTGCATGTACGGCGTGATCGTCGTGCCGGCCGTCGCGATCAGGATCAACAGATACGACGAGCTGGCGTGCAGGTGCGGCGCGACGACCGCCTTGCCGACGTCGCCCCAGCGGGGGTGCGCGAGCACCGCCGCGATCGGGTAGGCGAAGAACGGGATCGTGAACCAGACGAAGATCCGCTCGGCGCTGCGGTAGGAACCGCGCACGATGATCATCCAGATGCCGAGCGCCGCGATCGGCACCGTGACCTGCGCAGGCACGCCCGCCAGCCCGAGCGCGGCGCCGATGCCGACGAAGTCCGAGATGCAGATGCCGAGATTCGCGACCAGCACCGCGCTGGTCGCGAGCACCGACCAGCGGATCCCGTACTCCTCGCGAATCAGCTCCGCCAGGCCCTTGCCGGTGACCGTGCCCATCCGCGCCGCGAGCATCTGCACGATCGCCAGCGAGACCGTGATCAGGACGATCGTCCACAGCAGGTCGTAGCCGTACTTGGCGCCGGCCGAGGCGTAGGTGGCCACGCCGCCTGCGTCGTTGCCGGCGTTGGCGGCGATCAGGCCGGGCCCGAGCAGCCCGAGGAAAACGAAGATGCGTGCGCGCCGGGAGCTAAGCCGGGCAGGCAGCCGGGGCCGGCCGAACGTGACCGACCGGAGGCGGCGCATGGCGGACGGTACTCGGACCGCCATCGAACTGTCCGTTTGCCACGCTCACGCGCCGCAGTCTATTCAGTCCTCGCCCAACAGCCCGAAGCGCCGCCGCCAGCCGCGCGGAAGCATCGCCTCGAGCACGTCATCGACCGTGACGACCCCGACCATCCGCTCGTGCTCGTCGGCCACCGGGATCGCGGTCAGGTTGTAGTCGGCCATCAGCCGGGCGACCTCCTCGAAGGAGGCATCCGGCGACAGGCACGGGATCTCGTGCTTGACCAGTGCCTCCAGCCGCTGCGCCGGCTCGGCGCGCAGCAGTGCCGTGACGGGCACCGCGCCTTGCAGCGCGCCGTCGGGCGAGGCGACGAAGACGACCGTAAGGAGCTCGGGCGCGATCGTCGAGCGGCGCGCCGCCTGCAGCGCGTCGGCGGCGGGGGTCGTGGGGCCGAGCAGCAGGAAATCGGGGCTCATCAGCCCGCCCGCCTCCGCCGGGTCATAGCCGAGCAGCGCGCGCACCTTGACGCGGTGGCTGACGGGCAGCAGCGCGAGCACCGGCTCGCGGCGCTCCTCGTCGAGCTCGCCCACGATGTCGGCGGCGTCGTCGGGGGCCATGCGCGACACGATCTCGGCGATCTCGGCGTCCGTCCGGTCCTCGAGGAACTCGCGCTGGTGGTGGTCGTCGAGCTCCTCGAACACGTCCGCCTCGAGCTCGCGGTCGTCGTCGCCGACGGCCTGGATGATCTCCTCACCCTCGCGCCGCGACGCCGCCTCCACGAGATCGGCGATCTGGGCCGGGTGAAGCTTGGCCAGCTTTGGGTGCGGCACGCGCAGGCGCACCGTCGGCACGTGTCCCACGAACGGCTCCACGCCGGCCCAGTCGAGGAACTCGCCGGTGGCGATGCGCGAGCCCAGCCGCTTGGGCAGCAGGCGGCGCAGGCCGCCGCGCGGGCCGGTGTCGACGCCGACCACGCGCCATGAGCCGCCGAGGTGCGCCAGCTCGATCTCGTTGGCCCGCACCAGGCGGGCGCCCTCGACGTTGATCAGCTGCCGGTCGAGCACGTCGCGTCGCAGCAGCACCTCGTCGGGGCGGCGCTCGAAGCGGCGCAGGTCGAGCTTGGCCTTGCGCAACACCGGCGCCGATGTCCGACACGCGGTCCACCCCCAGATAGGAGGTCCGCCCGGCAACGTTGACTAGAAAGCCGGTGATCGGTGGGTAGCCGGCGCCGCCGAGGCGAACGATGACGTCCTCCGCCGTGCCGAGCCGCTCGCCATCGGCATCGCGCAGCGGGCTGCCCACGACCGAGGAGAGATGCAGGATCGGCGGCGCCTGCGCGACGGGCGCGTTCACGCTGCTCATCGTACAGTCAGGTACGCCCGTGGCCGGCGTCAGGCGCCCGCGAGCGCGGCGTCGAGCGCGTGGCTGAACGAGGCGGCGTCGATCCCCGGCGGGGAGAAGCGTCGCGGCGGCTGGCCGGGGCGCGAGAGCTCAAACGCGGGCGTCGAGGAGACGTGCGCCTGGCGTGCGAGCGCGCGCGCTTCGGCGAGCTGGGCGCGCGCGGCCGGGGAGCTGCGCGCGGCGAGCGCGCGCCCGAGGTTCACGCCCGGGATCGCCGCGGCGAGCGCCTGCAGGTAGGTGTCGGTGACATAGCCGCTGTTCTCGAGCCCCTGGTTGCGATAGGCGAGCTCGACGAACTGCCACAGCCGGTCCTGCTGGGCCAGCGCGGCCGCCATCTGCGCGGCGCGGCGCGAGTCGGCGCCGATCAGATCGAGCCCGCGGTAGACGAGCAGCACGCGGCCGCTGCGCACGTAGCGGGTGACGATCGCCGGCAGCGCGCCGGTCGCGAACTGGGCGCAGGTCGGGCACTGCAAATCGCCGAACTCGACCAGCGTGACCGGCGCGCGCGGGTCGCCCAGCGCGATCCCGTGCTGGGGGATGCCGGCGAGCAGCGCCAGCGTCTGCCGCGCGCCCGGCACCGGCTTGCCGGGCGCGAGCTGCGAGGTGCTGCCGGCGGTGAGGACCGCCACCAGCACGGCCGTGACGGCTGTGGCGGTGACGATCAGCGCGCCCAGCTGGTACAGGCGTGCCCGCGGGCGCGGTGCGGGGTGGTGGGCGGCGTTCATGTGCGTATGTTGAAGGCCGTGGCTCCATTCTGGATCTCGATCGGCGTGCTGTCCCTCGTGCAGGGCGCCGTGGTGGCGATGCCGCGCGCGCTCGCCGCCCCTCCGCGCACTGCCCACCCGGCGTGGCCTGGCGCCGCCGCGCTGCGCGCGCGACTGAAGGCGCGCGGCTGGGCCGCGATCCCGCCGGCGTCGGTGCTCGTGTTCGTGTTCGTCGCCACGGCCGCGCAGAGGGCGAGCGCGCAGGCGCTCACGTACGTGGCCCTGGTGGCGGTTCCCATGCTCGCGCTGTTGGCCCTGAGCTGGTGGTCGCCGCGCCGCCGCGGAGCGCTCGTGGCGGCGGCCGTGGCGGCGCTGTTCGCGCTCGCGTGGGCCGACCGCGGCGGCCTGGCCGGCGAGGCCGCAGCGGTGGTGCTGACCTCGCTGAGCTGCGTGGCGCTGGGCACGCTGCTGGCGTGGGTGACCCCCCCTCGCTGGCTGGCCGCGGGCATCGTCGCGATGGCGGCCGCTGACACCGCCCTGGTGGTGTCCGATCTGCTGCAGAAGCCGAACAACGCCTTGAACGCCGCCCACCCCGCCGCCGGCCTGCCGCGTCTGCAGAGCGCGGCCTTCGGCCGCGCGGTCATGGGCTACGGCGATCTGTTCGCCGCCGCGGCGCTCGGCGGCCTGCTGGCGTTCGCGGCCGGAGGCGCGGTGCAGCGTCGCGCCGCCGCGCTCACGGCGCTGCTGGCGGTGTGCTTTGACCTGCTGTTCTTCCTCGTCGACGAGCTGCCGGCCACCGTGCCGGTGGCGCTCACCTTGCTCGTGCTCGCCGCTCGCCGCCGCCGGCGTCCGGCTCGCTGGCAGCCAGCTCCAGCCGCGGCGGAGCCTGCTCGTCATCGGCGGGGCTGGCCTGCGCCGGCGCCGCCGGCACGAGCGCGGGACCCTGCCCCGCCCGCGCGTGCGGATCGGACTGAAGCCGCGCGGTGAGCGGACGCGCGCTGCTCTCCACGGCCGGCGGCGCGAGCACCTCGCGCTCGGAGGCGGCGCCCGCCTGCTCGATGCGTCGCACCTGTGGCACGACGCGATGGTCGAAGGAGCCGACCGCCTCGTTGTAGGCGCCTACCGCCGAGTCCAGCTGCCGGCCGACCTTGGCCAGCGGCTCCGAGAAGCGGCCCAGCCGGCGGTGCAGCTCGCGCGCCGCGTCGGCGATCTCGCGCGCCGACTCGGCGATCAGCTCCTGGCGCCAGCCGTAGTGCACCGCCCACAGCAGCCCGATCAGCGTGGTCGGGGTGGCGAGCAGCACGTGCTGCTGCACGCCGTGCTCGATCAGCGCCGGGTCGGCGGCGAGCGCGGCCTGATAGATGCCGTCGGAGGGCACGAACATGACGACGAACTCGGGTGTGCAGTCGAGCTGCCCGCTGTAGCTCTTGGCCGCCAGCTTGCCGATGTGCTCGCGCGTCTGCTTGGCGTGTCGCGCGATGTGCAGCTCACGCTCGTCCTCGTCTGCCGCCTCGAGCGCCGACAGGTACGCGTCGAGCGGCACCTTGGAGTCGACGACCACGAGCTTGCCCCCCGGCAGTCGTACGAGCATGTCGGGGCGCAGCGAGCCGTCATCGGTCGCGATCGCGCTCTGCTCCAGGAAGTCGCAGTGGGACACCATGCCGGCCATCTCGACCACGTTGCGCAGCTGGATCTCTCCCCACGAGCCGCGGGTGGCGGGCCGCTTCAGCGCCGACACGAGGTTGCCCGTCTCCTGACGCAGCGTGCCCACGCCGTCGCCGAGCTGGCGCAGCATCTGCGCGAGCTCACCCTGCGCCTGCCGCCGCTCGCGCTCGAGCCGGCCGATCTCGCTCTCCATCCTGCCCAGCTTCTCCTGCACCGGGCGCATCAGCCCCTTGATCTCCGCCGCGCGGCTGGCCATCTCGCCGGCCGCGCGCTCCTGCTCGGCGCGGCGCTGGTCCTCCAGCCGCTGCGCGAGCGAGGCGCCGGTCTGTGCGAGCACGTCCACGGAGATCGACTTGAGCTCGTCGCGGATCCGCTGGCGCTCCTGCAGCCGCTCGGCGTCGCGCCGGGCCTGGCGGCGGCGGGCCAGCGCGGCGGCGCACGCGGCGCCCACGAGCAGCGCGAGTATCAACAACGCGATCGTCACGGGCCAGGCAGCATCGCACCCGTCGCGGACGACATCGCCGCGCGGGCGGGGCTGCGGGCGGGGCTGTAAACCTTCCCTTGACGGCATAAACTCCGACTTGACACATTGGCGGCGCGTCGTTATGCTCGCTGCGCTCGGGGACCTTTGCGGAGGTCCGGCGAGCAGTGGTCAGGAACGATCCTCAACGGTGAGGGTCTAGCCCGACGGACGCGCAGGGGAGGCGTTCCGCTCGGGCCAGGGTCACACCGCCCGAGGGAGGACAAGTCTCGTCGGGGTATGGCGACGATGCTAAAGAAACGGGATGCGCGGGCTGCGAAGCCCGGGCAGCGCCGAGGGGGCGCAGCGGGCCGGACGGGAACTGAGCCGGCTCTTTCAAGCTGCTCGCGGGTGAGAGCAAGCAGAGGGCGCCCCGGCCACTAGGCTGCCGGGCGCCCTCTGCGCGTCTCGTAGTGGCGCGCCGCCTCTTCGAGCGCTCCCAGCATCGCCGGCGCGGCCGGGACCAGCCGGGCGCCAGCGGGCACGGCCGCGATCACGCGACGCACGGGCGGGCGCGGCGCCAGCGCGCGGATCACGGTGTCCTCACGTAGGCCCGACAGGGCGAGCTCGGGGATGAGGGCGACGCCGACGCCGGCGGCCACGAGTCCCTGCACCGTCTGATAGTCGTCGCTCTCGAACGTGACGCTGGGCTCGAAGCCGGCGGCGTGGCAGCAGCGCACCACGTGGCGCGCGCAGGGGCTGGAGCTCGATGTCTGGATCCACGCTTCGCGCCCCAGGTCCTGCAGGCGCAGGCTCTGCTTGCCGGCCAGCGGGTGGCTGCGCGGCAGCGCCAGGTACATCGGGTCCTCCAGCAGCTGCACCAGCGTCATGCCGTCCTGCGCGCTCACCTCGCCGGCGAAGTCGAACAGCAGCGCCAGGTCGAGCTCGCCGGCGCGCAGGCGCGGCACGATCTCCTCGGGCTCGCCCTCGGCCAGCGTCAGCTCCACCTCGGGATAGGCGGCGCGGAAGGTGGCGATCGCGAGCGGCATCAGCGTCGCCCCGGCGGTGGGAAACGAGGCCATCCGCAGGCGTCCGCCGCGTAGGCCGGCGAGCGCCGACAGGGCCGCCTCGGCCGCGTCCAGGCTCGCCAGGATCCCCTCGGCGTGGCGCACGAGCGTCTGGCCCGCGGCGGTCAGGCTGACGCCGCGGGGATGGCGCTCCAGCAGCTTCATGTCGGTCTGCGCCTCCAGTGCGGCGATCTGCTGTGAGACGGCCGACTGCGTGTACGAGAGCGCCTGCGCGGCGGCCGAGAAGGAGCCGCGGTGGGCGACCTCGCGCAGGACCCGCAGGCGGCTCGGGCTGAGCATCAGCGCAGCTTATATCATCGATCACTAACATCACTGGAGCTGATGGGAGGACCGCGCCATCATGGAGGCGAAGAGGAGCGGACAGCGGAGCACAAACCCCTCCACAGGAGCGAAGCCATGTCAGCCAAGATCATCGTTTCCTACGACGGAACCGCCAACGAGGACGACGCGATCGCCCTCGGCCGCCTGTTCGCGGGCGCGGGCGCGGAGGTGTCGCTGGCCTACGTGCGCCACACGCACGAGCCCGACCGCAACCGCGAGACGCTCGCCCAGCACGAGGCGCAGGAGCTGCTGCGGCGCGGCGCCGCCCTGTTCGGCGCCCCCGAGGCCGAATCGCTCGCTCGCCACGTCGTCACCGACCGCTCGACCCCCCAGGGTCTGCGCGCGCTGGCCGAGCGGGAGGGCGCCGACGTGATCGTGTTCTGCTCGGATTCCCACACCGCCAAGGGGCACATCGCCGTGGGCAACTCGGCCCAGCGCCTGCTCGAAGGCGGCCACACCGCGATCGCGATCGCTCCTGCGGGCCTCGCGCGGGAGGGGGAGCGCGCGCGGCTGCGGCGGATCGTCGCGGTCGGCGATGGCAACGGCGGTGCAAGGGCCACGGCCGAGGCGCTCGCGGGTGCGCTCGACGGCACGGTCGAGCCGGTCGCCGGCGAGGACACCGACCTGCTCGTGTTCGACTCCCGCGCCGGTGCCGCGCCCGGGGAGATCTGGCTGAGCTCCTCGGCGGTCCACCTGATGGAAGTGGCGAGGAGCTCCGTGCTGGTCGTGCCGCGCGGCGCGACGCTGCCCTTCGCGCGCACGCCCGCGCCGCTGAGCGCCTGAAGCTGAACCTCAGCGTCCGGGTCACCTGAGGCTGAAGCGCGGCGCCGGGTCGGCTGAGGCTGAAGCTCAGCGCCCGGGTCGGCTGACGCGCCGCGCGCGGCCCGCCCGCAGGCGCCGGCGGCCCCGGCGGAGAGCGCGTCGTGCGCGCCTGAAGCCGTAGCCGCAGAGCGCCGCTGCGAGATCGGCGGCACCGCCCAGCAGGTGCCCGAGCGGCCCCGTCCAGAGCCAGGTCTCGAGCCGCCTGCCCGGCCGCTGGCGGCTGCCGGCGCTCATGCGGCGGCACGGTATCGTGGCGGACGTGTCCGGCGCCTCGAGGAGCAGCGCGTGAAGACCACCGTCACGGAGCTCGCGGACTCGCGCGTGCGGGTGCAGGTGGAGGTGGCGCCGGGCGAGCTCGAGGGGAGCATCGAGCGCAAGGCGCGGCAGCTCGGACGCGAGCTGAAGCTGCCGGGCTTCCGGCGCGGAAAGGTGCCGGCGCCGCTGGTGATCCAGCGGATCGGACGCGAGGCGGTGCTGGAGCAGGCGATCCGCGACGCGCTGTCGAGCTGGTATTCGGCAGCGATCGACAGCGCGGGCATCGTCCCGGTCGGCGACCCGCAGCTGGACCTCGGCGCGCTGCCGCCCGACGGCGAGGGGCTCGAGTTCTCGATCGAGATCGGCGTCGTGCCGAAAGCCGAGCTGGGCAGCTTCGACGAGCTGGAGGTGCCGCGCCGCGAGCCGGTCGTGGAGGACGAGCTGATCGAGCGGGAGATCGAGCTGATACGTGAGCGGCTGGCGCGCCTGGAGACGGCGGCGCGCCCGGCAGCCGAGGGCGACTTCCTGGTGGTGGACTACCGCGGCTGGCTCGCGCCCGGCGGCTCTCGCGGCAGCAGCCGAGGCAGGGGGAAGCGCCTGCCTGGCGGCGACGGCCGCGACCAGCTGGTGGAGCTCGGCGGTGGCAACCTGATCGAGGGCTTCGAGCAGGGCCTGCTCGGGGCCGAGGCTGGCGAGACGCGCACGGTGGAGGTCTCGTTTCCGCCGGGCTACGACAACGTTGAGCTGGCCGGGCGCGAGGCGACGCTCGAGGTGACCGTCAAGGAGGTCAAGGCCAAGCAGCTTCCGGCGGTCGACGAGGACTTCGCGATCGACGCCGGCTTCGACGGCATGCAGGAGCTGCGCGAGGAGGTCCGCGCGCGCCTGCTGGAGCTCGAGCGGGCGCGCGTCGAGGGCGAGTTCCGCCAGGCCGCGCTCGATGCGGTGGTGGCCCGGGCCCGGGTCGGCGTGACGCCCGAGCTGGTCAAGGCCAGGGCGCGCGAGATGTGGGAGCGAATGCTGCGCGCGTTGTCGCGCCGCGGCATCTCGCCCGAGGGCTATGCGCAGATCTCGGGGCGCAGCGAGCCCCAGACGCTGGCCGACCTGGAGCCCGAGGCCGAGCAGGCGTTGCGCCGGGAGGCGGTGCTCACGGCGATCGTGGCGGCGGAGGGGGTAACGATCTCCGACGAGGAGCTGCTGGGCGCGGTGGCGCCAACCGCCGAACACGAGGGCATCGAGCCCGCGGCGCTGCTCGAGCAGCTGCGCTCGGCCGGCCGCTTGGAGGACCTGCGCGAGGAGCAGGCGGCGCGCAAGGCCGTCGAGCTGATCGCGGCGCGGGCCCAGCCGATATCGGTGGGCCAGGCGCAGGCCAGGGAGCGGCTGTGGACCCCCGGGCAGGAGCGGCCCGAGGAGCCGGCGGCCGCGGCGGCGCCGGACCGGCTCTGGACCCCCGCCGATCACACCCCGGCGAGCTAGCCTTGTGGAGGAATCGGCGCGGCGAAGCGAAACCAATGCCAGGACTATGAGCCCACTTGTTCCGATGGTCGTAGAGCAGACCTCGCGCGGCGAGCGAGCGTTCGACATATACAGCCGCCTGCTGAACGAGCGGATCATCTTCCTGGGCACCCCCGTCGACGACCAGATCGCCAACCTGATCGTGGCCCAGCTGCTGCACCTGGAGTCGGAGGATCCCGAGAAGGACATCTCGGTGTACATCAACTCGCCGGGCGGCTCGGTGTACGCGGGGCTGGCGATCTACGACACGATCCAGTTCGTCAAGCCCGACGTGCAGACAATCTGCGTGGGCATCGCGATGTCGATGGGCGCGCTGCTGTTGGCCGGCGGCGCGGAGGGCAAGCGCATGGCGCTGCCCAACGCCAAGATCCTCATCCATCAGGTGTCATCGAGCTTCGAAGGCCAGGCGACGGACATCGAGATCCACGCCAAAGAGATCATCGACGTGCGCCGCCGCCTGGATGAGATCATCGCCAAGCACACGCACCGCGAGCTGGACGCGGTGCGCAAGGACACCGACCGCGACTACTTCATGAGCTCCGAGGAGGCCAAGGAATACGGCATCATCGACCGCGTGATCTCCGAGCACTAGGACGGAGCTGGGGCGCGGCGAGCGGACAGGGCGAGGACGGGATATGGCCAGACCGACAGATTCAAACGAGCAGCTGCTGTGCAGCTTCTGTGGCAAGTCCCAGCGGCAGGTCAAGAAGCTGATCGCCGGCCCGGGCGTGTACATCTGCGACGAGTGCATCGACCTGTGCAACGAGATCATCGACGAGGAGCTGTCGGCGCCGCCGGCGTTCGACATCGAGAACCTGCCCAAGCCGCGCGAGATCTACGAAGTGCTCGACGAGTACGTGGTCGGGCAGGACGCGTCCAAGCGCACGCTGTCGGTGGCCGTGTACAACCACTACAAGCGGGTGCAGATGATGATGTCGGGCGAGTCCGACATCGAGCTGCAGAAGTCGAACATCCTGCTGCTCGGCCCCACCGGCTGCGGCAAGACGCTGCTCGCGCAGACGCTGGCGCGAATCCTCAACGTGCCGTTCGCGATCGCCGACGCCACCGCGCTGACGGAGGCCGGCTACGTGGGCGAGGACGTGGAGAACATCCTGCTCAAGCTGATCCAGGCCGCCGACTACGACGTCAAGAAAGCGGAGACGGGGATCATCTACATCGACGAGGTCGACAAGATCGCGCGCAAGGCCGACAACCCGTCGATCACACGCGATGTGTCCGGCGAGGGCGTACAGCAGGCGCTGCTGAAGATCCTCGAGGGCACGCAGGCCTCGGTGCCGCCGCAGGGCGGGCGCAAGCATCCCCACCAGGAGTTCCTGACGATCGACACCACCAACGTGCTGTTCATCTGCGGGGGCGCGTTCGCCAACCTCGACAAGGTCATCGAGCGGCGCATCGGACACAAAGGCGTGGGCTTCGCGGCGGCGATCGAGGCCAAGGCCGAACGCGACACGGGCGAGGTGTTCGAGCACTGCCTGCCCGAGGACCTGATCGAGTACGGCCTGATCCCCGAGTTCATCGGCCGCCTGCCGGTGATGTCGGCGGTGCACCAGCTGACGCGCGAGGACCTCGTGTCGATCCTGATCGAGCCGCGCAACGCGCTGGTCAAGCAGTTCCAGCGCTTCTTCTCCTTCGACGGCATCGAGCTGGTGTTCTCCGATGACTCACTGACCGCCGTCGCCGAGAAGGGCCTGGCACGGGAAACAGGCGCGCGCGGGCTGCGCTCGATCGTCGAGGAGATCCTGCTCGAGGTGCAGTTCGAGCTGCCCTCGCGCAGGGACGTGAAGAAGTGCGTGGTCACCAAGGAGACGGTCGAGAAGGGGCTCACGCCGACGCTCGTAACCGAAGCGGCGCGCGACGACGGCGAGGAGACCGCGCTGCGCGAGGAGTCTGCCTAGCCGCTACCATCGCGCCTGTGCGCTCCTCCATCCGCTCTGCGTCGCGCCTGAAGGCGTTGCCGTGGGCGATGCTCGCGCGCGCCGGGATGGTCGTGGGCGCACGCTGGACCGCGCTGTCGGCCAAGGAGCGCGCCAGGCTGGCGCGGCTGGTGCGCGAATCGCGCGGCCGGCCCGGAAGCCTCAGCGCCAAGGACCGCAACGAGCTGCGCAAGCTGGTTCGCAAGCTGGACCTGAAGGGCGCCGGGCGCGAGCTGGTGCCGCTGCTGCGCGGCAGCGCGCGTCGCCGCAAACGGCGTTGATCGAGACCGCCGGCGTGGGGACGTGACGGGCTGCCGCTGAGCGTCGAGATGGCCGACGAACGCGACCGAACAGCGAGCGAGCGCGGGCAGGTGCCGGCCGAGAACGCGCACGCCGCCGGCGGGCGCGAGGGCAGCGCCGATGCGCTCGAGCAGCTGTCCACGCGGGAGCTGCACGACCGCGCGGTGCGCCGCGCGGAGCGGCACCTGGACGTGAGGTTCTTCTGGTCGCTGCTGCAAATGATCCCCGCCGCGGAGGCGGCCAGCGGCGATCAGGGCGAGGCCGCGTATGACGTCCAGCACGCCAAAGGCGTGATCCTCGATGTGCTGCGCAGCGGCGACGGCCAGCTGGCGGAGGCGCTGCGGCCGCTGTTCCTCGACTACCTGCGCAAGCACCCCGACGCGTAGGCTGCCTGCGCGCGCGTTCGATGGGCCCTTCCAAGCGAGGTGGCAGGAACCCGGTCGCCGCCCGCTCGCGGCGCGGCGCGGGCGCAGCCCGGCCGGGGGCGGCCGCGCCCGGGCTGCCGCGCTGGAGCGAGGCTCAGGCCGAAGCGCACCTGCGCTCGCTGGAGCTGTTCGGCATGCGCTTCGGCCTGGAGAAGATGCGCCGGATGATGACCGCGCTGGGCTCTCCCGAGCAGCGCTTTGACTCGCTGCACATCGTCGGCACGAACGGCAAGACGTCGACCGCTCGGCTGACCGCGGCGATCCTCGAGCGACATGGGTTGCGTACCGGCACCTACACCTCGCCGCACCTGGTCAGCTATCGCGAGCGGGTCCAGGTGAGCGAGCGCGAGGTTGGCGGCGAGGCCTTCGCCGCCGCGATCGCACGGGCAGCGTGGGCGTCGGAACGCGTCAACCGCACGCTGTCGGCGGACGACCACGTGACCCAGTTCGAACTGCTCACCGCGGCCGCCTTCTGGGAGATGGCGCGGCGCGAGGTCCAGGTCGCGGTGATCGAGGCGGGGCTGGGCGGGCGCTATGACGCGACCAGCGTGCTGCCGTCGCGGGTGACGGTGCTGACCAACGTGGCGCTCGAGCACACCCGCTGGCTCGGCCCCACCGTCCGCGACATCGCCGAGGAGAAGCTGGCGGTGCTGAGGCAGGGCATGACGCTCGTCCTGGGAGCGGATCTCGACCCGGCGGCACAGGCGGTCGCTGCCCGGGTCGTGGGCGAGCGCGGTGCCAGCACGCTGCAGGCCGACCGGTCATCGCCGGCGCTGCCGCGGCTGCGCGCGGCGGGGGACTTCCAGCGCCAGAACTTGGCGCTCGGGCGCCTGGCCGCGAAGGTGTACCTGAACGGCGCGGGCATCGAGCTGCGCGAGCGGTTGGTGGACCAGGCGGCGGCGGCCACGCTCGTGCCGGGGCGGCTGCAGCTGGTGAGCGAGGATCCCCCGACGGTGCTCGACGGCGCGCACAACCCGCACGCGGTGCGCGCGCTGGTGTCCTCGCTTCCGGGCATCGTCGGCGCGCGGCCGCTGGCGCTGGTGATGGGCGTGCTGGAGGACAAGGACGCGGCCTCGATGCTCGAGCTGCTGCTGGGCGTGAGCGAGCGCGCGTGGTTCACCGCGCCGCCAAGCGCGCGTGCGCTGTCGCCCGCGGCGCTGCAGTCGCGCGCGCGCCAGCTGGCCTTCGCGCACACGGCGTGCGAGACGGAGCCCCTGCGGGCGCTGCAGGAGGCGCAGCGGTGGGCGCGCGCGCACGGCGGCGCGGTGCTCGCCACTGGCTCGGTGTACCTGGCGGGCGAGCTGCTGCGCCGGCTCGACCTGCTCGGTGAAGCTGCGGCCGCGCGCGAGCGCCGCGGGGGCGACGCGAGATGAACGACGGCGGCCCGCCCGTACTGGCGATGATCGGCGCCGTGGCGCTGATCGTGGCGATGGTGATCCTCGTGTTCTTCGCCGCCGGTTACGGTTTCGGTCGGTTGTTTCTCTAAACTCGGCCCGCCCATGCCGCCTCCGGCGTATTTCGGGATCGAAAGCAGTGGCCTGAACCTGGTCATCGACCTGCTGATCCTGTTCGTGGTGGTCCTGTACCTGGCGCTGATCTACTGGACCTACGCCGACGCGCGCCGCAGGATCGAGGATCCGATGCTGATCGGCTGCGCCACGGCGGCGTCGCTGTTCCCGTTCGTGGGCACGATCGTGTACATGGTGCTGCGCCCGCCCGAGTACCTGGAGGACGTGCGCGAGCGCGAGCTCGAGACGCAGGCGGCGGAGGCGCGCGTGCAGGAGGCGCAGGAGCGCACCTGTCCGCACTGCGACTACCGCATCGAGCCCGATTTCGTGCGCTGTCCGAGCTGCCTGCGCAAGCTAAAGGAGCGCTGCGTCAGCTGCTCGCGACCGCTCGATCGCGCGTGGGCGATCTGCCCGTACTGCGAGACCGAGGTTCCCGCGGCCGCCGGCGCGCGGCGCGCCACGCGCCGGCGCGCGGTGCCCCCGGGCGAGGGCGCGCGGGCCGAGATCCGCCCCGCCGGGGGGACCGCGGGGGCGGGCGAGCGCGAGCTCACCGAGATCGGCGGCGGCGCCGCCGGGAGCGCGCCGCGGGCGAGCCGCGGCCCCGATGAGGATGTCAAGCGCGCTCCCGTGGCCGCTTCGGAGGCAGCGCGCAATCCGCGCGCGGGGCGCGCCGGCCGCTCCGGGCGCCCGCCGGCGCCGGGGTCCTGAGGCGATCCGGCTCCGGGGCGCATGGAGCGAACGCTGATCCTCGTCAAGCCGGACGCGTTCGCGCGCGGGCTCACCGGGGAGATAATCGCGCGCTTCGAGCGCAAGGGGCTGAAGATCGTCGCGCTGCGCCACATGACCGTGGAGCAGGAGCTGGCCGAGCGCCACTACGCCGAGCACGCCGAGCGGCCGTTCTTCGGCGAGCTCGTGCAGTTCATCACCTCGGGTCCGATCGTGGCGCTGGTGCTCGAGGGCGAGCACGCGGTCAGCGCGGCGCGCCAGGTGATCGGCGCGACCGATCCGCTGCAGGCCGGGAGCGGCTCCATCCGCGGCGATTTCGCGCTCCAGGTCGGTCAGAACATGGTCCACGGCTCCGACTCGCCAGAGTCCGCGGCGCGCGAGTCGGCGCTGTTCTTCCCCGAGCTTGGCCGCTAGGCGCGCGCCGCCCGAGCCCCCCCAGCTGGTGCTGGCGTCGGCGTCGCCGCAGCGGTGTGCGATCCTGGAGCGCCTGGGGGTGCCATTCAGCGTGCGCCCGGCGCGCGTGGGCGAGCTGACGCGGGGCGACCCGGCGCGGCTGGCGGCGCAGAACGCCCTGCGCAAGGCGCGGGCGGCCAGCAGGGCGGGCGCCGCGGAGGCGGTGATCGGGTGCGACACGATCGTGTGCCTGCACGGGGTGATCTACGGCAAGCCCGCGCACGAGCGCGCCGCGCGGGCGACGCTTCAGGCGCTGAGCGGCGCCACCCACGAGGTGCTGAGCGGGGTGGTGGTGCTGGTGGCGGGCGAGGAGCGCAGCGCGGTGGCGCGCACCGCGGTCACGTTCCGCGCGCTGGACGACGGCCTGCTGGACTGGTACCTGGCCACGTCCGAGTGGCGCGGACGCGCGGGCGGCTACGCGATCCAGGGGGCCGGGGCGGCGCTCGTGCGGGGCGTGCGGGGCGAGTATGAGAACGTCGTCGGCCTGCCGCTGGCGACCCTGCTGGACATCTACCCGGAGCTGCCAGGACAGATGATGAGGGCGCCTTCCGGCGCCCGTTGATGCGCGCGTCGTGAGCGGCGCCGGCGCGCGCTGCGGCCCGGCGCGGCGGCGTGCAAAGCGGCTCGCGCACGCGCCGGCCGGCGCCGGACGTTCGCTAGACTGCCCCA
Organism: Actinomycetota bacterium; assembly: GCA_005885515.1. Classification (GTDB taxonomy): domain Bacteria; phylum Actinomycetota; class Thermoleophilia; order Solirubrobacterales; family Solirubrobacteraceae; genus Palsa-744. The sequence continues at coordinate 43,898 of VAWK01000022.1, read as the reverse complement.
CCCGGATCGCCGGATTCGCGCCGGTCGCCGAGCGGCTCGCAACGCAGCGGCGCGAGCACGCCTCCGGCGCGCATTCTTCTCCTGCATGGGCATGTACAGCTATTTGACGGGCTTTGGCGGCCGCGACATGGCGGTGGACCTCGGCACCGCCAACACGCTGGTCTACGTGCGCGGGCGCGGGATCGTGCTGTCGGAGCCGAGCGTGGTGGCGATCGACTCGCGCACCGGCGAAGTGCACGCGGTGGGCATCGAGGCCAAGCGCATGCTGGGGCGCACGCCGGGCACGATCCAGGCGATCCGCCCGCTGAAGGACGGCGTGATCGCGGACTTCGACGTGACCGAGGAGATGCTGCGGCACTTCATCCAGAAGGTCCACCAGAACCGCTGGGCGCACCCGCGCGTGGTGGTGTGCGTGCCCTCGGGCGTGACCGGCGTGGAGAAGCGGGCGGTCGAGGAGGCGTGCCTGTCGGCGGGGGCGCGCACCGCGTACCTGATCGAGGAGCCGATGGCGGCGGCGATCGGCGCGGGGCTGCCGGTGGGCGAGCCGACCGGGTCGATGGTCGTCGACGTCGGCGGCGGCACCTCGGAGGTCGCCGTGATCTCGCTCGGCGGGATCGTGGTCTCGCAGTCGATCCGCGTGGGCGGCGACGAGATGGACGAGGCGATCATCAACTACGCCAAGCGCGAGTACAAGCTGCTGATCGGCCAGCAGACGGCGGAGGAGCTGAAGCTCGAGATCGGCTCGGCCTGTCCGATGAGCGAGGAGCTGCAGGCCGAGATCCGCGGGCGCGACATGGTGGCCGGGCTGCCCAAGACCGTGGTGCTGAGCAGCGAGGAGATCCGCCAGGCGCTGGAGGAGCCCCTGAGCCAGATCATCGACGCGGTCAAGGAGACGCTCGACCGCACCCCGCCCGAGCTGGCGTCGGACATCATGGATCGCGGCATCATGCTTGCGGGCGGGGGCTCGCTGCTGCAGGGCCTCGACGAGCGCCTGCGCGAAGAGACGCAGATGCCGGCGCACCTGGCGGAATCGCCGCTGACGTGCGTGGCGGTCGGCTCGGGCCGCTCGCTGGAGGAGTTCGAGGCGATCCACCGCTCGAACCGCAACTCGCGCAACCGGCGCCGGCGCTAGGCCTGTGACGGGTCCGCCGGGCCGAGGGTACTCTTTGCCGTTGAACGCTTCGGAAGGTCTCCATTCGTGTATGACAAGACGGTCCGGCGCCGGCGGGCGGTACTCCTGCTGCTCGTTGTGCTCTCCCTCATACTCCTGACCGCATACTTCGGCGAGGCCGCGGGTGGCCAGCTGCACTCGGTGCAGCGCGCCTTCCTGACGGTGCTCTCGCCGATCCAGGACGGCGCCAACAAGGCGCTGAAGCCCGTGCGCGACGCGTTCGGCTGGATCGGCGACACGGTGGACGCCAAAAGCGAGCGCAAGCAGCTCGTCAGGCAGGTCGACAAACTGCGCCGCGAAGTGATCGCCGAGCAGACCGAACGGAGCGCCTACCGCGAACTGCTGGCGCTGTACCGCCTGGACAATCGCCTCAGCGTGAGCGACTACCACCCGGTCACCGCGACGGTCGTGGCCAAGTCGCCCAACATCTGGTATTCGACGGTCACGATCGACAAAGGCGAAGCTGCCGGCGTGCACATCAACGACCCCGTGATCAACGGCGAAGGCCTGGTCGGAAAGGTCACGCAGGTGGCCTCCGACGGCGCCCAGGTGAGCCTCATAACCGACTCCACGATGGGCGTCTCGGCCCGGCTCGGCTCGACGCCGGCGACCGGCATCGTGCAGCCCAAGGTGGGCGCACCCAACGACCTGCTGCTGCAGTACCTGCCCGCGAACACGCAGGCCAACCGCGGCGACTACGTGGTCACCTCGGGCACGGTGTCGAGCCCCGACGACTCGCTGTACCCGCCCGGGATCCCGATCGGGCAGGTGACCTCGGTGAACGAAGAAAGCGCCTACCGCTCGGTCAACGTGCATCCGCTGGCCGACCTGCACAACCTCGACGTGGTCCAGGTCCTGACCTCGGTTCGGGGCAGCACGCCGGCGAAGGTCAGCGGGCTGGCCGCGAACCTGCCGGCGGGCCAGACCGCTGCGCCGGGGACCGCCGGCACGGGCGCGCTCGCCTCCGCCACGACGGGCAAATGAGCGCGTGGGAGCACACAGCCGCCAGCCGCGCCAAGGCGCACGGGCTGTTTGGTCCGAGCTTCTCGCCGGGGATCGTCGCGCGCATCGCGCTGCTGGCGGTGATCGTCGTGTTCTTCCAGACGGGCGTGGTCTCGGAGCTGTCGGTGCTGGGCGTGACCGTCGACCTGTCGCCGCTGCTGGTCGCTTTCGTGGGCCTGCTGTGCGGCTCGATGCTGGGCGCGATCACGGGCTTTGCCGTGGGCCTGTTGGTCGACCTCGCGCTGGTGCAGACGCTGGGCGTGACGTCGCTGATCTTCACGCTGATCGGGTACTGGTCGGGGCGCCTACGCGAGCTGCGCGATCCCCAGGCGGCGCTCATACCGCTGCTGGTGGGCGCGGCCGCTACCGGTGCCTCGATGGTGGGCTACTCGCTGGTCGAGTTCCTGCTCGGCGTGGAGGCGCCGGTCAGCCTGGAGCTGCTGCGCCAGATCGTGCTGGGGGTGATCGCAGGCGCGGTGGCCGCGCTGCCGACGTGGGCGGTGGTGCGGCGCAGCCTCGAAGGCGGCCTGCCGGAGGATCCGCGCCGCCGCCGCCGCCGCGCCTACACGACGGGCGGCCTGAGCCCTCTGACGCGCGCATGACGGCGATCCGCGCCAGACCCCAGCGCGGCGTGTGCGCGCACGCCGGCTTCTGCTTCGGCGCGCGCGCTGGCGCCGGCCGCGGCGGCCGCGCGCGACGCGCGGAGGCACGGGCATGACCACGCTCGAGCCGGTCCACCCGAGCGAGCCGCGCGTGCCCGTCTCGCCGCAGCTGGCGCTGCGGGTGGCGGTGCTGGGCGGGCTGGCGATGGTGGTACCTGCAGGTGCTGTCCGGCGAACAGTACGTGCAGAAGGCCAACGCGAACCGCGCGCGGGATTTGCCGATCGCGGCGCCGCGGGGCCAGATCCTCGACCGCGAAGGGCAGCCGATCGTCGCGAGCCGCACGACCAACTCGGTGCAGATCGTGCCCTCGGCGCTGCCGCCGCCGGGGGCGCCGCGGCTCGCGCTGTACAGGCATCTGGGCGCCCTGCTGGGAATGAGCCCGCAGCGAATCGAGGCGCTGGTGGTCAAGGGACGCACCGCCCTGCCGTATGCCCCGGTGGCGATCAAGACCGACGCCGGCCAGGGCGTGCTGACCGTGCTCGCCGAGCGCCAGGGCGAATTTCCGGGCGTCACCCAGCAGCCGGTGTCCATCCGCGACTATCCCAACGGTCCGATGGCCGCGCAGGTGCTCGGCTATGTGGGTCAGGTCTCCAAGCCGGAGCTCAAGCTGCGCGCGTTCCGTGGCGTCAAGCAGGGGACGGTGGTGGGCCAGGAAGGGATCGAGTACTACTACGACCGCTACCTGCGCGGCACTCCCGGGGCGCAGCGGGTGGAGGTCAACGCGGCCGGCTACCCGGTCCCGAGCAGCCTGCCCTCCACGCAGCCGCTCGCCGGCCACAGCCTCAAGGTGACGCTCGACTTCGCGCTCGAGCGGGAGGGCGAAAAGGCGCTGCTGGAAGGCATGGAACACGCTCGCGGGGGCGGCAAACCGGCCGTGGCCGGCGCGTTCGTGGCGCTGGACCCGCGCAACGGCGAAGTGCTGGCGATCGGGTCCTCGCCGAGCTTTGACCCGAACAAGTTCGCCAAACCGCTGACCGAAAGCGAATACGCGGCGCTCGAGGGCAAAGCCCACGTGGCGGGATCGAGCGAAGAATCGCCCGCGCCGCTCACCGACAGGGCCGTCAACGGCACCTATCCGACCGGCTCGACGTTCAAGCCGATCACGGCCATGGGCGCGCTGGAAGCCGGCGTGATCGACCCCTCGATGGGCCTGGGCGGCGGGCAGTGCATCTACGTCTCCACGCAGGCGTTCTGCAACGCGGGCAAGGCCGACTACGGGCCGGTGGCGCTGGTGGAAGCGCTGAAGGTGTCCTCGGACACCTACTTCTTCGAAACGGGCGAGCTGGCCAACAGCCACGGGACGGTGATCCAGCAGAAGGCAAAGCAGCTCGGCGTCGGCGAGCAGACGGGGATCGACCTGCCCAGCGAGATCACGGGCTTGGTGCCCACGCCCGCCTGGCGCGCCAAGGTGGCCTCCGAAGAGCTCGCGTGCGAGCGCCGGCGGCACAGGAGCAGCTGCGGCATCTCCGATGGGCGGCCGTGGAGCGTGGGCGACAACATGCACCTGGCCGTCGGCCAGGGCGATCTGCTGACCTCGCCGCTGCAGATGGCGGTCGCCTACTCGACGCTGGCCGACGCCTTCCGCAACGGCGGCGAAGGCACGGTCGTGCGCCCACACCTGGGCAGGGAGGTCGACGACTCGCAGGGCCGGCTCGTGCAGGCGCTCAGCTTCTCGCCGCTGCGCCACGTGCACCTGAACGACTCCGACGTCAGCCTGGTGATGGAAGGCATCCACGAGGCCGCCAGCCAGGCGGGCGGCACCTCGGCCGACGTGTGGGCCGGCTGGAACCAGGAACAGCATCCGGTGTATGGGAAGACCGGCACGGCCGAACACGTTGGCAAGGAAGACCAGTCCTGGTACATGTGCTACGTGGCCGACCCCAGCCGGCCGATCGTGATCGCGGTGACGGTCGAGCAGGGCGGCTTCGGCGCCGAAACGGCCGCGCCGATCGCGCGCCTGATCGCCTCGCAGTGGTTCGGCAAGCCCAAGCGGTTCATCTCAGGCACCTCGAAGACGTTTTGAGCGCCGCCCCGAGAACGTGACCCCCTCCACGAGCGCATGAGCCCCTCAACCGTCAGCAGACCGATCGGCCCGTCGGCCGCGATCCACCCCCCGGAACGCCTCGAGGAGCGCGCCGGGCCGCTGCTGCTGCGCCTGCCGCTGGATCCGCTGCTCACGATCGCGGTGATCGGCCTCGCGATCTGCTCGCTGGTGACGCTCAACGCTGCCACGCGCCATCTGATCCCGCGCCAGCCGCACTACTACGTCGACCGGCAGGCGCTGTATCTGGGCGTGGGCGCGGCCTGCATGATCGTGCTCTCGCGCGTGAACTACGGGCGCCTGCGCCATCTCAAGTACGGCATCTACGCGTTGCTGATCCTCGGCATCCTGGCGGTGTTCGCGCTCGGCCACTCGGCCAACGGCGCCCAGCGGTCGATCAGCCTGCCGTTCTTCTCGTTCCAGGCTTCCGAGCTCGGCAAGGTGCTGCTGGCGCTGGCGCTGGCGGCCTACGTGGTCGATCGCGGGCGGCGGCTGCGCGCGCGCGAGCGCACCGTGCACGTGATGCTCGGGGCGCTCGTGCCGGCGATGCTCGTGATCGCCCAGCCGGACCTCGGCTCGGGCCTCGTGTACATGGTGATCGCGTTTGCCGTGCTGTACATCGCGGGCACCTCCTGGCGTCAGCTCACGGCGCTGGTGGCGCTGATCGTGCTGGCGCTGACGTTCGTCCTGCTGGCCGCGCCGGTGGCCGGCGTGCACGTGATCAAGCCCTACCAGGAAGAACGGCTGACGGCGTTCTTGCACCCCTCCTCGGACCCGCAGAAGCAGGGCTACCAGCAGCAGGAGGCGAAGATCGCGATCGGCTCCGGGCAGAAGACCGGGCGCGGGGGCAACTCCAGCCAGATCCCCAACGGTTTCGTGCCCGAGAGCCACACCGACTTCATCTTCGCGGCGGTCGGCGAGCAGTACGGCTTCGTCGGCGCCGCGCTGGTGCTGGCGCTGTATGCGCTGCTGATATCGCGAGCGCTGCGCATGATCGTCTACGCCAAGGATCTGTTCGGCTCGCTGGTGGCGGCGGGCGCAGCGGCTATGCTCATGTTCCAGGTATTCGTCAACGTGGGAATGACCATCGGGATCATGCCGATCACCGGCGTGACGCTTCCGCTCATGAGCTATGGCGGCTCGTCGGTCATCACGACCATGCTGGCGATTGGCCTGCTGCAATCGATCTATGTCCAGGCGCGCGCCTCACAAGCAATGAAGGGCCGCGTACTGCGCTACTAGAGAACATGAGCGCCTTCCACCTCGCCCCATCGTCCGAACCCGCCTGGAGCGGCATGCCGCCCGCGGGTCGTGAGGTCGGCGCGGGGGACGGCGGCAAGACCTTGGACATGCCAGCCGCCCGGCGCCTCCGCGTGAGGCCTGCGGGCACCCGCCGGCCCATGGGGAGCGACCCCAGCGGGCCCTACGCAAGCACGGGTTCCCTCGCATGCGGCCTGGCCCCCTCCCACACAGAAAGACTGGACCACATTGAAAAAGCAAGTACTCGTCAGCGTCGATCGCGCGGAGACGCGCGTGGCGCTCCTAGAGGCGAACGGAACAGGCCCCTCTCCGCGTCCCTCCGCGGGCGACCGCGCCGCGGCGGCCGCGCCGCAGAAGGCTGCCGCGGGCAAGCGCGGCGCCCCCGGGAGCGGCTACCGGATCGCTGAGCTCTACATAGAGCGCCGCGGCGGGCGCTCGATCGTCGGCAACATTTACAAGGGCAAGGTCGACAACGTGCTGCCCGGCCTGGAGGCGGCGTTCGTTGACATCGGCCTGGAGAAGAACGGTTTCCTGCACGTCGATGAGATCGTGCTGCCGGGCGTGGAGGCCCCCAAGCGCGGGCGCGGCTCGAGCGGCGGGCGCAGGATCTCCGACCTGCTTGGTCCAGGCCAGGAAGTGGTAGTGCAGGTGGTGAAGGATCCGCTGAAGACCAAGGGCGCGCGCCTGTCGATGGAGTTGACGATCGCGGGGCGCTACATGGTGTACGCGCCGACCGGCGAGGGGGTGGGCGTGTCGCGCCGCCTGGAGGACCGCGAGCGCGAAAGGCTGCGCCGGCAGACCGCGAACCTGAAGCTCGACGACGGCGGCGTGATCGTGCGCACGGCCGCGCACGGCGCGATGCGGGAGGACTTCGAACGCGAGCTCAAGTACCTGCACAAGCTGCACGAGGTGCTGATCAAGCGGGTGGCCGAGACGACCGCCCCGGGGCTGGTCTTCCAGGAGGCCGACCTGTCGGTGCGCGTGGTGCGCGACATCTTCTCGGCGCACTTCGAGCGCGCGATCGTCGATGACGAGAAGCAGCACCACCGCCTGGTGTCGTTCTTCACGCGCACCGCTCCGGAGCTGGTGGAGCGCGTGGAGCTGTGGCAACAGGACGAGCCGCTGTTCGAGGCCTACGGCGTGGACAAGGCGCTCGAGGGGGTGCTGTCGCGGCGCGTGGATTTGCCGAGCGGCGGCTACCTGATCATCGACTACGCCGAGGCGCTCACGGTCATCGACGTCAACTCGGGCAGCTTCATCGGGCGCGGGCGCGGGGCAGGGCTCGAGGAAACGATCACCAAGACCAACCTGGAGGCGGCGGCCGAGGTGGTCAATCAGCTGCGCCTGCGCGACATCGGCGGGATCATCGTGATCGACTTCATCGACATGGCCCGCGCACGCAACCGCGACGCGGTCATGAAGACGCTGCGGGAGACGCTCGACGAGGACCGCACGAAGACGTTCACCGCCGAGATCTCCAAGCTCGGGCTGGTGGAGATGACGCGCCAGAACGTCACCGAGGGCGTGCGCGAGATCATGACCCGTCCGTGTCCCACCTGCGACGGCGAGGGCGTGATCCGCTCGGAGGAGACGATCGCGATCGAGTTCGAGCGCCGCCTGCGCGACATCGCCTCCGAGCACTCCGACACGGAGGCGTTCCTGGTGCAGATCAACCCTCGCGTCACGGCCGAGTTCACCGGTCAGGGCTCGCGCGTGCTGCACGCGCTCGAGGAGGACACCGGCAAGTCGTTCCTGTTCGAGGGCTCGGAGGGGCTGGCGCTCGACCACTTCGCGGTCACCTTCGAGGGCACCCGCGAGGAGGTCGAGGAGCGCGCGCTGCCGTTCCGCCCCGGCGACGAGGTGCTGGTCGAGATCGTCGAGCCGCACATGTACGACGTGGATTACGCGGTGGCGAAAATCGACGGCTACATCATCTCCATCGCGGGGGCCGCGGCGCACGTGGGCGAGAAGCGCATGGTGCGCATCGAGCAGGTCGGGCGCACGGCGGCCAGCGGGCGCCTGCTGGACGAGTCGGGCGCCGAGCTGCCGGCGCCGGATGGCCCGCCTGCGCGCCCAGTCGAGCTCGCCCCGGCCGGCGGCGGCGATGGCAGGGCGGCCAAGCGCGTCCGGGCGCGCTCCCGCGCGCGCCGCGCCCCGGCCGACAGCGAGGACGCCCAGGCGCGCCGCGAAGCCGGCCTGAGCGAGTCGCCGACGACCGTGGACTCGGAGCCCGACCAGGAGCCCGCCGTCGCCGAGGAGGAGCGCGAGCGGGAGGGCGAGAGCCGCTCGGATGGCTTACAATCGAAGCCTCGGCGTCGCGGCCGCAGAGGCGGGCGGCGCCGTTCGACTGCCAAGGCAAAGGCGGCCGAGTAGCGGGCGGCGGCGTGGCGTCCGTACACGTGCTGCGTGCGAGCGACGGAGACCCACGGCACGGCGAGCGACGGAGACCAACGGGACATGTACGCGATCGTGAGGACAGGCGGCAAGCAGTACCGCGTCGAGCGCGGCCAGCGGCTGCTGATCGAGCGCCTCGCCGCCAACGCGGGCGCGGAGGTGTCGCTGGAGACGCTTCTGTACCGCTCCGACGAGGCGGTCCTGGACAAGGCTGGCCTGCAGCAGGTCAAGGTGACCGCGAAGGTGATCGAGCACGTGCGCGGCGAGAAGCTGCGCGTGTTCAAGTTCAAGCCCAAGCGCGGCTACAAACGCCGCACCGGCCACCGCCAGGAGCTGACGCGGATCGAGGTGACCGAGATCGCGGCGCAAAAGCGCAAACCGGCGCGCGCGCGCGAGGACGCCGCCGCGACCGGCGCCGCGGAGGCGGGCGCCGCGCCCGCCAAGGACGCCGTCGCCAAGGCCACCGCGCGCGCGCCCGCCCGGGCCGGAACCAAAGCCAAGCAGAGGCAGGCGGGCAACCCAGCCGCCAAACCGGCCCGCGCGGCCAAGGGCGCGGAGCGCCGCGGCAAACCAGCCGCCAAACCGCCCCGCGCGGCCAAGGGCGACGCAGGCGCCGGCAAACCTGCGGCCAAACGAGCCGGCACGGGCAAAGGCGCCGCCGGCGCTTCGCCGGCGCGCAAAAAACCTGCCCGCGCGCCCAAACCGAAGAAGGACTCAGATGGCTCATAAGAAGGGACTGGGCTCAAGCCGCAACGGGCGCGACTCGAACGCACAGCGCCTCGGTGTGAAGACGTTCGCCGGGCAGTCGGTGAGCGGCGGCGAGATCATCGTGCGCCAGCGCGGCACGCGCTTCAAGCCCGGAGCCGGCGTGGGGATCGGCAAGGACGACACGCTGTACGCGCGCGCGGCCGGCACGGTGCGCTTCACGACCGGGCGCGCCGGGCGCACGGTCAGCGTGGTGACCGACGAGCGCGGCGGCTGAGCTCCGACGGCGCTGCGGCCGGGCCTATCCCTGCTGCGCGGTCGGGCGTATGAGGACCTCGTTGACGTCTACGTGTGCCGGCTGGGAGATCGCGTACAGCACCGCTCGCGCGATGTCGTCGTCGCGCAGTGCATCGGTGGGGCGGCGCTCGAAGAACGGCGTGTCGGTCATCCCGGGCTCGATCACGGTCACGCGGATGCCCGTGCCGTGAAGATCCTGGCGCGCGGCCTCGCCCATCGCGGTGACCGCATGCTTGGTGCACGAATACAACGAACCGGGCAGCACGCGTCGGCCGGCGACGCTCGAGGTGAGCAGCACATGGCCGCGCGACTTGCGCAGCGCGGGAATGGTCGCGCGCAGCGTCAGCGCTACGCCGTAGATGTTCGTCAACACCATCTCGCGCCAGTGCTCGGGCGTGTCGGCGAGGAAGCCACGCGCCCCGCCGAAGCCGGCGTTGGCGAACGCGGCGTCGAGCTGCCCGAACGCTGACAGCGCGGCCTCGACCATGCGCTGCTGCGCGTCCCAGTCGGTCACGTCGCATTGGACGGGCAGCGCGCGACCCTCGCCGCCGAGCTGCCCGGCGAGCGCGCGCAGCCGCTCGCCGGAGCGCGCGGCGAGCACCACCCGCCAGCCCGCCGCGGAAGCCGTGCGGGCGGTGGCGGCGCCGATGCCTGACGAGGCTCCCGTGATCAGCAGCACGCGGTTTGCCGGCTCGTTGGTGTGGTCGCTCATTTCAGGCTGCTCCTTTGCCGTGAATGGATGGGCCGGTATCCATACCCCAGCCGCGCGCGCCGGGCCCCGCGGGGCGCCGCTGGGCGGCTGTCAGGATGTGGCTGATGCTCCAGGATCGCGCGAGAATTCATGTCAGGGCGGGCGCCGGCGGCGATGGGGGCACGAGCTTTCGCCGCGAAGCGCATGTGCCGCGCGGCGGCCCCGACGGCGGCGACGGAGGCCGCGGAGGAGCGGTGATCGTCGTGTGCGACGAGGCGCTGCGCGACCTTCAGGCGGTCGCCCGCCGCAGCCACTACGCCGCCGGCAGGGGCGGCAACGGCGCCGGCGCGCTGCGCCACGGCGCCAATGGCGCCGACCTGGAGATCGCGGTGCCGCCGGGCACCGAGATCGACTCGCGTGAGGAGGCCGGCGAGCGCTCCGGCCGGCGCTGGGAGCTACTCGCCCACGGTCAGCGGGCGACGGTTGCGCGGGGCGGCGCAGGGGGAAAGGGCAACAAGCGCTTCGCCACCGCCACCCGCCAGGCGCCGCGCTTCGCAGAGCGCGGGCTGACCGGCGAGGAGGGCTGGCTCGAGCTGCGACTGAAGCTGCTTGCTGACGTGGGTCTGGTGGGTATGCCTAACGCGGGCAAGTCCTCGCTGCTCGCTCGTCTCACGCGTGCGGTGCCCAAGGTGGCCGAGTATCCGTTCACGACGCTCTCGCCGGTGCTCGGTGTGCTCGAAGGCGACGAGCGCCAGCTGGTCGTCGCTGACATCCCCGGCCTGATCGAGGGCGCCAGCCAGGGCGCCGGGCTGGGAGACGACTTCCTCGCCCACGTCGAGCGCACGAGCCTGCTGGTGCACGTGCTCGACCTGGCGCCCGAGCTGTCGGCCGGCGAGGGCAGCGACCCGCGCGCGAACCACGCAACGATCGAGCGCGAGCTGGCGGCACACGACGAGCGGCTCGCGCGACTGCCGCGCGTGCTGGCCCTGTCCAAGGCCGATCTCGTGACCGCCGAGCGTGCCTGCGCGGCGGTCGCCGAGTGGCAGCAGCGGCTCGGCGGGGACGTGCCGGTGATCGCGACTTCGAGCGCCACCGGAGCGGGGATCGAACAGCTGGCGGGCGAGCTGCAGCGTAGGGTCCCGGCGCGAGCCGCAGGCGGGGCAGACGCACGCGACAGCCTGGTCGGTCCGCTGGCAACGGGCGCTGCCGGCGCGGCGCGAGTGGGGGGATCGGGCGCGGGCGGCGCGGCCGAGGAGGAGCTGGCCGAGCACGTGGTGCTTCGCCCGGCCGCGCAGGCGGGCTTCAGCGTGCAGCGGTTGGGCCCGCGCAGCTTTGCGGTCAACGGCTCCGGGATCGAGCGGCTGGTCGGCCGGTATGACATCGAGAACGAGGACGCGATGGCCTACGTGGCCGAGAGGCTGCGGCGGATCGGTGTGCTGCGCGCGTTGCAGGCGGAGGGGTTCCGCTCCGGAGACGAGCTGCAGATCGCGGGCGTGAGCGTCGAGCTCGATCCGGGCGCGGCGGCGTAGCCTCACTGCCGCGCTCGCCCCCCAGCGGCGCTCCCGCTTGGCCGGGCCAGCGGGGGCAAATAAGCTCACTTGCATGCGACGTGTGGTGGTGAAGCTCGGCTCGAGCGTGGTCGCCGATGGCGACGGCGAGCCGCGCATGCAGGTGCTCGCGCGCGTGTGCGCTGCGCTCGCGCGACTGCACCGCGAAGGCGGCGAGGTGATTCTCGTTTCGAGCGGCGCGATCGCGCGCGGCATGCGCGTCATGGAGCTGGGGCAGCGGCCGACCTCGATCGGCGAGCTGCAGGCCGCGAGCGCGGTGGGGCAGGGCAAGCTGTACTGGATCTATGACGAGTTGCTGCGCGCGCAGGGCCTGACCAGCGCCCAGGTGCTGCTCACGTTCTTTGACATGAGCGCCCGCACCCACTACCTGAACGCGCGCCAGACGCTCACCAAGCTGCTGGAGTGGCGCGTGCTGCCGGTCATCAACGAGAACGACACGACCGCGACCGACGAGATCTCGTTCGGGGACAACGACTTCCTGGCGGCGCAGGTGGCGGTGCTGGTGGGCGCCGAGGAATTGATCCTGCTGACCGATACCGACGGTCTCTACACGGCCGACCCGCGGCGCTATCCCGACGCGCGCATCGTCAGCGAGGTCGGGGACTTCTCGGCGCTCGAGGGGCTCGAGATCGGGCACACGACCTCGCCCCTGGGCTCGGGGGGAATGCGCTCGAAGGTGGTGGCGGCGGACATGGCCACGGCGGCGGGGATCGCCACCGTGATCTGCAACGGGCTGCGCGAGGGCGCGCTCGAGGCGGTGCTCGCGGGCGAGCTCGAAGGCACCCGCTTCAGCCGCCGCGAGGCGCGCTACAGCTCGTTCAAGCTGTGGCTCAAGTACGCCAAGCCCTCGCGCGGAACGCTGTTGATCGATGCGGGAGCGGTCAAGGCCGTGCGCGAAGGCAGTGCCAGCCTGCTGCCGGTGGGCGTGGTCGAGGTGCTCGGCGACTTCGACGCCGGCGATGCAGTCGACATCGCCGAGCGCCAGGCGCTCGACGGTGGACCGGCGCGGCCGCTGGGCAAGGGCATCTGCAACTACTCCGCCGCTGAGCTGCGGCAGGTGATCGGCATGAAGTCGGCGGCCGTGCGCGAGGTCCTGCCCCGCGCCAGCGAGGAGGCGGTGCACCGTGACTATCTCGTGCTGGACTGAGCGTCGTACCCTGTAGGCCGATGGCAACTGTGATCTCGCCGGTCGCCGACGTCTGCCGCTCGGCCAAGCGCGCGGCGGCAGCGCTCGCGCAGATCGACACGGTGGTCAAGGACCGCGCGCTCGAGTCGATCGCGGCCGCGCTCGAGGCCCGCCTGGAGGAGATCCTGGCGGCCAACGCGCGCGACATGCAGGCGGGCGTCGAGGCCGACATCGGCGACGCGCTGCTGGACCGCCTGCGACTGGACGACGCTCGCGTGGCGGGCATCGCGCGGGCGGTGCGCGAAATCGCGGCGCTGGCCGATCCGGTCGGCGAGGTCATCTCCGGCGAGCGCCTGCCCAACGGCCTGGATGTGCGCAAGGTGCGCGTCCCGCTGGGCGTGGTGGCGGTCGTGTACGAGGCGCGTCCGAACGTCACGATCGATGCGGCGTCGCTGTGCCTGAAGTCGGGCAACGCGATCGTGCTGCGCGGCTCCTCCTCGGCGAGCCACTCCAACGCCGCCCTGGCCCAGATCGCCGCCGAGGCCGCGGTCGCGGCGGGGCTGCCGCAGGGCAGCGTCAACCTGCTCGCGGGCGGCGGCCACGACGAGCTGGCCGAGCTGGCCACGCAGGATCGGACGATCGACCTGATCATCCCGCGCGGCGGTGAGCGGCTCAAGGAGGCGCTGCAGGCGGTGGCCACCGTGCCCGTCATCTACGCGGCCTCGGGCAACTGTCACGTGTACGTGGATGCCTCCGCGGATCTGGACCAGGCCGAGGCGATCGTGATCAACGCCAAGACCCAGCGCCCCGGCGTGTGCAATGCGGCCGAGACGCTGCTGGTCCACGCCGCGTGCGCGGCCGAGCTGATACCGCGGCTGGTGCGCTCGCTGGGCGCCGCGGGCGTGCTGTTGCGCGGCGACGATCGCACGCTCGCGCTTGCGGCAGCGGAGGCGGAGCAGGCCGCGAGCGGCGCGGGAGCGGACGCGGTACGCGCGGTGGTGCAGGAGGCGCAGGAGGAGGACTGGGAGACCGAGTACCTGTCGCTGACGCTCGCGGTGCGCGTGGTGGACTCGCTGCAGGAGGCGATCGAGCACATCACGCGTTATGGCAGCGGTCACTCCGAGGCGATCGTGACCAAAGACGTGTCCGCAGCGCGGGCCTTCCAGCGCGGCGTGGATGCGGCGTGCGTGTACGTGAACGCGTCCACCAGGTTCACCGACGGCGGCGAGTTTGGAATGGGCGCCGAGATCGGCAACTCGACGCAGAAGCTGCACGCGCGCGGGCCGATCGGCTTGCGCGAGCTGTGCACGTTCAAGTACGTCGTCGAAGGCGACGGGCAGGTGCGCGCCTGAGCGCCGGGTGGGGCCGCAGCATCCTGCATCGGTAGGGATCCTGGGCGGAACGTTCAACCCGCCACACCTGGGTCACCTGGCGCTCGCACGCCACGCGCTCGATGAGCTCGCCCTGGAGCGAGTCGTGCTGATGCCCGCGCACGCCTCTCCCTTCAAGCCGGCGGCACCCGATCCGGGGCCCGAGCACCGCCTGAGCATGTGCGGGCTGCTCGTGCGCGGCACGCCCGGCGTGTCGGTGTGCGCGCTGGAGATCGAGCGCGGCGGCGATTCGTATACGGTCGATACCCTGACGGCGATACATGCCAGCCATCCGGAAGCTGAGCTGACGTTTATCGTGGGAGCGGACACTGCGAGCACGCTGCCGGCGTGGCGCGAACCGGCGCGGCTGCTGCAGCTTGCGGACCTGGCGGTGGCGGCCCGAGCAGGCACTACCCGTGAGGAGGTGCTGGCCAGCCTGCGGTCCGTGGGTCCCGAGTTGACTGGCGCGACGCAGGCGCACGCTGGCGCTGAGGCGGGCCGCGACGGTCACGCCCGAGCAGAGCGGGTCAGGTTCCTGGACCTGCCGGTGATCGACGTGTCCTCCTCGGCCGTGCGCCGCCGCGCGGCCGATGGCCGGCCGATCGAGGATTGGGTAGGACCCGACGTGGCCGGCTACGTCCGCGAGCAGGGGCTCTACCGGGCGCCGCCAGGCGGCGCCAGCTGATGCGCCCGGAGACGCTCGTCGGTGAGATCGCGCGCTATGCCGCCGACAAGAAGGCCGCAGACGTGGTGGAGCTCGACCTCCGCGGCGTGCTGGACTACACCGACTACTTCCTGATCTGCTCGGGCAACACCAGCCGCCAAACGAAAGCCATCCACGACGGCATCCTGGAGGGGCTCAAGCGCAATCACAACACGCTGCCGCGCCGCGTGGAGGGCGCGAGCAGAGCAGCCTGGATACTGATGGACTACCTCGACGTGGTGGTCCACATCTTCACGCCCGAGATGCGCGCCTACTATCGCCTGGAGGACCTGTGGGGCGAGGCCCCGGCGCGCCTGGCGGGGGAGGGCGCCTGAACGAGCGCTTTCCCACGCGGCGCGCGCGGTGTACCATCTGGCCACTACGACTTGACTCAGCGGGCTAGCCGGGCCGCGCGCAGCGTCGCTCGGTTGACGGGGGCGCCGGTCGGTTCTTCACCGCCGGCGCCGAGCCCGCTTCAGCCGCAAAGCCGGTTGCTTCGCGCGGAGTAGCCGGCGCTATGCCGCGGCCTCGCGCGCCCCTGTGGCCGCGCGCGCCCGGGTCGGCGCTCGCCGCGTCAGCACGACCATGCTGTCGCGCGGCGGTCTGATCGTGATTCCGCGCCGGCGCGTCGTCACGGCGGGGACGCCGGCGGACCGCAGCGTGCATCGCTCGAGCAGCGCGGTCAGCACCAGCTTCATCTCCAGCAGCGCGAAGCTCGCGCCCAGGCAGCGCCTGCGACCGCCCCCGAATGGGATCCAGGTGTAGGTGCCCGGCGGCTGCTCGAGGAAGCGCTCGGGACGGAACGCGTAGGGCTCTGAATAGATGGCAGGGTCGTGATGAATCAGGTAGGCGCTCGCGAACAGCACCACGCCGGGCTCATATTCGATTCCGCCGATCTCGATCGGGCGCTTGACCAGCCGCGGCTCGGCGTTGGGCAGCACCGGCCGGTGACGCAGGATCTCCTGGATGGTTGCGGTCAGATACGCCTCATCCTCACCAGCGTCGAGCTCGTCGTGCAGCCGGCCCTGAACCGCAGGCTCGCGGGCGAGGCGATCGGCCGCCCAGGCCAGCTGCGAGGCGGTGGTCTCGTGTCCCGCCACGAGCGCCGTCATCAGCTCGTCGCGCAGCTCCTCCGCGCTCATCGGCGAGCCGTCGCCGTGGCGCGCCTGCAGCAACAGCGCGAGCACGTCATCAGCGCCGTCGCCGTCGCGACGGCGCTCATCGATCAACTCATAGATCAGCTGGTCGGCCTGTGCCCCCGTGCGCTCAAAGCGCCCGAACCGCCCGCGGCCCGCGAGCAGGGCCTGCGCGGGCGGCAGCAGCGACACCGGGCTGTCGCCGAACGCGAGCATCTCCGTCAGCAGCTCGCGGAGCGTGTCCAGTTGTGCGCCGCGCTCCAGGCCGAACACGGCGCGCAGGATGATCTCCAGTGTGAGGCGCCGGAGCTGCGGTTGCAGCGCCACCGGCTCATCCAGGGGCCAGGACGCAACCTCGCGCTCGGCCAGCTCGGTCATCAGGCCCGACAGGCGCTGCATCTGCTCGCCGTGGAACGCCGGCAGCAGCAGCTTGCGCTGCTCGAGATGCGGGCCCTCGTCGAGCAGGATGACCGAGTTGGGACCGACCACTGGTTCCAGGATGTGCGCGCCCTCGCCGGGGTGCAGGACGTCGGGGGCAGCCTGGAAGAGGGCCTTGATCTCGTCGGGATCGGACAGCAGCACGAACGGCGACTGGCCCACGAGGCGGATCGTGAAGCGTCGGCCGTAGCGCGCCCGGCAACGCTCCAGGAAGGCGGTCGGCCTGCTCCACCAGCCGATCGTCTGCAACACGGACGGCATCCGCGGGCCCGGCGGCAGCGAATTCTCCATGGCAGCTCCTCGCACTCCTAAGGCGGCTGGGGCAGGCGCCGATCATACTCTCGGCTCACGGCGCTCGTGGCGGCAGCCCTTTCTCCTGGCGGCGATCGGCCGACTGCTAGGGTCGCGGCCGATGAAGATCGCCAACCTGCACGACAGCGCGTCGGGAGAGTTCGCGGTCGGGCACATCAAGGCGGTGTGGCGGGACCTCGGCCGGGAGGCGGGCACGCGGTCGGTGGGCCTGCGCAGGATCGAGATCTCCGAGGACCACTTCTCCACGCCCGCTCACGAGCACGGGGGCGACGAGGAGGAGGGGCTGCTGTGGCAGGACGGCAAGACATATGCGGTGCACGCCCAGGACTGCATCGTGCACAGGCCCAAACGCGGGGCGCACACGCTGCGCGGCGGCGCCGGTGGGCTCGACGTGGTCGTCTTCGCCCAGCGGCTCGATCCATCGCTCACGGCGCTGCCGCGCGCGGGCATCGCGTGGTCCTTCCCGCGCTGGGTGGAGCTGGGCGAAGGCGATTGGCCGTTCGCGCGCGAGGCCGCCGCCGGCCCGCCCGAGTGCCCGCCTCCGGAGGCCGAGCGGCCGCGCAACGTGGTGGCGCTCAGCGAGGTCACGCCGATCCTCGACGGTCGCGCGCGGCGCCTGGGGATGGCGGCCGGTGCGGTGGCCACGGGGCTTAACTACGTCGTGCTGCCGGCGGGCACAGAGGGAGCGCCGGCGCACTGCCACTCACTGGAGGAGGAGATCTTCCTGGTCCTGGACGGCGATGGCGTGCTGGAGCTGTGGGGTCCCGGCGAGCGAGCGCCCGACGAGCATCCCCTGCGCGCCGGCGATGCGATCTCGCGCCCACCCGGGACCGGCGTCGCGCATGCGCTGCGTCCGGGCGCGCACGGCCTCACGTACCTCGCATACGGCACGCGCGAGCCAGGCGACATGTGCTTCTACCCGCAACAGGGACGCGTATCGCTGCGCGGTCTCGGCATCGCCCTGCGCTCGCCCGAGATCGATTATCTGCCCCGGTTGTGAGCGTCGCACGGCGCCGTCGTCGATCGTGCGACGCCGCGGCGGCGTTGGGTCAGCGCGGGGTTGACGTGGCGGGCCGCCGACCCAGGCGGGCCACCCTGTAACGGACCACTGCGGCGACCGCCTCGCCGGATGACGTCGGCTCGTTGACCACTTCGCCGGTGCTCATCGACACCGCGGCGAGCAGGCGACCATTGATCGCGCCGACCATCAGGGCACCGCTCGGGTTTGGCGACCCCGCGCGCGCCGCCAACGCGGCAATCGGCTCGTGCTCGTCCTGTCCGGCGATACGGACATCGAGGTTGTCGATCACCTCGTCGGGCACGCGGCCGCCGTTGGAACCTCGGCTGCCGTTGGCCCCGACAGTTGAGTGCGTCGAGTGTATTGGTGGGGTGGTGGGAATCGTTGCTGGGCTCATGGCTCCAGGTTGCCTAAAGATCATCATTAGCGCAAGCAAACCTGTTACTCGATCGATAAGCTGCGCTTATGCTGAATCCCAGACGGCTCGTCGTCTTCCGTGAGCTCGCCGATCGAGGCTCGTTCACGGCCGCGGCCGAGGCGCTCTCCTACACGCAGTCGGCGATCAGCCAGCAGATCTCTGCGCTGGAGCGCGAAACCGGGGCGACGCTGATCGAACGCGGTCGCAAGCGCGCGGGGCTCACCGAGGCCGGCGAGATCCTGCTTGCGCACGCTGACGCGATCCTGGGCCGCATGGCGCACGCCGAGCAGGAGCTCGCAGCGTACGTGCAAGCGCGCTCCGGCCGCCTTCGGCTCGCCGCGTTTGAGTCAGCCGGCGCGGCGCTGGTGCCCGCGGCGGTCGAGACCTTTCACCGGCGCAACCCGCAGGTCGAGCTGAACGTGGTGCAGATGGAGCCCGCGGAAGCAGCCACGCGGCTCGAGAATCGCGAACTCGACCTGGCGCTCGTGTACGACCTGAAGCCCCCGACGGGTGCCTTGGGTGATGAGCTGGAGTTGACCTACCTGCTCGATGATCCCTACACGGCGGTGATCTCGCGCGAGCACCGGCTCGCGCGGTCGCGGTCGATCGAGCTGGGCGAGCTCGCGGACGACGTCTGGATCAACACCACCGAGCGCGACCTGTGCCACGAGATCATCCTTAGCGCCTGCCGGACGGCGGGCTTCGAGCCCAAGGTGGCGTTCGAAGTCGACGAGATCGCCACCAGCCAGGCGCTGATCGCCCGCGGCTCGGGAGTCGCGCTGTTGCCTTCGCTCGCACTCGGGAGCCTGCATCGCGACGTCGTGGTCGCCTCGCTCGGAGACGCCGCACCCGTTCGCAGCATCTATGCGGTGCGCCTGTCCACCCGTTACGCCACTCCGGCGTCCGAGGCGATGCTGACCGTCTTGGCCGAGGCGGCTCGGCGGGCAGCGCCGCGCTTGCGCGCGGCACGCACGTGAACGTCTGTGCCAGCAGCGCGGACGGCACGTGATCCCTCACAACTGCGGATGGAGCTAGTCGGGCTCGAACCGACGACCTCTGCCATGCCATGGCAGCGCTCTCCCAGCTGAGCTATAGCCCCGGGTGAGCTTCATCGTATCGAGCGATCGCCCGGTCTCAGCTCTCGCTATTCCAGTTCCGCCGGATCGACGTCTCGGACTCATAATCGTCCGCCCCGCGAACGCGTCGAGCCTGGTTGTTGCGGGCAGCGTCCGTATACGTGGTGCGTACGCACGCACCGCGGCGTGGCAGAAATCGTTGGAAATCTGTCCTTGCAGACGCGAGCCGCGTAGTTCATGATCGGCCGATGGCATCGTCGACCGACACTGCCCGACAGGTCGTGATCGTCGTCTATCCGGGCGTGCAGAGCCTCGACGCGACCGGTCCGCTGGAGGTCTTCGCCGGCGCCCAGCAGCTGATTCGCGCCGGGTTGAGCGGCGGACGCAGCTACGAGATCACGATCGTGAGCCGCGACGGCAAGCCGCTGCGCAGCTCGAGCGGCTTGACGCTGGTGCCAAATGGAAGCCTGCGCACCGCGCCGCGTGAGATCGACACGCTGATCGTGGCCGGCGGCCCTGGCTGTGAGCAGGCTGCTGAAGACGAGGTACTGATCGAGTGGATCGCACGCAAATCCGCTGCCGCCAGGCGCACGGCAGCGGTGTGCACCGGCGCCTTCCTGCTGGCGCGCGCCGGCCTGCTCGACGGACGCCGGGCGACGACGCACTGGTCGGCGGCGGCCGAGCTCGCCCGCCGCTATCCCGAGGTGCGCGTCGACGCTGAGCCGATCTTCCTGCGCGATGGCGACGTGTGGACGTCCGCGGGCGTGACCGCGGGGATGGACCTTGCGCTGGCGCTCGTGGAGGAGGACCTGGATCGTGACGCTGCGCTGACGATCGCTCGCCACCTGGTGCTGTTCCTGCGCCGGCCCGGCAACCAGTCGCAGTTCAGCGCCACGCTCGCAGCGCAAGAGCCGGCGCGCGAGCCGCTTCGCGAGATCCAGCGACAGGTCGTCGAGGATGTCGCGGGCGAGCACTCGGTCGAGGCGATGGCGCGGCGGGCGCACATGAGCGCGCGCCATTTCGCCCGAGCGTTTCGCGCCGAGACGGGGCTCACGCCGGGCCGGTACGTGGAGCGGGTGCGCCTGGAGGCCGCGCGCCGCCGACTGGAGGACACTGCCGATCCGATCGTCTCGGTGGCGACAGGGTGCGGGTTTGGAACGGCCGAGACGATGCGGCGCGTGTTTCTGCGGACGCTTGCTGTGGCCCCGGCCGAGTACCGCCGACGCTTCCACGCCAGCCCGCAGGACACGCGCAGAGCGGCTTGACAGCAGCCACAGCCGACAAGGAGCCAGCCATGAACATCGCCATCCTGTTGTACGACCGCGTGACGGCGCTCGACGCGATCGGGCCCTATGAGGTTCTCAGCCGGCTGCCCGGCGGCGAGCTGCAGTTCGTGGCGGCCGAGCCCGGACCCGTGCGCACCGACAACGGCATGCTGGCGCTCGTCGCGGAGCGCTCGATCGAGGACGTCACCTCGCCCGATGTCGTGCTCGTGCCGGGCGGGCCCGGCGAGGTCGCCGCGCGCGCGGGCGACGCCGTGCTCGGCTGGCTGCGCGCGGTTCACGAGCGCACCACGTGGACCACCTCGGTGTGCACCGGCTCGCTGATCCTCGCGGCCGCGGGCGTGCTGGCAGGCAAGCGCGCGACCAGTCATTGGCTTGCGCTCGAGGAGCTCGGCCGGCTCGGCGCCGTGCCGGTGTCCGAGCGGGTCGTGTTCGACGGCAAGGTGGTGACCGCCGCGGGCGTGTCGGCGGGGATCGACATGGCGCTCGCGCTGGCGGCGAAGCTGGCCGGGGACGCGACCGCACAGGCGATCCAGCTCGGGCTCGAGTACGACCCGCAGCCACCGTTCGACGCCGGCTCGCCGGGCAAGGCGCCGATCGCGATCGTCGAGCTGCTGCGTGCCCGTAGCCGCTTTGCGCACTCGCCGAAGAGCACGGCCGGCACGGCCGCCTGAGCGCGCGCGGCGGCTCGCGACACCTGCGCGGCGCAGCTGAGCGGTCGCGGCGGTCGGCTCCAGGCCGCCCGCTAATGTGCGTTTCGCGATGGCAGAGCGCCGCTATGACCCGCAGGAGATCGAGCCGCGCTGGCAGGCGGTGTGGGCGGATGAGCGCACCTGGGAGGTCGCCAACGAGAGCGCCGCCGACGGTGTGGCGGCGCCCCGTGCTGGCTTCCAGGGAGTGGGCGGGTTCATGCAGCCGGGCGGGCTCGAGCAGAACTCCTACGTGCTCGAGATGCTGCCGTATCCCAGCGGAGAGCCGCACGTAGGTCACCTGAAGAACTACGCCGTCGGCGACACGGTCGCGCACTTCCGCCGCCGTCGCGGCGAGCGCGTGCTGCACCCGATGGGCTACGACGCGTTCGGTCTGCCGGCTGAGAACAACGCGATCAAGACTGGCATCCATCCCCGCGACGCCACGCAGGCCTCGATCGACTCGTACCGGCGGCAGTTCCGTCGCTGGGGCATATCGATCGACTGGTCACGCGAGTTCGGCACGCAGGAACCGAGCTACTACCGCTGGACGCAGTGGATCTTCCTGCGCCTGTACGAGCGCGGCCTGGCGTATCGCAAGCAGGCGGCGGTGAAGTGGTGCCCCAAAGACCAGACCGTGCTCGCCAACGAGCAGGTGGACACCGAAGGTCGCTGCGAGCGCTGCGGCTCGCTGGTCGAAATCAGGCAGCTCGAGCAGTGGTTCTTCCGCATAACCGACTACGCCGAGCGGCTGCTGAGCGACCTCGATGGGATCGACTGGCCGGAGCACGTGAAGACGATGCAGCGCAACTGGATCGGGCGCTCGGAGGGAGCCGAGGTGACGTTTCGCTGCGAGGAACTGGGCATCGACTACCCCGTGTTCACCACCCGTCCCGACACGCTGTTCGGGGCTACCTTCTTCGTGATGGCCCCCGAGCACCCGGATGTGCTGCGCCTGGCCGAGGGCACCGAGCACGAGCGGCAGGTGCGCGACTACGTCAATCACGCGATCACCGAGTCCGGCGAGGAGCGAGGCGACCTCGACAAGCCAAAGACCGGCGTCGCGCTCGGGCGGACCGTGGTCAATCCGGTCAACGGCGAGCGCATCCCGATGTACGTGGCCGACTACGTGCTGATGGAGTACGGCACGGGCGCGATCATGGCCGTGCCCGCGCACGACGAGCGCGACTACGCCTTCGCGCGCGCCTTCGGGCTGCCGATCCGGCGCGTGATCGAAGGCACTGACCCCGATGCCGACGAGCAGGGCCTGCCCTACAGCGGCGAGGGAACGCTGGTGAACTCCGCTCCCGAGTTCGACGGGCTTGACAGCCGCACGGCGTTGGCAGAGATCGTCGCGTGGCTCGATCGTGGCGGGAAGGGCCACGCCTCGGTCAACTACCGGCTGCGCGACTGGCTCGTGTCGCGCCAGCGCTACTGGGGCTGCCCGATCCCGATCCTCTACTGCGAGCGCTGCGGCATCGTGCCGGTGCCCGAGGACGAGCTTCCGGTGGAGCTGCCCGAGATCGAGGACTACACGCCCAAGGGCCGCTCGCCGCTGGCGGCTGCGGAGGACTGGGTGAACACGAGTTGCCCCACTTGTGAAGGTCCGGCGCGACGCGAGACCGACACGATGGACACGTTCGTGGACTCCTCCTGGTACTTCCTGCGCTATTGCGACGCGAACAACGATCGCGCCGCCTGGGATCAGGCGGCGCTGCGCGAGTGGATGCCCGTGGACCAGTACATCGGCGGGGTGGAGCACGCGATCCTGCACCTGATGTACGCGCGCTTCTTCTGCAAGGCGCTATCCGACATGGAGCTGCTCGAGGTGCAGGAGCCGTTCTCGTCCCTGTTCACCCAGGGCATGATCACGCGCGACGGCGCCAAGATGTCGAGCTCCAGGGGCAACGTGGTCGCGCCGTCGAGCATCGTCGAACGCTTCGGCGCGGACACCGCCCGCTGCTACGTGCTGTTCATCGGCCCGCCCGATCAGGACGCCGACTGGTCAGACGAGGGCGTGGAAGGCGTGCACCGCTTCCTCGGCAGGTTGTGGCGCCTGTCCGCCGAAGTCGCCGAGCTCGCCGGTCCGCCCGGCGAGGGATCTCCGGCAGCGGCCGACGCGCAGGGTCCCGACCTGGAGCTGCTGCGCAAGGCGCACTGGGCGATCGACAAGGTGACCGGCGATCTGCGGAGGTTCGCGTTCAACACGGCAATCGCGGCCGTGATGGAGCTGCTCAACGAATGCCGCCGCCTGCGCGACGCCGCCGGGACCGAGACGCTGCGCTTCGCGCTGGCGAGCGCGGCGTCGGTGCTGTTCCCGTTCGCGCCGCACACCTGTGCCGATGCCTATGAGCTGCTGACGGGGACACGCGTGTGGGAGCAGCCATGGCCTGAGGCCGATGAGGCGCTGCTGGAGCGCGACGTATACGAGCTCGTGTGCCAGGTCAACGGCAAGCTGCGCGACCGCGTGCAGGTTGCGGCGGGCACCAGCGCGGAGGAGCTAAAGCAACGCTGCAGGGTGGCGCCCAACGTCAGGGCCCACGTGGATGGCCGCGAGATCGTCAAGGAGATCGTCGTGCCCGGCAAGCTCGTCAACCTGGTGGTGCGCTGAGGGTGTCGGCCCGATCGATCGCGCCGGAGACGCGTCGATGCCCGAGCTGAAGCCGGCCTACCTGATCCACGGAGACGACCACGGCGCGATCGCCGAGCGCCGCGCCGGCCTGCGAGCGCTGGTCGAGGCCGGCGCCGAGGGCGGCGCGGGCGTCGAGGCGCTCGAGGGCGACGCCGCGACCCCCGCGAACGTGGCGGCTGCGCTCGCGGCCATGACGCTCGCGGTCGGTCAACGCGTGGTGATCGTCGAGGGGGCAGAGCGCTGGCGCCAGGCCGATGTCGAGCGCGAGCTCGCGCCCGCGCTGAAGCACCTCGCGCCGGGGACGACGGTGGCGTTCTTCGCGCGCGAGGACCCGCGCGTCAAGGCACCCGAGGCGCTCGCCAAGGCGGTGCGCGGCGCCGGCGGCCAGATCGTCGCCCGCATGCACGTCAAGCCGTGGGAGCTCCCAGGGTGGGTCCGGGAGCAGGCGGAGCGACTGGGCATCGCGCTCGATCGCGATGCCTCTCACGCGCTCGTCAAGCAGGTTGGCGAGCGCCAGCAGCGGCTTCTGCGAGAGCTCGAGAAGCTGGCGCTGGAAGCCGACCTGCCCGACACCACTGGCGCGGGCGATACTGCGGCGCTCGCGCGCGCGCCGGCGATCGACGCTGAGCAGATCGAGCGACGCGCGGCGCACTCGGCCGAATGGCGTGCGTACGAGCTCGCCGACGCGCTCGTTGCAGGCGACACCGCGCGAGCCGTCGAGTCCTACCTGGGCGTGCGCGGGCAGGGAGAGAGCCTCTCGGGGCTGATCTATCTGATGGCCAGGCGGCTGCGCGAGGCGCTCGCGGTCTCGCTGCGCCTGCAGGCGGGCGAGTCTGCGGCGCAAATCAAGCGGTCGCTGCGCATGCCCGGGCGAGCCGCCGAGCGCTTCATCGCCGACGTCTCGCGCACCGAGCCCGAGCGGCTGCGCCGGGCACTCGCGGCGCTGGCGGACCTCGAGCTGGACTCAAGAGGCGGCGCCGCAGTTCTCGCGCAGCGCTCGGCGCTGGCGCCGCTCCACGAGGACACGAGCGCCCTGCGCGCGATCGGCGCGATCACGACGTAGGGCAGGTCACGCCGAGGCTGCGACATGGCCGACTCCGACTCGCGCCGCACCCGCAAAGCCGCCCCCCGATCGCGCCGCGCCAGCGAGGCCGCCCCCCGATCGCGCCGCGCCGCCGAAGCCGCCCCGCGTGACCGGAGCACCCGCGAACCCGGCGCTCGGGCGATCCGGGCGCTGATCACGGGAGCTCGCGACGACGAGGACGTGCGAGCGGTCATCTGCGAGCGCGCGCGGAAGCTGGGCGTGATGGGATGGGTGCGCGCTGACGGCAAGGGCACGCTCGAGCTACACGCGGAGGGCCCCTCCGCGGTGGTCGAGGCGCTGCTGGCGCTCCTGCGCGAGGGTCTGGCGGGCGCGTCCGCTTCCGCACGCGACGTTCGCGACGTGCGCGTCGAGGGCCACGAGCACTTCGCGATCCGCGGCCTCAGCTCGGGCGCGTTCGTGGTGCAGGAGCACGCTGCCACCACACGCCACTTCGACCTGCGCCTTGAGGTCGACGGGGTGATGCGATCGTGGGCGGTGCCCAAGGGCCCGCCGATGGACCCGGCCGCCAAGCGCCTGGCCGTGCAGGTCGAGGACCATTCGATCGAGCACAACGACTTCGAGGGCCGCACCGACCACGGCGCGGTGGTGATCTGGGATCGCGGCACATACGAGCAGGGCGGCAGGGTGGCGTGGCCCGAAGCGCTCGACCGCGGTCACGCGGTGTTCGTCCTGCATGGCGAGAAGCTTCGCGGCGGCTTTGCGCTTCAGCGCACCGGTCGCGGACGCAAGCCCCAGTGGCTGCTCATCAAGCGCCGCGACGAGCACGCGCGTATCGGATCAGACATCGTCGCCGAACAGCCGGCCTCGGTCATCAGCCACCGCACGCTCGATGAGCTGCTGCGCGAGGCGGCGTCCGCGTGAGACGCCAAGCGTCTGCTCGCGCTGCCCCGCTGCCGCGCGGCCGCGGGCAGCTGCCTACAATCACCGCGATGTGTGCAGCGTGCGCAATCGCGGCGATGGCGGGCGCCAACGGAGCCCGCTCGTGGCTTCAAGCGCGGCATCTGACCTGGCTGACCCCGCGACGCATGCGAGCTGCCACCGTGGCGCTGTTTGCGGTCGCGACGCTCTTTGCCTCGATCGGCCTGAGCGGCTCAACCAAGCCGGCGTCACCAGCTGCCGCCCATCACGGCCACGCGCTAGCGCGCTAGCGCACGCGGCGCGGCGCGTCTACGACGAGGCCCCCGCCCGGATGCGCGCGGCGCGCGCCTTCTTGTGCGCTCCGGCGTTGCGGTGCAGCGCGCCGCGCTTGACGGCCTTGTCGACCGTGCTCTGTAGACGCGCGTGCTCGGCATTGGCAGCCTGCTGATCGCCGTTTGTCACGGCGTCCTGAAGGCGGTGGAGGTAGGTCTTGATCGCGGAGGTGTAGTTGCGGTTCTCCAGCCGCTCGCGCTGGCCGCGCAGAATGCGCTTCTTCTGGGAGTGAATGTTGGCCATGAAAAATCGCGCCGCGCGCCCAGCGAAGTCGTCTAGGCGCGCCGCGGAGCGCCGTACTATAGCGGCCTTGTCCACGATCCCAGACGCGGCGGAGCTGGCCGCGGGCCCGGGGCCACCGCCCGGCGGCGGCGCCGTGGCGCGCAACACTGCGATCTTCTCGGGCGCCACCGGGCTCTCACGAATCGCGGGCCTCGCGAGGGAAATCGTGGCCGCGAGCTACTTCGGCACGACCGCGGCGGCGTCGGCTTTCACGATCGCCTACCTGGTGCCGAACCTGATCGCGAACCTGTTCGCCAACGCCGTGCTGTCGGCGGCGTTCGTGCCGGTCTTCACCGACCTGCTGCAGCGCGAGCGCAAGGAGGAGGCGTTGCGGCTTGCGCGCACGCTGTTCTGGGTGATGCTGCTCGCGCTAGGCGCGATCACGCTCGTGTTCATCCTGGCGGCGGGCGTGATCATGCCCCTGATCACGGGGTTCAATCACAGCACCAACACGCTCACGGTGGGCCTCTCACGCGTGCTCTTCCCGGTCGTGCTGCTGCTCGGGCTCAACGGACTGTTGCTCGGAATCCTGCAGTCGTACGACCGCTTCACGATCCAGGCGATCTCGCCGGCGGTGTGGAACCTCGTGACGATCGTGTTGCTGGTGGTGCTGCACACGCGCTTCCACGGCGAAAACAAGATCTACGCGCTCGCGATCGGAATCCTCGCCGCCACGGTCGTGCAGTTCCTGGTGGCGCTGGCGGCGCTGCGGCGCATGCACTTCGACCTGAGGTTCTCATTCGACTGGCGTGATCGGCGCGTCAAGCAGGTGTTCGCGCTGATGCTGCCGATCATGATCGGCCTGGGCATCGTCAACCTCGACCAGCTCATCAACTCGCTGTTCGGCACGCTGGTGTCGGCGGAAGCGCCGCGCGCGATCGACAACGCCTTCCGGCTGTACATGCTGCCGCAGGGCCTGTTCAGCGTGGCGGTCGCTACCGTCCTGTTTCCCGCGCTCAGCCGCATGGCCTCGCGCCGCGATGCCGCCAGCATGCGTCGCGCACTGGGCGTGGGGATGCGCCAGATCAACCTCCTGTTGATCCCCTCGGCGACGTTCATGCTCGTGCTCACCACGCCGATCGTGCGGCTGGTGTACGAGCGCGGTCATTTCACGCCGCACTCCACGCACCTCGCGTCGATCGCGCTGTTCTGGTTTGCCTTCAGCCTGCCGTTCGGCGGGGTCAACCTGCTGCTCACGCGCACGTTCTTCGCCGTTCAGCGTCCGTGGATCCCGACGCGGCTGGCGGCGATCAATATCGTCGTCGACGTCATTGTCAGCGTCGGCCTTTACAAGCCGCTCGGCATCGCGGGCCTGGTCATCGGCACGGTGGCCGCCAACGCGGTGATGACGGTGCTGCAGCTCGTGAGGCTGCGCGACGGCTTCGACGGCCGGCTCGAAGGCGCCCAGACGACGATGGTCACCGCCCGCATCGCGCTCGCGTCGGCGCTGCTCGCGGCGGCCTCCTGGGTGGTGTGGTACCTGCTCGATCACCTGCTCGGGCGCGCGCTGCCGGCGCAGATCGTTTCGGTTGGAGGCGCCGCGGCTGCGGGGCTGTGGCTGTACTCCCGAGCCGTGCTCGCGATGCGCGTGCCCGAGGCTCACCAGGTCAATCGCCTGATCCGCGCCCAGCTGGGCCGCACCTGAGCGGCGGACCCGAGCGAGCCCGGGAGGCGTAAAGAGAAGCCGGGCGGATGCTTGACCCGCCCGGCGCCCGACATGGATCGCCGCTGTACTACTACGTCCCAGGACTTAGTGTCTTGCCTGGGTGGCGTGACACTCCCGGCCACCTGGACAGGCCGCCAGGCTTGCGCCTGGCGCGTAGCCAAGGCCGGCCCGCGAGGGCCTGAGGCCGAGTGGGCGATCCGCCGGTGCCGCTAAAGCTAGCGCGTATCTGCCCGCACTCGCGCCCGCCGCGTGCGGGATCGCTCGCGCGCCGACCCGGTCAACCCACCATCTATCGTGACGCGAGCCCGTGGACCAGGCCCGCATCCGCAACTTCTCGATCATCGCCCACATCGACCACGGCAAGTCGACGCTTGCCGACCGCATCCTGGAGATGACGCACACGGTCGCCCCGCGGGAGATGCGCGCCCAGCTGCTGGACTCCATGGACCTGGAGCGCGAGCGGGGCATCACGATCAAGTCGCAGGCGGTGCGCGTGTTCTACGAGGCGGCCGACGGGCAGACCTGCCAGCTGCACCTGATCGATACGCCGGGGCACGTGGACTTCACCTACGAGGTGTCGCGCTCGCTGGCGGCGTGCGAGGGGGCGTTGCTGGTGGTCGACGCCTCGCAGGGGGTGGAGGCGCAGACGGTCGCCAACACCTATCTGGCGATCGAGTCGGGGCTCGAGCTGATTCCGTGCCTGAACAAGATCGACCTGCCGGGCGCCGAGCCCGAGCGGGTGGCGGCGGAGGTGAGCGAGCTGATCGGCGAGCCGCCCGAGTCGATCCTGCGCATGAGCGGCAAGACCGGCGAGGGCGTGCGCGAGGTGCTGGAGGAGCTGATCGCGCGCGTGCCGCCGCCGCAGGGCGATCCCGGCGCGGCGCCGCGGGCGCTGATCTTCGATTCGGAGTTCGACCAGTACCGCGGCGTGATCGCGTACGTGCGGGTGGTCGACGGCGCCTTCCGCAAGGGCGAGCCGATCCGCGCGATGGCCACGGGGACCGAGGCGGAGATAGACGACATCGGCTTCTTCTCGCCGCAGATGATGCCCAGCGGCGAGCTCGCCGCGGGCGAGGTCGGCTACCTGATCACCGGCATCAAGGACGTGACGCAGCTGCGCGTCGGTGACACGCTCACCACCAGGGCGCGCCTCGGCGCGGCGCGCGGTGAAAGGGGCGAGGCGACCGAGCCGCTGCCCGGCTACCGCGAGGTCAAGCCGATGGTGTTCTGCGGGCTGTTTCCGATCGACTCCGACGACTACCCCGACCTGCGCGACGCGCTGGAGAAGCTGACGCTGAACGACGCCGCGCTGTCGTGGGAGCCGGAGACCAGCGACGCGCTCGGGTTCGGCTTCCGCTGCGGCTTTCTGGGTCTGCTGCACATGGACATCGTGCGCGAGCGGCTGGAGCGCGAGTACGACCTGGAGCTGCTGGCGACGATGCCGTCGGTGGGCTTCGAGGTCACCACCACCGCCGGCTCCGAGCTGGAGGTACACAATCCCTCCGACATGCCCGACCCCGGCAGCATCGCGGAGATCCGCGAGCCGCTGATCGAGGCGTCGGTGGTCGCGCCGCGAGAGTACGTGGGCGCGGTCATGGAGCTCTGCCAGGAGCGCCGCGGCGAGCACTCGGGCATGCACTACCTGTCGCCGGAGCGCGTGCAGCTCAACTACGAGCTGCCGCTGGCGGAAATCGTGCTCGACTTCTTCGATCAGCTGAAGTCGCGCACGCGCGGCTACGCGTCGCTCGACTACGAGCTCGACGGGATGAAGGCCGCCGACCTGGTCAAGCTCGACGTGCTGCTGGCGGGCGAGGCGGTGGACGCGCTGTCGATGGTCGTGCACCGCGACAAGGCGTACGAGGTCGGGCGCTCGCTGACCGGCAAGCTGCGCAGGCGCATCCCGCGCCAGCAGTACGACGTGCCGATCCAGGCGGCGATCGGCTCGCACATCATCGCGCGCGAGACGGTCAAGGCGTACCGCAAGGACGTGATCGCCAAGTGCTACGGCGGCGACGTCACGCGCAAGCGAAAGCTGCTCGAGCGCCAGAAGGAAGGCAAGAAGCGGATGAAGCAGGTGGGCCGCGTGGAGGTGCCCCAGGAGGCGTTCCTGGCGGTGCTGGAGCTGGAGGGGGAGAAGTAGCGCGTGCGGGTGCTGTTCGTGTGCCTGGGCAACATCTGCCGCTCGCCCACCGCCGAGGCGACGATGCGCGCGCTCGTGCGCGAGGCGGGGCTGCGGGAGGAGATCGAGATCGACTCCGCCGGCACGGGCGGCTGGCACGTGGGCAGCCGCCCCGACGCGCGCGCGGCGGCGGCCGCGCGGGCGCGCGGTATCGCGCTCGAGGGCACCGCGCGCGAAGTCGTGCCCGAGGATTTCGAGGATTTCGATCTGCTGATCGCCATGGATCGCTCGAACCTGAGCGCGCTCCGGCAACTGGCGCCGAGCGAGGCCGCGCGCGCCAAGCTGCGCCTGCTGCGCGAATTCGATCCCGCCAGCACGCCGCGCGCGCAACCCCCGGGCGCGAACAGCCGCGGGCCCGACGCGCCAGCGGGGGCCCGCGCCGGCGCGGCGTCGGCGCATGACCTGGACGTCCCTGACCCCTACTACGGCGCGGCCGGGGGCTTCGAGGAGGTGCTCGACCTCGTGCAGGCGGCCTGTGAGGGGCTGCTCGAGCACATCCGCCGGGGCGAGCTGGCGTGACTCTCCCTGCGGGCGCCACCGACGTACGGCGGGTGGGCGGCGGGGACATCAACGAGGCCTTCCACGTCGTGCTTGCGGACGGCAGCGAGGCGTTCGTCAAGACGCGCGCCGGTGCCCATCCGCGCGAGTACGCGACCGAGGCGGCCGGTCTGGAGTGGCTGCGCGAGCCGGGCGCCGTACGCACGCCGCGCGTGCTGGAGGTGGCCGACGGCTACCTGGCGCTCGAGTGGGTGGATCGCGGCCGGCTGACCCCGGCGGGAGTGGAGGAGCTCGGCCAGGGCCTTGCACGCACGCACGCGGCGGGCGCGCCGTGCTTCGGCGACTTCCGTCCCGGCGGTGGCGCGGAGACTCGCTTCGGCTCGCTGGGCCTGCCCAACGACCCGGCCGAGGACTGGCCGACGTTCTACGCCGAGCGCCGCCTGCGACCGCTCGCGCGCCTGGCCCGCGATCGCCGCGCGCTGGCGCCGGCCGGCGTGGAGGCGATCGAGCGCGTGTGCGAGCGGCTCCCGGAGCTGGCCGGACCGGCCGAGCCGCCCGCGCGGCTGCACGGGGATCTGTGGGGCGGCAACGTGATGGCCGACGCCGGCGGGCACCCGTGGCTGATCGATCCCTCCGCCTACGGTGGGCACCGCGAGATCGACCTGGCGATGCTGAGGCTGTTCGGCGCTCCGTCGGAGCGCGTGTTCGACGCCTACCAGGAGGTCTCGCCGCTGGCCGACGGCTGGGAGGGGCGGGTGGGCCTGTACCAGCTGCTGCCGCTGCTCGTGCACGCGCTCCTGTTCGGCGGCTCCTACCGCTTCTCCGCCGAAGCGACGGCCGCGCCCTACGCCCGCTGAGCGCGGCCGCGGCGCGGCTCGGGCCGCCGTCCCGCTGCGCTCGCGCGGTCGGAGTGGGCAGAGTGCGTCCCGACACCGCGGCGTCGCGCCGCCGGCTGTATCTGCTCGCGCGGGTGGTGGTGGCGCGCCACTACCGGCGCCGGCTCACGCTGCCGATCGTGGCCGGGGCGCTGGCCAGCTCGCCGCGCCAGCTGCAGCGGGCGTATGAGCAGTTCGGCGAGCAGAGCTTTCACGAGGACCTGCTCGCGCGGCGGATGGCCGCCGCCGCGACGCTGCTGATCGAGCAGCCGGCGATCGCCGTGGCGGACGTGGCGCGCCTGGTGGGATACCGGCAGCCCTCGCATTTCGCACGCGCCTTCCGGCACCGCTACGGGCTGGCACCTGCCGGCTTTCGCCAGGTGGCGCGCAAGAATGCAACGCATCGTCGCGCCGCAACACCATCCCCGGGCAGGAGCTAGCGCGGATGAGCGGCGGGGCGCGATCGCGGCCAGCGCGCGCTCGCTGCGCAACGGCCTCATCAGCCTGGCTGTCTTCTTCGCGCTGGTGGCGGCGCTGCTGCTCGCAGTTCCCGGGCTGCGCTCGGCCGCCGATCGCATCTCCGATGCCAACCCCGCCTGGGTGGCGGCGGGCATCGCGCTCGAGGTGCTCTCGTGCGCCGGCTACGTGGTGCTGTTCGACCTGGTGTTCGGCGGCCTCGGCGGGCGCCTCACAAAGCGCCTGGCGCTGGCTGAGCTGGCCGTGAACTCGGTCGTGTCTGTGAGCGGCCTGGCCGGCATCGCGCTTGGCGCGTGGGTTCTGCGCACGCGAGGAATCTCCTTCGGGCGCATCGCCAGGCGCTCGGTGATCGTGTTCCTGCTCACGAGCGCCGTGAACGTGGCGGCGGTGGTGCTGATCGGGGTGCCGATGTGGCTGGGCCTGCTGCCCGGGTCGCGCAACGCGCTGCTCACGCTGCTGCCGGCGGCGGCGGCGCTGGCGACTATCGTCGGCGTGCTCGCCGTGGGTCTGCTGGCGCGGCGAGTGTCCTCGCGCGGCCGGTTCTCGCAGGGCCGCGTCGGCGTGGCGCTCGGTGCGCTCAGCGACGGCGTGGTGGAGTCGCTGCAGATGATCCGCCGCGGCGACTGGCGGTTGCTCGGCTCGCTCGCCTACTGGTTGTTGGACAACCTCGCCCTGTACGCATGCCTCGCTGCGTTTGGCCGTGTGCACACGCCGTCGGTGTGGGTGGTGGGGATGGCCTACCTGGTGGGCATGCTCGCCAACTCGCTGCCAGTGCCCGCGGGGCTGATCGCGGTGGAAGGCGGGCTGGTCGGGATGCTTCTGCTGTTCGGTGTGCGTCCGGCCTCGCTGGTGCTGGCGGCCGTTGTGATCTACCGAGCGATCTCGCTGTGGGTGCCGGCGCTGGTCGGCTCGTTCGCGTTTCTGAGCCTGCGGCGTGAGATCAACAGGCCGTTCGCGCGGCCGCTTGCGGGATAGGTCAGGAGAGGCTGTTGGCGAAGGCGGTCTGCGCGCGCGTGCGCTGGCAGATGCGTCCTGGCAGCCGCTCCAGCACGGCGCTCACGGCGGCGTCCAGGTGCCCGGACAGCCCCGGACAGTACACCGGGGGCGGCAGGTTCCCGCTGCTCGAGCCGGACGCGTTGACGGGCAGCAGCTCGCGGCTGGCCTGCAGCGCGTGCGAGAAGCTGTCGGAGAACACGTCGATCGCCACGCGGCCGGTGTAGATCTCGATCGAGCGGCCTTCGTCGTAGATCGTGGCCGGCACGCCGCGGATGACGATGTTGCGCTGCGGCCCAAGCGTGGCGTTGGAATGCAGGCGGTAGATGACGGTGGTCAGCTGCAGCGGCAGCAGGCAGCTGCCTCCGCCGAAGATGCCTTTGCCGTGCACGCAATCGCCGTAGTAGACGCTGTCGCCGACCGTGGCGTTGTAGCCCTTCAGGCCGTCGGCCGCCGCCAGCGGGCTGCCCTGGAAGCTGGGCCCGACCCAGTACACGCGGTAGTAGGGAAAGGTCTGCGCTTCGGCGAGCGAGCCGCGCTCGATCGGCGCGGGGCGCCCCGTGGCGCAACCGCAGGCGGCCACGGCGAGCAGCAGCGCGGGCAGCAGCGGCGGGATGCGGCGCATCGTCATCATTATCCCCGCGTGCGGATCAGCCCCAGAGCTACTTCCGAGCCGCTCGCCGGTTCAAACAGGTACACATCCGTCGCGCAAATGACGGGTATGCCGGGGTCCGGTGGGGTAGCACACCGGACCCCGTTCGATCTTCTCACCAAGCGCCTGCTTGCCGCTGCCTTGCTGGCGCCGGCCCTCGCCGCGGCGCTGGTGGCCGCGTGGCTGCTGGTGCATCCGCGCACCCCGGACCTCGCGGGGCAGGCCTACCGCGTGACGCTCTTCCACGCGCTTGGGCCGGCGGCGTGGGACGAGCACTGGTACGGCGGCCATGACCTGCCGGGCTACAGCCTGTTGTTCCCGCCGGTTGCCGCGCTGATCGGCCTGAGGCTGACAGCGTGCCTGTGCGCGCTGGCCTCGGCGGCCCTGTTCGCGCGCCTAGCGCACGCCGTGTACGGCCCCTCCAGCCGCTGGGGCGCGGCGCTGTTCGCGCTGGCCGCGGCCGCCGACGTGTGGATCGGGCGCCTGGCGTTCGCCCTGGGGGTGAGCCTCGCGCTGGCGGCGGCGCTGGCGCTCGTTCGCGGGCGCGCGCTCCTCGCCGGGCTGCTCGCGGCGGCGTGCGCGGCCGCCAGCCCCGTGGCCGGCTTGCTGCTGGCGATGGCCGGCATCACCCACGCCCTCGCCCGGCGCAGCATGCGCTCGGCGCTTGCGCTGGCGGCGCCCGCGGCGGCGCTGGCGCTTGCGCTCGCTGCGCTGTTTCCCGAGGGGGGGTCCGAGCCCTACCCGCTGCTCTCGCTGCTGGCGACGCTGGCTGTGGCGGGCGCGTTTGTGCTGGCCCTGCCGCACGGGCAGCCGCTGCTGCGCGTCGGCGCGCTCGTCTACCTGCTGGCCTGCGTGCTGTGCGTGGCGATCCGCACGCCGATGGGCTCGAACATCGAGCGCTATGCCGTGCTGCTCGCGGGCCCCGTGCTGCTGTGCGCGCACGCGGGGAGCAGGAGCCGGTCAGCCCGGCTCCGGCCGACGGCGACTCAGTTTGGGCACCCGACAGCGACGCTGGCCGCGGCACTGTGCGTGTGGCTCGTGTGGGTGGTCTGGGGGCCGGCGCGGGAGACGCTCGCGGTGGCGGGCAACGAATCGACGCGCGCCTCCTACTACGCGCCGGTGGAGCGCTTTCTGGCGGCCGCCGGCGACCCGGTGCGCGTGGAGGTGCCGCTCACGCGCTCGCACTGGGAGGCCGCGCTGCTGGCCCCCACGGTGTCGCTCGCGCGCGGCTGGGAGAAGCAGCTGGACGAGCGCTACGACCGAGCGCTGCTGGCGCCGCGGCTGACGGCGGCCTCCTACGGGCGCTGGCTGCGCGAGAACGCGGTCTCCTACGTGGCGCTGCCCGACGCGCCGCTCGATCCCTCGAGCGCCGCCGAGGGGCGCCTCATCGCCGCCGGGCTGCCGTACCTGCGCGAGGTGCGTGCCAGCCGCCACTGGCGCATCTACGCGGTGGCCGATTCCGTGCCGCTGCTGTCGGGCCCGGGGCGGCTCACCTCGCTGGGCCACGACGCGATCGGGCTGCGGGCATACCGGGCGGGCCGGTTTTTGCTGCGGGTCCGCTACAGCCGCTACCTGGTCGTGGCGGCCGGACGAGGCTGCGCGGCGCGCTCGCCGGGCGGCTGGACGGCGGTGATGGCCCGCGCGCCCGGGCCGCTGCTGGTGCAGGCGCGCTTCTCGCTGGCCGGCGCGCTCGATCTCCAGGGAGCCTGCCGGCTGAGCGCAAGGGCATGAGCGAAACGCGCGCGCCGGCGCGCGCCGCCCTCACACTGGCCGCATGCGCACGGGCGCTCGCGCGCACGGCCCTCGCGCTGGTCGGGTTGGTGATGGCCCTGGCACTGGCCGCAGCGGGGTGCGGCGGCGTTGCCAGGCGGGCCACGGCGCGCTACGCCGCGCGCGGTGTGTCCCGGCCCACGACCGCGCCCAGCGCGCCGCCTTCGCCGTACCGCTGGCTCGTGCGCACCCGGGGCCCGGCGCCCTCGATCGCGCGCGAGAACCGCGCCCGCGGCACGGCCGCCTGGCGCCTGCCCGGCCCGCCCAGCCTGATCGGGGGCGAGGCGCGGGGGCCCGTGGAGGGCTACGTGGCACACCAGGCGGTGGTGGCCGGCGAGATCGAGCGCGTGTACGCGAACGCCCCCGGCGCGGGCGAGCTGACGCTGAGCGTGTATCGCATGGGCTGGTATCACGGCGCGGGCGGCCGACTGGTCCTGCAAAGCGAGGAGCTGGGCGCGGCGCGCCAGCCGCCCTGCGCACACAACTCGCTGACCGGCCTGACCGAGTGCCGCTGGCACGCGACGCTGTCGTTCGCGATTCCGAGCGCGCTGCCGAGCGGCGTGTACGTGATCAGGCTCAACGCCAGCGACGGCGCGCGCGCCGACTGCCTGTTCGTGGTGCGCTCGCGCCGGCGCGCGCGCCTGCTGGTGGAGCTCCCGACGGCCACCTGGGAGGCCTACAACTCGTGGGGCGGCGACAGCCTGTACCCGGGCGGCAAGCCGGTGCGCGCGACGGGGTCGACGCAGGGCGTGGAAGTGTCCTACGACCGCCCCTACGCCAGCCAGACCGGGGCGGGGCAGTTCTTCATCCGCGAGGTGGCGATGGTGCGCTTCCTGGAGCGCCACGGCTACCCGGTCGCCTACACCACGATCGACTCGATCGACGCCGACCCGCGGCAGGCGACCGGCGCGCGGGCGCTGATCGACGTGGGGCACTCCGAGTACTGGTCCGGGCGCGACGAGCGCGCCTTCGCGCGCGCCCGCGACCGGGGCACGGACCTGCTGTTCTTCAGCTCCGACACGATGGCCTGGCGGGTGCGCTTCGCCCCGGCGACCGGCGTCTCGAGCCAGGCGGGCGAGCGCGACCACCGCATCGTCGCCTACAAGCAGTACGCGGCGCGAGACCCCGACCGCGCCGACCCGAGCGGCCTGTTCCCGCAGGGCGGAGCGAACATCGCCGGCAGCGCCTATGACGGCTGCATCAC
This sequence comes from Actinomycetota bacterium, assembly GCA_005885515.1. Classification (GTDB taxonomy): domain Bacteria; phylum Actinomycetota; class Thermoleophilia; order Solirubrobacterales; family Solirubrobacteraceae; genus Palsa-744. The sequence goes on along the minus strand of VAWK01000022.1, from coordinate 7,013 downwards.
GCCACGCGTGCCCGGGGCGGGGCCGCCGGTTTATCGCCTCTACCACTGGGCGCCCGCGCCCGGCCTGAGGCCACGGTGGCTGTTCGCGCACAGCGGCGTGAACGCGCGCACGCGCATCGCCGGCATCGTCGGCTACGAGCTCGATCAGACCACGGCCGGCTCGCCGCACGGCACGGCGGTGCTGGGTGGCGGGCGCGGCGTCTGCGCGCCGCACTTCGAGCCGGCGCCGGCGCGCGGCACGCTGGCGCAGAGCACCCTGTATGTGGCGCGCTCGGGCGCGTTCGTGTTCGCGGCCGGCACGCTCGCCTGGGAGTACGGCCTGGCGCCCGTGCCCCAGGCCTCGCCCGACGCCCCCGCCAAGCCCGACGCGCGCGTGGTGGCGATGACCCGCAACCTGCTCGCGCACGCGCTCGCTCACTGACGCGGACCGATCAAGTCTCGCTCGAGCCCCGCGCATCAGCGGGGCGAGAGCACATTAAGGCCGCTGTGTCGCAGGGGACGGAATACTTGGCGGACGATGCCCGGGGAGTCCACGACCTCCGACCTGGTCGAGCTTACGCCGCGCCCGCCCGGCGGGTAGCACTGGCTACGTTCGAACACGCGAAGCGTACGTCGTCAAATGGGTAGGGGGCATGGCCACACGGGTGACTACATATGGCGAGATCGACGAGGGCCGCGCCGCCGCCGAACGCCTTGCCGAGTCGACGGGGTAGGCGATGTCTGAGAACCTGGACCTCGTGCGCTCGACCTACGCGGCCTGGGAGCGTGGCGATTTTGGTTCCGCCGAGTGGGCGGACCCGGAGATCGAGTTGGTGCATGTTGACGGGCCTGCTCCAGGGCGTTGGACGGGACTGACCGGGACAGCGGAAGGCTTGCGCGGCTTTCTGGGCGCTTGGGAGGGGGCGCGCAGCGAGGCAGAGGGGTACCGCGAGTTAGATGGCGAGCGTGTGCTCGTGCTGTTCCGTGCCAGCGGTCGGGGCAAGCGGAGCGGGCTGGAGATCGGGCAGACAGGGGCGAAGGGAGCGGCCCTGTTCCATGTCCACGACGGCAACGTGACACGCATCGTCAACTACTTCGACCGCGAGCGGGTGTTCGCCGACCTCGGCCTCAAGAGGTAGGGAGGAGATCGTGGATCTTGGCGATCGACTTCTCGTTCGTTTCCGCGCGATCGTTCGGTAGCCCTACCTGGGCGAGAGCGCATAAAGACCGCTGTAGCCAGTCAGGTAGATGTTGTGGCCGTCGCTGATGACGGGGTCGAACGAGCCGCTTTTCATCTCGAACTGCACGCGGCCGGTGGAGATGCCTAGGCCATAGGTGCGGCGGTCGCCGAGGTCGGCGAAGTACACGGTGTGCCCGACGATCGTGGCCGAGCCAGAGATGCGCCCGCCGGCGTTGTATTTCCAGTCGATGCCCCCGGTGCGCGCGTCGAGCGCGTAAAAGGTGCCGTCGTAGGAGCCCAGGTAGATGGTGGGGCCGAGGCCCGGCGCGTTGACCACGGCGGGCGACGCGTACACGTAGTTGCCTGTCTGCACCGCCCAGTCCAGCTTGCCCGTGTCGGCGTCATAGGCGTAGATGCGCCCGTCGGTGTTGCCGAGGAACACGCGCCCGTAGACCACCGCCGCGGTGGAGTAGAAGGTACCGCTGCCGAGCAGCGCTCCGCCGGAGCCGCTGACCCACCGCCGCCGGCCGGTCTGCGCGCTGATCGCCTGCACCTGGCCGGAGTAGTCGCCGAAGTACAGCGTGCCTTCCTTGAGCGTGGGGCTGGCCTTGACCGCCCCGGCGGCGTGGTAGGTCCAGATCACGCGGCCGTTGGTTGCATCGAGCGCGTAAACGAGCCCGCTCTGCGTGCCGAAGTACACCTTGCCGTGATCCACCAGCGGCGAGGACTCGCTGGGGCTGGGCAGATTGCGCGACCAGCGGGTCGTGCCGTGGCCGTAGTCGAGCGCCACGATGCGCCCGCCGTGGCGGCCGGACAGCACCGTCGCGTAGACCATGTGCCCGACAACCGCCGGCGAGGACGCAGACAGTTCACCGAGTTTCCTGCTCCAGAAGATGTGCCCGTTGTGCTTGTCGATCGCGTTGATCGTCGCGTTGTCGCCCAGCTGGAAGATGTGATCGCCGCGAATCACCGGCGGGAACTCCAGCAGCGTGCCGAAGTCGTGCGCCCACAGCTGCCTGAAGGGCGCATGCATGCGCGCGGATGCCGGGAAGTAGCGCGTGTGATCCTTGGTGTAGCCGTAGAACGGCCACGAGAAGCGATCCACGCCGCGAGGGGGCGGCGGCGTGGCTTCTGGCACGAAGCGGGCGTGCGGGTGGTAGATGCTGCCGGTGCGATGGCGCTCGTACAGATAGGCGCCCAGCGCGGCGCCGGCGAGGAGCAGGACGACGAGCGCCGCCAGGCTCAGGCGGAGGCGTTTTGAGCGGGGAAGCAAGCGGGAGAGTTTGACGACGAGCTGATTGCGGCGACTCAAGCGGCGACCTTGCGCGCGGGCCTGGCAGAGCGCCCGCCGACGGCGGTGGCCGGGCGGCCGCTGTCATCCAGCTCGCCATGATCCTGCACCGCCCGCGCGCGTGCGCCGGCGCCCTCCAGCGCCACATCCGGCTGGCTCGTGCCGCCAGCGCGGGCGCCTATCGGGCGAGCCGGACTCACGTATGGGCCCGCCCGCGCGAGCGACCTGCGAGCCAGCGCCGGGCGCAACGAGCGCCGGGTGACGCGCGACGCGAGGCGGGCACCCGTGAGTGCGACCAGCAACAGGCAAGCTGCGGCCAGCGGAGGCAGCGTGAGACCCGACACCAGCGCGAGCACCTCGCGGTTGCCGCTCAGAGACCAGTTCCACAGCAGGTAGTCGCCGGTCGTAAGCGCGCACACGCAGACCATAGGCCTGGGAGACACGAGCAAAACCCTAAACACGCGGCCCGACGGACCGCGACGGACGGCGGCCGGGCGGACCGCGATGGGGCCGCGCTACGGCACGGCGGGTGGCGCGGCATATGATCGCGCGCGATGGCAAGCGCGTTGGACAAGGGGCAGTCGGCGATCTTTGCGCCCGGGCTGCTGAGCGGCCGGGTGGCGCTGGTGACGGGCGGCGGGACGGGCCTGGGAAGGGCCACGGCGCTGGAGCTGGCACGCTGCGGAGCTGCGGTGACGATCGCCGGGCGGCGCGCGGAGGTGCTGCAAGCGGCGGTCGCCGCGGCGGCCGAGCAGGGCGTGGGGGCGATCGACTGGGCGTCCGCGGACGTGCGCGAGCGCAAAGATGCCGAGAGAGTCGTCCAGGGCGTGCTCGAGCGGCATGCACGGCTGGACGTGCTCGTCAACAACGCCGGCGGGCAGTACTTCACGTCGGCCGAGCTGATCGCGGCCAAGGGCTGGCGGGCGGTGTGGCGCCTGAACGTGGAGGGCATGCTCAACATGGCCGAGGCGGCGTTTGAGCTCGCGCTCGCGCCGGCGCGCGCGGGAACGATCGTCAACGTCACGCTCTCGCCACACCACGGGATGCCAGGCATGGCCCACTCCGGCGCAGCCAGGGCGGCGGTGGAGGCGTTGACGCGCGAGCTGGCCGAGCGCTGGAGCGATGCCGGCGTGTGCGTGAGCGCGGTCGCGGCCGGCCATTTCGACACAGAGGTGCTTGCCAAGTACCCGCCGTCCGTGCGCGCCGCCACCGCGCGCTCGGTCCCGCTGCAGCGCCTTGGCAGGCCCGAGGAGCACGCGTGGCTTGTCGCCCTGCTCGCCTCGCCGCTGGGCCGCGCCTTCGGCGGCTCCACCGTCACGCTCGACGGCGCCCGCGACAACTGGGCAGGGGTCTGGCCTCCACCCGGTCTGGCCGATGAGTCGGGAGAGGTGCCGGTGGAGGAGCGGCGGCGGAGCCCCGCGGGATCGAGAGATCCGTGAATGGGAGCGCGGCAGGTACCATTGGAGGGCATCGCGCGGGCGAAGTGTTATGGCTGCACAGGACCCTTCCAAGGTCTTAGTACGGGTTCAATTCCCGTCGCCCGCTTGCCGCCCTCGGGGAGTGGCGCAGCTTGGTAGCGCACCCGGCTGGGGGCCGGGCGGTCGCCGGTTCAAATCCGGCCTCCCCGACTGAAGGAAGTGCCTGCTAGTGGCCGTGAGCTTCCAGCTCCTGTGCGTGCCCTCCAATCGGTTGGCTGGGGAACAATTGGGGACAATCTATCGAGGCTCTGCGTCCGGTCGAGTCGTCGGCCTTCCGAAACCCTTAAGGCGAGAGGCACGGAGCCGCGTGGCTTCCCGCAAATCGGGCGTGTCGGCGTCACTGTCCGCGACGCCTGGTCCTCGTCCGCTGCCGCGCTGCGCGTGCGAGCAGCAGCGCTGCGAGTCTGACCCGACAGCCGCAGACCCAGTTAGGTGGCGAGCGGCGAACGGGGAGCTCGGCCGCGTCCGGAGCTTTCAGGAGATGCCGGCGCGCACTGCCTGTACGGCTGCCTGGATGCGGTTGTCGAGGTGGAGCTTGGCCAGGATGCTGGCGATGTGGTTGGAGACTGTGTTTGTGCTCAGCGAAAGCTCGCGCCCGATCTCCTGATTGCCCTCGCCGCTCGCCAAACGCTCGAAGATCTCAAGCTCGCGCGTGGTCAGGACAGCGCGGATAGCGACCGCCGCACTCTCGCTGGTGGCGGTGACCGGGATGTCTCGCTCGCGGATGCGCCTGAGGATGCTTCCGGCGACCTGCGAGGAGAGCACGGATTCCCCCGCCGCCGTGGCCCTCACGGCGCCGAGAATCGCCTCGGGGGCCGCGCTCTTGAGTATGTACCCGCTGGCCCCGGCGACGATCGCCTCGACCACGCGATTCTGCTCGCTGCGGGTGAGCACGAGGACGCGCGAAGCGGGGGCGAGCATGCCGAGCCGCTCGATCGCCTCGACCCCCGAGATCCCGGGAAGCCTCAGATCCATCAGCACGACGTCCGGACGCAGCTCGAGGACCATCTCGACCGCGTCCTCTCCGTTGGCGGCCTCGCCGACGACATCGAGACCGCCACTGCGCAACGCCTGCGAGAGGGCGGCGCGGATCAGATGCTCGTCGTCAACCAAAACGACGGTGATCGTCGCCGCCACGGAGCTCTGCCGCGCTGGCACCTGCCTAACCTCCCTGTCAGCTACCGGCTGCAATCTACCAAGCTACTCCATTTGCAGGGAATGAACCAGGGCCGCGCCGCCGCGGCCAGTAGTTCACTCGGGCCCCTGCCTGGCCCGTTCTGACCACAAGATTGGGTTCGAGCGGGCCATTTACAGCAATGCCGGCGCTGTGTAGGTTCGCCGAGGTTCGCCCACGTCCGGGGGCTTTCTCCGACTCCGGGACGAATCTGGAGCGTTGGGGGGCTGCACGATGAGGATGTTGAGGGCCCTGCGGGGCGTAAGTGTGGGAGCGCGTCCGGCGCGCGCATCACTGACCCTGACTCGGTCCGAGGAGGCCGCCCTGAGAAGGCCGCCTGCGATGGCGTTGCGCGATTCCCAGCGACAGCCACGGTTGGGAACTCTCCACACGAGCGCGCAGTCATATCGAAGGGCGTTCCAGGTCGGGCGCGCGATGCTGGTGGCGGCGCTCGGCCTGCTTGCCTTCTCGGCTTCGGCGCAGGCGCTGCCAGACGGGCTCACCCTCAGGCCCAGCGCCGCTGAAAACCCGGTGGCGACCCACACGCTGACCGCGACGGTCACCGACGCCGGCACCCCGGTCGAAGGCGTGCTGGTCGGCTTCTCCGGCAACCTCAACCTTGATTTCTTTGTTGGTCGCTGCCAGGAGTCGATCTTTGGCAACCGCTTCGTGGTGAGCGACAAAAACGGCAAGGCGAACTGCACCTACGGCGGCGTCGTCGCGGGCACCGAAACGATCACCGCCTTCGCCGACACCAACAAAGACGGCGCCCTGGACAACGGCGAGCCCAGCGACACGGCGACCAAGACATGGCGCTCCGCGCCCGCGACGAAAATCACGCTGGCGCCGAAGGGCGATGTCAACATCGTCGGCACCCAAGTTTGCGTGGGCGCGCAGGCAACCAACGACACCGGCCCGGCCGGACTTCAGACGGTCATCTTCACGGTCACGGGCGCCAACCCGCACAGCGAAGCGCTGCCCACCGACACCAACGGCAACGTGACGTTCTGCTACACGGGCGAAAACGGCGGTCTCGACACGATCACGGCCTTCGTCGACTCGAACGAAAACCATAAAAAGGACGCGAGCGAGCCAGAAGACACGGCCACCAGGAGCTGGCTTGCGCACCAGCCCTCGATCGCACTCGCGCCAAAGACCGCTGAAAACCCGGTGGGCGCGACCCACACGCTGACCGCGACGGTCACCGACGCCGGCACCCCGGTCGAAGGCGTGCTGGTCGGCTTCTCCGGCAACCTCAACCTTGATTTCTTTGTTGGTCGCTGCCAGGAGTCGATCTTTGGCAACCGCTTCGTGGTGAGCGACAAAAACGGCAAGGCGAACTGCACCTACGGCGGCGTCGTCGCGGGCACCGAAAC
>VAWK01000022.1:0-436 GCA_005885515.1 Actinomycetota bacterium | reverse complement strand
CGTCGTCAATGTCCAACACTGCCTGACGGCTATCGCCGGCCTCGAAGGCGGGGAACCGGCGGCAAACAGATCCGTGCTCTTCGCCGTCACCGGCGCCAACCCGAGCCCCGCGGCCGAAAGGACCACGGACTCGAGCGGCGCCGCGCAGTTCTGCTACACGGGCGAAAACGCCGGCCAGGACACGATCACGGCGTTCGTCGATAACAACAAGAACGGACAGCGAGACGCGGGCGATCCTGAGGCGACGGCGAGCAAGCTGTGGCTCGCGAAACCGCCGGACTCGCTCGTCCTGACGCCTCCCGACGCGACCAACCCGACAAACACGACGCATACGGTCATCGCAACCGTAACCGACCACGGCGTCCCAATCGCGAACGTGAAGGTGGTCTTCAACATCAGGGGAACGAGCCAGGGGAGCGCGAAAATCACCGACGCA
>VAWK01000069.1 GCA_005885515.1 Actinomycetota bacterium | reverse complement strand
CATCTCGTCGGTGAGCGCCTCGAGGAACCAGCTGCCGCCGAGCGGGTCGACGGTGTTGGTGACGCCGGTCTCGTGGGCGATCACCTGCTGCGTGCGCAGCGCCACCCTGACGGCCTCCTCGGTGGGTAGCGCGAGCGCCTCGTCGTAGCTGTTGGTGTGCAGCGACTGGGTTCCGCCGAGCACGCTGGCGAGCGCCTCGATGGTGGTGCGCACGATGTTGTTGAGCGGCTGCTGGGCGGTGAGGCTGACGCCGGCGGTCTGGGAATGGAAGCGCAGCTGCCAGGAGCGCGGGTTCTTGGCGCCGAAGGTGTGCCTCAGCTCGCGCGCCCAGATGCGCCTGGCGGCTCGGTACTTGGCGATCTCCTCGAAGAAGTCGAGGTGGGCGTTGAAGAAGAACGACAGCCGCGGCGCGAAGTCGTCGACGTCCAGGCCGCGCGCGACCGCCTGCTCGACGTAGGTGAGCCCGTCCTTGAGCGTGAAGGCGAGCTCCTGCTGGGCGGTGGAGCCGGCCTCGCGTATGTGGTAGCCGGAGATGGAGATGGGGTGCCAGCGCGGCATGTGGCGCGTGCACCACTCGATCATGTCGCCGCACAGGCGCATGGCGGGGTCGATGGGGAAGCACCACTCCTTCTGGGCGATGTACTCCTTGAGGATGTCGGCCTGGATCGTGCCCGACAGGCGCTCGCGCGGCGTGGGATGCGCGGGATCGGCCTCGGCGGCGGCCACGTAGAAGGCGAGCATGATGGCGGCGGGGGCGTTGATGGTCATGGACACCGACACGGCGCCCAGGTCGATGCCGGCGAACAGCGTGCGCATGTCCTCGAGCGTGTCGATGGCAGTGCCCTCGCGGCCGACCTCGCCGAGGCTGCGCGGATGGTCGGAGTCGTGCCCCATGAGCGAGGGCATGTCAAAGGCGGTGGACAGCCCGGTCTGGCCGTGGTCGAGCAGGTAGCGGAAGCGCTCGTTGGTCTCCTCGCTGGTGCCGAAGCCGGCGAACTGGCGCATCGTCCACAGCCGGCCGCGGTACATCGAGGCATGGATGCCGCGCGTGAACGGGTAGGAGCCGGGCCGGCCGATCGGATCATCGGCGCCGCCGACGCCCACCGGGAGGTCCTCTGCGGTGTATAGCTCGCGCACGGGCTCGCCGGAGAGCGTGCGAAACGACCGCTGATCAGCCTCTGAGTCGGGCTCGCTCGCCTGGGAAGCCGGCTCGCTCGCCTGGGACGGGTCGCTCAGCGGCGGGCGCGGCTTGGGGCTGACGGCCATGGTGTGCCCAATGCTACCCTCCGCGCTTCCTTGCGCTAAAGCGGCATCACCCGTCGCGTCAGCCAAAGAGATCGTGGGTGCGTCCCGAGTCCGTGCGACAGCCAGCCATGACGACCGACGTTCGCTCCGCAGGCAGACGCACATCCCAGCTTCGGGTGTGGGCGGCAGGGGGGTTTGAGAAGCGCCTCGCCGCCGTTTCGAACGATGCACGCTTGGTGGCGCTGGCCACGCTCGGCTTCCTGGCGGTGACGCTGTGGTGGTTTACGCAGGACACGCAGGTCTCCGATTGGGACAGCGCGCTTCACACGCTCTACTCGTTCACCGTTCACGACGAGATCGCCCGCGGCTCGCTGACGGCGCCGTTCACCGAATTCACTACCTACCCGCCGCTCGGCCATCTGATCGGCGCGCTCGGCGTGTTCGTGGGAGGTCACAGCACGCGAGCGGTGGTGTTGGGCCTGAACGTGGTGTTCGTCCCGCTGCTCACGCTGTCGTGCTACGGGGTCGGCCGACTGCTTGCCGGGACGCGTGCCGGCCTGCTCGCGGCTCTGTTCGCGCTGGGGACGCCGATGATCGTCTCGGAGGCACACGAGGCATACCTCGACCCGTTGCAGGCCGCGCTGGTGGCGGCAGGCGTGTACGCGATCCTCGCATCGCGGCGCTTCGAGCGGTTGTGGGTCTCGGTCCTCGCGGGCGCCCTCTCCGGCCTCGCGATGCTGACGAAGGAGACGACGCCGATCTTTCTCGTGGGCCTGTTGATCGTCTCCGTCGCGCGCGGCGGCTTCCGAAACTGGCGCGGGCTCGTCGCCTACGCGGTGCCGCTCGGCGCGATCGCGGCGCCCTGGTACGTGTACCACCATGGCGAGCTGAGCCAGCTCGTGACAGCGCACACCTCGGCGGCGAACATCGCCGAGCCGAACCCGCTCGGCCACACCTATCCGGGGCTGTTCTCGTTCAAAAACCTGAGCTGGTACTTCTGGGACGCCGCCAACATCCAGCTTCGGCTCGCGCTCCTGGCGCTGTTTCTCGCGGGGACGCTCGCGGCCGTGATTAGCGCCGTACGCGATCGGCGCTCGGACAACCTGCACCCCGAGCTCCTGGGTGGGGCGTTGATCTCTTGGGTCGGGATGACGTGGCTCACCCACAAAGATCCCCGCTACGACCTGCCGGCGCTGGTGTACATCGCGGTGCTCGCCACCGCCTGGATCCCCGGCCTGAGCCAGCGCATCCGACCATGGCTGACGGCGGCCCTCGTGGCGGCCGTCGGGGCGAGCTTTGCGAGCTTGGCCTTTGGCGTGGGCGGCAATGGCTACGTGCAGCGGCTCGCCCTGCCGGGTGCCTTCGACAAGACCCCGCTCGGCGCTCGCTATATCACGCTGTACTCGACGCAGGGCTGGCTGCGTGGCGCCCCCGAACGAAACGACGGGAACGTGCTTTCGCTGATGCGGGCGCTGCGCCGCCGGGGCGTGACGGCAGTGAGCTTCTGCTGCGCCAATCCAGTCGCGTTCAATGTCATCGGGCTGTCGGTGGTGACGGCCGAAGCGGGGCTGACCCAGACGGTGGATCCGACGGCGCTTCGTCCCGCGGATGTGTTCCTCGCCGCGCATGCGCCGATGCCGGGCGACCCCCCGCCCTGTCAGCGCCTGCGTGATGGGACTGGTATCTACGCCGAGCTGGGCAACCCGGTCGGCAAGCCGTTCTCGAGTTACACGTTCATCTGTCCGGGGCGCAGGCCGGAAATCTATGGATATCGTGCGCCCCCCTAGCGCGAAGCGATGGGCGCGCGCCGGCGCGCGCGACCGGAGAGGAGCGGCATGTCGCTAGCCTCGGCCGGCGCCATGCGTAGCGACCTGGGCCGGCTGGTGGGCGCGGAGCACGTGTTCGAGCCCGCGCACGACTCTCCCTACAACCACGACGCCTCGCGCCGCCGCGGCGTGGAGGGGCGCGCCGACGCCGTCGTCCTGCCGGGCGGCGCCGAGGAGGCGGCGGCGGTGCTGCGATGGTGCTACTCGAACGACGTGCCGATCGTGCCGCGCGGCGGCGGCACGGGCCTGACGGGAGGAGCGGTGGCGACCGAGGGCGGCGTGGTGTGCTCGCTGGAGCGCCTGCGCGCGGTGCGCGAGCTCGAGCCGGCGCTGTGGCGGCTGGAGGCGGAGGCGGGCGTGAGCACGCGCCACGTGCAGCGCCTGGCGCGCGAGAACGGCCTCATGTTCGCGCCCGATCCGGGCGCGGCGGAGCAGTCGCAGATCGGCGGCAACGCGGCCACGAACGCCGGCGGCCCGCACGCGCTGAAGTACGGCGTGACGGGCTCGTGGGTGGCGGGGCTGGAGGTGGCGCTGGCGCCGGGAGAGCTGGTGCAGCTGGGCGGCTGGGTGCGCAAGGACGTGGCGGGCTATGACCTCAAGCGCCTGCTGGTGGGCTCGGAGGGGACGCTGGGCATCATCACGGCGGTGCGCCTGGGCCTGCTGCCGGCGCCGGAGACGGCGATCGCGCTGGTGATCTTCCTGCGCACGCGCGCGGAGGGGTGCGAGGCGATGCTCGACGTGCTGGCGGCGGGCGTCCAGCCGTCGGCGATGGACTTCCTGGACGGGGACACGCTTGAGATGGTGGCGGGCTCCTATCCGGGCAGCGTGCCGGCGGAGGCGGGCTTTGCGCTGCTGGCCGAGGTGGACGGCACGCATGCGGAGGCGCAGGCCCAGCGCGCGGCGCTGGTCGAGGTGCTGAGCGAAGCGGCGATCGCGATCGAGGAGCCGGCCGAGCCGCCGGCGTTGTGGCGCTGGCGCGACGGCTTCAACGGCGTGGTGACGGGCGTGCGCGGAGGCAAGGTGTCGGAGGACGTGGTGTTTCCCGTGGAGCGCCTGGCCGAGGGCCTGGAGCGCTTCGAGCAGATCGGCGCGCGCCACGGGCTGCGCTCGTGCGCATGGGGGCATGGCGGGGAGGGCAACGTGCACGCGACCGTGCTGGTCGACCCGGCGAGCGAGCAGCAGCTCGTGCCGGCGGAGGCGGGCTTTGCGCTGCTGGCCGAGGTGGACGGCACGCATGCGGAGGCGCAGGCCCAGCGCGCGGCGCTGGTCGAGGTGCTGAGCGAAGCGGCGATCGCGATCGAGGAGCCGGCCGAGCCGCCGGCGTTGTGGCGCTGGCGCGACGGCTTCAACGGCGTGGTGACGGGCGTGCGCGGAGGCAAGGTGTCGGAGGACGTGGTGTTTCCCGTGGAGCGCCTGGCCGAGGGCCTGGAGCGCTTCGAGCAGATCGGCGCGCGCCACGGGCTGCGCTCGTGCGCATGGGGGCATGGCGGGGAGGGCAACGTGCACGCGACCGTGCTGGTCGACCCGGCGAGCGAGCAGCAGCTCGACGCGGCGGAGGCGGCGGCCGAGGAGCTGTTTGCGCTGACCGTGTCGCTGGGCGGATCGATCACCGGCGAGCACGGCGTGGGCTGGCTCAAGCGCGAACGCCTGGCCGCGCAGTGGGACGCGCGGGCGCTCGAGCTGCACGAGCAGA
>VAWK01000039.1 GCA_005885515.1 Actinomycetota bacterium | reverse complement strand
CCGACTTCGGGCGCAAGCTGGTCGGGCGTGTTCGGAGGCTTGACGCCGGGGATCTACACGGCCCAGGCGCTACAGAGCGATGCGGCGGGCAACACTGGCACAAGCGAACCGGTCACGTTCACGCTCACGGCGCCGCCGGCACACCCGGTCCCGCCGCCAGCGGCCTCGTTCAGCTGGTTCCCGCCGGCTCCGGTGATCGGTCAGAGCGTCGCCCTCGTGTCAGGCTCGACCGATTCGACCAGTCCGATCACGGCCTTCTCCTGGGACCTGACGGGCAACGGTCTCTTCAAGATCTCGGGTCCCGTGGTGAGCACGTCGTTCTCGACCTTGGGCAAGCATCTGGTGCGCCTGCGGGTCATCGATGCCCGCGGCGCCTCCAGCGTCGCCAGCGAGACGATCCCGGTGGGCCTGCCGCCCCTGAAGCCGATGCAGCCCTTCCCGATCGTGCGTATCGCCGGTGTCCAGACACCCGCCGGCGTCAAGCTCAACCTGCTCAGCGTGCTGGCGCCCGTGGGCGCCCGCGTCACCGTGACCTGTCGCGGCCGCGGCTGCACCATGAAGCCGCAGAGCCGCGTGGCCATCACGAGCGCGCGCAACCGGCATGCGAGCTTGGTCGCGCTGACGTTCCGGCGCTTCGAGCGCTCCTTCCGAGCCGGTGTTACGCTCGAAGTACGCATCTTCGCCTCGGGCAAGATCGGCAAGTACACGCTTTTCGCCATCCACCATCACGCGCTGCCCACGCGGGTCGACTCCTGCCTGTCGGCGCTCAACCCCAAGCCGATTGCCTGCGCGACATGAACACCCTCGGTATCGAAAGACGCTGGATCCGGACGAGCAAGCTCGGCGCGCGCTTCGGCCTGCTCGGGCCGCTGGTCGCGCTGTCGGCATGCTTGGCGTTCGCGGGCGCCTTCGCCATCTCCAGGGCCTTCCCGTCGAGCGCGCCAGGCCGAGGCGAACCCGCACCCAAGCTTCCGGTTGCGTCCGTCAGCGCAGTCATTCCCGACGAGCTCAGCACCGTGCAGCCAATCGCGAGCTCGCTTGCGCCCCCCGCGCCGGCTCCACCGCCACCTAGCGCCAGACCCGCGCCGCGAGCGACCGTAGCGGCGGCCGTCGCGCCGAGGCTGCCAGAAGCTCCGCGCGCCACCCCCACCCCCGCGCCTGAACCGAGCCGGTCGAGTTCCCCGGCGCCCGCGCCCGCGCCGGAACGCGCCGCGCCGGCGCCGGCCCCCAGCCACTCATCGTCGGGCGGCGGAGGCGGGCATTCCTCGGGAGGCGGGAGCTTCGAAAGCTCCGGATGATCGGGACAGGCCTCGATCGCCGCCTGCTCGTGGTGCCGGTGCTCGTGCTCGCGCTGGCAGGGCTTCTGGGCTACCTGGCCGGACATCGCCACGCGGCCCCGCCAGCCAGAGAACCGGTGCTCTCGGCCTCGGTGGGCGGGGTGCTGCTGAACGTCCCTGCCCACTGGCGCCCCGCTCCGGGCGCGCGCGAAATCCCGGGCTTCGCGATCCGGCATGCGATCTCCATGGGGCCAGGCGGGAGCGCGGTGGAAGCGGGCCTGCTGGCCGGCGTGCTGCCCGGCAGCCAGCCGAGCCCCCTCCCGAGCCAGCTGCTGGCGCGCCTGCGCCAGCCTCCCGTCACGGCGGTGGTAAGCCTGCAGGAAGCGCAGGCATATCGCTACACCGGCTTCAGCATCACCGGTTACGACAGGAGCCTGATCGTGTACGTGGTGCCCAACCCGGGCGGGAACCCAACCGCGATCGCCTGCTTCGCGGCCTCGGCCCAGTCCCCTGACCTGCAGGCCTGCGAGCGCAGCGTGGCCATGCTCAGGTTGGCTGGCAGGCCGCAGGGCTACGAACTGACTCCGCGGCCCGAATATGCGCAGCGGCTGAGCGCGTCGATCTCCGCGCTGAACGCCCAGCGCCTCTCGCTGAGAGGCGAGATGGGGCCGGGCGCAACGTCGCTCGAGCTGCAGCGCCTAGCGGGCAAGCTGGCGCGCGCGTTCGCCGGCGCCGCCGCGACGCTGTCTGGCCTGGAACCGACGCTCGCCACCGGCCAGGCGCAGTCCGCGCTCTCGGGTGCGATCCTACGTGCGCGTGCCGCGTATGTGGCGCTCGCTGCCGCGGCCGGGCAGCGGAACGAAGCGCGCTTCGCCGCCGCGCGGGCGCAGGTCGATAGCGCCGAGGCGGCCGTGGACACGGCGCTTGAAGGCTTTGCGCTGCTCGGCTACCGGGCCGCATAGCTGCGCTGCTCGCTGCCCCGCGAGCAAAACGTCGGCGCCGCTGGCAGCGGCCCACGGCTCAGCCGCGGGCCGCCAGCTGGGCCATCTGTTCGAAGGCGGCCAGCGGGTTCACGGGTCGCTGCTCGCCGTCGAGCTCGCTGTAGATGTTTGCGATGTTGACCACCAGTCGCTCGGCATTTCCCCACCTCGCCCAGCGATCGTCGGAGATCGAGCGCGCAGCCTGCAGCGGCGTCATGCCGGCCGCGTGTCGCTCGCGGGCCAGCTCATACAGGTATTCGAAGTACTGCTTCAGCTCTCGCACGGCATCGGGCGTGGCCAGCGGGCCGTGCCCGGGCACGATCACCTCCGGCTTCATCGCCAGGATCAGCTCGCAGGCGGCGATCCAGTTGGACACAGGTCCGGCCCAGGCGATCGGATGCGATCCCGAGAACAGGATGTCGCCCGAGAACAGCACGCCGGCGCCCGGCGCGTACACCAGCGTGTCGCCGCGCGTGTGCGCCGGGCCAACCTCGATCAGCTGCAACTCGCGCGCGCCCACCGACAGCGTCAGCTGACCGTTGAACGTGTGCTGCGGTAGCACCAACTCGATGCCGCTGAAGTCGAAGGCGCCGAAGCAGTCCAGAAAGAACGCGCCGAGCTCCCCCATGTTGGGAGCCTGCTCGGCCAGCGCTGCCATCGTGGCCGGGGGCAGCTCGCCCATCTCCATCGCGGTTCGCCGCGAGGCGACGATGCGGGCGTCGCCCAGGAGCTGGTTGCCCCAGCAGTGGTCGCCGTCGGCGTGCGTGTTGACGAGCGTGTCGATGCGCGCCGCCGCGGGCACCGCCGCTCGCATCGCGCGCAGCATCTCGGCGGTCAGCCGCAGGTCGAACAGCGTGTCGACGAGCAGCGTGGCCTCGCCGTCCACGACCAGGCCCGCGTTGCTCCACCCCCAGCCGCCGTCGGGCTGAAGGTAGGCGTAGAAGCCCTCGCCAACCTGCTGCAGCCCGGGGGCGTAACCCGTCACCGGTTGTTCGCGGCGCGTGGAGAGGCCATCGGCGCACCCTAGCTTGGCGCGCGTGCGCGCGGCGAGCGGGCACGGCGGCGCAGTGCCGAGGATTCTGGGCGCATGCTGGCGCAGCGGCCGCGACGGCCCGGCAGCCCGCTGTCAGCCGTCGGGGAACGGCGCGATCGGAACACCGTGGTCGCGCTCGCGCATGCCCAGCTCGTAGGCTCCGCCATGGGCGCTGCTCAGCGTGCGCGCGGCGGCCTCGCCGGGCAGCCTGATCTCCAGCTCCACCGCTGCGACCGAGCAGTTGACGACGTCGTGGCCTCCTCCATCGGGGTCGGCATAGCGCCAGCCGGCGGCCGTGCCAGACGGCACGCTGACGTGCGCCTCGAGCGCCAGGCCGCGCTCGCCGGCGACGCGCAGGACGCACCCCGCGACCGTCTCCTGCACGCGCACCCCGCGCGCGCCGAGGCCGCCAAGGCGGTGGCGTCGACCGCCGAGCGAGAGCGCGCCGTTGGCGACCCAGGGGCTGAGCACGCCGGCCAGCTTGACGCGGCCAAGGGCCACATCGAGCCAGGTCTCGGGCGCCTGCGCGAAGCCGAGCGCATGCAGCCAGATCCAGCGCTCGGCGTGCTCGGAACCCCAGTTGTGCCCCACCATCCCTGGCCAGTTGCGGACCTCGATCGGATTGCGTCCCTCGACCTCGATCGTGCCGCTGAAGCTCGCGCGGGGAGTCGGGCTGGTGAGCTTCGTGCGCGGCACCGGGGAGCGGTATAGAAGCTCGCGCCCGAGGTGGCGCAGCTCCGGCTCCTGCGAGCTCCAGCTCAGGTTCCAGCTAGCGGGCCCGCAGCGACCCTGCGCCCGGCCGGGGGCCATCCACGCTCCCTCTTCGCGCGCCTCGGGCGTGCCTCCGCCCGCGCCGGCGTCCGTGACGGCGATCCAGCCCCCCGCGGGCACCTGGAGCCCATCGGTGGTCAGCTTGTGCATCAACGGGGGACCCTGGCTGGCGTCGAACAGCGTGCACCACACCGAGCCACGCGGGCGCTGCCCGGGGCGCTTGTGCACGGTGTGGCGGATCCACGCTCCGAGCGGCTCATCCGGCGCGACGGCGCGCAGGTAGAAAGACTCGTACATGCCCGCGCGCACCGGCGCGCGGGGGAAGATCGGGCTCGCTCCCTTCGCTGACACCGAGGCCGATCCTAGCCCGGGCGCAAATCTTGAGAGGATCCCCACGCATGCGCACGGACTCGCTCGTCACGATCCCCGCCGCGCTCACCCAGCCGGTGCCGCACCCGGAGGCCCGCTTCATCATGGGCATCGACGGCGGCGCCACCAAGACCCAGGCGGCGGTGCTGGACCTGCACACGAACGCGCTTCACTTCGCGCACGGTGGACCCAGCAACGAGGATGCAGTGGGCGTGCATGCCGCCGTGCACACGCTGCTCGAGGTGGCCGACGCGGCGCTCGAGCGTGCCGGCATCACGCAGCAGGATCTCGCCAGGGCGGTGCTCGCGGTCGCTGGGACCGACACGCACGCCGTCGCCAGGCATGTGCTGGCAGCCCGCACCGAGGACTGGATCGTGGTCAACGATGTGGTCGCCGCGTGGGCGACGGCGACCGGCGCCAAGCCGGGCGTGGGAGCGATCTCCGGCACCGGCTCCAACGTCTTCGGGGTCGGGCCGCGGGGACAGCCGTGGCGGGCCGGAGGCTGGGGGCATCTGCTTGGCGATGAGGGCAGCGGGTACTGGCTTGCAAGCGAGTCGATCAGGGCCGCCCTGCGCGAGCGCGACGGCTCGGGGCCGGCGACCACGCTGACCCAAGCGGCGATCGACTTCTTCGCCGCCGACAGCGTGGAGGCGGTGGCCGCACGGGTCTACTCAAAGCCGCTGACCAAGCGCGAGATCGCGGCGTTTGCGGCCACCACCGCGCAGGTCGCGCAGCGAGGGGATGCGGTTGCCCGCGGCCTGTACCAGCGCGCGGCGCACGAGCTCGGCCGACAGATCGCGGTGGTCATGCGCCAGACAGGGCTGCTGGACCCGGAGCTGGATGAGGGCTTCCCCGTCGGCCTGATCGGAGGCGGGTTCAAGGCCGGCCCATTGTTTGTCGATCCGCTGATCTCGGTGCTGCACGAGGTGGCCCCGCGCGCCCGCGTATCGGTCGTTGAGATGGCGCCAGTTGGCGGCGCGCTGCTGCTGGCCGCACACGCGTGCGGCCGCACGCTCGAGCGTCCCGAGCTCTCACGGCTGCTCGAGGCCGCGCTGGGGCAGCCAGCGTGAGCGCCGGCACCGCGCGGCGATCGGCGCGGATCCAGCTGCGCCGGCGGGACTCGCACCTGAGCTCTCCCGCCCGAGGGGCAGCGCGCGCGCCAGGCCCATCACCTCGACGCGCGCAGCCGGGCCTGGATCGCGTCGCGCCCGCCCACGGCGCCCGGACCGGCGCCGCCGATCCTCACCGCCGCTGCCGCGTTGCCGACCATCGCCGCCTCAACCGGCGTGCGGCCTTCCAGCAGCGAGGTGAAGAACGCCGCCGCGAACACGTCGCCGGCGCCGAGGTCGTCGACAAGGTGCTCGATGCGCGGCACCTCCAGTTCCAAGACCTCGCGCTCGGGGATGTGCAGAACCGTCGCGTCGGCCCCCGCCGTGACGGCGACGAGCGTGCCCGATGCGCTGGCCGCGCCACCGCCGGGTCGCGTGGAGCCGGCGCTGTGGCGACCGTTTTGGTCGCGGGCGACGATGAGCCATGAGCAGCTGTCGCGCTCGGCGTGGCTGATGACGATCGCGTCGCGGCGCGCGGGCAGCTGCTGCGGCTCGAGCGGAACCTGGCCGATCTCTGCGCCGGGCCCGGCCCAGGTGCGCACGAGACCCTGCGGCGTCACGCCGATGAAATCGGCGCGGCCGCGCCACTGCCCCGCGGTCTCCCGCGCCACCGGCGCGAGGTGCAGGATCGCGCTGTCCACTGTGACGGCCCGCGCGATCGGGCCCGCCCAGGCCAGCACGCGCTGAGTGCGCGCAGCGCCGTGGCCGAGGGTCTGCAGCGTGGTGGTCTGCCGCGCCGCGAACACCTCGAGCTCGAGCTCGCCGCGGTATGGCGCGAGCAGCTCCTCGATCTCTGTCGGGACACCTTGGGTGATGATCAGCGCCCGCTGCCCCAGCCGAGCCGCCTGCAGCGCGCTGTAGAAGGCTCCTCCGCCGGGGCGCCGCGAGCCGTCGGCCAGCACGTCGGCGGTGACGTGCCCCACCGTCGTGTAGTCGTACGTCGGCACCTACATGCGAGCTTCACGCGCGTAGGCGCGGCGAAGGCGGCCGAGGAGCTTCTTCGGCCGGCGCCCATACAGACGCGCGCCGTCGCGCAAGGCCCGCGTGCGCAGGCGCTCGCGCCGCCGGTCGATCAGCTTCAGCAGCGCGCGGCGCGTGCCGGGACCGCAGTCGCCGCCGGCGCGCACGCGCTGGTCGAGCACAAACAGGTCGTGCTCCTCACCCAGCATTTCACCCAGCGCGTCCGCCCGCCGCGCGAGCCCGGGGATGAGCTCGCGCTTTCGTCGCCCGCTGCGCTTGCGCGCCCGATTCGGCGCTGTGGCGGCGTCAGCTCGACGCGCGGCGGCGGGGTCGTTCCGGCTGAGCGCTTCGGCGGCGTAGCGCAGGTCCTTGACTCGTTTGCGCCAGCGGTGCAGCGCCGCCGTGCGGTCGCCCTTGCCCTGAGAGGCGCGCAGGTAGCGGCCGCGACCCTGGCGGTAGATGCGCTTGAAAGGCGGCTCCAGCGGCGCGATTCCTGTGTCCGCGGTCGGGGCCCACATGGCCATGCGCGCGCGCGCGTCGCGCAGATCGGCGAGCACGTGCGCGCGAGCGACATGGTCGCCCAGCAAGCGCGTGGTCGCCTGCTCGCGCTCGGCCAGCAGGCGCCGGCGCAGCCGGATCACGCCCGGCCGTGCGAGCTTGCGCGGGTGTCGTCGCAGGAGCTCCTCAAGCGTGCCCACGATCACCTCGGCATCGCGGGCGCCCGCCAGGCGCCGTCCGGCATCGCGCAGTAGCGCCTGTTCGCGGGCGGCGGCCTCTTCGCCGAGCTGGTCCGCGAGCAGCCGGACGAGCGTGCGGAGGCGCTTGAGCGCCTTGCGCGTCTCGTGCACGGCCTCGGCCGTGGGCATCGCGCCGTCTTCGGCTTCCAGCAGATCGATGGCGAGGTCCAGCTGGCCGAGAACCATGCGGCGCATCCCCTGCGCGGGCTGCTCGCCGGGCAGCAGCGCGAACTGCCGGTCATGCCTGCGCCGCGCCCGGGCCGCGCGGCGGTCACGCTCGGCGATCGCCACGGCGAGGCCGAGTCGCAGCACCCCCGCCGCGGCGACGCCCAGCACCACGCTCGCCGCAAGCGGAGCGACAATGGAGCCGTGCCCCGGTTGCCGGCCTCGCCGTGGTGGACCGTGCGACGTGCGGCGAACCGCAAGCCCGCGACGTATCGCTGTCCGTTGTGTGGTCGTCATCTGGCCGCTCTGAGCGAGCATATGCTGATTGCGCCCGAAGGCGACACCCGCCGCCGCCGCCACGCCCACACCAAGTGCGTGCTCGAGGCGCGCGCCCGCGGCCAGCTGGTGCTGCGCGACGAGTGGCTGCGGACGCAGCCGCGCGGAGCGCCGCTGTGGCGGCGGATCTGGCGCCGCGCGTAAGCGCACGGGCAGGCACGCCGGCTGCGAGCGGTAGCGATCTCCTCGTCAGGCATCGGGCGTGCGCTGGCGGCGCCCATGAGCTCGGCTCCGTCAGCCTCCGTTGGTGTAGACGTGCTCGGGCTCGACGCGGATGATCACCCGCTGTTCGCCGGGCATGCGGAACGGATAGCTGTCCTGGCCCAGGTACTTCTTCGCCAGCGCGTCGATGTGCTCGTCCGCGCCCTCGTGCGTGCGCTGCGCCACGCGGCCGCGGATCTCCACGTACTCGTAGGGGTTTTCCATGTTCTGCACCGTGAGCGTCAGGCGCGGATCCCGCTCCAGGTTGCGCGGCCACGCCCGGCCCTCGGCCGTGTTCAGCGTTGGACGCCCATCCTGCACGTCCACCCACACCGGCACGCCATGAATCGTGCCGTCGGGGCGGTGAGTGGCGACGTTGCAGAAGTTCTTGTTCCTGAGCAGCTGCTCGCTGCGACCCTCGATCGTTGCGCTCATCAGATCACGCCCCTTTGCTCGCGATGTGTGCTCCAATGCGAACCACGATAGGGGGCGCGGAGCGGATCCGTAGGGCCTGTGGCTCCTGCCGCCGGCGAGCTCGCCGGCGGCCTCTAATACCTGCTCAGACCGCTCTTCGAGGTGAGCGGCGGGATCGGGTCCAATGCCGTCAGTTTGCCGTTGTTGAGCTGGAAGCGCACCCTCGCGTGGCCGCCCCCAGGGCAGCACAGGGCGTCGCCGTTGCGGTACAGCGGGTACGCGAGCGTGACTTCGGTGTCGCCCTGGTTGACGACGCGAAGGGCGGCACTCGGTTGGCTTGCGTCGGTGCCGATGTAGCGCCCGTTGACGAAGAAAAAGGCCTGCTGGCCATACCCGTCACCGGAGCCGGCGCGCAGCCCGATGAGCACCTCGAGCGCCTGCCCGGGGTGGTAATCCGACGTGTTGGCGGGCGTGAAGCCCCTCGCGCGCAGCACGGCCGTCGCGGCGCTGAGCCCTTGGCTGCCCCGTTCCTGTTCGGTGAAGGCTGGCTCGGGCGCCGAGCGCGTGTGCTGCCCGGCCTGGGAGCCGCTAGTGCCGGGCGTCGAACTCGGCTGAGTCTGACGCTTCGCTGTGGAGCTGGCGGTCTGGGTCGGCTGGGTCTGCGGGGGGGCGGGAGCGCTGCCAACCGACACCGTCTTGGTGCCCGAGCCGCAGGCGCTCAGCAATAGGCCGAGCGCAGCCGCGGTCAGGACGCTCGCCTGGCGGGGAACTCTGTTCATCGCGGTGATGGTATTCGCCGCCGAGCGCCGCGCTCCTCACTTGACCACCGCGCGTCGTCCGCCGATCGATCCGCGGGCGCCAGCCGTTGGCGGGTCGCGTGGCCGCCCGCGCGAGCGGCTAGGATCGCAGAGGGCATGTCCGCGAGCTCGCAGATTCCGGACCAGACTCAACCCAAGCCTCCTCGCCGCACCAGGCGCGAGCAGACGCGCGTGCTCGTGATGGTGATACTGGCGATTCTGATCACGCTGTTCGCCGTCCTGAACGTCAAACAGGTGAAGGTCAATTGGATCGTCGGCTCCGGCCATGCGCCGCTGATCATCGTGATCGTCGTCTCGCTGCTCGTCGGCGTCGTGCTGGGCCACTTCGCCGAACGGCGCGTCGGCAAGCGGCGTTGAGGCGCCCCCTAGCCGCCGGCGAGCGGCTCGGGCTCGGCGCGGAGCCGCAGCGTGCGGCGCACGCGCTCCGGCAGGTACCAGTTCCAGCGCCCGAGCAGCTTCATCAGCGCTGGCACGAGCAGCGCGCGTACGATCGTGGCGTCGAGGAAGATCGCGATCGCAAGCCCGAATCCGAACTCCTGCAGGCCGACGAAGGTACCGCTCATCAGGCCGGAGAAGGCGGCGATCATGATGATCGCCGCGGCGGTGATGATGCGACCGGTGTGCTCGAGGCCGAAGGCGACCGCGTGCGGGTTGTCGTGGCGCTTGTCCCACTCCTCGCGCATCCGCGTGAGCAGGAAGATCTCGTAGTCCATCGAGAGCCCAAACAGCATCGCAAACAGGAAGATCGGTATCCACGCTTCGATCTGGGGTGAGCTGTGGAAGCCGATTGCCTTGCCGATGCCGTGCTGGAAGACGAACACCAGCGCGCCGTAGGTGGCGCTGATCGACAGGAAGTTCATCAGCACCGCCTTTGCCGGCAGCACGACCGAGCGGAACGCGCGCAGCAGCACGAGGAAGCTGACCACCAGCACCACTGCCAGCAGCCAGTGGAAGGCCGAGTATGCCTTGTCGATGAAGTCCAGGCCGAACGCCGGCGCACCGGTCAGGAGCACGCGCTCGCCGGCCGGGAAGCCCGCGCGCGGTATGTAGGTATTGCGAATGCGGCGCACCAGGTCCACCGCGGTCTGGGTGCCCGCGTCGGTCCGCCCGGAGGCGCGCACCTGCAGCGCGCGCGCGCTCGCATCGATCAGATTGGCCGCGCGAGCGACCGTGGCCGTCGCCAGCGCCGGCGCCTGAATGCTCGCGGGCTCGACGCGGCGGTCGGAGCGCAGCTCGCCGACGAGCCGCAGCTCGGCCGCCACGGTCTCGGGCGCGGTCGCGCTGCCGGAGCGCCCCGTGTCGATGACGATCTGGTTCGGTGCGAGCGATCCCGGCCCGACGCGCGATTTGAGCAGCAGCAGCCCATCGGCGGCCTCGGTGCCGGACGGTGTGTTGCGGTTGTCCCCGCCCGTCACGTGCAGCCCCGTCGCCGGGATCGCCAGCGCCAGCAGCACGGCCGCGGTAATCACGAGGTATGGGACCGGGCGGCGCATGATCGAGCCGGCGAGCCGCGACCACATCCCGGGAGCACCGCTCGCACGGCGCTCGAGCAGGGCGCGCGGCGCGACGCGCAAGCGATTGATGCGCGTCCCCAGCAGCGACAGCAGCGCGGGAAGCAGGGTGGCCGACGCGGCCATCGACACGAGCGGGATCAAAACGCCGCCGGCGCCCATCGAGCGGATGAACGGCAGCGGCATCAGCAGCAACGCCGCCAGGCCGATCGCCACGGTCGTGCCCGAGAACAGCGTCGCCCGCCCAGCCGTCATCATCGTGGTCTGCAGCGCGGCATCGGGTGGTCGGCCTCGACTGAGCTCTTCGCGGAAGCGGAACACGACCAGCATCGAGTAGTCGATCGCGATCGCCAGTCCGATCAACGTGATGATGTTGGTGACGTACTGCGCCATGTTGCCGAGGTGCGCGAGCGCCCACACCAGGCCCAGCGTCGTGGGCAGCGTCGCCAGCGCGAACGCGATCGGGACGATGACCGCGCCGAGCGTCCCGAACATGAACACGAGCACGATGAGCGCGATCGGAACGGCGATCTCCTCGCCGCGGCTGAGATCGTGGCTGTAGATCGGCTGCTCGTCATGGGCCAGCGCGGGAAAGCCGGTCAGGTAGGTCCTTGAGCCAGGGACCGAGCCGATCGCGCGGCGCATCGCGACGGTGCGGTTTTTTGCGTCCGCGGCTTCCAGCGGCGTCTGGATTTGCACGTAAAGCACACCGGGGCCGGCGGGTCTGGGCGGCCCGGCCTTGCCCTGCTTGAGCTGCGATGCTGCGCGCTGGGCGGCCGCCTCGGCGACGGCGGGGTTGAGCGCCGCGCCGGTCGACTGCACGACCAGGGTGAAGGCGCCGTCACCGCGCTCGTGGAAGCGGCTGCGGAGGATGCTGAGCCCCTTTTCGGCGTCCGAACCAGGGACGCTGAAGCGGTTCGTCAACAGCTTGCCGAGGTTCGACGTGGCGTAGCCGCCAAGCAGAAACAGCACGAGCCAGGTCGCCACCACCGGCTTACGGCGTGCGACGACGAATCGCGTCCAGCCCGCCACGGCGCGATTGTACGCACAGCCGGCGCGCGGCCTAAGCCGGTGTCACGTAAGGCTTCGAAGGCCCGCGGCCGTAGTTTGGGCATGTTGGGCGTGGGCGCGGCGGGCGCTCAGCGAACCCCACCGAGCTCACGCAGGGCCTCGTTTGCCTCGTCGAGCACCCAGGCCGGATCGGCGAGCACTCGTCCAGCGGCCAGCAGGATCTCGCCGGCCTCGACGGCCATCTGGACGAGGGCGTGCTGCAGGCTCGCCGGCGGCGCCTCGGTGTCGATTCCCGCGAGCCGCTCGCCGATGCCCCACACCATCTGGGCAATCAGCTCTCGCTCGGCATCGACGCCGGTCCTCTGCTCCTCGACCGCCGCCCTCTGCACAGCCGCTCCGAGCTCGGGCCGGAGCGGCGCAAGCCGCTCATATGCGCTCACGTGCTCCGATCGCTCGTGCGCTGTCGCGCGAGCCGCCCACTGTCGCACCGCTCGGTCCGTGAGATGCAGGACGCGTCGCAACTCACGACCGATACCGGCTCCCGACGCCGGCCGCAGAAGGTCTTTCTGCCCAGGGTCGAGTTTCGCGCGAACGGTGGCGCGGAAATGCCCGGCGACATCACTCACCGTGTTGCCGTATCCCGAGCCGCGCGATCGAGCGGGTCAACCCGAGTGGAAGGCGAGGCTCAGGTGACGATTCCATGCCTGACCCCCGCGACGCGGCGCCAGAACCCGCCGGCACGCCAGGCCAAGCCCAGCTCCAAACTCCAATCGGAGGCCCCTTCCTCACCATCGCTGACAGCGCCTTGCCTCCCTCTCCCTGCTCCCATACGAATGCCCGCTGCACCGCCACTTCTGTCGAAGTGGCACCTCACAGTTTGCCTGGTTTGACGAGGCTCGTACTGACCCGCTCGCGGTGCCACTTTTCGGTTCGAGCGAAAATAAGGTCCAGGGACCTGCCCGCTGGGCGCACCGAGAAGATCGCCGACTCCCACTTCGGTGCCTCGGGAGCTCCGGCAGAAGCGCATGACCGACACCGATGGGGGTACACCAGCCCCGCTCGCGTGTTTGTTTGATAAGGCATAGGACGTGAGATCTGCACGCACAACCTGTCTGGCCCTGCTCGGCCTGGTCGTCCTCTGGGCGCCGGCGCTAGCCTCGGCGGAAGAAATACCTGTGCCCACGATCACGGCCAAAGGGAGGGCGGTCCCGATCCCCGGGTTCCCCGGCACGGGCAACTTCTACGGCAAGGGCGCCGACGTGGAAGCCACGCTCGAAATCGAAGGATCCGGGTATGGCGCGACGGCGCAGAACCCGAAAGGGAGCCCGCCACCGATCTCGGCGGTCAACGTCTACCTGCCCAAGGGCGTCAAGCTTCATCCCTCGGGCTTTGCCTCCTGCACCGAAGCGACGCTCAAGAACGTCGGCCCGAGCGGCTGCCCGAAGAAGTCGATCGCTAGCGCGCTCGGGAGCGTGCTCGGCGAAGTGACATTCGGCTCCGAACGTGTACCCGAGCTGGCATCGCTGCAGGCCTTCTTCGGCCCCGGGGGCGGCCTGCTGTTCTACACAGCCGGCCACAGCCCGGTGAGCCTCGAAGTCGTCTCCACGGGCAGCTTCGTAAGGAGCTCCGGCAATTACTCCTGGGAGCTGAAGACGCTTGTGCCGGCGGTCGCCACGGTGCCCGGCGCGCCGCTCGCGTCGGTGAGCAAGATCCACATCAAGGCAGGCGCCGCATTCAGATCGCACGGGAAAGTGATCTCCTACGGCACCGTTCCCAAAAAGGGCGAATGCCCGAAGGGCGGCTTCTTCGGCAAGACCGAAGTCACCTTCGGCGGTATGTTCGGCGGCGATCGCGAATTTGGCATTCCGCCCAAAACGGTCACCAAGGTGATCCGCGTTCCCTGTCCACGCAGATAGGCGCGATGGGCGGGAAGGATCCTCGGGCGTAGGCGTCTTTTGTGAGACTTCTACGTCAACGATTGGAGGATCCAGATGCGCAAGCTGCTTGCAATCGCCTGCTCGCTCGCAGCGCTCGGCTGCTGGAGCGCCACCGCGGCGCTCGGAGCGCGCAACCCCGCTGGCACCGGCGAGCCCGGTGTTGCACAGCTGGGAAGCGGCGGAGCCGAATGCGGCGCCACCGGCTCCGAAGCGATGACCAAGGGCTTTGAAACGAAAGCGTTCGAAGCCGCCACCACAAAATACGCCGGCAGCGAAGGCACCCCCTCTGCCGCGCACGGCTCGGCCACCCACGCGATATCCGAGTACGACATCGCCTGCTTCCAGCAGACCCAGAATCACTGACAGCGGCGAAACGCTCGAGACATCGAACTGCGGGGCTGTCGCGTGGCAGCCCCGCCTATATGGCGATCAGACGGCTTTCCCCGCGGCGTCCCCATACGGCGTCAGAGCGGGCGCATCAGCCGATCGCGACCGGCGGCCCGGCCGTCCGCGACAGCCGCGACGCGCCGGAGGCTTCGCTTCCATACCGTCCGTTCGAGGTCCTCGCTCGCCGACGAAAACCGCCCTCCAAAGCCAAGCCCAGCTCCGGACTCGAACCGGAGACCCCTTCCTTACCATGGAAGTGCTCTACCAACTGAGCTAGCTGGGCGCGGACGCCACGGACTGTAGCGCCTGGCGCGCGGTCGGCGAGAGGCTCGGCGCTGCTGTGTCGCTGTCTCGCTCGCGTATCTACGCCGCGGCGTCGTCCGCGGGCGTGACTGTGGTCACCGGCAGCCCCATCCCGGCCACCTTGCTGGGAAGGTCAAGTTTCAACCACCGCGACAGGCGCGCCGAGAGCGTGGAGATGATGACCTCGTCGAAGCTGTGCAGGTTGATCGCGTCGTGAACCGCTGCAACCGGATCGGGGTCGCCGACGATGCTCCCCACAGGACTGCCCGCCGCCTCGCTGAGGGCAGGCACGGCACGATCGATCACGGTTTGTGCCTCGCCGGCGCCCTGGTCCTCGGGATCAACGACCTTGTGTAGGCCGTGGGGAGTGTTGGGCACGAGCAGCGTAAACACGCAGGGGCCTCGCTGCGCGCGCTGGCGAACCGCGTCAAGCAGCGGTTGGGTAGCCGCGGTCTTGTGCGCCACCACGAGCACTTGGGCGGGCTTCTCAGAGGACTCCATCGGCGGACCTCCTTCTCTGGCTTGTTGCGAGGATGATCCCACTCCGGGCACGCTGCGGCGGTGCGGGCGCACCCCAGGGTCAGCGGCGACCGACCGGGCCCCCGGGTACCGCTCCCCCAAACCGCTCAGCCGACAGGCTCGGCGGCGACGATCACGGGACGTCCGCCCTCCTGCTGCCAGCGTGATCGTACGGTCACGTCGCCGCCCTCGCCCGAGTAGCGGATCAACGCCACGCTCTCGGCGTCCCCGACCTCAACGCTGAGTACGTCCGCGGCCGTGACGGGCTGCGGCAGCACTTGCGCGATCTGGGGGACCTGAGGACGCAGAGCTTGCGAAAAGTCAGCGGTCACGGCCTCGATGTCGCCGCGTGCAACGGCGTCAGCGTGCTGGGTCACGTGCTCGCGCGTGCTGGCCTCATCCATCAGAAGCTCCTCTCTCCAGTCGCGTCACTTACGGCCTGATCGTGTCACATACGGCGGGACACGATAGGCCTCTGCAGCTCGGGCCTTGACGCGTGCGTGGGGGACGCGATCGCCTGCCTTACGGCGTAGCGAGCGGCGTGGGATGCTCCGAGGATGGACACGCCGAACCTGAGCAACGTGGAAATCCTCCGCCTGGGGACCGCATTGCTCAA
>VAWK01000021.1:1785-47456 GCA_005885515.1 Actinomycetota bacterium | reverse complement strand
ACACGTGCCGCACCACGGACAGGTCATGAGCGACGAACACGTAGCTGAGGCCGAAGCCTTCCTGAAGGTCGTCCAGCAGGTTGATGACCTGCGCCTGGATCGAGACGTCAAGCGCCGACACCGGCTCGTCGAGCAGGATCAGGCTCGGCTGTACGGCCAGCGCGCGGGCGACCCCGATGCGCTGGCGCTGGCCGCCGGAGAACTCGTGTGGGAAACGGTTGACGTGCTCGGGGTTGAGTCCGACCCGCTCGAGCAGCTCGCGCACTCGTGGCTCGATCTGCCCGCGCGCGGTGCCGTGCAGACGCATCGGCGCGCCGACGATCTGAATGGCACGCTTGCGTGGGTTCAGCGAAGCCTGTGGGTCCTGGAACACCATCTGCATCTGCCGGCGCACGGCCCGCAGCTCGCGTCGGTCGGCATGGCTGATGTCGCGACCGCGGAAGCGGATCGTCCCCGCAGTGGGCTCAAGCAGCCGAATGAGCGTGCGGACGAGGGTCGTCTTGCCGCAGCCGGACTCGCCGACGATGCCCATCGTTTCGCCCTCCCTCAGCTGGAAGGAGACGTCGTCAACAGCGTGCACGTGGGCGACGGTGCGGTCGATCAGGAGCCCGGCCTTGACCGGGAAGTAGACGACGAGGTGCTCGGCCTCCAGCAGCGGCTCCGGCGGGGCGTCGCGGCCGGGACGAACCGCGACCGGCTCGCGCGCCGGCGTGGCGCTGCGAGCTGGACTGTGCCGATCCGCCGTGCTCAAGCGATCACCGTCGGTTCGCTGGCCAGGCCGATCTGTCCCTCGACGACGCGCTTGGTGCGCTTCTCCTGCGCAGAGAGCCAGCAGCGGTCACGGTGCCCTGGGGCGTCAGCGAGCCGCGACTCGAGCGCCGGGACCTCCACGCAGCGCGAGAACTCGTGCGGGCAGCGGGGGCGAAAGTGGCAACCCAGCGGCGGGCTCACCAGCGAGGGCGGCTGGCCTGCGATCGTCGGCAGCCGCGCCGGACGCTCGCGATCCACCCGCGCGATCGATCCCAACAGTCCCCACGTATACGGGTGCTGGGGGTCGTAGAAGAGCTCGTCGAGGCTCCCCTCCTCGACGACCCGCCCCGCGTACATGACCACAATGCGGTCAGCGATGTCGGCGACCACCCCGAGATCGTGGGTCACGAGGATCACGCCCGCGTTCGTCTCGGCGCGCAGGCGCCCAACCTCCGCGAGGATCTGCGCCTGGATCGTGACGTCGAGCGCCGTCGTCGGCTCGTCGGCGATGAGCAGGCTGGGTGAGCACGACAGCGCCATCGCGATCATCACCCGCTGACGCATGCCGCCCGAGAACTCGTGTGGAAACGCGCGTGCGCGCTCGCGCGCGCGAGGAATGCCGACGCGCTCCATCGCGGCGATCGCTGCGTCCAGCGCTGGCCCCTTGGCGACCTGCTCATGCGCGCGGATCTGCTCGACGATCTGGTCGCCGACGCGTTGCACCGGGTTGAGCGCCGACATCGGGTCCTGGAAGATCATCGCGATCTCGCCGCCGCGGATCTGACGCATGCGTCGCTCGGGTGCGGTCAGGAGCTCCTCGCCACGCAGCTTCGCCGAGCCCGAGAAGCGTGCGTTGGGCAAGCGCGTGAGGCCCATCAGTGTCATCGCGGTCACCGACTTGCCGCAGCCTGACTCACCCACGATCGCCAGCACCTCGCCGGAGTCGACCGTGAAAGAGACCTCATCGACCGCCTGCACGATGCCCTCATCGGTGATGAACGACACCCGCAACGACTCAACATCGAGCAGTCGCTCAGCCATCAGCCGCTGAGACGGATGCGCGGGTCAAGCACCGCGTAGAGGATGTCGACGATCGCGCTGAGCAGGACCACCGCGAAGGCGGTCAGCATCGTCACCACCAGGATCGGAGGCAGGTCGAGGCGGCCGATTGATTCAGCGGCGAACTGGCCGACGCCATGCAGGCTGAAGACCGACTCGGTCAGGATCGCGCCGCCGCCGATGACCTGCGCGAAGTCCAAGCCCCACAGGGAGATGATCGGGATCAGCGAGTTGCGCAGCACGTGCCGGGCCAGCACGCGCCGCTCAGAGATGCCCTTGGCGCGCGCGGTGCGCACGTAGTCCTCCCCGAGGGTATCGAGCAGCGTCGAGCGCAGGACGCGGGAATAGATGCCGATGAAAAGCACCGACAGCACCAGCCAGGGCGCGATCAGGTGCGTGAACCACTGCAGCGGGTCCTGACTCAGTGGCACGTAGCCGCCCAGCGGAACCACCCCTGCCTTGTAGCCGAGGTAATAGATCACCAGCGCGCCAAGGAAGAAGGGAGGGCTCGACACGCCGATGAAGGCCAACACGGTGAGCGCGCGGTCGGCGAAGCGGCCCGCCTTGATCGCGGTGACAACCCCGAACAGGATGCCGAGCATGAGCCAGATGAAGCCGGCTCCCAGGGCCAGCGAGAGCGTCGCAGGCAGGCCGTGGCGAATCTCATCCAGGACGTTGACTCCCTGGGTATAGGAGACGACCGTGCCGTCAAAGATCTTCTCCATCGTCCTCGCGTACTGCACGTAGACCGGCTTGTCGAAGCCCCACTCGTGGCGTATCTGCGCGATCTCCTGGGCCGTGGCCAGCCGCCCGCCGATGCGCAGCGCGGGGTCGCCGTTGGGGATCGTCGGGAAGATGAGGAACGTCAGCACGGAGATGACGAACAGAACGCCGATGGCGGCGGCAACGCGGCGGACGACGAAGCGCCGCATCAGCGCCCGATGCGGATCTTCGCCCGCGGGTCGAGCGCGTCACGCACGCCGTCTCCGAACACGTTGATGCTCAGGACCGCCAGCACAAGCATGATGCCCGGCACGAGCACCAGGTGGATCGCAGCCGGGATGCTGCTGATGCCATCGGCGATCATCGTGCCCCACGACGGGTTGGGCGGCTGCACGCCGGCGCCGAGATATGAGAGTCCGGCCTCGAGCAGGACCGCGTTGGCGAGCATCAGCGGCACGAACACGATCACCGTCGAGCCGACGTTTGGTAGCAGCTCGCTGAACATGATCCGCAGCGTTCCCTGGCCCTGGACGCGCGCGGCCTCGATGAACTCGCGCTCGCGCAGTCCCAGTACCTGACCGCGCACCGGCTTGGCGACGTACGGGACGTACACGATGCCGATGACCACCGCAGGCACCATCAGCGAGCTGCCCTTCAGTTTGACGAAGCCGACGTCGATCCCGCTGACGGCGAGTATGGCGCCGAGCGCGACGCCGAGGATCACCACCGGGTAGGCCCAGATGACGTCGAGCGCGCGGGTCAGCAGGCCGTCGAGCAGGCCGCCGGAGTAGCCCGCGACCACGCCCACGATCGTGGCCAGCACCATCGTGATCAACGTCGCCACGATGCCCACCTCGAGCGAGTTGCGCCCCCCGTACAGCAGCCGCACGGCGACGTCGCGACCGTTGGTGTCCGCGCCGAGGAAGAAGCGCGAATGCCAGGTGGGACCGATCGGCAGCCCGATCGAGTTGACCACGTCCTCGAGCTTGCCCCCCACCTTGACCGTTTGCGTTATGTGGTTGTCGTTGGGCCCAGTGTGGGCGATGTCGTGCGCGTACACCGGCGCCAGCAGGCACAACACGAGGACCAGCAAGAACACCGCGCCGAAGGCCAGCGCGGCGCGGTTGCGCCGAAGCCGCCACCATGCCAGCTGGTAGGGGCCGAGTCCCGACGCGCGCTCGCGCGCCTCCCCCAGGAGCTCCGTCGGGATTCCGCTCGAGAACTCTGTCCCGGTCGCGCTGGTGCCGCTGTCGATCACCATGTCGAGTCCAGCCTAGGCCCCGGGTTGGGAGGGGCGCGGCGATCGCGCCCCTCCAGCCACATCCCTACTTCAGCTTGAAGGTGAGCCAGTCCCAGCCGAAGACCGTATGCAGCACCGCCGCGCTGAAGTCGAGTCGGTTCGAGGCGAGCTTGGGGAACGACGCGTAGCCGAACACGGCTGTGTAAGCCTTCTTGGACGTGTATTCGTCGAGCGCCTGCCACTGCGAGGCGACCGAGCTCAGGCTGCTCGTCGGCACCTTGTACAGGCTGCCGAGCGTGTTTACCTTGGCGTTGATGACCGGATCGTTGACCTGGCTGAAGTTCTGGTTGTTGGTCGGCAGGATCGCGTCGCCAGCTATCAGGATGCCGTAGAAGTCGATCGGGTTCGGGAAGTCTTCGTTCCAGTCGGCAAAGCCCGTCTGCGGGTTGAGTTTCAGGTTGCCGATCGTCGGGAAGTACGTCGCATCGGCGATGATCTTCTCGGTCGCTTTGAACCCGATCTGGTTGAGGAAGCTCGTGTAGTAGTCGACGAACTGCCTGCGTGGCGAGCGCATCTCGCCCCACACGGTCACGGGCGTCCCCGCCATCCCGGATTCCTTGACCAGCGCCTGGGCCTTGGCGAGTTCGGGCTTGGTCGGGTCGCCGTACGGACATGGCCCCGTGGGATGGCCGATGATCCCGGGCGGGAGCAGGTGGCACGCGGGGGTGAAGAAGCCCGAGCCCAGCCGCGCGATCGCGTTGCGGTCGAGCCCGACGATCACCGCCCGTCGTGCGAGTTCGCTCGAGAACGGCTTCGTTTTCGTGTTCATGAAGAAGTAGTAGGTGGAGTTTTTGATCACCTTTTCGTAGCGACCCGAGGCCCTGCTCGGGACCTGTGCGAGGATGCTCGGCGGGATCGTGTCGGCGAAGTCGAACACGTCGGCCGAGTTGCCCAGGACCGCCAGGGCGTTGGCGGTCGTGTTGGACGAGATCTTCGCGTTGATCGTGTTCAGCGATCCGGACGGGATGCCCGGAATCGCCTCTTTGGCCCAGTAGGGGTTCCTGACCACCTGGTAGGAGACGTTGGGCACGATGTTGGTGATCTTGTAGGGACCCACGCCCGGCGGTGGGTTGGTGGGTTCGTTTTTGAACGGCGTGCCCTTGGGGACGGGCGCGAACGACGGGAACGCCAGCACGTTGTCGAACGCGCCGTAGGGCGCTTTCAGCTTGATCGTGATCTGGCCGGTCGCGTCGTCGGCGGTGATGCCGGAAATGCTCTTCGCGCTGCCACTGGCGAAGGCTTCCGAGCCGACGACGTTGTCCGTGATGAACGACGATCCGCCCCAGGGGATCTTCAGCGCGCGTTCGACGGCGTACGTGAAGTTGCTGGCCTTGACCGGCCGGCCGTTGGAGAAGACGAGACCGTGGCGCATGGTCATCGTGTACGTCTTGCCGTCCGCCGAGATCGTCGGCAGCGCCGTGGCTAGACCGGGGATGAGCTTGCCGCCCGCGGTGCCGGCCACGTGCGCGTAAGTGAGCATGGGAATGTAGGCGGTCTGGTCGGGCTCGAGCGCCTGCGTTGTGTAGGCCATGCCCGGATCCAGCGAGTCGGGCGCTGTGCCGAAGAGCACGGTCGCCGTCCCGCCGGCTTTCGTGCTTTTGCCACAGGCACTCATCGCGAGGGCCAGCACGAGCACGCTGCCGAGGACTCCCGCCGAACGAAGCCTTCTCATCGCCGATCACCTTCTCTTTCCGTTGCGAGCATCCCGCTCTCTGTTATGAGCATCCGGGACCGTCGGCGACGGCTCCACGATTGCGGATGGCCACTCTATTCGACTCGTCTGCCTGGCCGCCTGCTCAGTGCAGTCGGGCGCCTGACATTGGCACGCCCTGCACACCTGAATATCTACCCGTAAGCGCGCAACGGCAATCTCCAGGCGGTGTCGCTCGCCCGGCCAGCGGGCGACCGCCCGTCACCGCACGTGCCACTCGGATACTCTCGCCGGGCGCAGGCCGAGCAGAGAGTTGGAGAGGGAGGGATGTCCCAGCAAGTCGATCCTTCGCACATCATGCAGGTCGGGATGGGATTTTGGGCCTCGAAGACGCTCCTGTCGGCGGTCGAGCTCGAGCTATTCACCAAGCTTGGCAGCGACGGGATGACAGGTCCGCAGATCGCCGAGGCGCTCGAGCTGCATGCGCGTGCGATCCCGGACTTCCCCGATGCGCTGGTCGCCCTCGAACTGCTCGATCGCGAGGGCGAGGGGAACGATGCGCTCTATCGCAATACGAACGCGACGGCAGCATTCCTCGACAAGACGAGCCCCGCCTACATCGGCGGGATCCTCGAGATGAGCAACGCCCGCCTGTACCGGTTCTGGGGCGACCTCACCGAGGCCCTGCAGAATGGAAAGCCCCAGAACGAGATCAAGCACACCGGCAGGCCGGTGTTCGACGAACTCTACAGCGATCCGGACAGGCTGGAGCAGTTCATGAACGCGATGGCCGGGATCTCGCTCGGGCCGTTCAACGCGCTAGCGGACAAGTTCGACTTCTCCGGGTACAAAACTCTCTGCGACGTTGGCGGCGCAACCGGTCAACTGTCGATCATCGTCGCCGGCCACCATCCCCACATGCGCTGCACGAGCTTCGATCTGCCGGTCGTCGAGCCGATCGCCAGGCGAACGATTGAAGCCGCCGGACTTAGCGAGCGCGTAAGTGCGGTGGGTGGTGACTTCTTCGCCGACCCCCTGCCGAAGGCCGACGTGATCACCATGGGGCTGATCCTCCACGACTGGAATCTCGAGCGCAAGATGCAGCTGATCAGGGCTGCCTATGCCGCCCTGCCAGAGGGCGGTGCGTTCATCGTCGTCGAGAACCTGATCGATGACGCTCGCCGCGAGAACGCGTTCGGGCTTTTGATGTCGCTCAATATGCTGATCGAGTTCGGAGATGCCTTCGACTTCACCGGCGCTGACTTCGCTGGCTGGTGCAAAGAGGTCGGCTTCAGGGACGTGGAACGCCTCCCGCTCGCTGGTCCGGCCAGCGCTGGTATCGCGTACAAGTAAACGCGCCACCGCGGCTGACCCTCGTCAAACCGGTCGGGACAAGCCACGACGCCGCAGTTGCAGCCGTGAGCGCCTAGGGGACTCGCGGTGTCAGGGACAGCGCGGCAGCCTCCCGCTCCCGGGTGCCCGCAGGCCGTCGAGGATGATCTCGACCAGTCGCGGCCAGCGGCCGGTCGCGGGTCCCACGGTCGCCTGAGTGATCCGTCCAAGCCCGCAGGCGATCATCGGGATGTCCTCCCAGGCCAAGTCTCGGCGCAGCTGGCCCGACCGCTGAGCCCGCTTGACGAGCCGGTCGCACAGCTCCGGCAGTCCAGCCGCGCGCGCCGCGGCGTCCATCACGTCCGGGCGCGATCCCATCACCTCGCATAGCCCGCGATCGTCGGCCTGGATCTGGGCGCAGAAGCGAATGAAGTCGGATATCCCCTCCCACGCATCCTCGGTCTGCAGAGCCTCACGTGCCTTTTGCGCCAGGCGCTCGAAGCGCTCGGCGACCAGCGCGGCGATGAGGTCGTGCTTGGTCGGGAAGTGCCGGTAGACAGTCCCCACTCCGACGTTCGCGCTCCTCGCCACATCGGGCATCTGGGCATCCAGGCCCTGGTCCGCGAACAGCTTCTTGGCGGCCGCGATGACGGCCTCGTGGTTGCGCCGTGCATCTGCCCGCAGTGCCCGACGGCCGCCGGCCAGCTCCTCCCCTGAAGCGGGCCGCTTGTGTGTGGCAGTCGTCATTAGGTCGTCCGTCTGTGGCGATTGTCCTGAACGGCCCCGACGGCCGAACTACAAGCGGAATCGAAATTCCGCTATAGTCACCAACCGAAACCGGAACTCAGGTTCCAAATACAGCGTACCAGACCTGTCCCCTTCTCCGCCTGCTGTTCGTCTGGACGTTGGAAGTGCTGGAAGACAACTGAGCGCCAAGGAGCCTTCGAAATGAGAACCACACAGCAATATCTGGAGCGCCGGTGGACAGCGTTGATCCTGCTCTGCGTGGCGCAGTTCGTCGTCGTCCTCGACGCGTCGATCGTCAACGTCGCCCTGCCCAGCATCGGCAAGGGGCTCCACTTCTCCGAGCGGAACCTTCCGTGGGTCGTCAACGCGTATGTGATCGCGTTCGGCGGCTTCCTGCTGCTCGGCGGCCGCGCCGCAGACCTGCTCGGCCGTCGCCGGGTCTTCATCGCTGGCCTCATGGTCGTGGCTGTCGCTTCGCTGGCCGCAGGATTCGCCGCCAGCCAGGGCCAGTTGATCGCCGCGCGCGCAGCTCAGGGCCTGGGCGCCGCGATCATCTCGCCGTCCGCCCTGTCGATCGTCACCACCCTGTTCAGGGATGGGGCAGAGCGCAACAAGGCCCTTGGCGCGTGGGGCGCCGTCGCGGGCTCCGCGGGGGCCGCAGGCGTGCTCCTCGGCGGCATCCTCACCGAAGGCCTCGGATGGGAATGGGTGCTTTGGGTGAACGTCCCGGTGTCGCTAGTCGCGCTGGCCCTGACGCCCGGCCTGATTCCCGAGAGCCGCTCCGAGTCGACCACGCGTCACTTTGACGCCGCCGGGGCTGTCAGCGTCACGGCGGGGCTCTCGGTCCTGGCCTACACACTGCTCGACGCCAGCAGCGCGGGGTGGGGCTCTACCAAGATCGTCAGCCTGCTCGCGCTCTCGCTGGCCCTGATCGGAGCCTTCGTTACGATCGAGCAGCGCTCAGAGGCACCCCTGGTTCCCTTCCGGATCTTCCGGCTCAGGACCCTGACCGGCGCGAACGTCGTCGGGATCATGCTCGGCGCGTCATTGTTCTCGATGTTCTTCTTCATCTCCCTGTACATGCAGCAGGTGCTTGGCTACAGCCCGATCCACGCCGGGCTCTCCTACCTGCCTCTCGCTCTGACGATCATCGTCGCTGCAGGCCTCGGCGGGCAGCTCGTCACGCGCTTCGGCTTCAAGCCGATTCTCGCGGCAGGGATGCTGTTCGTGGCCGCGGGGCTCTTGTGGTTCAGCCGCGCGTCCGTCGGCGGCGGCTTCCTCAGCGACATCCTCGGCCCCTCGCTGCTCGCGGCAATGGGTCTCGGATTCGGCTTCGTCACCTCGACGATCGCGGCCGTGTCCGGCGTCAACGCGCGAGAGCAGGGCCTCGCGAGCGGCCTGATCAACACCTCCCAGCAGATCGGCGGCGCGCTTGGCCTAGCCGTGCTCTCGACGATCGCCACATCGCGAACCAGTCACGCGATCGCCAGCGGCACGTCGCTGCCGCACGCCCTCACGGACGGATTCCAGAGTGCGTTCCTAGGTGGTGCGGTGATCGCCGCGCTGGGCTTCGCTGCGACTCTCATCCTGATCCGCACCCGCGACAGCCGGGCGCACGTCGAGATGGCGAACGCCGAGGCAGCTCCGGCGCAGGCCTAGCGACGCGAACAGCTCGGCGCACGCAAGCAGGATCGACAGCCGACATTCGCATGGGCGGGCCTGCGCGGTGAGCACGTTTTCGCCGGTTTAGGCAGGCCGCATTCGGGGTACACGCTGCGCGTAAATGGTGTGCGGACTCCGGGGGACCGGGGAGCATCGCGCATCCGCTCCTTGGGGAGAAGGTTGGCGTGGGCGACGGGACCGACACGCGCTTTACCAGGCGTACGCTGATCGGATCGGCGGCTGCCGGCGCGGCGGTTGCGGGTCTCTCCGGTGCTGCGCCGCGCGCGCGTGCGGCGACCGCCGGGAAGACTCCTAAGCAGGTCGATGTCGCCGTCGTCGGAGCGGGCCTAGCCGGCTTGACCGCGGCTCGCGCGATCGCCGCGGCCGGTCGTTCGGTGATCGTGCTCGAGGCTCGCGACCGGGCTGGCGGGCGCACCTGGAATCGGCCGATCACGGGCGGCTCCTATATCGATGCCGGCGCGGAGTTCGTGGGGCCGACCCAGGATCGAATCAAGGCCCTGGCGCAGGCGGTCGGGGTCGAAACCTTCCCGACCTACAACAGCGGCAACAACGTCTATTGGAAGGACGGGACCCGCCTCACCTACCCCGCGAGCGGCCCCACCGGCATTGCGCCGCCGGACCCTGCGTACCTGCCGGACATCGCGCAGATCGTCCAGAAGCTCGACACGATGGCGACGGAAATCGACGTGAAGGCGCCGTGGCAGGCCCGGGAAGCGGTCGAATGGGACAGCGAGACCTTCTACACCTGGCTGAAGGCCAACGAGATCAACCCCGACTTCATGCGGCTCGCGGCGACGGCGACGGACGCGGTCTTCGGGCAGGAGCCGCGCGACCTGTCGCTGCTTTACGCGGTCTTCTACATCGCCGCCTCCGGGAACGAGACCAATCAAGGGACCTTCGAGCGCAACTTCCAGACCGCTGAAGGGGCTCAGCAGGAACGCTTCGTGGGCGGCAGCCAGCTGATCTCGATCAGGGTTGCGTCCGCGCTCGGCAGCCGCGTTGTCCTGAACGCGCCCGTGCAGCGGATCGCACAGAATGCCACGGGCGCAGAAGTCAACGCCAGCGGCGTAAACGTCTCCGCAAGACTGGTGATCGTGGCGATTCCCCCGGCCCTGGCCGCGCGGATCGACTACGAACCTCTGTTGCCGGCCCTGCGCGATCAGCTCACCCAGCGCGCGCCAATGGGCTCTTATGCCAAGGTGGACGCGGTCTACGATCGTCCCTTCTGGCGCACCGAAGGTCTCACCGGCCAGGCAGTCAGCGTGAACGGGCCGGTCAGAGTGACGTTCGACAGCACTCCCAAGGAAGGCAGCCCCGGAGTGCTCCTGGGCTTCATCGGCGGCACCGACGCCCGCACGTGGTATGGCCTGCCCGCCGAACAGCGGCGCCAGATGGTACTCGACAATCTCGCCAACTATTTCGGCGAAAGCGCCCGCAACCCGCTGCAGTACGTCGAGAATCGTTGGGCGGATGAGCGCTTTAGCCGTGGCGACCCCGTCGCCGGGCTGCCGCCCGGCGTGCTGCTCGACTTCGGCACCGCCTTGCGAGCGCCCGTCGGGCGCATTCACTGGGCAGGAACCGAGACCTCCGACTTCTGGGTCGGTTACATGGACGGCGCCGTGCGCTCAGGCGAACGGGCAGCCAAGGAAGTGCTCGCCGAACTCTCGTAGCGAGATGGCACCAGACCTCGGGCTCGATCCTGCTGGGCTGCCCGAATGCGCCCCACGCTGACGAGTCCGGCCAGCGCCGTCGCGGCGGCGTAGACTCGGCGCGCGTGGCCCGCGAGCGACAACCTCCAGACGGCCGGGACGCAGCTCGCAGCCACACGCGGCAGTCGCATGAGCCGTCGGGGAAGCAGATCGAGTCCCGCGCGAGCATCTACGGCAAGCGCTACCTGCTCGAGCCCGCGCCGGACCACAAACTGCCGAAGTCGGGCATGTCCGCTGAGGAAGCGGCCAGCCTGATCGAAGAGGAGATGGTGCTCGACGGGCTGCCGACGCACAATCTCGCGACCTTCGTGACGACGTGGATGGAGCCCGAGGCGGATCGCGTCATCGGCGAGACCTTACGGGTGAACTTCATCGATCACGCCGAGTACCCGCAGACGGCGGAGATCGAGCGGCGCTGCATACGTATGCTTGCCGACCTCTTCCATGCTCCCGGCGAGACGACCGGCGCGCGCACGCAGGGCTCCTCCGAGGCGATCATGCTCGGCGCGCTGTCGCTGAAGTGGAAGTGGCGCCACCGCATGCAGGCCGAAAACAAGGGCGTCGACCGGCCGAATCTCGTGTTCGGCGGCGACGTGCACGTCGTATGGGAGAAGTTCTGCCGCTACTTCGACGTCGAACCACGGATCGTGCCGTTGAAACCTGACAAGTACACGATCGGCCCAGGAGATGTCGAACCGCACATCGACGAGAACACGATCGGCGTCGCGGTCGTCCTGGGCACCACCTTCACCGGACATGCCGACGACATTCGCGGAATCAACGACCACCTCGTGGCGATCAAGCACGAGCGCGGCCTCGACGTGCCGCTGCACGTCGACGCGGCCAGCGGCGGCTTCGTGTGGCCGTTTCTCTACCCCGACTCCGAGTGGGACTTTCGACTCGAGCAGGTCCGCTCGATCAATGTCTCAGGGCACAAGTTCGGCCTTGTCTATCCGGGCATCGGCTGGCTGGTGTTTCGCGAGCGGGATGACCTCCCCGAGGATCTCGTCTTCTATGAGAACTACCTCGGCAAGCGCGACGCGACGTTCACGCTGAACTTCTCCACCGGCGCATCGATGGTGCTCGCCCAGTACTACAACTTCGCCCGCCTGGGCTACGACGGCTACCGCTACGTGATGGAGACGCTCCGGTACAACGCGCGCGCGCTGTCGCAGGAGATCACCGCGGCAGGAGCCATCGAGATCGTCGGCGGCGAGGACCAGGAGCAGCTGCCGCTCGTTGCCTTCAAACTCGCCGGCGAACATGCCTATGACGAGTTCGACGTGGCCGCGCAGCTCGCGGCCGAGCGCGGGTGGATGGTGCCCGCCTACACGCTGCCGCCGGACGCCGAACACGTGAAGATCATGCGTGTGCTCGTCAAGGAGTCGCTCGGCCACTCGCTCACGACAGCTCTCGGCGCCGACATCGCGCGAGCCCTGGAGACGCTCCGCATCAAGGGTCCGATGCACGAGTCCGACCGAAAGCGCGTCAAGACGAACCCCGGCTTCTGAGCGTGACTCGGCGCTCGCTCATCCGGCTGCTGTCTGGCCGCCAGCTGGCGAGGGCGAGGCCGTGCGAGGAGCGCGGCGTGCCAGCGTCAAGAGGATGCTCGCGATCAGGATCCAGAGTCCACCGGCCAGGAATGCGAAGAAGCCCGCCGGCGTAAATGCCGCGATCCCGATGACTACGCCTATCCAGCCGAGCCACCTCGGCAGCCCGCCGTGCCGCACCACCGACGCGCCGGCGGCGAGCACGAGCAGTCCGACACCGCTCGCGGCAGGGATGAAGTCGCTGTTGTCGAGCACGTTCAAGGTCTGGGTCGTGCCGATCGTGTTTGCGCTGCTCGCCGCTTCGGCGAGAGCAAGATGGACAGCGGAGAGAAACGCGAAACCGCCAGCCGCAAGCACCCCTCCGGCAAAGGCCGCGTTGGCGAGCTGAGCGGTCCCGCCTGCGCTACGTAGGTCGTTTCGGAGGCTGCTTACGAAGAACAGCAGGAATGGGATCGCGATCGCGAGGATGAACGCCAGGGCCGCGTGCTTGTCGTGGTGCTTGGAGTAGAAGGCTTGCACCTTTGCCGCGCTGTCGTGTTCTTCCGGGGTGGACCCCCCGATCGCGAACACGGCCACGATGATCGCGACGGATAGAACCCCAGATAGAGGGGCAAGGCGCTCCCAGCGGCTCTGCTGCATGGTGCCTCCATTTCGGCCGAGGCGGCGGTTTCAACTCGCCGCCGACGTACGCTCGGCAATAGACCGTTTGGGTTTCGCCAGCCCGCTCGAGCCTCCTGCCCAGCGCCGGGGGTTGGAAGAGCGCTGCCGGGCCGGCGTCGCAGCGTTCAAACACTGCCCGCATGCCCCCGCCAGGAGTCGAACCTGGATTTACCGCTTAGGAGGCGGTCGTCTTGTCCATTGGACTACGAGGGCGCGGTCCCCTGCCGGAGGACCTCCGAGGAAGGCTAGCCGCAGCCCCAGCCGGCCACCTCGGTTACGGCGATCAGCCGCGTGGCTCGCTCGCGCGCTCGCCGTGCTCGGCCGCGAGGCGCTCGAGCGCCTCGCCATCGAGGCGGTGGGTCACCCATTCGCCCATCGTGCGTGCACCCAGACCCCGGTAGAAGCCGAGCGCCAGCTCGTTCCAGTCGAGCGCCGCCCATTCCAGACGCTCCCCACCGCGCGCGCGGGTGTGCGCGGCGACCGCGGACAGCAGCGTCCGGCCGACGCCAAAGCGCCGGTGAGCCGGGCGCACGAACAGGTCCTCCAGCCAGATGCCGGGGCTCGCCAGGAAGCTCGAGAACGTGGTGAAGTACAGCGCGTAGCCCGCCGGTTGACCGTCGCGCTCGGCGATCAGCGCGTCGGCCAGCGGGTGCTGGCCGAACAGCGCCTCGCTCAGCTTGCGCTCGTCCGCGCGCATCAGGTCGCTCAGCTGCTCATACTCGGCGAGCTCGGCGAACAGCTGCAGCAGGAGCGCGGCGTCCTCGGGGCGCGCCAGCCTCACGAGTATGCCCTGACCCCGCTCGGTCAAGTGGCAGCGGGGCGCGCTCGATCGGGGCGGTCCGGGTAAACGTCGTCGATCGTCGTCAGCGCCACGTAAGGCGCGCCGGCCGCAGCCGCGATCCCCTCGGCCGCGCCGGTGAGCCGGTCGAGCACGCAGACCACGCCACAGATCGTGTGCCCGGCCTCGTGCAGGGCGTCGATCGCCGCCAGCGTCGATGCCCCGGTGGTGACCACGTCCTCGACCACCACGCAGCGGTCCTCCGGCGTGAGGCTCGGCCCCTCGATGCGCCGCTGCAGGCCGTGGGCCTTGGCCTGCCTGCGCACGATGAACGCCTTCTCGCCGGCGCCCGCGGCGAGCGCGGCGCACGCGAGCGGGTCCGCGCCCATCGTCATCCCGCCCACGGCCGTGCCGCCCCACTCGCATACCTGCGCGGCGAGCAGCGCCCCCGCCGCGGCAAAGCCCGCGGGGCGCAGGATCGCGCGCTTGACGTCCACGTAGTACTGCGCTCGCGCGCCGCTGGTCAGCGTCACCTCGCCGATCTGCAGGGCGTGCTCGCGAAGCTGCGCGATCAGTCGCTCGCGGGCTAGGAGCAGGTCGCTAGTACATTCGGCCAACGCGTCCATGGGCGAATCTAATGTAACGCTGTGCTGTTTCCCGTCGCCGGAATCCTGCGGCTGGCGTCGGTCGTGCTGTGCCTCATCGCGATCGCGTCGTTCGCGCTGTTCGCGGTCAACCAGACGAGCACCGCGTCGGTGCATCAGCAGGACGTGCTCAACGGCGAAGTGGCCGGTGCGGGCAGCGCCGGAAGCGGCACCGGCTCAGCCGCGGTCGGCGGCGAGCACAAGAGCTCGCTGCGCGCCGCGGTCGACGACGCCTCCAACGCGATCACCTCGCCGTTCTCCGGCGCCACGTCCGGTTCGCACAGCGAATGGGCGATCCGCACGGTCCGGCTGCTGCTCGCGCTGGCCGTGTACGGCTTCGGCCTCGGCTTCCTCGCGCGCGTGATCAGGGTGCGCGTGTAGGCGCCGCCGCGGACCGAGAGCGGCCCAGGAGAGCGACCCACGACCTCGGCGCAGGGCCGTGCGCTATGGGCCAGCGTTGCCGCGCACGTGGGTGGTGCCGCCACCGTACTCGTCGTAGACGTCCACGGGCGTTCCCAGCTGGACCCAGGAGTAGATCGAGCTCGCGTTGGGGATCGGCACGCGCAGGCATCCGTGGCTGGCCGGGTAGTCGGGCACTTCGGCGTAGCCGTGGATCGCATAGCCGGCGATGAAGTAGTTCGAGTCGAGCATGCCCTTGGCGTTGTACCCGGGCGTCTTTTCGTACACCCGGAAGCGGCCCACCACGGTGGGCGTGGACGGCTTGCCCGAGCTCATCTCGAAGATCGCGTTCACGCGGCCGCCGGGGTCGATCTCCGCGAGCACCTGCCTGGTGAGATCGGCCTCGACGTGCCTGCCGTCACTGCGGTAGCGCACGCGGAAGCCACCCGCCCCCTGCTGCAGCAGCTGGAACACGCGCGTATTCGTGGTCGGCACGCGCACCAGCCCCGTCAGCTTGCGGTAGGCGACCACGGCGCGCTCGGTCGCTTCGTCGAAGACGCCGTTGCGCGGCACGTCGTAGTGGAGGAAGTTCAGCTCCGCCTGCAGCAGCCACACCGAACCGCCCTGGGCGCCCGAGGAGAGACCGGTCGACACGTAGCGAATGCTGCGCGAGCGGGCGCTGAACTGCGCCTGCGCGGGCGTCGCGTAGTGCGCGGCGCGCACCTGCACGAGCCCCGGGCTTGCGCTCGCGTAGATGATGTGAACCTCGCCCGACCCGTTCCCGAGTGGCTGCACGGGCACCACCTTGACGGCCACCTTGCGCCCCTCGCGGTACACGCTCAGCTTCACCGCTTGGGCGGCGACGTACGGCGTGACGGTCCCGCGCACGACCATGCGCTGGCCGGGGAGCATGAACGGCGGGTTGCCGCGCTCGCGCAGCACGGCCAGCTGCACGCGGCCCGGCACCGCCTGCGAGGCGGACGGCGGCGCCGGCGCGGGCGCCGGCTGAGAGGGTGCCGCGGGCGGCGATGGCGGTCGCGGCGAGTGGCGCGCGGCCGCGTGTGCGCTGGCGGTGCAGGCGAGCATGCCGGGCCACAGGCAGGCGAGCGCCGCCGAAGCAGGGGACAGCCTCATGCTCGCCGATGCTAGCCGCCGCCGAACACGGACTCGCCCGCGCCGGAGGTGAGCCGCGGCGCGGGCGTGATCACGCCGGCTCGCACGAGCGCGAGCGCGATCAGGGCGATCACGGCGAGCGCGCCGAGCACGAGCGCGAGCCCACCGCCCACGCTCCATTCCTCGATGCTTGCAAATGCGATCGAGTTGTTGAGCGAGTGCAGCGCGATGCAGGGGTACAGCGAGCCCGTGTAGCGGTACACCAGGCACAGCAAAAAGCCGAGCGCCGCCAGCGGCACCAGGTCCGCGGCCGGTGCCGATCCGGCATGCACCCCGCCGAACACCAGGCCAGTTATGAGCGCCGCGAGCCACGGCCCGCGCCAGCTGCGCAGCGCGGTGAAGATGAAGCCGCGGAACAGGAACTCCTCGCAGATCGGCGCCAGCACGCACGTGAGCACGGCGCTCAGCACGAGCAGCACGGTGCTCTGGCGTGTGCCAAGCGTTTCCAGCAGCTTCTCCTTGCCCGAGTGCACGGCCGCGGACCAGATGACCAGAAAGACGATGAACGCCACGCCGGCGAGCAGCACGTGCCGCACCGCGCGGCCCAGGCGCGTGGGGCGCAGGCCGAACTGCCACGCGCTCAGCGCCCGGCCGCCGAGTCCGGCGAAGAACAGCGCGGCGAGCACGAAGGCGACGTCCTGGACCGCGGTGTCGGCGATCACGATCCCGGGGGGCACGTGCGACGAGGTGATCTTCACGCCGAGCGCCAGTGCCGGGATGTCTACCAGCAGGCCGCCAACCGCGGCCAGGACGAGCCCGACGACCAGCGCCGCCGGAGCCATCCACGCCGGCCACCCGCCCGGGCCGCCGTCTGCGGGGGCACCGGGGGCGACCTCACCGCCCGTGGCGGGCCGGAACCCGTCATGCGATGGCGGCGGCGCTCCGGCCGACCGTGCCACATGCCCGTGCGGCGGCTGCGGCTCCCACATCGGGCCACCCACCGCTACGCCACCCAGTGCCAGGTGGCGAACGCGGCGGTGAAGAGGACCAGCAACAGCGCCGACATCACGATCGCCGGCGCGCGCGCGCGCGGCCGCGCCGCTAGCCAGCCCGCGAGCCACATCTGCAGCGGGAACAGCACGAGCTCAAAGCGCGGCAGCGACATCAGCGGTTGCGCCGCCACCGGGTAGGACAGCGGCATCGCCAGCGCCACGATCACGTAGGCGCCGTAGGCGAACGGAAGCGTGCGCAGCACGCCCACGATCGCCGGCACCGCGGCCAGCAGGAAGCCGAACAACACCAGGTTGTGCCCCGCCGCCACGAACGGGCTGTCGGCGGCCAGCGGGAAGTACACGTGCTGGCGCTGCCCTGACAGCAGCTGACGAGCCCCCTCGAAGGCGGCGCGCAGGCCGTCCCAGATGCCGGCGAATGGCCCCGCGAAGTGTCGTCCCCATTCGCCCTGGGCGTGAAACGGCAGCAGCGCGTCGCCGCCGACGAGGCCCAGGTAGGCGCCATACGCGGCGAGCCCGGCCGGCGCCAGCGCCAGCCACAGCATGTCCGGGCGCGGGCGGTAGCGGGGGAGCAGCGCGCGCGCCTTGCACGCCGCCCTGCCGACGGCTCGCGGCCGCGCGCCATCGCGGCCGCCGGCCGGGGA
This sequence comes from Actinomycetota bacterium, assembly GCA_005885515.1. Classification (GTDB taxonomy): domain Bacteria; phylum Actinomycetota; class Thermoleophilia; order Solirubrobacterales; family Solirubrobacteraceae; genus Palsa-744. Next base: position 29,704 of record VAWK01000021.1, on the reverse strand, counting down.
CCCGCGCGCCAGCTCGGGCAGGCGGTCCGCGCGCGGGCCGTACAGGTACAGGATCAGCGCCGGCAGCGACAGCAGGACGCCGGCGCTGCGCGTCGCCGCCGCCAGCGCAGCCAGCCCCCCGGTGGCTGCCCAGCGGCCATGGCGGGCCGACCAGAACACACCGACCGACAGCGCCAGGAAGAGCGACTCGGCGTACACCGCCGAGAGGAAGAAGGCCATCGGCGCGAACGCCGTTAGCAGCACTGCGAGGCGGGCGGCCTCGCGCGCGTGCCCCGCGCCGCCCGCGCGCAGCGGGGCTGCGACCGTGCGGAACTCGAGCGCCGTGAGCCGGTGGATGCCGTACAGCGCCAGCGCCAGCGCCAGCAGCGACACCAGCACTCCGGCCAGCACCGGCGGCGCGCCAAGCCACGACGTAGCGCTCAAGCCGAGCGGATACAGCGGGAAGAAGGCTGCCCTCGGAGCCGTGAGCCGCCCGAGGTCGGGCCGGTAACCGTAGTGCGCGATCACCAGGTACCACGCTGAATCCCAGCGCGCGGCCGGGCCGGCGAGCAGGTCGCCGAGCCAGCCGAACCCCCGCGTCACCCCGGGCGGGTCAAAGGCCTTGCGCACCGGCCCGAAGCCGAGCGTCGCCAGCGTGGCCACGCCGGCGAGCCACACCAGCGCGCGCGAGCCGATCAGCGCGCGCGCGCTGTCGCCGATCGCGCGCACGCGCTCCTCGTCGGCCAGCACACGCGCCCACGGGCGCGCCGTCGCGGACCGGCGGCGGCGGCTCGCGATCGCGGCCGCCGCGCTTGGGCAGGCCGCGCGCGCGCCAGGCGGTTCGCCCGAGGCCTGCACGATCGCCGCGCGCATGGACGCGCCCATCGCGCCCGGCAGGGCGTCAGCCGTCTCGGCAGCGTCAGGATTCATGTCCCTGGACCCTATGCGTAGGGCGAGCGCGCACGCGGTTAGCGGGCGTCCGGTTGTCGCTCTGCCGCATGTCGGGCTGCATGATGATGCACGGTAATCTCGAAGGTCACCGCACATGTCGCGACAGGCAAGACAGCGCCGGCGCCGCCGTAACCGCGCCGGCCCCGCACGGATCATGCTGTTCGGAGGCGGCGCCGTCGTCACCGGACTCATCGTCGGGGTGTTCGCAGCGGTGGGATATGTGCTCGACGTCTCCCATTCTGCTCCGGCGCTCGGTTCACTTCACCCCATTGTCAGCGGCGGCTCCTCGCAGGTGTTCGCGGCCGATGGCACGCGGCTTGGCTACATCCAGTCGGACGAGCTGCGCAGCCCGGTGTCCTGGCAGCAGATCACACCGGATCTGCGAAACGCCACCGTGGCGATCGAGGACCAGCGTTTTTACAACAACAACGGCGTCGATGTCACGGGCCTGTTCCGCGCAGCCGTCAAGGACATCACCCACGGCGCCGTGCTGCAGGGTGGCTCGACGATAACGATGCAGCTCATCCGCAATCTGTATCTGGGCGACGACCGGCGCACCATCCGGCAGAAGATCATCGAGGCCAAGCTCGCGCTCGAGTACGAGAAACACCACAGCAAGAACTCGATCCTCACCAGTTACCTGAACAGCGTTCCCTATGGCACCGTCGGCGGCCAGACCGCCATCGGAGTTCAGGCCGCGGCGCGCATATTCTTCGACAAACCGGCCAGCCAGCTGAATCTCCAGCAGTCCGCGCTGCTTGCCGGCTTGCCGCAGGCCCCCTCGCAGTACAACCCGTTTCGCGACCCGCACGGCGCCCGGGTGCGACGTAACGAGGTGCTCGAGAAGATGCTCGCCCTGCATTACATCAGCGCCGCGCAGGCCGCGGCCGCGGAGGCGGCGCCGTTGGAAGTCAAGCGCGGCTACTACTACTCACAGCGCAAGGAGAACTTCTTCTTCGAATACGTACGCCAGCAGCTGATCGACCGCTACGGCAAGCGCACGGTCGAACACGGGGGCCTGAGGGTGTACACGACGATCGACCTGAACATGCAGCGCCAGGCGCGCAAGGCGATCGCGGAAGTGCTCAATCAACCCGAAGACCCCGCTGCGGCCATCGTCACCCTGAACCCCGCCAACGGTGGCATCGAGGCGATGGCCGAGTCGCAGAGCTATGACCGCTCGCAGTACAACCTCGCCTCCCAAGGCCACCGCCAGCCGGGATCGACCTTCAAGGCGATCGTTCTCGCCGATGCGCTCTCGCGGGGTGTCGACCCCAACAGCACCTTCTACCTCTCACACACCCTGGAGCCGGGGTGGCTCCCGGCCTATCCGGGCTACGAAGTGAAGACCTTCGAGGGCAGCTCGCTGGACCAGGAGATGAGCCTCGTCACCGCCACCCTGCACTCCGACAACACCGTGTATGCGCAGCTCGCGGCCGACCTCGGCGAGTCGACGATCACCGAAATGGCACGCAAGATGGGAGTCGTCAGCCCGCTTCACAGCTACGCCGCGGAGGCGCTGGGAGGGCTGACGCTGGGTGTCACGCCGCTGGAGATGGCCAATGTGTTCGCCACGCTCGCCGACGGCGGCTGGCGCAACACCCCGATCGCGATCACGAAGGTCGTGTTCGCCGACGGACGCGTCGATGGCAACTGGGGCAAACCGCATCGCGTGAAGGTCCTGAGCGAAGGCATCACCGCCGAGGAGACGCACATCCTCGAACAGAACGTGCAGAGCGGCACCGCCACGCGCTCTGCGATCACCTGCCCCACGGCCGCCAAGACCGGCACGACCAGCGAACTCGCCGACGCGTGGCTCGACGGCTACACGCCGAACTACTCGACGGTCGTGTGGATGGGCTATCCGAACAAGCGCTTGGCGATGACCGACGTGCACGGCGAGCCGCAGCAGGGCGGCTACCTGCCGGCGGAAATCTGGCACGCATACATGTCCGCGGTCACCGCAGGCAAGAGCTGCGTGCCCTTCCGTGCCGCCAAGGAAGCCGTCTCATACAAGCCCTTCTTCGGCAAGTACGCCACCACCGGCGGCGGTGAAGCCGGCTTCGGCGAAGCGGCCCCGGTCAGCGAACCGGAACCGCGCGTGCCCTCCCATCACGCCGCGCCACCCCGGCATCGGAGCGGACACGCACGGGGCGAAGGCCGCACCACGCCGCCGCAGGCCGCACCCGGCGCGCCGGGGCAGGCGCCGGGCGCACCCCCGCCCAAGCCGCACGGTAAGGGTCGGGGCGTGGGCAAGACGGGGGGCGCCGGCGGATGAGCAGTCGCGCCGCGGCGCAGGCGGCTCGACACCCTCCTCGTGCGATGCGCTGGTAGTTTGAGAGTTGATATCGAAGTTAGGGTCGTCGCGCTTGCGCGGCCCGGATGGGATGCGTGACGTGGCAAAGGAGGACAAGGTTGAATTCGAGGGCGAGGTGATCGAGGCGCTGCCCAACGCCATGTTCCGAGTGAAGCTCGACAACGATCACATCGTCCTCGGCCACGTGGCGGGCAAGATGCGGCGCTTTCGCATCCGCATCCTGCCCGGCGACCGCGTGCGCTGCGAGCTGTCCCCGTATGACCTGGACCGCGCGCGGATCGTCTACCGCCATCGCTGAGCCGCGGCATAGCTGAGCGCTCCCTCATCGAGTCGATCGCCGCCGAGTTGAGCGGCAGCGCCTCAGAAGCGACACTGCCCTCCGAGCGCGCCCGCGCCGAGCAGCCGGCCCGGGATCCGCGCGTGCTGCGGGCGATCGGCGACGATGCGTCTGTCGTGCGCGCGCGGCCAGTGTGCGTGGTGTCGGTCGACGCGATGGTCGAGGGGGTGCACTTCCGCCTGCGTCCAGGCTGGTCCACGCCCGCACAGGTGGGGCGCCGGGCGCTCGCCGGCGCGCTGTCCGACCTCGCCGCGATGGGCGCCGACCCGGGCGAGGCGTATCTCGTGCTCGGCCTGCCGGCGGGCTTCGGCGAGCGCCAAGCGCTGGAGCTCGTACGCGGAGCGCGGGCGCTGGCGGCCGCCACCGGCACGACGATCGCGGGCGGCGACGTGATCGCCGCGCCGGCGCTGACCGTGTCCGTCACGGCAGTGGGCTGGAGCGAGGACAGCGAGCGGCTGGTGGGGCGCGATGGCGCGCGTACCGGCGACCTCGTAGGCGTGACCGGGCGCCTCGGCGGCGCGGGTGCCGGCCTCGCCGTGCTCGAGGGGCGCGCCCGGCGCGCGCCGGGACGGGAGCTTGCGCTGGCGCGCGCGCGCGAGCCCTCGCCGCGACTGGCCGAGGGCCGCGCGCTGGCGGCCGCGGGCGTGCGCGCGATGATCGACCTCTCGGACGGTCTGGCCACCGACGCCGGGCACATCGGCGACTGCAGCGGCGCGTGCGTGCGCGTGGAGCTCGCCGCCCTGCCCCTGGAGGCGGGCGTCGCGGAGATCGGCGCGGAGCTGGGCCTGGCGCCCTGGCAGCTCGCCGTGGGCGCAGGTGAAGACTACGAGCTGTGCTTCTGCGCGCCCCCCGCGGCTCGCGCGCGGGTGCAGGACGCGGTTGCCCGGGTGGGGGGCGCTGCTGTCAGCTGGATCGGCGAGGTGGTCGAGGGTCCGCCCGGCGTCACGCTGCTGGACGAGCGCGGCCAGCCGGTCGCGGAGCGCGGCTTCGAGCACCGTTGGTGACCACGGGCGCGCGCTTGGCGGCGGCCGCCCGCGCACCGCGGCCGGGCAGCACGCGTCCGCGTTCCACGAGCGAGGCTCGCTGCAGCCCGGCGAACACCAGCACGCGTTTGGCCGCGCTGAACAGCGGCGTGCAGGCCGACAGCACCAGCCGTGGGTAGCCGAGGTAGGCGACCGCCGCGCGCACGTCGGAGGGCGCCACCACGGTCCTGCCCGTGACGACGTAGGTCAAGCGCGCGTACGGCATATCCAGCATGATCCGGTCGCCGGGTCGCAGCTCGTCGATGTGGCGGAAGGGCGCCAGATACGTGGTCCGGTGCCCGGCGATCGCAGTCGTGCCTCCGAGCCCCGGGAAGGCCGTTGCGGGGTAGATCCCCGGACCGCTCTCGAGCGCAGAGGTGCTGGTGCCGTTGACGACCACGAAGCTGATGCCGATGCGCGGGATGCGGATGCGGCCCACCGGACTGCCATCGCGGGCGCGCCGCCGCAGGGCGGAGGCGAGGAAGGCGATGCGTGCGCGTTCGCTGGTGAGGCCCGCCAGCGCCCGCCGCTCGGCGGGCGTGGGGAGCGCGCGTTCCTCCTTCTTCAGGGCGCCGCTCAGATGGTCCTGGCGCAGCTTCGCGTACAGCGCCGAGACCGGCTCCTGCCACACCAGTGTGACCACCGCGTCGGTCACGGCGAGCGTGCCGAGGAGGATCAACAGGATCGCCAGCCCGCGCACCGGCGCCAATCTCCACGGCCGTGTCGTCTCCGCGAACGGACCACCGGTCGACGCAGGCGGCACTAGCCCGGACCCCAACTGATGGCCGGCCGCTGGCCTCGGTGCGGGCTGCAGCACAATGACCTCCCCCTCATGCTCGTCGACCAGGCGGACGGCAGCCTCGGCCGCCTTGATCGCGGCGTCGGCGGCCCTTATTGCAGCATCGGCGGCGACCATGGCGGCGTCCGTTGCGCGTGCGGCGATGTCGGTCGCGCTCGCCTCGCGCGCGGGTCGCCTGAGCGTGCTGAGCATCCGTGACACAGCCCCATCATCGTCGCAGAGCGGACTCCGTCCCGCCAAGCGAGCCGGGGCCGGCGTATCCGAGCGGGCCGCGAATCGTGATCTCCATGCCTTCGTCGGGCTCGGGCGCCCGAGCCGACGGAGGCGTCCGCAGCGCCACCAGGGTCATGCCGGCGGCGCAGCCGAACACGATGCTCCACAGCAGCGACCCGGCGATCCCGATGTGTCCGCCGGCGAGGAGCAGCACCGCCGACCAGGCGAGCTGCCCCGGGCCCAACCCGAGCTCGCGCACATAGAAGGCGGTCACCACCGCCAGCGGCAGCAACCCGAGTCCGATCAGCGCCAAGGCGCCCGCCCGGCGCGGGCGCAGCTCGGGAGACACCACCAGCAGCCACAGGTGCGCGGCCGGCAGCAGGAGCAGCGCGGCGAACGGGTTTATGGCCCACGCCAGCACGGCCACGACGAGCAGCGCGAGCAGCGTCGTCACGCCGGCCGCCTCGGGGTGGGGTGCTGCCGTCAGGCCCAGCCGCCGGACCAGCATCGGCCACATCAGCCAGGCCAGCGCGAGCACCAGCGCGACGGCCGCGACGCCGCTCAGGGCGGCTCCGCCGAGATGCAGCCCGGACGGCGGGAGCGGGGTGGCGGGCGCCACGCCCAAAACCCCCGAAGCCCCGAGCAGGCGAGCGAACAGCGCGCACGCCAAGAACGGCAGCCCGCACGCGAGCGTCCACAGCGTCCAGCGCCCCGCGCCCAGGCCACGACGCCGCACCCGCGCCAGCCCGTCGATGGCGACGATCAGCGGCGCCGCCAGCAGTGCGGCGAGCAGCAGGCGCAGCGCCCAGGCGGGGAACGTCTTGTGCTGAAGCTGCAGGCCCGTCTGCGCGCGCCGCGGGATGCTGCGTGCGCGGTCCAGGGCGTCCACCGCGCTCAGCGCGGCGCGCCCGAGGCCTTCGAGCCGTTCCTCGCTCACCGCCTCGCTCGCCGCCGGGCCGCGTTCGCCCGACGCCTGGATCAGCACGGCGGGCACGCCGCCCTCGTTGAGCGGGCCCTGTTCGCCCACCGTGAAGGGAAAGGCGAGATGCGCGATCTGCCCCAGCACGCTCGGCGCCGCCGGCCGCGGGCCAGTCTCCCGCGCGATCGCGTCGCCAACCGTCCGCTGCAGGGATAGCGGCGCCGAGCCCAGTCCGTCCGAGTACGGCACCACCAGCGGCTCGCGCGTGCGCGCCGCGGCGACGTCGCCGAGCACGATCGCGGCGTCAAACGACGCGCCTTCATGGGCGGCGAACTCCGCCGCGCCGGCGTCGCCGCCGCTGCCTCCGCTCGTCGACACCAGCACGATCGTGCGCTGGGTCTCGCGCGCCGCGAACACGCGCGCGAGCTCCAGCAGCGCGGCGGTGCCCGACAGCTCGGCGCGCGCGCTCGGGCCGGCCGCGTCGCGATGGGCGAGGATCGCGACCGGGGCCGCGTTGGTGGCACCGGGCCGCAGTGCGATCACGGTCCTCAGCGTGCGCTGGCCGTCGATCGTCTGCGCGCTGAAGCTGCGCTTGCGCACGGTGAAGCCGCCCCCCGCAGTGCCCCCCAGGCCTTCCAGATCGCGTGCCACGTGCGCCGCCAGCAGGCGGTCGCCGCGGCTGCCGGGGCGCCTGTGCGGGTATTCCCTGGCAAGCGTGTTCATTTCGGCAAACGCGCGCGCGCCTTCGAACGCGTCCGGAGCCAGCGAGGAGGTGAGCGGCTGCGGTCGCGAGGCGAACGACAGGGCCGCGATCGCGAGAGCGAAGGGGATCGGCAGCAAGGCCGCACGGTACAGGCGCCCGCTCAGCACCTCGCAGAAGATAGTTAGCGCGCAGCCGCGGCGCCCGCCAAACACGCATCCGCCGTCATATATCGTGCGGCCGCGTGCTTCAGCCCGTCGCAGTTGCCAGCAAGTCGCTCGCCGACTACACGCACATTTGCGGGCGCGAGCTGATCGCCGAAATCCGCGAGCTGGCGGAGCCGCTCAAGGACCGCCGCGTGGTCCACATCTCGGCCACGGCGTTCGGCGGGGGCGTGTCGGAGATCCTGTACGCGCTCGTTCCGCTGATGCGCGACGTGGGGCTCGACTGCGAGTGGCAGGTGATCTACGGCCGCGAGGAGTTCTTCAACGCCACCAAGCTGATGCACAACGCGCTGCAGGGCGCACCGCAGGACCTCGACGAGGAGCAGTGGGCGGCGTGGCGGCAGTACAACGAGATGAACGCTCGCGAGCTGTCGGCCGGCTGGGACGTGTGCCTGATCCACGACCCGCAGCCGGCGGCGCTGTACGAACTCGTCCCCGAGAAGGCCAAGGGCTGGCTGTGGCGCTGCCACATCGACCTCTCGACGCCCAACGAGCGCACGATCGCCCGCCTGCTGCCGCACATCAAGCACTATCCGGAGGCGCTGTTTCACATGCGCGAGTTCGTGCCCGCGGGCATGACCGGCAGGGTTCACGTGGTGCCGCCCGCGATCGACCCGCTGACGCCGAAGAACATGGCACTGTCGCCGGAGGATGCCGCGTTCGTGTGCGGGCAATTCGGGATCGACGTGGACCGACCGCTGATGTGCCAGGTTTCGCGCTTCGATCCCTGGAAGGATCCGCTCGGGGTGATCGACGCCTACCGAGTCGTCAAGCAAAAGCTCCCAGAGGTGCAGCTCGCGCTGGTCGGCTCGATGGCCAGCGACGATCCCGAGGGGTGGGACTACTTCAACGCGACCATCGCCCACGCGGACGGCGACCCGGACATCCACATCCTCAACAACTTCAACAACGTCGGCGCGATCGAGGTCAATGCGTTCCAGTCACACTCCGACGTGATGGTGCAGAAGTCCACCCGCGAGGGCTTCGGGCTGACGGTGGCGGAGGCGATCTGGAAGGCGCGCCCGTTCATCGGCGGGAACGTGGGCGGCATACCGCTGCAGATCGAGGACGCGGTCACCGGGTTTCTGGTCTCGAGCCCCCAGCAGTGCGCCGAGCGCGCGCTGGACGTGCTCAAAGACCCCGCCCTGGGCAAGTTCCTCGGCCGCCGCGGCAAGGAGCACGTGCGCGCGCACTTTCTGATGCCGCGCTACCTGCGCGACTATCTGCTCATCTTCCACGAGCTGGACGAAGCGTGAGCATGGGCTAAGCCAGCGTGGGCGCCACGAGCGAGCAGCAGCTGGACGCATCGCCGCAGGGCGCGGGCTCGCAGCAGGTTCCGCTCGTGCTGGTGAGCAACCGCGGCCCGGTCACCTTCGACGCCGCCGGCGAGGTACAGCGCGGCTCGGGCGGGGTAGTGACCGCGCTCACCGGGCTGGCCTCGCATCGCCACGCGATCTGGATCGCTTCGGCGATGAGCGAGCACGACGCCGAGGCCTCCCGGCGCAACGGCGAACGCTCGTTCACCGTGCGCTCGCCGTCGGGGCAGGACTTCCAGGTGCGGCTGGTGGTGAGCGACGCGGCGGCCTACGACCGCTTCTACAACGTGGTCGCCAACCCGCTGCTGTGGTTCATCCAGCACTACCTGTGGGACCTCTCCAACGCCCCCGACATCCGCCGCGAAGAGATCGAGGCATTCGAGTTCGGCTACAACGTCGTCAACGAGGACCTCGCCCGGGCGGTGCTGGAGGAGCTCGAGGGCAGCTCCGAACCGGTGGTGATGGTGCACGACTACCACCTCTACACGCTGCCCGACCTCGTCCGCCGCGCGCGGCCGGACGTGTTCCTGCACCACTTCGTGCACATCCCCTGGACCCAGTCCGACTCCTGGCGGGTGCTGCCGACGCGGATACGCGAGGAGATCTTCGGCGGCCTGTTGGCCAATGACATCATCGGCTTTCACACGCGCTCATACAGGCAGAACTTCCTGCAGTGCTGCCGCGACCTGATGAACCTGGAGGTGGATTTCGGGCACGGCCTCGTGCGCCTCGAGGACCGCGAGGTGTGGGTCCGGGCCTACCCGCTTGCGATCGACCACCGGGCCACCCGCCAGATCGCCCAGAGCGCGCGCGTGGAGGCCTTCGAGCGCGAGCTCTTGCAGCGCCGGCGCGACTTTTTGATCCTGCGCGTCGACCGCGCCGACCTGAGCAAGAACGTGCTGCGCGGGTTCTCGGCTTTCGACCTCTTCCTCGCGCAGCACCCCGAGTTCTCAGAGCGGGTGACGTTCCTGGCGCAGCTGATGCCGTCGCGAACGGACGTGCCCCAGTACGCGGAGTACCTGGAGCGCATCGAGGCGCTGGTGGCGGTCGTCAACCACCGGCACGGCACACCAGATTGGATGCCGATACAGCTCAAGCTGCGCGACGACCTCGACGAGGCGATGGCCGCCTACAAGCACTACGACGTGCTGCTGGTCAACGCCATGTTCGATGGCATGAACCTCGTCGCCAAGGAGGGGCCGATCGTCAACGAGCGCGAGGGCGTGTCGATCCTGTCCGAGAACACCGGCGCGCACGAGGAGCTCGGCGAGTACGCGCTGTCGGTCAACCCGTTCGACATCCAGGAGCTGGCCAACTCGATCTACGCGGCGCTGACGATGCCGCCGCGCGAGCGCCGGCGCCGTGCGGAAGGGCTCGCCCAGATCGTCACCTCGCGCGACCCGGGCGACTGGATCGACGAGCAGCTGGCTGACATACGGGCGAAGGGCCGCAGCCGCTAACCTGTCCCGCCGATTCGACATGGCGCAACCGGCACCTACCTACGACCTGGTCATGCTGCTCGACCCGCAGGCCCAGGATGAGGCCCGCGCGCGGCCGCTGGCCGAGGCCCGCGCCGCGATCGAGGCGCAGGGCGAGCTCCTGCGCCACGCTGAGTGGGGCAACCGCACGCTGGCATACGCGATCGATCGCCGCGAGGTGGCCGAGTATCACCTGCTGCAGTTCCACGCTGGCACGCCGGAGCTGCTGCGCACGCTCGATCGCTCGCTGCGCATCGCCGACGAGGTGCTGCGCTTTCGCATCGTCAAGCTGAAGCCGGGCGTGCCCGAGACGCCGGACGCGCCGGCCGCGATCGCGCCCTCGCGCCACGCGGCGCCCGAGCCGACCGCTCAACAGCCGGCCGCTCAAGCGCCGGCCGCTTCGCCGGGCCTCGCCGCGGACGGCGCTGGCGAGTCGCAGGCCGCTCCCGGAGCGGCAGAGGCGAGCTCGGACACCACCTCCTGACGCGCACCCGCGGCCCCTCGCCGGCGGTCGCTTGCAGCCCTTACCCGCGCGCTCGCAGGGTACTAAGATCGGCTCATGAGCTGGGCAGAGGAGATGAGCGAGCATTCGCAGACGCGCGGCGACGTGCTGCGCGCGTCGCCGCCCATGTTCGAGTCGCGGCTGCTGGACGCGCTCTCGCGCGTGCACCCCATCGTGCCGGTGATCATCTTCACGCCGGCGATCGTCGCCCTGGCGGCATGGGCGCTCTCCAAGCAGAGCGTGGCGGTCTTGGTGGGCCTGGCCGCGGGCGGTTACGCCCTGTGGACGCTGTTTGAGTACTGGCTGCACCGGCTGGTGTTCCACTTCGAGCCCGAGCGGGGACTGGGAGCGCGACTGCACTGGATCATCCATGGTGTGCACCACGACCACCCCAACGACCCGCTGCGGCTGGTGATGCCGCCGGCGGTGAGCGTGCCGCTCGGCGCGCTGCTGTTCGCGCTGCTGTATGCGACCTTCGGCTCAAGCTACGGGCCCGGTGTCGGCGCGGGGTTCTTCACCGGCTATCTCGCGTATGACATGACGCACTACTACCTGCACCACTTCCGCCCGCGCGGGCGCATGGGAAGGGTGCTGAGGGAGCGTCACATGCGCCACCATTTCCAGGATGAGACGCGCGGCTTCGGCATCAGCGCGCCATATTGGGATGAGGTGTTCGGCACCTCCTGGCGCCGGGGACAGCGCAATTAGCGTTTTTTAGGAGGCGCCCCGCCGCGGCGGCGGCCGCGGGCATCTCTAGACTCGAGGCTCTCACTCGAGCACCGCGCGCCTCGCTACAGCGCGCGAGCAACCAGCCGAAAGGAAGAACAGCCGTGGCCGCCACGAACATCAACCGGGTCGTAATGACGGGCAACCTCACCGCCGACCCCGAGCTGCGTTCGCTGCCGAGCGGCATGTCGGTGTGCAGCATGCGCATCGCCTGCAACACCCGCCGCAAGAACGCCAGCACGGGCGAATGGGAGGACAAGCCCAACTACTTCAACGTCACCGTTTGGGGCGCCCAGGGCGAGAACGTGGCCCGGTATCTGTCGAAGGGAAGGCCGGTGGCGATCGACGGGCGGCTCGAGTGGCGCGAGTGGGAAGCCCAGGACGGCAGCAAACGCCAGGCAACCGATATCATCGCCGACTCGGTGCAGTTCCTGGGCTCGCGCGAGGAAGCGCCGGTCGCCGGCGCGTCGCTCGCCGGCGACCAAGCGGGCAGCGGGGCTGCGACGGGAGGGGAGGCGCCGATCGACGAAGGCGACTTCCAGCCCGCACCGGTCGCCGCAAGTGGCGACGACGACATTCCGTTCTAGCCAACCACTGCGAGGTCTGTTGCCCTTCACTTCAGTTGCTCATCCCGATCGTGGCCGCGGCGGCCAGGCAGGCCGCTGATGGCCAAAGCGCGCGCTCGCGGCAAGCCCATCCGGAGGCGTGACAAGCGCGGCGGCCCCGGCAGCGGACGCCGCAAGCCGTGCCAGCACTGCCGCGACAAGGTGGAGCAGGTCGACTACAAGGACGTGGCCTCGCTGCGGAAGTTCGTCTCCGAGAAGGGCAAGATCCGCTCGCGCCGCATCACCGGCTCCTGTCGCCGCCACCAGGTGCAGATCGCGCGCGCGGTCAAGCGCGCGCGCGAGCTGGCACTGCTGCCCTACGTCAACGAGGGCGGCCGCGACGATAGCCCGCGCCGCGAACGCGGCGACCGCGACCGCGGCCGGTAGGCGCGGCGATGCCCGAGGCGATTCTCCTGCAGGACGTGGAGGAGCTCGGTGCCCGCGGCAGCGTGGTCGACGTCTCCAAGGGCTACCTGCGCAACTATCTGGTGCCGCGCAAGCTCGCGCAGCCCGCGAGCAAGGGAGCGATCGAGGCGGTCCGGCAGCGCCAGGAGGCGGCCGAGCGCGCGGCGCGCAACGCCGTGGAACGGGCCGAGGAGAACGTGAGGCTGCTCAACCGGACGGTTCTCACGATCCCCCAGCAGGCCGGCGCCGACGGCCGCCTGTTCGGCTCCGTGACCCCGCAGGACATCGCCACGGCGATCCGCGAAGCGCGCGGCCTGCGCATCGAGAGACGCAACGTGCACATGCCCGAGCCGATCAAGAACGTCGGCACGTACATGGTCGTGGTCGAGGTGGTCGAGAACGTGACCGCCACCGTCAAGACGATGGTGGTGGCAAAGAAGTAGCCGCCCCGCCTGCGAACATGTGTTCGTGGGGACAAATAAGCCCGAGTTAGCGGAGAGCGGCTCCGGCGCCTGCGCGCGCCGGCCTAGACTCGCCCGATGAGCGCCACCTCGACTGCCAACGGCGGCGTGGGCGGGCCGGTTGGCGTGGTCGCGCCGCCGCACAACCTCGAGGCCGAGCAGTCGGTGCTGGGCGCGATCCTGCTGTCGGATCGCTCGCTGTACGCGCTCGTCATCGAGGAGGGGCTGCGCCCCGAGGACTTCTACCGCGGGCACCACGGCTCGATCTACGAGGCGATGCTCGCGCTGTATCACGAGAGCGAGCCGGTGGACGTGCTGACCGTCACCGACCGCCTGCGCCAGATGGGCAAGCTCGAGCAGGTCGGCGGCCCGGCCAGCGTCGATGAGCTCACCGGGATCGTGCCCGCCGCCGGGCACGCCCGCCGCTATGCGCAGATCGTGCGCGAGAACGCGCTGCTGCGGCGCCTGCTGCGGGCCTCGTACGAGATCCAGGAGAGCGTGCTCGACCATCAGGCAGCTCCACGCGAGCTGGTGGAGCAGGCCGAGCGGGCGATGCTCGAGGTCGCCCGCGACGATCGCCACCAGGACTTCCGCACGATCGAGGACGTCCTGCACGACGAGCTCGACAAGCTGCACTCCCTGTCGCGCGAAGGCACCTCGCTGACGGGGACGCCGTCGGGCTTCGGCAAGCTGGACGAGATCACCGGCGGCTTTCAGCGGGGAAACCTGATCATCATCGCCGCGCGCCCGGCGATGGGAAAGAGCGCGCTGGTCTGCAACATGGCCGAGAACGCCGCGCTGCACCCGGAGCAGCCGCGGCCGGTCGCGCTGTTCTCGCTCGAGATGGCCGAGAGCGAGCTGGCCCAGCGGTTCGTCGCCTCGCAGGCGATGATCAAGGGAGACGAGCTGCGCAAGGGACGCGTGGCCGAGCAGCGCTGGCCGAAGATCCTCAAGGCCAGCCAGCGCCTGGCGGCGGCCCAGCTGTGGGTGGACGACTCGAGCGACGTGGGCCTGCTGGAGGTGCGCGCCAAGGCGCGGCGGCTGCACGGCCAGTGCGAGGAGGGACTGGGCCTGATTATCGTCGACTACCTGCAGCTGATGCGCACGGAAAGCCGCTACGACAATCGCGTGACCGCGATCGGCGAGCTCAGCCGCGGCCTGAAGATCCTGGCGCGCGAGCTCGAAGTGCCGGTGATCGCGATCTCGCAGCTGAGCCGCGCGGTGGAGCAGCGCTCGCCGAAGAAGCCCATGCTGTCTGACCTGCGCGAGAGCGGCAACCTGGAGCAGGACGCAGACCTGGTGATGTTCCTCTACCGCGACGAGTACTACGAGAAGGAGAACTCCGAGCGCCCCGGCGAGGCCGACCTGATCATCGCCAAGCATCGCAACGGAGCGACCGGGGACGTGGTGCTCACCTTCCGCGCGGAGTACCCGAAGTTCATGAACTACGCGCCCGAGCGTTATACGCAGTGAGCGTCGACGCCGATGGCCTGGATCGAGGCGAGGCGCTGGCGGATCTGAGCCTCCTGGCGCCGGTGGCGCGCCAGCGCGAGCAGCGCTGCGCGCTCGGCGTGTGCGACGGCAGCGGCTTTTTGATCGACGAGCAGACCAACACGGCCAGCGACTGCCGCTGCCGCGGCGCGCGCATCGCCGGCGCGCGTACGCGCAGCCTCGCCGGGCGCATCCCGCGCCGCTACCAGGGCGTGTCCTTCGATCGCCCGCCGGTCAGTGACCTGGCCAGAAGCGCGCCCGACCAGGTCGCCTCGGTGCGCCGCTATGTAACGAACATCGACGAGAACCTCGAGCGCGGCAGGGGACTGTGGATCCTGGGCGACGTGGGCACCGGCAAGACGACGCTGGCGATGCTCGTCTCCAAAGCCGCGCTGCAGGCGGGCCGCTCGGTCGCTATCTACTCGCTGCCCCGGCTGCTCAACCTGCTGCGCGAAGCGATCGACTCGCAGAGGGGCCTGCTCGATCTGCTCGACCGGCTGACCGAGGTCGATTTGCTGCATCTCGACGATCTGGGAGCCGAGAACCGCACCGACTGGGTGCTCGAGCAGCTGTACTCGATCGTCAACGCCCGCTACGAGGCCGAGCGCGCCATCGTGGCGACGAGCAACCTCATGCCGGACAAACTGTCGGAGCTTCTCGGACCGCGCACCGTCTCACGCTTGATGGAGATGTGCGGCGATTTGATTCCGCTGTACGGCGAGGACCGGCGGCGCGAGTTTCGCCCCGCCTAGGTCCACCGGGCCGGCCCTAGACTGCACTGGGCATGCCGGGAATCGTGATCGTTGGGGCCCAGTGGGGCGACGAGGGCAAGGGCAAGGTCACTGACCTGCTCGCCGAGCGGGTCGACGCCGTCGTGCGCTTTCAGGGCGGCAATAACGCGGGCCACACGATCGTGCGCGACGGGCGCGAGTGGAAGCTGCACCTGATTCCCTCCGGCATCCTGTATCCGGGCAAGCGCTGCGTGATCGGCAACGGCGTCGTGATCGACCCCAAGGTGCTGATCGACGAGCTCGATGCCCTGCGCGCGCAGCGCATCGACGTGAGCGGCCTGCGCATATCGGCCAACGCGCACCTGATCATGCCCTACCACCTGCTGCTCGACTCCGCCGGCGAGGCCAAGCTCGGCAGCCTG
Organism: Actinomycetota bacterium; assembly: GCA_005885515.1. Taxonomy (GTDB): domain Bacteria; phylum Actinomycetota; class Thermoleophilia; order Solirubrobacterales; family Solirubrobacteraceae; genus Palsa-744. The sequence continues at coordinate 14,106 of VAWK01000021.1, read as the reverse complement.
CAGATCGGCACCACGCGCCGCGGCATCGGCCCCTGCTACGCCGACAAGGCGGCGCGGCTCGGCATCCGCGTGCAGGACCTGCTCGACGAGAAGATCCTCAAGAAGAAGATCGTCGCCGCGATGGAGCCGAAGCGGCTAGCGCTGCGACCGTTCGAGCGCGACCCGGCGCTCGACCTGCACACGATGACCGAGGAGTACCTCACCTACGGCCACCGCCTGGAGCAGCACATCGCCGACACGGCAAAGCTCATGTGGGACCTGCTCGCCGACGGCAAGACGGTGATCTTCGAGGGGGCCCAGGGAGCGATGCTTGACATCGACCACGGCACGTATCCATTCGTGACGTCCTCCAACCCGCTGTCGGGCGCGGCCTGCGTGGGCACGGGCGTGGGTCCCAAGAGCATCGACGAGGTCTGGGGCGTCGCCAAGGCGTACACCACGCGCGTGGGCGCGGGGCCGTTCCCGAGCGAGCTGCACGACGCGATGGGCGAGATGATCCGCGAGCGCGGCGCGGAGTTCGGAACCACCACCGGCCGCGCGCGGCGCACGGGATGGCTCGATCTGGTCGCGCTGCGCTACGCGGCGCGCTTGAACACGCTCACGGCGCTGGTCGTGACCAAGCTGGATGTGCTGTCCGGGCTTGACCGGATCAACGTGTGCACTAGCTACTGCGGCGGCGACGGCGCCGTGTTCGACAGCTTCCCCTACCACCAGACGGTGCTCCACCACACCTCCGCCCAGCTCACCGAGCTGCGGGGATGGCGTGAGGACCTGGGCGAGTGCCGCAGCCTCGCCGACCTGCCGGACGGCGCGCGCGAGTACGTGCAGTTCGTCTCCGAGCACGTCGGCGTGCCGGTGGCGCTGGTGGGCGTGGGGCCCGGGCGCGATCAGGTGGTGTGGACCCAGGCCGGCCGCGAAACGCTGATCGCGCGCGACGGCCACACGGCGGCAGACGGGCGGGCCGGCGCGACGCTCTAGCCGCCGAAGAACTGCTGGTAGAGCAGGAAGACGTTCAGGCCGCTGATGCCGGCGGCGCACGCCCACGCGACGACCGTCGTCAGCAGGCTGTTGACGTGCACGCCCATCACGTCGCGCCGGCAGGTGAGCATCACGAGCGGCACGAGCGCGAAGGGGATGCCGAAGGACAGCACGACCTGGCTGAGCACGAGCGCGTGCGTGGGGCTCATGCCGATCGCGAGGATGATCAGCGCCGGCATCATCGTCACGGCGCGGCGTACGAGCAGCGGGATCTTGACGTTGATGAAGCCCGCCATCACGACCTGGCCGGCATAGGTACCAACGCTGGAGGACGACGCGCCCGAGGCAAGCAGCGCGACGGCGAAGGCGAGCGCGGCGCCGCCGCCGACGAGGTTGCCGAACTGGGCGTGGGCGCCCTGGATCGAGTCCACGCTCACGCCACCGGTGTGGAAGAGCTTGGCCGCCACGGCGAGCATCGCCATGTTGACGAGGCCGGCGACCCCCAGCGCGATCACCACGTCCAGACGCTCGAAGCGCAGCACACGGCGCCGCTCAGCGTCGTCGCGGCACGATATCCGGCCGTTGGTCAGGGCCGAGTGCAGGTAGATGACGTGCGGCATAACGGTCGCTCCGATGATCCCGATGGCCAGGTACAGCGCGTCCGTGCCGTTCAGGCCGGGGATCAGGCCGTGCAGCGATCCGTGTGCCGAGGGGCCGATGCGCAGCGTCTCATACAGGAAGCCGAGGAAGATGATGCCCAGAAGCGCGGCGATGGCGAGCTCGAAGCGGCGAAAGCCGCGACGTTGCAGCTCGAGGATGGCGAAGGCGACGACGCCGGTGATCAGCCCGGCGGGGAGCAGCGGCACGCCGAACAGCAGGTTCAGCCCCAGCGCCGCGCCCAGGAACTCCGCGATGTCCGTCGACATCGCGATCAGCTCGGCCTGCACCCACATCCCCCACGTGACCGCGCGGGGGAAGCGCGCGCGCACCATCTCGGGCAGGTCGTGGTCGGTGACGATGCCCAGCTTCGCCGAGAGGTATTGGATCAGCATCGCCATCAGGTTCGCGGCGAGCACCACCCACAGCAGCATGTAGCCGTATTTGGCGCCGCTTGAGATGTTCGTCGCGAAGTTGCCGGGATCGACGTAGGCGACCGAGGCCACGAACGCCGGGCCGAGCATCGCCAGCGTGGCACGCAGCCGACCTCTGGAGAGATGCTGCTCGAGCACGCTGGGGATCGAGGTGGCGGGCTCGATCAGGGCGACCGATGCCGCCTCGGCGGCGCCTTCCAGCGCAGGTGCCTGGGTCGGCCTCACGGGCGTCATGGCTGGCTCGCCTCTACCTCGATGCGCATCGCGCGCGCCAGCCGTCCCCCGATCGGCAGCTCCTGGTCGCCAAAGCGCACGAGCACCGGGCCATCGAATGGCTGGCGGCCGGCGACCTCCAAGCGGTCGCCCAGCGCGATGCCCTGCTCGACCAGGTAGCGCAGCATCTCGGGATCGGAGTCCGAGACGCGTACGAACCGCCCCGCGGCGCCCGGCGGCAACTCGTTGAGGCTCACCGTCCGGTGCTCTTCGAGCACGAACTCCACGCTCGGGATCGGGTCCCCGTGGGGATCGACGGTGGGGTTGCCGAGCTTGTCCGCGATCAGCTGCTCGAGATCCTCCGAGATCACGTGCTCGAGGACCTCGGCCTCGGCATGCACGCGATCCCAGGGCATGCCCAGCGACTCCGCGAGGAAGCTCTCGAGCAGCCGGTGATGGCGGATCACCTCCAGCGCCAGCCGCCGCCCGGCGGTGGTCAGGCGCACGCCGCGATAGGGGATGTGCGTGATCAGGCCGAGCTCGTCGAGCTTCCTCAGCATCGCCGACACCGAGCCCGGGGTGATGCCGAGCCGCTCGGCCAGGGCATTGGTCGAGACCGGCGTCGCCGCACGGGCCTGGAGCGAGAAGATCGCCTTGGCGTAGTCCTCGACCGCGGGCGAGCGCAGCGATTCCTTGGCGGTCATGACAATAGGATATGGCATGCCAAAACTTCTTTCAAGGGGCCCCTGCCGGCGCCGGCGTCTAGCCTGCTGAGCGGCGTGAGCAGCGGCCAGGACAAGACTCCCTACCTCGACGCCCTGCGCGAGTACGCTGCGCGCGATCCGGCGCGCCTGCACGTGCCCGGGCACAAGGGCGGGCTGGGCGCCGACGCGGAGCTGCTCAGGGCGCTCGGCGGGCCGGCGCTCGCGCTCGACATCCCGGCGCTCACCCACGGGATCGACCTCGGGCCCGCGCCCACGCCGTTCGAGCAGGCGCAGCGGCTCGCGGCGCAGGCGTGGGGCGCCCAGCGCACGTGGTTTCTCATCAACGGCGCCTCGCAGGGAAACATCGCGGCCGGGCTCGCGCTGGCCCACCACGGCCGCGAGGTGGTGCTGCAGCGCAACGTGCACTCGAGCACGATCGACGCGCTCGTGCTGTCGGGGCTGCGGCCGACCTTCGCCGCGCCGGAGGTCGATCCGGAGCTCGGCATCGCCCACTGCCTGAGCGCCGATGCGCTCGAGCGGGCCCTGGCGGCGACGCCCGCAGCGGTCGGCGCGTGGGTGGTCTCGCCGACGTACTTCGGCGCCGTCGCCGACGTGCGCGCGCTCGCCGCGGTCGCCCACCGCCACGACGTGCCGCTGATCGTCGACGAGGCGTGGGGCGCGCACCTGGCCTTCCACGAGGAGCTGCCCGAGCACGCGCTGGCGGCGGGCGCGGACCTGGTGATCTCGAGCACGCACAAGATCGTCGGCAGCCTCACGCAGTCGGCGATGTTGCACCTCGGCCCCACGAGCCCGGCCCGCATCGAAGTAGACGCGGTCGACCGAGCCGTGACGCTGACCGAATCGACCAGTCCCAGCTCGCTGCTCACGGGCTCGCTTGACGCCGCCCGCCGCCAGGCGGCGACGCACGGGCGCGCGCTGCTCGGGCGCACGATCGCCCTGCTCGCGCGAACGCGCGCCGAGATCCGGGCGATCGACGGACTGGACGTGCTCGACGAGCGCCTCGCCGGCCGGCCCGGCGTGTTCGCGTATGACCCGCTGCGCCTGGCGGTGGACGTGCGCGGGGTGGCCGCGAGCGGCTACGAGCTGGCTCCGCGGTTACGGCAGATCGGCGACATCAACATGGAGCTGTACGGTCAGAACGTGATCGTGGCCGTGTTCGGCATGGGCGAGCGCGGGCTTCCGGAGGCGCGGCGGCTCGTGCGCGCGCTGCAGGCCGCGGTCGCGGACGTGGGCCTTGACCCGCACGGGGGCCGCGCGAGCTTCGCAGCGCCGCCACCCTGGGGAGAGCTCGCGCTCACACCGCGCGAGGCATTCCTCGGCGCGCAGGAGGTGGTTGCGGCGCCCGACGCGGCTGGTCGCATCGCCGCCGAGTCGCTGGCGACCTACCCGCCGGGGATACCCAACGTGCTGCCCGGCGAGCGGCTCACGGCCGAGACGCTGGCCTATGTCCAGCACACCCTGGAGCAGGGCGGAAGCGTGCGCGGTGCGAGCGACCGCCTGCTGCGCAGCGTGCGCGTGGTGGCCGAGCAGGCATGAGCGATCGGCGATGAGCGACGCGCGCGAGGCTCCCCGGTACACGGGCGTGCGCACGTTTGCCGGGCTCGATCACGTTGCGCTGGCGCGGGCCAACGCCGTGGGCGCCCGCGCGGCGATCGTGGGGGTGCCGTTCGACACCGCGACCAGCTGGCGCCCGGGGGCGCGCTTCGGCCCCGAGGCGATCCGCGGGGCGTCCGTGCTGCTGCGCGGATGGCATCCCGTCCACGGCGTGGACGTGCTCGGCTCGGGCGCGGTGCTCGACGCCGGCGACGTGGCCATCACGCCGGGCAACGCGCAGCGCTCGAGCGAGCAGGTGGCCGCCGCGCTGGCCCCGCTGTGCGCGTCGGGAGCGGTCCCGCTGGTGCTCGGCGGCGATCACTCGGTCGCGCTCGGCGAGCTGCGCGCGCAGGCGGGCGCGCACGGCCCGGTCGCGCTGGTGCTGCTGGACGCCCACGCCGATACGTGGGAGGACTACTACGGGGAGCGGCTGTTCCACGGCACGGTCATCCGCCGCGCGGTCGAGGAGGGCCTGCTCGACCCGCGGCGCTCGCTGATCGCGGGCATCAGGGGACCGCTGTACGCGGCCGAGGACCTCGAGCAGGCGCGCGCGCTCGGCCTCGAGCTGGTGCCGATCGAGGAGCTGCGCCGCAGCCCGCCCTCGGCGTTCGCCGCCCGCGTCCGCGAGCGCACCGCGGCGGGGCCCGTGTTCGTGGGCGTGGACATCGACGTCGCCGATCCCTCGGCCGCACCGGGCACCGGCACGCCCGAGGTGGGAGGACTGTCCTCGGGCGAGCTCATCGACCTGCTGCGCGCGCTGGCGGGTGTGCGCGTGGTGGGCTTTGACGTCGTCGAGGTCAGCCCGCCTTATGACGCTCCCGGCCAGATCACGGCCCTGCTGGCAGCCAACGTCGCGTACGAGATGCTGGCCTTGACGGCCATCGCCGGCGGCGGGGGCTGAGCGCGCCGCTAGCGGTCGCGATCGGCGGCAGCCTCAGCGGCGGCCGCGGCCTTTCGCTCGCGCGCCGCCCAGCGCTCGGCCCAGGCCTGCAAGGGCGGGTACAGCTCGAGCAGCCGGCGCCCCTCGGCGGTGAGCCGATAGCCGCTGGCGGCGTGCTCGGTGGCGCCGGCAAGGCGCAGCTCGGCGAGGCGCTGGTTGAGCACCGACGAGCTCATCGAGCCGCAGCGGAGCTGCAGCTCGCGAAACGTGAGCGGCCCCTCGCGCAGCTCCCAGACGATGCGCAGCACCCACCGGCGCCCGAGCAGGTCGAGCAGCGCCATGATCGGGCGGCCGTGCTGGGAGCCGCGAACTGGGTAGCCGGGTCGTGGGGGGTCGGTCACACTTGTGCTTCTCTTTGCGAAGCGGTACGGTAACAGTGCAGTGCTGCTGCTATTTCCGAAGCGTGGAGGATACCGATGGCCGATCGTGAATCAGCGCCCCGCATCGCCCCGCTGGAGCCGCCGTACGCGCAGGAGGTCGGCGCGATGCTCGCGCGATGGATGCCGCCGGACAGCGGCGCAGAGCCGCTGCGGCTGTTTCGCACGCTCGCCGTGCACCCCGAGCTCGCCGCGAGGATGCGCCCGCTGGGCGCCGGGATACTTGCCCATGGCACGGTCGAGCCGCATCTGCGCGAGGTGATGATCCTGCGCACGTGCGCGCTGTGTGGCGCCGAGTACGAGTGGGGGGTGCACGCCGTCGCCTTCGGCGGCGCGGCTGGCCTGAGCGAGCAGCAGCTCGACTCGACAGCCCGCGGAGACGCCGCCGATCGGGTGTGGTCACCGCTCGAGCGGGCCGTGTTCCGGCTGGCCGATGAGCTGCATGATCGCAGCGGGGTCTCCGAGGAGCTGTTCGCCGAGCTCGGGGGCCACTTCGGCCCGGCGCAGATCGTGGAGCTGGTGGTGACGGCCGGCTGGTACCGCACGATCGCGTACGTGATCAACACGGCGCGCGTGCAGCTCGAGCCGTGGGCGGGGCGCTTTCCCGCTGACTGACGATCGCCGCCCGCACGTGCCGGCTGCGGCCGTGTAACGTCCTGGCACGCCGACGGGCCGCGCCCAAACCTCGGGCGGGCGAGAGCCGGGCTCGTGAGCGCGGCATGCCGGAAAGGAGCTGCACAAGTGAGCTACGAGACGATCATCTGGGAGCAGTCTGGGGCGGTGGGGCGGCTGACGCTCAACCGTCCCCGGACGCTGAACGCCTGGACCGCGCAGTTCGGCCGCGAGCTGAAGCAGGCGGTCGAGGGCGAGGCGGCGCACGCGTCCGTGCGAGCGCTGCTGATCACCGGCGCGGGTCGCGGCTTCTCCTCGGGCGCGGACTTGAAGGCGGGGTTCGATCCGGCCGAGGACGGCATGCCCGACATCAGAAAGGAGCTGCACGAGATCTACCACCCGGCGATCGCCGGCATCCGCCGCCTGCCAAAGCCCGTGGTCGCTGCCGTCAACGGACCGGCGGTGGGCATCGGCTGCTCGCTCGCGCTCGCGTGCGACCTCGTGATGGCGGCCGAGACGGCCTTCTTCGGACTGGCGTTCGTGAACGTCGGCCTGATGCCCGATGGCGGCTCGACGGCGCTGGTGCCTCCCGCCGTCGGCAAGGCGAGGGCCTTCCAGATGGCCCTGCTGGGCGAGCGCGTGCCCGCGCCACAGGCGCTCGAATGGGGCCTGGTCAACTGGGTGCACCCCGACGAACGGCTGATGCCCGAGGCGGAGGAGCTCGTACGGCGGCTGGCGGCCGGCCCCACCCGCTCCTATGCGAGCTCCAAGCAGGCGCTGAACAACTTCCTGTACGGCGACCTGGACGCCCAGCTTGACCTCGAGGCCGAGCTGCAGCACGCGCTCGGACGCACGAAGGATTTCCTCGAGGGCGCAGCGGCGTTCGTGGAGAAGCGCGAGCCTTCCTTCAGCGGCGCATAGCCCACGCGCGGGCGATGCTCGACGGCCTCACAGCGGCTGCTTCAGGAACGCCTTGACGAGCGGCGCGGGCGCGCGCGCAAGCCACGCCTCGGTGACGAGCTCGTATAGATCCTCGGCCGGGATACGCTGCAGGCGCGCGAGGATCGCCGGGTAGCCGTCGAAGTGCGCGGTGGTGAAGTAGACGTCCGGATCGTCGGCGAGCAGGGCCTCCTTTGCCCCGAGGTGCTCGACGCGGGCAGCCACGATCGGCCCGTCGGGGGCCGCGCCGCCCAGGCTGTCGATTTCCCTTCGCCGCAGCGGACGCTCCCACACGAACAGCTTGTCCTTTACGCGCCACTGCGCGAGCCCGCGCGAGACACGCTCGCTGCTCTCGGGCAGCGCCAGCGCGATCCGCCGCACGTCATCCCAGGTGGCCATCGCCGCTTACAGGTTGAACGCCGCGATCATGCTGGCAGCGGAAGCGGCGGCGCCGAGCGGCCCAGTCCCGAGCAGACGCTCGGTGCTGCCGAGCAGCGAATAGTGGTTGAACAGCTTCGCCGATCGCGTGCCGGGGCGCGTGCTGGGGCTGACCACGATCGTGGCCACGTGGCATCCCACGTCGCGGGTATTGGTGGCACAGTCGTCCGAGGAGCCCCCCTCTCCCTCGTCCCATGTGATGACCACCACCAGCGTGCCGCGGCGATACGCGCTCGAGCCCAGGATCAGCGGCAGCTTGGAGCGCAACCATCGGTCGCCTTGCGCGATCGTTCCGTCGTGCATGTCGTGAGTGAGGTCTGGCGTGATGAACGAGAACGCGGCCAGCCCGCCGTGCGTGAGATCGCGTGAGAGCTGCCCGAGGCCGACGTCGTTGCGCGCACAGGTGCTCAGCGCCGGGTAGTACGCGGGCGGGTCGTGGCGCACGGCATATTCGCCGGCGTCCCTGCGGTTGCAGCGGCCGGCCATCGACTCCTCATAGGCCTTCCAGCTTGCGAGCTGGTCGAACACGCTCCTGGCCTGGGTCGCGCAGCCGGTCGAGGGGCTGCAGTCGGACCGGAAGCGGGCGAGTTCGGCCGGTGGCAGCCCCGACGTGGCGGCGATGTAGTTGGGCAGGCTGGGATGGCTGATGTTGTGGTAGTTGGTCGCGAGCCCGCACTGGGCGGCGAGGCTGTTGATGTACGGCGCTTCGGCTGAGCCGATGATTTCGCCATAGCTGTGATTCTCCATCCAGATCCAGATCACGTGGCTGTAGCGCGTCGCCGACAGGGCGAGGCGCCCGCACGGCCGGTTCGCGCTCGCGCGCGTCAGCGGCGGTTGCCCGCCCAGGCCCATGACCGAGGCGGCCAGCAGCACGGCGAGAAGCGCTCTTGCTGTCACGAGACTCATTGTTTGCAGCGGTCGCGGTGCTGCACGCTGCTCGGAGCAAGCGCGAAGCACCCGGTGTGCACGCGAAGATAGCGCCACCGATGCGCCGTGTGGCGCAGTCACACGCACCCGTCGGGTGGCGCACGTGTCACCCTGAGTTCCAGATGAGCAGTCCGGCGGAGCTGTCGGTGCGTGCCGCGACCGCCGACGACGCGGAGGCGATCGCGCAGCTGCTACACGACTTCAACGAGGAGTTCGAGGACCCCACACCCGGCCCGGCAAGGCTTGCGGAGCGCATCCGGGAGCTGCTCGCGGGTAAAGACACGGCGGTGCTGCTTGGCGGCAGCGGGCCAGACGGGCTCGCCGTGCTGCGCTTCCGGCCGGCGATCTGGACGCGGGCGCTCGAGTGCTACCTGGCCGAGCTGTACGTGGTGCCGCAGCGCCGCGGTCACGGCCTGGGGCGCAGGCTGATGCAGGCCGCGATCGAGTGCGCGCGCTCGCGCGGCGCCTGCCACATGGAGCTCGGCACCGCCGAGACCGACGTGGTCGCCCGTGCGCTGTACGAGAGCCTCGGCTTCAGCAATCGCGAGGGCAAGCCCGACGGCCCGCTCAACTACTTCTACGAGCGCGAGCTATAGCTGCCGTGACCGATCCGTCGCAGCGGCCCGAGACAGGCGAGCCGCGTCCGGCGGCTCAGGTTGACAGCAGGCGGCGCTCGCTCTGCTCGGCGTCGAGGAGCGCCCAGCCGATCCGCTCGATCAGCTGGGCGGCGAAGTGATTGCTAGCGAGATCGCTGGTGGCGATGTGCTCGTCGAGCATCACGCCGAGGCCGGGCTTGTCTACCTGTTCGGTGGTCACAAGGATGCGAGGCATGTTGCCGTCCCTTCATGGCCGGGATCCATCGCCTCCATGCTCGCGCGGGCCCCCCGGGCGTGCATTGGACGCCGGTCCCAAATCTGTCCACCGCTTTCTCGACAGCGAGGAGAATCATGAGTGCTCGCCGGCCCGCGGCTAAGCGCGCTCGCGCGATGTGATCAAGCCGCGCGAGGCCGGTCCTCAGGCGCGCTCGCGGCGCGCGGCGGCGGCTGGTTGCTGCGGCAGTTGCGGCGCGTGCTTGTCTGGGAGCGCCGAGATGAGCCGCAGCAGGCCGCGGGCGAGCCGCAGAGGACCCTCGAGCTCGATCCGTCCGTCGGCCAGGCGTGCGAGCGCTGCGCGGCCGACCGGGCTGGTCGGGCGCGGCAGCCCACCGGTCAGCGGCGCGGCGACCAGGGCGGCGAAGTCGTGGAAAGCGCCCTCGATGACCAGGTCATGTGCGCGGTCGGCGTCGCGGGCGTCTGCGACGAGGATCTCGTCACCGCGCAGATCGACCTCGACGGCCTGGTAGCCCTCGCTGAAGCGCAGCAGCACGCTGCCGCGCAGCTCTCGCGCATGCTGCGGCCGCAGGATCGCGCCGCGCTCGATGAACGCGAACACGGCTGCCGCAATCGACCCGCCGCCGGTTCGCCCGAGGCGAACCTTCGGCTGCTGTGATGCCTCGACGATCGGCAAGGCCCTCAAGATAGCTGCCGTCGGGAACGGACCTGACGGCCGCCGCGTGGCGGTTCGCGCAAATTACGCGCGATCAGCCAGCGCGTTGGGGAGCTCCGAGATGCATCCGTCGAAGCCCACCACGTACAGGTTCCGGGAGTTCGACCCACGCCGAAGTTGCGCATGGTCCGTTCCGTCGGCCGTTTTTTGCTTGTGGAGTCATGGGCCGTGCAGGGCTCGAACCTGCAACCTTGGGCTTAAGAGTCGACCATTTTCATCGTACTCCCCCGCATCGGCCATCACCCTCAATGTGCCACCAGCCTCAGAAACGTGACGCAAGCACCCCGGCGACCGAGCGTGACCACGCCGTGGGACTGCTCACCGTGCGTCAACTCTGCGAGGTCCACCAGTCGCTCACCGTTTACGAACGAGGACGGCTCGCGGCCTCAAAGAGCACCCGCGGCTCGCGGCCTCAAAGAGCACCCGCGATCGCCGTCGGTGTGACAGACCACGTCTGGACCCTCACCGAGATCGCGGGCCCATGAGGCCCAGCGTATCGTGCGTGAGAACGGCTAGAACGACGACCCTGGCGCCTCGCAAACGTAGGCCACCTGATCCGGACGGATGTAAATCGTGCCCTGGTCAGACTCGAAATCAATAAACCCGGGGCGGACCCTAACGCCGCCCATGGCCTGATGGTCACGCAACCCTTCAGTGGCCATCCTGGCCATCACCTCATCCGCGTTGTTCGATGGCACCACCACTCTCTCGCCGCCCGAGAACACTATTTCCGCTGCCATGAAACGGACTGTAGCGCGCCCCTCAACGCAGTCGCCCCGCAGAGAAACGCTGTTGCCTCCGCTCCACTCCCCGCCCAACGCCAGAGGGCGCTTGCGGCGGCTTGCGGACTTTGGCCGCCGTTCTGGCCACAGATGCGGTGGGGTCCCTGACCACCGCTCTCGCGCCGAGCCGACCGTGCCCGACGTTAGCTCCGCTAGAGCTCTTACGGCGCCGGTACGACATGTGGCTCGTGTCGGTCGATCTCAAACCACGCGCAGGCGTGCCGCTCTTGGGTGTCGATCGACCAGCGGTCGGCGAGCTTTTCGATGAGCAGCCCAGGGTGCGGCTCGCTGGGTACGCTTGGCGGGGGGAGTAGGTCGCGACGTCCCCGTAACTCTACTCGCACGATGTCGGCAGGCATCCATACCCGCAGCTCGATGTCCTCTCCTGATGTGAACTGATCTTGCCGCAGCGCTCGAGTGACGAGCTCGTTGGTGATCAGCATGACGGCATCTCGCAGGTCCGGCGAGGGCCGATCGACTAGGGCCACGTAGGAGCGCGCCGCCCGGGGCGCGTAGGCATCAAGCCGCAGCGAGATCGCGAGATCTGGCTCGGTGGGCACGATAGACCCTTTCTTCGCCTGTTCGTGGCCGCGTCGATCCAAACCTTCACGCAGCGGTAAATCGAGCGCCACTGGAGCTGGGGCGGCGTGTGGCGGCGCACTTGGGTCAGGGCGACGAGCAGTTTCCTCGCCGCTCAGCGGACGGCGGACAGCCGACATGCTGGCCTTCTCTCTCGCCCTCCAGTCGGGTTCGCGCGCAAGGCGAAGGGCTAAGAACCCGACGAGCGATCAACACGACACTAGCGCATTCGGTTCCAATCGACTGGACGTCGCCTCGCGAGCACGTAGGGTCAGCGATGAAACCCCGTCACAGCCCGTCCCGAGCACCCACGGGGTCTGCTGGCGGCTCCTCGGACGGAACGGTTGGACGGCTCTGAAGCAGTTCTATCGGCCAAGACCCACCCCGGCGAAGTCCGCTTCGCGGCGCGCACGCGACTAAACATGCGCCAGCAGCGGTCGGTGCGACTACCTTTTCACGCCCCTGCCCGCAGCCGGTACACGATCAGACTGCTCCCCCAAAGTGGGACGCTCGCGGGTGCTACCGGCGTCACATCGCTAGCTTCCGAAGCCGCCGCCCTCATCTAACCAACGCCCGACATCC
>VAWK01000021.1:0-1748 GCA_005885515.1 Actinomycetota bacterium | reverse complement strand
GGCGACGATCAGGCACATCAACCATACGATCCTCCGCCGCACGGCGTTCAAACCGAGCTGCCTCGGCACCGTCGCGTACATAGCGTCCGGCGTGTGCCGCCTCCTCGTAAGACCCGAAGCTCCCCGATTGCGCCAGGCTCGCATCACTGCCACCCACGATCGCCCAGTGAAAATCACCGCCATTGTCCTCAAAGACGAGGAACTCAAGCGACGCGGACTCGGACACGCCACGCCCGTCGTGAGCGAGTTGGGTAGCTGCGCGACCGTCCATTGTCGGCGTGGCCATCACCAACCGCCTCTCTGCCCTTCTGACCGAAGACGTCCGCTCCGAAAGCGAGAAGAGCTGGGCTCACTGAGCGCATCACAAGCATACCGCATTCCGACCTGTGAACTCGGAATTGTCGGGCGCAGCGTGGGTTTCTGCGTTGCGGCGCATCAAAGACTGGACTCGGGCCATCGCGCTCGCTGGCGGTGACCGGTGCCACCGAGCTGCCGCGGGAAAGGGGGTCCCTCGGATGCTTGAGATGTTCTCGGGATTTCGGCACGGGCCGTCCCCGGCGTTTCAGAACGTGTGCGACTCGTCCCACGCGGCTTGCAGGCCAAGTCTCCGTCGGGGCCCGCCGGGGCTGCACGTCGGCCCGCCCAATACATCCATCAACGCCATAGGGCTCTGGGGGTCTCAGCCGCTGGGCGTCAGCTGGGATCCTGCGGGCTGTCGCCCACACTGTGAGCACGCTGCTCCTCAGCCTCGGCAAAACGAAGGCGTGCTTCCGCCCGCTCGCAGGCCCGTTGGAGCTCGCGGAGACGGGCAGGGCTGGTGGGCCGTTGTCCGTAGGCCTTCGCTTTGTAGAGCTGGTAGCGCTCGCGGGCGTAGTGAGCCTGCGCTCGCAGATCGTCAAGGTGATCGGTGGACATGTGCTTGCCGCGTTAACGAGCTGTGCCGTGTCGGGCGTCGCCGTGACGCACCTCAACGGCGGGCGAGTCTACGCCCGCTATCCGTGTTGGGCGGGGTGTAGTTCAGCTCGTAGTGGTGATAGAGGGCCGACTCATCCGCCTGGGAGAGCTCCTCGCCATGCTGCTCGATGTTGGGCGCGGCCTTGATCTGCTTCCTTGTGACCCCTACCTGGAGCTCATCGGGACCGACCTTGATCCCGCCTAGCGGCACAAAGGTCAAGTGGCGGCCGATGAAGCCCTCCTTGACGGTGGCGAACTGCGGCTTGTCGTTTTCGACATCGACGTACACATCCTGCAGCTTGCCGATCCTCTCGCCGTCGCGATCGACCAGCATCTTGCCGTGCCACTCGGCGACGTTCCACTCGGCGTCTTGCTGGTGCTCGTTCATCTTCGAAGCCTCCTCCTGTGCCGTCGCTGTGTGGCAATCACCCAAATTCTAGGACCGGGCTCAATGCACTGCCGGTGCGCTGGCCAGAAGTCCCGCTAGGCCCCCGGCGCCCGGCCGGCTCGGACTGGCGCGGGCATGAATGCCGCACCTGCGATCACGTCTTGACAGGACTGGAGGGAACCTACGCCGTCGCCTTGATGGCTCCGGCTATTTACAGCACCTCTGGGACGCGACCATGGCCAACGGCAGACGCTCGCTCGGGACGACAGCTGCCGGCGAGGACGACGGCGTCACGCCTGGTTACGCGGCGGAATGCGACAGTGTCGGGGCGGACGCGCGTCAGTGCTCGTGCTGATTCGACTCGGAAGAGTCGTGGAGCGCCACGCACACTTCGTCACTCGGAGGA
>VAWK01000067.1 GCA_005885515.1 Actinomycetota bacterium | reverse complement strand
CTACGTATGTGATGTCAGCTGTAACCTGACAGATACTCCCACCGACGGTTCTGCTGTCAGCGATACGTCCCTCTTGGTCGGGACTTACAAATATCCCCGGTAGCCATCATTGCTATTGGGAGCGGGTCTTTACCGCTGAACATCGCCGTAAGACTACGACTCCAAGCACTGCAGAAATCACGTGCACAAACATTTCTACGATGGAAAGAACAGCGAAGGAAGCTCGTTTACCGAGGAAGCTAGTCAGGCGGTTTTACAGACAACAAGCATCGGGTAACGGGGATCGCCGATGCTTGCGTATGGCGTCCGCCTCGGCGGGCGCCATCTTCGAGCGCCAGAGGGATCCGAGATCGGGACATCGCTGGCCTCGATCAGGTACAACGACGACGTCGGTCGGCCACGTGTCGGTCGACGGTGCAATGGCCCCAAGCCCGGAGGAGGATCCACATGCCCACCTACATCATGCTCGCGAGTCTCACGCCCGAGGGCGTGCAGACGGTGAAGAACAACCCGCAGCGGATCAAGGAGGTCAACAAGGAGGTGGAGCAGCTCGGCGCGACCGTCAAGGCGCAATGGGCCACCCTCGGGCACGTGGACTTCGTCTCGGTGGTCGAGGCACCCGACGAGAACACGATCGCCCGCGTGTCGCTCGAGTTGGGATCGCGTGGGACCGCCCGTTATGAGACGCTGGCGGCGATCCCGGTGGAGGACTTCATCGCGTCCCTGTAGGCCGCAGTGCCTCAGGCATAACGCGCCGGCAGACCGCCCGCACGGCAGCGTATCCTCAGAGCTGGGATGAGCTTGCGGGGGCGTCTGAAGCCGAGACGCGGATCGGCGCTGCGCGTCAGCGACGGCAGCGAGGAGCGTCCCATGGGTCGCTCCGATCCCTCGGCCGAGCAGCCCGGCCCTGGCGGTGGCGGCGCGGACGTAGCGCTCGCGCCTGAACCGATCGCGGAGTCCGAGGTGGAGGCCGAGCTCGAGGGGATCGACGTGGACGCTCCGCGCGTGGGGATCGTCATGGGCTCAAAGAGCGACATGGAGATCATGCAGCAGGCCGTGCGCGAGCTTGAAGAGCGGCGCATCCTGCACGAGGTGCGCGTGATGTCTGCGCACCGCGAACCCGACGTGGTCGCCGACTACGCCAAGAACGCGCACATGCGGGGCCTGCGGACGATCATCGCCGGTGCCGGCATCTCCGCGGCGCTGCCCGGGGCGATCGCCGCGCACACCGACCTGCCCGTGATCGGCGTACCCCTCTCCGGGAGGCTCAGCGCGGCGGGCGGGCTCGACGCGATCCTGTCGATCGTGCAGATGCCCCCCGGCGTGCCCGTGGCATGCGTGGGCCTGGACAACGCGCGCAACGCAGCGATCCTGGCGGCGCAGATCCTCATGGCATGATCGGCGGGGCATGATCCCCCGCTACACCCGCCCGGAGCTCGGCCGTCTGTGGACCGATGAGGCGCGCATGGAGCGCTGGCGCCAGGTGGAGGTGGCCGCGTGCGAGGAGCTGCCCGAGCTGCTCGGCGCCGGCACGGGGCCCAGCGCGGGCGAGCTCGAGGCGATCCGCGCCGCGAGCTTCACGGTTGAGGCGGTCCGCGAGCGCGAGCTCGTGACAGAGCACGACGTGGCGGCGTTCGTGGACGTGCTCGCCGAGTCCGCCGGAGCGGCAGGACGCTGGATCCACTACGGGCTCACCTCCTCCGACGTGCTCGACACGGCGCTGGCGCTGCAGCTGCGCTCGGTGGGCGAGGTGATCCTGCCCGGCGCACGGGGTTTGGTGACGGCCTTGCATGCGCGCGCGCGACAGCACGTGCACTCGGTGTGCGTCGGTCGGACGCACGGCGTGCACGCCGAGCCCACCACCTTCGGCATCAAGCTCGCCGGCTATGCGTTCGAGGCCCATCGCAACGTGCAGCGCTTGGAGCGCGCGTTCGCTCAGGTTGCTGTCGGTGCGATATCCGGCGCAGTGGGCACCTACGCCGCCACTAGCCCCCAGTTCGAGGCCAGCGTGCTCGAGCGGCTCGAACTAGGCCGCGAGGACGTCTCCACCCAGGTGGTGGCCCGCGACCGGCACGCCGAGCTGCTGCAGGCGATCGCGCTGGCCGGTGCCGGCCTCGAGCGGCTCGCCACGGAGATCCGCCATCTGCAGCGCACCGAGGTGAGCGAGGTGCAGGAGCCGTTCCGCTCAGGCCAGAAGGGCTCGAGCGCGATGCCGCACAAGCGAAACCCGATCAAGAGCGAGCAGATCTGCGGCCTCGCGCGCGTGCTGCGGGCCAACGCGCAAGCCGCGCTCGAGGACGTGGCGCTGTGGCACGAGCGCGATATCTCGCACTCCTCGGTCGAGCGGGTGATCCTGCCCGACTCGACGATCCTGCTCGACTACCTCCAGCATGCCGCGGTCACGCTGGTCGACGGGCTCGTGGTCGACACCGCGCGGATGCGCGCGAACCTCGAGCTGACCCGCGGCGCGCTCTTCTCGCAGCGGGTCCTGTTGGCGCTGGTCGAGAGCGGGACCTCGCGCGATGAGGCCTACCGGATCGTGCAGGAGCTCTCGCAGCGCGCCATGCACGAGGGCACGCCGCTGCGCGAGCTGCTGGCGCAGGACGGGCGCGTGCGCGCGGCGGACCTCGATCTGGACGCGATCTTCGATCACGAGCACTACATCCGCTACGCCGAGGACATCGTGGGGCGACTCAAGGGCATGCTCGCCGCTCCGCAGCGAGCCTGAGGGGCTCTCTCGGGTCCCCGGTGCCGTTGGTAGCATCGCCCCACGTGACCTCGCTCGCCGACCTGCCGCTCGTCGCCAGTGGAAAGGTTCGCGAGATGTACGACCTAGCCGCAGGCGCCGGTGCGCTGGGTGCCGGCAACGGCTCCGGTGAGCCGCGTTTGCTGATGGTCGCGAGCGACAGGATCTCGACCTATGACGCCGTTCACCCGACGCCGATACCCGACAAGGGCAAGGTGCTCACCGGTCTGTCGGTGTTCTGGTTTGAGCGGACCGTGCACATCGTGGCCAACCACCTGCTCTCCGCCACCGAAGGCGTCCCCGGGGAGGCGCGCGGAAGGGCACTGGTCGTGCGCCGCCTGCGCATGCTGCCGGTCGAGTGCGTCGTGCGCGGCTACATCACGGGGTCAGGCTGGCGCGACTA
Source organism: Actinomycetota bacterium (assembly GCA_005885515.1). Lineage (GTDB taxonomy): Bacteria > Actinomycetota > Thermoleophilia > Solirubrobacterales > Solirubrobacteraceae > Palsa-744. The sequence goes on along the minus strand of VAWK01000067.1, from coordinate 5,979 downwards.
CGAGGCCGGCGGATCGGTGTCGGGAATCCCGCTGCCGGCCGGTCTGCGCGAGTCCGAGCGGCTCCCAGTGCCGCTGTTTACGCCCAGCACCAAGGCCGACGTGGGACACGACGAGGCGATCGACTTCGAGCGCGCCGTGCAGCTCGTCGGCGACCGCCAGCTGATGGAGCGCGTGCGCGAGGCCTCGATCGAGCTGTACTCGTTCGCCGCCGAGCATGCGCGCGAGCGCGGGGTGATCCTGGCCGATACGAAGTTCGAGTTCGGTCTGGACCGTGACGATCAGCTCGCGGTTGGCGATGAGGTGCTCACGCCCGACTCCTCGCGCTACTGGCCGGTGGACGGGTATGAGCCCGGACACGGTCAGCCGAGCTTCGACAAGCAGTACGTCCGCGACTGGGCCTCCGCGAGCGGCTGGGACAAGCGGCCTCCGGCGCCGCCGATCCCCGCGGATGTCGTGGCGGGAACGCGCGCGCGCTACGTGGAGGCCTATGAGCGCATCACCGGCGAGCCGTTTCAGGCGTGGCTCGACCGTACCGGCAGCACCTCCCCGGCCCAGGCGCGTGGGGCCGCGTGAGCATGCGAGTGGCGTGGTGAGGGCGCGCGTGCTGATCCGCCCGAAGGCGGGCATCCTCGACCCGCAGGGGGTCGCGGTGGAGCGCGCGCTGCCGGCGCTGGGGTTCAGCGGCGTGGCCAACGTGAACGTCGGGCGCCTGGTCGAGCTCGACCTGGAGGATCCCGAGCAGCTGCAGGCGATGTGCGAGAAGCTGCTCGCCAACCCGCTGGTCGAGGACTACGAGGTACAGCTGCTCGAGGAGAGCGGCCATGCCGGCGGCAACGGTCGTGGCAGCTGAGCGGGCGGCGCTGGTGCAGTGAAGTTCGGCGTGCTCCAGTTCCCCGGCTCCTGCGATGAGGTCGACGCGTTGCAGGCCGCGCGGCGCGTGGGCGACGCGGAGCTCTTGTGGCACGGCGACGAGAGCCTCCAGGGCGTGGATGCGATCGTCATCCCGGGCGGCTTCTCCTACGGCGACTACCTGCGTGCTGGGGCGATCGCGCGCTTCGCGCCCGCGATGGAGTCGGTCATCGCTTTTGCCGCCGACGGCGGTCTCGTGCTGGGGATCTGCAACGGCTTTCAGGTGCTGTGCGAGGCGCGCCTGCTGCCCGGGGCGCTGCTCGTCAACGCCAACCGCCGCTTCACCTGCCGGCAGGTCGAACTGGAGGTGGTCAACGGCGACACTCCGTTCACGCGCGCATACACTGCTGGGACGCGGCTGAGCATCCCGGCCAAGCACTCCTGGGGACGCTTCCATGCCGAGCAGCGGACGCTGCAGGCGATGGAGGACGGCGGGCAGGTCGTGTTGCGCTACGCGCCCGGGCACAACTTCAACGGCTCGGCGCGGGACATCGCGGGCGTATGCAACGAGCGCGGGAACGTGTTCGGGCTCATGCCCCACCCAGAGCACGCGATCGATGAGCTCACGGGCGGATCGGCGGACGGCATCAAGATCTTCGAGTCGATGCGCACGAGCGTGAGCGACCCGGCGGCCGCATGACGGTGACATCGCCGCTGCCTGCTGTGCTTCGAAGGCTTCGCTCCGCGTACAGGCAGCGTCACGCGCACCCGCCGCATATGCACCCACAGCCCCCGTCGTTTGATCGCCCTGGCGCGCCCGCGCCCCAACCCTCAGCGGAGCCCATCCCAACGGTCGAGGACGCGCTCGCGCTCGGGCTGACCCGCAGCGAGTACGAGCTGCTGTGCGAGAAGCAGGGGGCGCCGCCGAACGCCGTCGAGCTGGCGATGTATTCGCTGCTGTGGAGCGAGCACTGCGCCTACAAGCACTCCAAGAAGCTGCTGCGAACGCTGCCCACGCAGGGCGAGCACGTGGTCATGGGTCCGGGGGAGAACGCCGGCGCCGTCGACCTGGGCGGCGACCTGGTGTGCGCGTTCAAGGTCGAGTCGCACAACCATCCGAGTGCCGTTGAGCCCTTCCAGGGGGCCGCCACGGGCGTGGGGGGGATCGTGCGGGACATCTTCGCGATCGGTGCGCGGCCGATCGCGGTGCTGGACTCGCTGCGCTTCGGCGAGCCCAGCGGGGCGCGCGCGCGTTATTTGCTCGATGGAGCCGTGTCCGGGATCGCCCACTATGGAAACTCGATCGGCGTGCCGACGGTGGGCGGTGAGCTCTACTTCGAGGCGCCCTACGAGCACAACTGCCTCATCAACGCGATGGCGCTCGGCTTGGCACGACGCGGGGACCTCGTGCGCAGCGCGGCCGCGGGAGCGGGGAACGCGCTCGTGCTGCTCGGCGCCGCCACCGGGCGCGACGGGATCGGCGGAGCGTCGGTGCTCGCGTCGAGCGAGCTCGGCGGGGGCGCAGCCGCGCAGGGCGAGGCCGCGCCCGAGCACGACCAGGACATGCGGCCCACGGTGCAGGTCGGGGATCCGTTTGAGGAGAAGAAGCTGCTGGAGTGCTCGCTTGAGCTGCTGCGCAGCGGGCTGCTGGTCTCTCTCCAGGACCTGGGCGCGGCAGGGCTCACCTCCGCCGCGGCCGAGATGGCCGCGAAGGGTCGCGTGGGGCTCGAGATCGACGTTGCGCGCGTGCCGCGGCGCGAGCCGGGCATGGCTGCGTGGGAGGTGATGGTGAGCGAGTCCCAGGAGCGGATGCTGTGCGTGGTCGAGCCGGCCGACGCGCTAGCGGTGCTCGCGCTGTGTGAGAGGTGGGAGATAGGTGGAGCGGTGATCGGCCGCGTCACCGACGACGGTCGCCTACGCGTGCTCGCGCAGGGCGCGCTCGTGGGCGACATGCCGGTCAGCGCGCTGGTGGACGAGTGCCCGCTGTATGACCTCGCCCCGCGCAAGCCGCCGGCGCCGCTGTATCCGCCGCCGCGAGCGACGCTCGCTGCCGAGGCCACGCCGGCCGCGGCGCTGCTCGCGCTGCTGCGCAGCGGCAACATCTGCTCGCGCCGGCCGCTGTACGAGCAGTACGACGCGATCGTGCAGTCGCGTACCGTGCGCCGGCCGGAGCAGGCCGACGCCGCCGTGCTAGCGCTCCCCGACGGCGGCGGTATGGCGGTGAGCATCGACGGCAACGGCCGGCGCGTGGCCGCCGACCCCTACCGGGGGACGGTCGAGGCGGTGCTGGAGTGCGCCGCGAACCTCGCGTGCGCGGGCGCGCAGCCGCTCGGGGCAACGAACAACCTCAACTTCGGCAGCCCCGAGAAGGCGTCGATCGCCTGGCAGCTGGGCGAGTCGGTGCGCGCGCTTGGGGATGCGTGCCGGGCGCTCGGCGTGCCGATCGTGGGTGGCAACGTGTCGCTGTACAACGAGGGGCCCACCGGCCCGATCTATCCCACGCCGGTGATCGGCATGGTCGGGCGCCTGCCGGACGTGCGTCGCGCAGGCCGGCTCGGCTTCCAGCGCAGCGGCGATGAGATCGCGCTGGTTGGGCCGTTCGCGCCGGCGCTGCCCGCCAGCGAGCTGGCCAAGCTGCGCGGCGAGCCGCTGCCGGACGGCCTCGCGGCGCTGGAGCTCGAGGCAGTCATCGCCGCGCAAGCGGCCGTGCGCGAGGCCGTGCGGGCGAACGCCCTCGCGAGCGCCCACGACATCGCCGAGGGCGGCCTCGCGGTCGCCCTGGCGGAGTGCTGCCTGTCTGGCCACCTCGGAGCGCAGGTGGAGCTGGGCGATGAGCTGTTCGCGCGCTGCGGAACGCAGCCGGGCGAGCCCTCGGCGTCCTGGTGCGCCCTGTTCGGCGAGGGCCCCGGCGGCTTCCTCGTCAGCGGCCCAGCACAGGCGCTGTCAGAGCTCGGACGATGCACGAGCCTCGTCAGGCTCGGCACGGTCGGCGGCGGCGAGCTGAGAATCGCGCTCGCGGGGACCCGGCTCAGCCTGTCGTTGGACGAGCTGGGGAATGCGCACGCATCTCTGGGAGAGCTGTTCGCATGATCCGAGCTGGCGCCAGGGGCCAAGCCGCGGCCCGTGCTAGCGTGAACCAGGCGATGGCGGGCGGAAGGGCCCTGGGGCCCGGCTTTGAGGACCGCGAGGGGCCGCGCGACGAGTGCGGCGTGTTCGGCCTATACGCGCCCGGTCACGACGTCTCGCGCCTGTCCTACTTCGCGCTGTACGCGCTGCAGCATCGCGGGCAGGAGTCGGCCGGGATCGCGGCGGCCGACCGTGGCGGGCACATCATCACGCGGCGCGAGCTGGGCCTGGTCAGCCAGGTGTTCAGCGAGAACGACCTCAGGACGCTCGCCGGAGAGCTGGCGATCGGGCACGTGCGCTACTCCACCACGGGCTCGAATGCGTGGGAGAACTCCCAGCCGGTGCAGCGCTCGGAGGGCACCAACGGTTCCCGGCGCGAGGTCGCCCTGGCACACAACGGCAACCTGATCAACGCGCTCGAGCTGCACGACGAGCTGCTGCGGCGCGGAGTCACGTTCAGCTCGACCTCAGACTCGGAGATCATCGCCGCGCTGATCGCCACGCACCCGGCCGAGCAGGTGGAGGACGCGATCGCCGATGTGCTGCCGCGGCTGCGGGGTGCGTTCTCGATCGTGGTCATGACCAAGGATCGCGTGGTCGCCTTCCGCGACCCGCACGGGCTGCGTCCGCTCGCGATCGGCACGCTCGAGCCGCACGCGGAGGACTCCGGCGAGAGCACCCGCCACTGCGTGGCGAGCGAGTCGTGCGCGTTTGACATCATCGGCGCCCAGCTGCTGCGCGAGGTCGAGCCCGGCGAGGTCGTCACGCTGGACGAGCGGGGCCTGCACAGCCGCCTCGTGGCCCCCGGCGGCCGCCGGGCGTTCTGCGTATTCGAGTACATCTACTTTGCGCGGCCTGACTCGCGCATGAACGAGCAGGTGCTGCAGGTGGCGCGGGGCCGCATGGGCGAGATCCTGTGGCGCGAGGCCCCGGTGGAGGCCGACCTGGTGATCGCTGTGCCCGACTCCGGCAACGCGGCCGCCCGCGGCCTGGCGCGCGCCGCAGGGCTCCCTCAGGACGATGGCTTCGTCAAGAATCGCTACGTCGCGCGCACGTTCATCCAGCCGGGGCAGGAGCTGCGCAAGCACGGGCTGCGGCTGAAGTTCAACCCGCTGCCCGACGTGATCGCGGGCAAGCGGCTGGTCGTGGTCGACGATTCGATCGTGCGCGGCAACACGACGCGGCAGATCGTGCAGATGCTCAGAGACGCTGGCGCGGCGGAGATCCACCTGCGGATCTCGGCGCCGCCGATCAAGCATCCGTGTCACTACGGCATCGACATGTCCACGCGCGAGGAGATGATTGCCCACGGGCGCTCCACGGCACAGATCGCGGCCGAGCTCGGGTGCGACTCGCTGCACTACCTGTCACTGGAGGGGGTGTACGAGGCGGTGGGCGCCACGCGCGCCAGGCACTGCGACGCATGCTTCACCGGCGAGTACCCGCTCGCGGGCAGCGAACAAGCCAACGGCAAGTACTCGCTCGAGCTAGACGGCGCAGCGCCGCCGCAGCTCGTGCGCGCGTAGCTACTCCGACAGCAAGGCGTCCTCGCGCGCGCCGGAGGCGTCGTTGTAGCGGTTGTTGTAGGGCCGGCGGATGATGATCGTCCCGTCGCGGCGTCCGCTGCGCAGCGCGTAGCCGAGCGCGGTTGTGATGGTGATCGTGACAATGATGGCTGAGAGCATGTGCGTGTCCTGTGGTTGTCGGTGGCGCCTCTCCTCCGGCAACATCTATTCGAGCAGTGGCGGCCTACTCCGTCTGTGAGGTGGCTCACAGCGAGCGCGCGCCCGCACACAGCTATCGTGCCGACCGGTGTCGGGGCGGCTTGCGATTGCGGTGCTGGTATCGGGGACCGGCACCAACCTGCAAGCGCTGCTGGACACCGTGCACGGCCGGGAGGCGGACGTAGTGGCGGTTGCCTCGAGCACCGCCGAGGCGCAGGCCCTGGCGCGCGCGCGGGCGCGCGAGGTCCCATGCGCGGTGTTTGCCCGCTCGCAGTACGC
>VAWK01000038.1:16001-19091 GCA_005885515.1 Actinomycetota bacterium | reverse complement strand
TGCTGCTCGCGAAGGCCCTGATCGGCGATCTGCCGGTGCCCACCAGGGTCGCCTGGCCAGGGCCGCCGGGTTCCCGCGCGAATCTGAGCGTCACCGCGCTGAAGGCCCCTGGCGGACGCCTTCATCTGGTGGTGGTCGACGACGACCCGCCGGGCTCGGCGCGCGTCCTCCTGCATCTGCATGTAGGCCGTCGCTACGGCGGCGCGAGGATCCTCGCGCTGACGGCGCCGTCGCCGACGGCGGGCGCGGGCGTGCTGCTGGGCGGGCGCAGCGTGCAGTCAGACGGTTCCTGGAGCGAACCGCGGACGCTTTCCCGCGTATCCAGGCATCGAGGCTTGATCGCGCTTGCCGTCGCTCCCTCGTCGGCGCTGCTGCTCACGCTGCGCTGATCACCTCGAGCCACTGATAGGCGCGCCCGCACAGCGCGCGCCAGTCGGCCACCGGCACCTCTCGCAGCGTGCGCACGGCGAACCCGGCTGGAGTGAGGAAGGCCGCGTCCAGCACGGCCGAACCGGCGCTGCCGGGGGCGAGGCTGAAGCCGCCCCTGGTGAGCACCAGGCGATGGCGCCCCGCGGCAATGCGCGCGCTCCCCGCGTCGATCGTGTCGGGGACGAGCGAGCTGCCGGCCAGCTGCCCACCACCGAGTCGAGCCGGCGCCCGTCGATGCTCACGCCGATCGCGGGCATCATCTGCCCCGGCAGCCACAGCCTCCACTCGCCCACGCGCGGGAGCAGGAAATCGGCGACCAGACGGCCGGGCGGCTGAGCACGAGCCCCTGGCGCTGGTTCCCCCGGCCTGGGGGTGCGACGCGCTCGCGAGCGCGATCGACACGCGCTCGGGCGGCTCGGCGGCCACCAAGCGGCTACGCGCCAGCCCGTGTAGCAGCACAGAGCGCGCCAGGCTCGCGATCGACGCGCAGCCGGACGATCCCGGGGCGTCCGTCGGCACGAGGTGTGTGCGCGCGCTGGGCGCGCGCGTGGCCCGTCTCCAGGCTTGGTAGTAGTGACCCGCCACACCAGACGGTAGACGGCCGGTGGCGGGCTGGCCGCGGGTCGCGGCGGGTGATGATCAGCGGGTAGGCGCTCAGCGAGCGCGGCGATGCGCGGTCGAGCACCACGGGCTGTCCATATCCGCCCGCCAGCGTGGCCAGCTGGGGCGGCGGATTACGCGAAGTCCGGGCCGGCCACATCGAGGTCGCGCAGCTGACAGAGCGCGCATTCGTCGAAGTCGGTCAGGAGCGCAGGGCCCCGACCGGCAAAGCGATCGTTCAGCGAGGCCATCTCGTCATAGCGCGCGGTGGGAGCGAGGTTGGAGCTGCGGTACTGAGCGAGGTCGGAGACAAGCACGCCACCGGCGAGCGCGAGCGCGACGAGCGGCGCGGCCCAGTGGCGTAGCAGCGACCGGGAGGACCCCAGCAGGGCGGCGATCCCGGCCCAGCTGAGCAGCACGACGACCGGCGAGGTGAGCATCTGCTCCTTGGCCTTCCCCCACGTTGTCGCCGACGCCGCCAACGCCAGCCACGCGGCAAGCATCAGCACGAGCCACCCGGTCAGCGCCACGCGGCGGCGGCGCAGCAGCTGCACCGTGCCCAGCAGCGCGGCCAGCGCCGCCACGGCGACGAGCGCCCGCGCGATGCCCAGGGCCGCTCCCAACGGTGACTGCTTGTAGCTGCCCCGCAGCCACACACCGAACGCCTGGATCGCCTGCAGCGGCTTGCGCAGATTTCCCGGGTTGGACGTGGAGGCGATGTCCTGCGCCACATTGACCGAGCCAGACAGGTCGACCCACGTCGGCAGGGCGGCGACGAGTGCGGCCAGCACGCCCGCGGCGACCAATGCCGCCACGCCGCCGGCGCTCTGCCGACCGGCGCGCAGCTCGCCCACGAGCGCGAGCACGAGCACCGCTGTCGCGGCCAGCACCCAGACCGCGAAGCCCAGCCCGAGCGCCGAGGTGCCGCCCGCCGCCAGCAGAGCGAACGGGAGCGAACCCCGCGCCGGGCCCGCCAGCCAGCGCCGATGCCCGCGAGCGCGCCCAGGGCGAGAATCATGGGCAGCGCCGTTATCTCCTTGACCGAGCCGAGAAGCTCGTAGCCGTATACGAGCGCCGGTATCGTCTCCGTCAGCGCCGCGAGAGCGGCCCAGCCCCCGCGCAGCCCGGCGCGCCGCGCGAGCAGCCACGCCGGTCCAGCCGCGCACGCGAGCATGAACGCGTTGAACGGCTGAAAGGCCCAGATCAGCGGCAGCGGTAGCAGGAACGCGCTGCCGCCGAACAGCGCGTCCGATCCGGAGGGGTAGCTGGTGTTGCCGGCAGCCAGCGCCCGCTGCAAGCGTCGACCAGCAGCCCCGCCGCTGCGCAAAGCAGCAACAGCACGGCGGGGTAGGCCAGCGTGGTGAGGAGGAACATCGCACTGGGACGCCGCACGACGGCCGAAGCGCCCCCGGCTGGATTCGAACCAGCAACCCCCGGCTTAGAAGGCCGGTGCTCTATCCGGTTGAGCTACAGGGGCCGAGCACCATCTTTGCGCCTTGCCCCCTCGAAGGCGAGGCCAGCGCTGATTCCTCCGCGCTGCAGGGGCTCTGGCAGACCCCCTACAGTACTTAGGCAGCATTGAGCAGCCAGCTGTAAAAGGAGCCCGATGAGCACGGCGGAAGGCGACGAGCAAGACCTGACGCGCAAGCAGCGCCGCGAGCAGGCGCGCGCCAGGCGCCGAGAACTCGAGCAGCAGCAGGCCGCCAGCGCGCTGCGGCGCACGCGCCTGATCCAACTGGGCATCGTCGCCGCGATCGTCGTCGCGGTCATCATCGGAATCGTCGTGGCGACCGGCGGGGGATCAAAAAAAGGCATCGCAGTTGGCAAGAAACAGCAAAGCGCAGTCGTTACCGAAGTCAGCTCGCTGGTGGGCGGGATCCCCCAGAACGGTGACACGCTCGGCAGCCCCAGCGCGCCCGTGACGCTGCAGTACTTCGGCGACCTGGAGTGCCCCGTGTGCCGCGAGTTCACCCTCGGCGCGCTGAGGCCGCTGATCGAAAGCTACGTCCGCCCGGGGAGGCTGAAGATCGAGTACCGCTCGTTCCAGACGGCTACCAGAGA
>VAWK01000038.1:0-15966 GCA_005885515.1 Actinomycetota bacterium | reverse complement strand
GCTCGCGGCCGGCAAGCAGAAAAAGGCGTGGTACTACATCGAGCTGTTCTACCACCAGCAGGGCGAAGAGAACACGGGCTACGTCACCGAAAGCTACCTCCAGGCCCTCGCACAGCAGGTGCCCGGCCTGAATCTGGCGAAGTGGAGGAGCGACCGTTCCGATCCGGAACTCGCCAACGCGGTCACGACCACCGATGCCCAGGCAGCCAACAACTACGGCTTCACCGGCACGCCTTCGTTTGCGCTCGGCAAGACTGGAACGACGCTGCATAAGTTCGAAGCCGCCTCCTTCACCGATCCGGCCTCCTTCGTGGCCGGCATCGAAGCCGCCGCCAAAGCCTAGGGCCAATGAGCGCGCGCACACTGCGGATCACACTGCTGGCCCTTACGGTGCTGGGAATCGGCGTGGCCAGCTACCTGACATACATCCACTACGCGGGGATCAAGCCGCTGTGCGGCCGCAACGGCGGCGGCTGCGAGATCGTGCAGACCTCCGAATACTCCAAACTCGCCGGCGTGCCGGTGGCGCTGATCGGCCTGATCGGCTACGTCACGATCCTCGCCGCACTGCTAGCCCCGGAGAGCGAGTCAAGCCGCTTCGCCGCCGTGGGTTTCACGGTGGTGGGCTTCGACTTCAGCGCGTACCTGACCGGTCGCGAGGTGTTCTCGATCCACCACATCTGCGAGTGGTGCCTGTCGAGCGCGGCGATCATCACGCTGCTCATGTGCCTGTCGATCTGGCGCTTCCTGCGCGGCGATCAGCCCACCAGGGACGCCCCCGCGCCGCCCGGGCACGTCCCCGCCGACCCAGCCGCGCCACTGGGCGCGACCCGCCAGTAGGCCGTCTCGGCGCGAAGCCAGACGCATCCGGACCAGCTCCTCGCGGGGCCAGCCGCCGCCGCGGGCAGCGGCGGCACGCTCAGAGCTAGCCAATCCGTCGGCGGGGTCAACGCGGAGCTAACTTTCGCTTGTCAGAGCCGAATCAGCCTCGATTGATCTCGATAAATCTCGATAGAAAACTGGCGCAACTGGCGCGAGACTGGCGCGAGCTGGGGTGCTGAAAACGGTCCGCTCGGGACGTGATGGCGTCACCCGCGTCGAGCTGCTGCAGCCGATCACCCACGAGTGCCGCCACACGTTCGCCTCCCTGATGATCGCCGCGGGCGTCAACGCGAAGGCGCTCTCGACGTACATGGGTCACGCCAACATCAGCATCACGTTGGACCGCTACGCGCACCTGATGCCGGGCGACGAGGACGAGGCCGCGGGTCGGCTTGATGCCTACCTGGAGCGGGCGGACACCGCGGCGAGGCTGGCGCAAGTCGTTGAGGGCTGAGTGGGGCTCGCGGGGCCGCGCAGCCGGGCGACGAGGAAGGGCGTTTAGCGCGTATGCGCACGTGCGCGCGCGAGCATCAGCCCGACGAGAAACTCCTCCGTCGAGGGGGGGAATGGTTCATTGGCGCGGACGGCTGTGAACGTCTAGAGCCGGGCCCGCGGTTCGCCGGGGGTCACGCCCGAGCACCGCCCATGCAAAACTGGCGCGAATCCTGGCGCGAGCGCCCCGTTCAGAGCCGACGATCCGCATTGGCAAGCCAAAGCCCGCCATAGGGGCTCCTACCTAGTCAATCCGTCCATCCCCACCATCGTGGACCGAGCAAGCGGATCGGGGGGCCGACGTGATTAGCGAGCATGCGGCACCCCACGAGCACCGAGTCCGAGGCTCTCGCCGGCCTCACGGACGCGATCGCGCCATCGCCGCCTGACGAGGGCAGCGACTCGGACGGCGCCCGGATCGCGCGCCTGTTTGAGATGACCAGCGACCTCCTGGCCACGATCTCGCTCGATGGCCGCTTCACGCTGCTCAACCCTGCCTGGGAACACGTGCTGGGGTGGACTCGCGAGGAGCTCCTGGCAAGGCCGATCCAGGAGCTAATCCATCCCGATGACACCGAGCAGACGCTGGGGCTGATGCTCGCGGGCAGCAGGCACCCGGCCCACCTGGAGAACTTCACCAACCGCTACCGCCACCGGGACGGCTCGTGGCGATGGCTGCTGTGGAGCGCGCGCTGCGATGGCGACACGTGGTACGCGGCCGCCAGGGACATGACCGACCGGATGTGGCTCGAGCGCCAGGCGCTGCACGATCCGTTGACGCACCTGCCCAACCGGTTGCTGCTGATGGACCGCACGCGACAGGCGCTCTCACGCCTGCACCGCAGCAAAGGGGTGGTGGCGCTTCTGTTCATCGATCTGGACCGGTTCAAGGCTGTGAACGACACCTTCGGTCACGAGATCGGTGACCAGCTGCTGATCGCCGTCTCTCAGCGCCTGGAGGAAATGATGCGCGACAGCGACACCGTAGCCCGTCTGGGAGGCGATGAGTTCGTGATCGTCGGCGAGGAAATCGAGAGCGATGCCGAAGCGCTAGCGCTCGCGGAGCGGACGCTGCGCGCGCTGAAGGAGCCGTTCAAGGTTGGCTCGGCGGAGGTCTCGATGCCCGCCAGCGTCGGCGTGTCGGTCTCGCGCAACCCGGAGGCCGACCCCGAGACCCTGCTACGGGAGGCCGACGTGGCGATGTATCGCGCCAAGGGCGCGGGCGGACGTCATCCGGAACTGTTCGACGAAAGCCTGCGTCGGGAGATCACCGCACACCTGGAGATCGAGGAACGCCTGCTCAACGCACTGCCCCGACAGGAGCTGATGCTCACCTACCAGCCGATCCTGCCGCTCGCCGGCGGACGTGCTGTGGGCTGCGAGGCACTGGTCCGCTGGCACCCCGATGGGGCAGCGGAAGCCACGATCGACGAGCTGCTGCCCTCGACCTTCCTGCCCCGTGCAGGCGACAGCGAGCTGATCGTGCAGATCGGCGATTGGGTGCTGCACACGGCATGCGCTCAAGCCGCGGCGTGGTTCCGCGCGGGTACCGCGATCCCGATCTCGGTCAACGTTGCCGCGCGCCAGCTGAGCGCGGTCGACCTCGCCGAGCGGGTGCGCAAGGAGCTCGAGCGCTTCCACCTGCCGGGCCGCGCGCTTTGCCTGGAGGTCAGCGAGGAGGCGGTACTGCGCGACCCGGAGCGCGCGCGGGCTACCCTGACGGCGCTTAAGCGCCTCGGCGTGGCGATCGCCCTGGACAACTTCGGCACCGGCGAGTCGTCGCTGAGTCTGCCGGGCAACCTCCCGCTGGACCTGCTCAAGCTCGACCGCCGCTTGATCCAGAGCTTCACTCACGACCGCGAGGCGCGAGCGATGGTCGCAGCGATCATCGCGCTGGCGCATCAAGCGCGCCTGACGGCGGTGGCGGTGGGGGTCGAAACGGATCGTCAACTCGCGCTGGCGCGCGAGTTGAACTGCGAGCTGGGCCAGGGTTTCCTGCTGCACCGGCCCGAAGCCCCGGAGCGACTACGCCTCGCCGGTGGAGCCGTGGCAGTAACGTCCGCGCCATGGCGCCCCCGCGTGCGACTGGGCGGCAACGGCCGCGGCGGCTGAGCGACGCCGCGACGGCCCGCCACAAGCAGGCGGCCGCACAGGCGGCGGCCGAGCTGGTGGTCGATGGCATGCGGTTGGGCTTGGGCACTGGCTCCACGGTCGCCTACCTCCTGCCGGCCCTGGCCGAGCGCGAGTTGCGCGAGCTCATCTGCGTGGCTACCTCGCCGGCCACTGAACGCCTCGCGCGCGAGCTGGGATTGACGGTTCGCGGGCTGGATGACCTGCATGAGCTCGACCTGGCGATCGACGGCGCTGACCAGGTCGACCCGTGCGGATGGCTGATCAAGGGAGGAGGCGCGGCGCACACGCGCGAGAAGATCGTCGCCGCGGCGGCCGGGCGCTTCGTGGTGATCGCCTCGGCGGAGAAGGCCGTGGCCCAGCTCGAACCACCGGTGCCGCTGGAGCTCGTTCGCTTTGGCGCCCACGCGACCCTCGCAAGGCTCGGCCACGCGAGGCTGCGCGACGGCGCCCAGGTGAGCCCGGATGGAGGCCTGATCGCCGACTACACGGGGCCCATCGGGGACCCGCGCGAGCTGGCCGCGAGCTTGGCCGCCGCCCCCGGCGTGGTCGAGCACGGCCTGTTCGCACCGGAGATGGTCAGCCTGATCCTGATCGCTGGCGAAGCTGGCATCGAGCGCCGCCCGGGCGGCGCTCTGGCTTAGAACGCGGCGTGCGACCCGCAGCGCCGGCGCCGCCACCGGGCCCGGGGCGACCGTCTCAGCGCGACGTCAACCGATCGCCGGAGGCAGACGCCACCGCTGCAAGCTGATCGATCACGACCGGCAGTGAGCTCCGCAGGGCATCGGTCAGCAGCTGGTTGTCGTGGGGCTTTCGCACAGCGATGCGCAAATGCGCGAACGCGCCCGGGATGCGGCTCGAGACGTCCTTCACCTCGATCGCGTGCTCGGCCAGCAGCGATCGCCTCACGGCGGCGCCGGCCGCCTGCGGCGCGTCCAAGCGGACCAGCAAGAAGTCACCGCCGCTCGGATAGACCTCCGCGATGCCGGGCAGGGCGCTCAGCCTCTCGCCCAGTTCCTCGCGATCGCGGACCGTCTGCTCGAAGGAGGCATCCAGCTCAGGCCGGAACTTCAAGAGCAGCTCGAGGAAGTACTCGGCGACCGAGTTCATGTTCCAGATCGGCAGTCGCCGCCCCACCGCCTCGATGAAGTCCGAATCGTGGGAGTAGACGTAGCCGATCCGCAGACCCGGCACGCCGAGCACCTTGCTGAGGCTGACCAGCACATGAACGTTGGCCAGTGGCTCACGCTCTAGCGCCGACTCGATCGAGGGTTCTGCGCTGAAGCCGTTGAAGGACTCATCGACGAGAAACGTCTTCGAGGGGTGCCGCGCGGCGAGCGCGTAGATCTCGCTGGTGGGCAGCGTTGTGCCGGTGGGATTGTTCGGATTGACGACCACGACGACCTCTGCCCTATCGGCCGTGCGTTCGAGCTCGGCGAAGTCAATCCCGGGCAGGTCCTCGTAATTGTTCGCATTGTCGAAGCGGCGATACTCGCCGAACGTCGGCTTGGGGACGCATACGGTCCGCCCGGCGAACAGCTCGAGCAGGATGGGGAACGCCTGCGTGCCTCCATGCAGCGTCTGCAGGCGTCGCGGGTCGCGGCCCAGGAACCAGCCGAGCTTCTCGTTGAGCACCTCTTGAGTCGAGCCGTAGCGCTTCATCAGCGCCGGCAGCGCATGGCGCATCGCCGCGAGCATCCCCTCGGTGGGGAAGTAGGAGTTGCGCATGAACGAGAAGTCGAGCACGTCCAGATCCCACTGCCCGCCGAAGGTCCGGTCGAGGATCTCGGCGCGCCGCTCGGGCTCGAACTGGAAGCGCGCCACGGCGAGGTCGTTGGGATCGTCGACCTCCGCCCACTGCTCACCGTCCACGACGCCAGCCGCGATGCGGTGCGCAGGCAGATGGGTGAGCATTCCCAGGACGAGCTCGTAGTAGGAGTTCGCGTCGACCTGGTTGGCGTAGACGCTGAGCAGCGGACCCAGCGTATTGACGCAAAAGTCGCGCCTGAACCGATAGATGTTGAGTGTCTTGTACTTGTCGTCGTACTGGAAGTCGGGCCCCTGCATGTGTGGTGGGAACACCGCGCGCACGAGGCCGTCGGACACCGAAACGACCGTTCCGTCCATGCCGGTGCGGTAGCGGTCGACGAGAGCGATGTTGCCGGCGTCGGGTGCCTGGAGCTTGCGCAGGAGACGAGGCTCGAACAACAGGTCGCACTCGACGAGGATCAGGTCGTGCTCGAGCTGCATCTGCTGGAGCCCCATGGACAGCGACACGATGTTGTTGGTTTCGTCATATCGGCGGTTGTTGACGAACTGAAAGCGCGTCTCGCGGTAGCGCTCGTGCAGATAACGTTCGACATCCTCGGCTCGATAGCCAGTTACGACGGTTATGTCCCCGACCTCGAGCTCGCGCAGGCCGTCGACAATTCGCGCGAGGATCGTCGTGGATCCGATCGGCAGCAGCGCCTTGTGGCAGCGGTCGGACAGCGGTCGCATC
Organism: Actinomycetota bacterium; assembly: GCA_005885515.1. GTDB lineage: Bacteria > Actinomycetota > Thermoleophilia > Solirubrobacterales > Solirubrobacteraceae > Palsa-744. The sequence continues at coordinate 9,962 of VAWK01000038.1, read as the reverse complement.
CGACGCCCGTAACCCGCCGCCAATATGATCGCTTGCATCAGTGGTCGCTCTTTCCGTGGAGACGCAGCCGGTCTAAGATAACCCGCATGCCCTCGGTGTCTCAAGGACGGGACGGCTCGTTCATTGGCTGGCCAATCCCGGGCTCGAGCTCACGCAGGGCATGAGCGACCCTACACGTCGGCCGTGCACGCGGTCTACCCGCGCCTGCGACTTCTCGAACTGGGGGGAGGACTCGGTGCGGCCCGAATGCTGCACCCAGCATCTGCTGGAGCTGATGGGGTTCACGAGCGACCTGCTGGCGCGCCACGGAATCGTCCACTGGCTGGACTACGGGACCCTGCTCGGAGCGGTGCGCGAGGGGGAGCTCATTCGGTGGGACAACGACGTCGATTTCAGCATGCTCCAGCGCCAGGAGCAAGCGGTGCTGGCCCTTTCGGAGGAGATCGCCGCGGCCGATTACTGTCTCGACACAAGCCAGCAGGGTGTGATCCGAATCCTCTACAGCGAGGTCAACGAATTGCACGTCGACCTGTTTCTCTGGGAGGTTCGCGACGGGCTGCTGCTGCCGTTGGAGGACACCTCGTACGCGTGGCCCGGCATGGCCTCGCGCCTGGCCTTTCCCGAGCGCTTTATCGTGCCGATCGGCGAGATTTCGCTGCACGGACGCCGCTTTCCCGCGCCGAGGTCCGCTCATGAGTTCCTGCGCGACCACCGCTACGGGCCCAGCTATGCCACGCCCGCCCGGTCAATCAAATCGATCGGGCTCTACCCGAGCTACGACATCGAGGAGACCACCCCCGAGATCGAGCGTCTGATCGCGCGCATCGCAGCGGGCGACCAGCGGCTGGCGGAGCTGCGCAGCGGCTCCCGCGGATCGCATCGCCGGGCGGTCGAACTGTGGCATAAGGCCGGGCTGCCGATCTCCCCGAACCCTGCTCGCGTGAGCGCACTGCTTGCTCAGGTCTGCGCCGATCGACCGACGGCGACGGTCGAAACCCTGTCGAGGTCGGCCGCGTTGGTCGAGCAGGCGATCGACGAGCTCGAGCATCGGCCGCCTGGGCTCGTCATCCGCAAGGCCGGGCGACGGATGCGACGCATCGCCGAGGTGGTGGTAGCGCGTCTGCAGCGCCGCCCTCACAGGGCCGGCTTCCCGTTCGGCGTCGAGACCACATAGGCAGGCCCAACCTGGACTGCTGTCGCGCCGCTGCGCGGAGCGGGGGACCGAGGAGTCGAACCTCGCGCTGCGGTTTTGGAGACCACCGTGTTACCGATACACCAGTCCCCCTGGAGGACCGATCTTACGCGGTCCCCCTGTGGCTCAAGCGGCTGCCCGGACGGCCGCCGGCGGTGCGAACAACCGGCGCTGCAAACGCTGCTTTAGCCGCGATCGCGGTTGCGCCCGGACGCCCGTCGCGCTTGGACCATCCGTCCACATGAGGCCGCGAACCGTCAAGCGAGACCGACCGGAAACGCGATGTCGACCTCACAAACCGCACCGTAGGTGGGGCGAGCGAAGCAGATCGTGTCCCGCATCGCGCGTCATAGCTCAGCACAACGGATTCCGCGCCGCCCGGCCACCCCGGTCGGTGGCTTCGGTGCGCATGTCCGGCGGTTCGCAAACGTCGGCCGTCGTCTCGGACTGTTGACCGAGGATCGCCGCAGCGTCTCGATCCTCGCGACGGGGCTGCTGCTTGGCGCGGGCATCCTAGCCTCGGTCCTCGGAGCGCGAGCGGTGGCTCACAGCGATAGCGCCAAGGCGCGCTTGTCGTTCAACCTGGCGTCAGCCGAGATCGCGTCGACGCTCAAGCTCGCGATCCAGCAAGAGGAAGGCCTGGTGATCAGCGCGAGCGCATACGTCGCGAGCAACCCGCACGTCACGCCCGCAGAGTTCGACCGCTGGGCGGCGTCGGTCCGCGCCTTGCAGCGCTATCCCGAGCTGCAGGACCTCGGCCTCATCGTGCTCGTGCCCGCGCGCAGACTCGACGCGTTCAAGGCGCGCATGCTGGCCGACCCGATCCTGCCCGCGAGCCGTCAGCCGCCGGAATCGAGGGGAGCCTTTGACGTCGTGCCGCAGGGCACGCGACGGTACTACTGCTTCGCTGCGGCCGGAATCGTGCGCAGCGCGGTGGCAACGCTTCCCCCGGGCATGGACTACTGCGCCGTGGAGCCGTCTCTGATTGCCGCGCGTGATTCCGGACAGAGCAGCTACTTGCCGTTCGCGGAAGGGAGCATCACGACCTTGGCTGTACAGACGCCCGTTTATGCCGGCGGGGTGGTGCCGGCGACGGTCGCTGCCCGGCGCGACACCTTCGTGGGTTGGCTCGGGGAGTCGCTGGTCCCGAAGGTCGTGTTGAGGGCGGCCCTGGAGGGTCACCCGCACGTGGCGGTGAGATTCCACTACCACGCGGGGCGATCGGATGCCATGTTCAGCAGCCGCGTGGCGCCCGCCGGCGCACAGAGCGCGACCATCGACCTGCACAACGGCTGGACTGTGCAGAGCTTCGCGGCGGCCAGCGCGAGCGGCATGCTGAGCGACCGAAACGCGCTCACGCTGCTGCTCGGCGGGACGATCTTGAGCTTGCTCGTGGCCGTGCTGGTGTTCGTGCTGGCCACCGGGCGCACGCGGGCGCTGTCGCTCGTGCGCGAGAAGACCAGCGAGCTCTCCTACCAGGCCATGCACGACAACCTGACCGGACTGCCGAACCGTGCGCTGGTCATCACTCGTGCGGAAGAAATGCTGGCTCAGGGCTGCATCAGCGCTGCCTTCTTCGTCGACGTGGACTGCTTCAAGGAGATAAACGACGTGCTTGGGCACGCCGCCGGGGATGAACTGCTAAAGGTCGTCGCGAAGAGGCTGGGTGGCGTGGTGCGCGATCACGACATCGTGGGCCGGCTGGGCGGAGACGAGTTCGTCGTGCTGCTCGATTCCTCCTCCGGCGAGCCCCGTCCGGACCGCGTCGCCGAGCGGCTCGTGAACGCCCTACGCCGTCCCGTCAGCCTCGCGAACGGAAAGGTAGCCGCCATGAGCGCCAGCGTTGGCATCGCGGTGGGATCGCGCAGGACCGTCGATCAGCTGCTGCGCGACGCCGACCTCGCTCTGTATGCGGCCAAGGCAGCCGGCAAGGATCGCTACATGCTCTACGAGGCCGGGATGGGGGTCAATCAGGTCGCGTCCGTGCTCGACGCGGGCGCGATGTCAGACACCCAAGGAACGCCCGCCGCATAGCGGCCCCGTCGTGCGAGCTCGCCTGTCCGTACGCCGGCACAGGCGTGCGCGTGACCTGTTCGCCTTCAGACGATCTCGATAGGCGTGCCGAGCCCGATCGCGTGCCACAGGCGCGTGATATCGCCGTTGCGCATGCGTATGCAGCCGTGCGAGGGCCGCCCTGGTATCAGCTGCGGTTCATTCGTGCCGTGGATCCCCACCACACCCCCGCCGGGCCACTCGCTCAGCGTCGGCGCGTATGCGCTGGTGCCGATCGCATACGGCCCGTAGAACGGATCGCCGAGCGTTGTCAGCTTCTCGAGCACATAGAACTGCCCGGCGGGCGTGACCGTGCTCGCCTTTCCGACCCCGATTGGCGCGCGGAAGATCGCCCGCCCATTGCGGAACAGCGTGGCGCGCAGGCGCTCTCGATCTATCAGCAGATAACCGCGCACGACGTGCAGGGTTCCGAGCGCGCTGCTGGGTACCCAGCCGTGCTGTCCATTCGGCCGTCCGGGGAGCGCCACCTCGATCCACGTCTGACCCGACGGGAGCTGGGCAGAGGCCAGCGCCATGTACAGCTCGGCCTGGTTATCGCTGGTCAGGAAGCGCAGTCGACCGACCGGACGCGCGTGCGGCGCCGGGAGGACGCGCGCCACCGCGGCGGAGCTGGGATACGCCCATCGCGCGGTGGTGCGCCCATCTGAGAGCCGGGCGACGACCGGCGCGGCGGCTGCGGCAGGCCCCGCGGCCATGGTGATTGGCGGAGCGGCGACACTGAGAACCGCTGCCGCTGCCGTGATCGCGGCCGCCCGGCCCACCCGATCCAGCGGTGCGTGCCAGTGCGGCGGTGTCAGCGCGATCCTCGCAAGTGACACTGGCGGTCAGTCTAGCCGGTGAACTTCGGCGCGATCGCCGACGAGGCACAGCGCACGAATGTCAGTCCGCGCAGCGAGAACCCTCTCGTCGAAGCGCCGCCCGACGCCATCTTGATCTTCGCCTGAATCCGGTGCGCGCCCACGCTCAGCTTGACGGCATTGATCGAGATGGAGAACTTGCCGTGGCGCACGTTCTTGATCGACAGGGTCCGCAGCTTGCGCCCATCCAGATAGAACGTCACGCTGCTTACACCGGCGGCCTTGACGCTCACGACGAAGCCACCGCGCACGCAACCTTGGGGCCCATTTAGCGCCGGCGTGACCGTCGCGGCCGGCAGGACGGCGGCCTTGGGCGCCGGAGGCGACGGCGGCGTTGGCACGGTGCTTGGCGGCGACGCGGGCACGTTAACCACAACCGTGTTGGAGGTGAGCGTGATCGGCGCGCCCTTGCCTTCGGGCGGCGTGGCGGTGTCGGTGGCGATGTTGGAGTAGGAGCCTGCCGACTGGTCGGCGCTGGTGAGCACGTGGCTGCAGGTGTAGGTGGCAGCTTCGCTCGCGGCGAGCGCCTTGGTGGGGCCGCCCGCGAGCGTGCCGGCGTCGCAGTGGGGGTCGCTGAAGCCGGAGATGCTGAGCGGCGCGTTGCCGGTGTTCTTGACGACGATCTCGTAGTCCACGGTCTGGCCGACCGTGCCGGTCAGGGTGGCGGTCGTGAAGGACGAACCCGAGTTCGCGATCGTCTGCAGCTTCTGGATCGTGAACGCCGGTTCGGACGGGACTTCGACTTCCACCGGCGGCGTTTCGTGGGAGATCGGCGGTTCGCCCGGCGGCGTGGCACTGACGGTGGCGACGTTGGTGTAGGCGCCGAGCGAGCTCAGCACGTGGCTGCAGCTGTAGGTGGCCGATTCGCCGGGCGCGATCGGGCTCTGGCTGGGGCCTGAGATCGTGCCGGCGTCGCATTTGGCGTCGGACAGGCTGGCCAGGGCCAGCGAGGTGTTGCCGGTGTCCTTGACGGAGATCCGGTATTCCACCTTCTGGCCCAGCTTGGCCTGCAGCTTGGCGGTGGTGTAGGCCGGTTCGCCTTCGATGCGCTGCTCCTTTTTGGTTTCGAAGCCGGGTTCGGCCGGGACTTCGACTTCCACCGGCGGCGTTTGGTGGCTTATCGGCGGTTCTTCGGGCGGCGTGGCACTGACGGTGGCGACGTTGGTGTAGACGCCGGTGCTCGAGAGCACGTGGCTGCAGCTGTAGGTGGCGGTTTCGCCGGGCGCGATCGGGCTCTGGCTGGGGCCGATGAGCGTGCCGGCGTCGCATTTGGCGTCGGACAGGCTGGCCAGCGAGAGCGAGGTGTTGCCGGTGTCCTTGACGGAGATCCGGTATTCCACCTTCTGGCCCAGCTTGGCCTGCAGCTTGGCGGTGGTGTAGGCGCCTTCTCCGGCCAGACGTTGTTCCTTCTTGTCTTCAAATGCCGGTTCGCGCGCGATGGTGGAGACCACGCAGGCGCTTGAGTTGTTGTTGCTTTCGACGCTGTTGTCGCCGTTATGGCCAGTGCCGCCGGCGGTGACTTCTTTGGAGTTGGGGGTGACGGCGCCGACCTGGTTGCCGTGCGGGTCATACATCACCGGGCAGATCGTGTGTGGGCCCGGGGTCGTGTAGGTGTGTGAGATCGGGCCCCAGGTGCCGTTCGGGTAGCCCTTCGTCGGTTCGCCGGGGTTGGAGTTGCCGATCGTTTGGCCGTTGACCACCGATTGCGCGGTGGGGCCACAGTTGCTGACCCAGTTTTCTGCGTCTTCTTTGGTCGGGATCGCCGCGCTCGCGCCGGTCGAGATGCCCTGCGGGCCGAAACCGTTCAGGACCGCGTCGGGAGTTTCGCCGAGCATCGACTCAGACAGCGTCGCGGGCAGTCTTTTGAACGGCCCGTCCACGGTCTGGGCGCCCTCGGTGACCGAGTGCACCCAGTCATCGCTGGCGCTGCCCACGTACAAGAGGGCGCTTGAGTTCTGCACTTTGAGCGGATTGGCCTGGTTGTCGCCCCAGCTGACGGAGTAGCCGACGCCGCTGCGGGTATCGTTGCAGTCGAGTTGAGCGCCGGAGGGCACGCGTTTGTCCCACGTCCAGGTGCCCGACACGGTGACCGTGAGGTTGCCGCCGCTTGACCTCTCGCTGTCGATGTGGATCGAGGTCGGGTTGGGCGCGTTGGCGAAAGCCGGCCCGGCGAGGACACCTAGGGCGCACACGAGCAGCGCTCCGAGCAGGAGGAGTCGGCCGAGGAGGATTCGAGAGGCCGTGCTGCGGAGCGCTGCGTCGTGCGTGTCCATGTCTTCGTCCTTGAAGGTCCGGGGGTCGTGCCTTGCGTGGCGTGAGGAGATGGTCGCGTGCGGCCGCGCACCGATCTTCCCCTTGACCGGGGGATCTTGAGGTGAGCTGCCGGAGGAGACACGGGTGATGCGGACTCACCCTTTTGGGGCGATCTGCCGATATGAGGGCACGCGCCCATGCAAGAGCAGGCCCCAAACACCGTCCTCGTGGGCCGCTTCGAGGACCTGATCGCACGCGGACTTCGCGGCCTGATCGACGACGATCTGAGCTTGACGCTCGTCGCGACCGACATCGCCCAGGAGCGGCTACCCGTCGTCCTGGCGGTGCATAGGCCGAGCGTGGCGATCCTGAACTTCGGCTCGCTACAAAGTCCGTTCGAAGTCCGCGAGCTCAGCGTTCAGCACGCCTCCACACACCTGGTGCTGCTCGCCAACCACCCCTCGAACGCCGAGTGCGCACAGCTACTGGCGTTTGGCGCCAGCGCGTGCTTGGCGAAGGCTACGCAGGCGCGCGACATCCTCAACGCGATCCACCTGGCTTCGCGCGGCATGCAGGTCATTCCACGCGAGACCGGCGGGCCGGCAGCGGCCGGCTCGGAGTTGCTGACGCTGCGCGAGTCTGAGGTGCTAGCTCAACTTCAGCGCCGCCGCTCCAACGCGCAGATAGCTGCCGACCTCCACATCGGCGTCGAGACGGTGCGCACGCACGCCCGCAACATCTACCGCAAGCTCGGGGTCGCCTCGCGACAGGACCTGCTCGGGCCGCGAGTGGAGCCACCCCCCGCCATCGATAGGGACTCCCACGCGCGGCGGCGGCTGCGCCCGCTTCCGCTCACTCGAGTTTCGTGATTCGTGGCCCGGCGACCGCCGGAGGGCCCGCGGGCGGCTGGCCGAACGGCCGGGCCCAGGATGGAGCTCGAGGCTCTACAAAATCGGCCTCGGCCGCGCCTACCAAGGCCGCCAGATCAAGCTCCTAATCGCCAATCGAAACGTACGTGTGATCGATCTAAACGGGGAGCTGATCCGCGAGCTGACGCTCGATCCCGGCCGCGTCTACCAGCCGCTTGCGCACAGCTGAGCGTGTCTACGATGTCCCGCGACATCTGTCTCCGATGTCCCGACACATCACAGATGCGGGCGAGAGGATGAACCGCTCCGGAAATCTTGGAGGCCCGATCCGGTGAGAGGATGGGCCGATGAGAAGAGGCATGAGGTATCCAACGGAGGTCCGCGAACGCGCGATGCGGATGGTCGCCGAGCACCGCGACCTGTACGAGAGCGAATGGGCGGCGATCACGTCCGTCTTAGAGAAGCTCGGCATGAAGGCCGAGACGTTGCGCAAGTGGATCCGCCGGGCGGAAGTCGACCAGGGCTCGAGACCCGGCGTCTCAACCGCTGAAGCGCAGCGGATCAAGGAGCTCGAGCGCGAGACCCGCCAGCTCCGCCGAGCAAATGAGATCTTGAAGGCTGCCGGGGCGCCGGTGGTAGTAGAGCCGCGGCCGAGGGCGCCGGCTTCCGGCCCTGCCTGCGCTGCCACCCGGAGCGCTCGGCGGGCACGCCGGTCTGGGGCCCCTTCCCGGCGGTCGTCTCGCGCGCGCTGGGGCTGATCTTCGACGGTGCCCTCGACGAGGGTGGCGTCGAGGGGCTGGCACGCCGGGTGGGGCTAGGGTCGAGGCAGCTGCGGCGGCTGTTCAACGAACACCTGGGAGCGCCCCCGCTCGCGGTGGCCAAGAGCCGGCGCGCGCATTTTGCCCGCTGTCTCATCGACGAAACGGATCTGGCGATCACCGATGTGGCGTTCGCCGCCGGCTTCAAGAGCGTGCGCCAGTTCAACCACGACTTCCGCAAGACCTTCGGCCGCAGTCCGAAGGAGGTTCGCCGGCGCCCTGAGAGGACGGCCGATGGCCGGATCGCGATCTCGCTTCCCTACCGCCCGCCGCTCGACTGGCCGCGGATGGTCGAGTTCGTGCAGCCGCGCACGACGCCCGGGGTGGAGGTCGTAAGCCACGATCGCTACCGGCGCACGGTCGAGATCGACGGCGAGGCGGGCGAGATCGAGCTCGTCCTCATCCCGGACCAGCCACGCCTCGTGCTGCGCATGCTGACACCCTCGCGGGCACCGCTCCGGCGTGTCACGACCAAGGCGCGGCGGCTGTTCGATCTCGATGCCGACCCGCTGCGGATCGCCGCCGATCTGGGGCCCAGCGACATCCTCGCGCCGCTGGTAAAGGCCCGCCCCGGCCTGCGCGTGCCGGGGGCCTGGGACCCCTTCGAGCTGTCGGTCCGGGCCGTGCTCGGCCAGCAGATCAGCGTTCGCGCCGCCACGACGCTTGCTGGCCGGCTGGTCGAGGCTTACGGCCGGCCTATCGATGACTCGCCCAGCGGCCTGACCCACCTCTTCCCGCGGCCACAGGCACTCGCGGACGCCGACTTGCGAGCAATCGGCGCGACCGGCTCGCAGGAGCGGGCAATCCAGGCGATCTCGGCTGCCATAGCCGCCGGGGAGCTGGCGCTCGATGCCTCGCGCGGGCTCGAGGACTTCGCGGAGCGGTTTTGCCGGCTGCCCGGAGTAGGACCGTGGACGGCACATTACGTCGCGATGCGCGGCCTGCGTGAGCCGGACGCGTTCCCGGCGGACGACTTGGGGCTCAGGCGGGCGCTCGCCGATCGACGCGGGCCGACGTCGGCCCCCGCGCTGGCGAAGCTCTCTGAGCAGTGGAGGCCGTGGCGGGCGTATGCGGCGATGTACCTGTGGATGAGCCCGAGAGCCACTCGGAGAGGAGGCAAGCGATGATCGAGGTATCAGAGCGGAAAACGCCGGTAGGCGAGGTCCGGGTCGCCGTGAGGGGCGACACGCTCGTTGGGCTAGGTTTTCTCGACGGATGGTCGCGGGTCGAGAGGCACCTGCTGAGGGAGTTTCTGGAGGAGGAACTCCGCGAGACGAAGGGACAAGCCGAAGTCGGGAGCCGCCTGGACGCCTACATGAAGGGGCAGTTGGGCGCGTTGGCTGGTATCGCTGTCGATACCGGCGGGACCAGCTTCCAGCGCCGGGTCTGGTCGGCGATCTCCGACGTCCCAGCGGGGCAGACCCGCTCCTACGCGGAGCTGGCCGCCGCGGCCGGCGCGCGGAGCGCAGTGCGCGCTGCTGGGACCGCATGCGGCGCCAACCCGATCGGCCTCGTCATTCCCTGTCACCGCATAGTGCGCGCCGACGGTGACCCGGGAAACTACGGAGGCGGCGTCGAGCGCAAGGAATGGCTGTTGGCCCATGAGCGCCGACACTCTCGGTGACGAGCGCCCTTTAGGACTACTAGACCGCCGGGGCGCTGACCACACCCGTGGGTGATGGGTTCAGACCGCTGCCGCTCTGGCGCATGAGCGAGCGTCTGCCCCGGTGCCCGGCACGCTCTCGCAAGGGACGACCAGCACTCGTCCGTGCTCCGACGCGCCAGACGCTCGCTTCGCCATGGCGAAGGAGGAGTCTCGCGAGCGCTGGGCGAGACGCTCGCGAGTCGTCCAACTCAGGCGTCTCGCTGGCTACGCGCGGGGCGTCTGCTTTCCGCGATT
>VAWK01000037.1:10691-26743 GCA_005885515.1 Actinomycetota bacterium | reverse complement strand
AGCGCTTCGCCCAGCAGGACCCGTCGCAGAACGCGACCAGCGAAGGCATCCGCGAGTTCGTCGTCGGGACCGGCGGCGAGTCGCTGTTCTCAATGGGCACGACCCAGCCCAACATGCAGGCCGTCGATAACAACCACTTCGGCGCGCTGTTCCTGACGCTGCGCCCAGGCAGCTACGAATGGGCCTTCCGGGCGACCAACGGCAGCGTGCTGGACAGTGGCTCGACCAACTGCCACTCGCAGCCCGCCACAAAACAAGCGGCAACGCAGAGCGCGGCTTCGCAGCCGAGCCTCTCGCCTACCGCGGGCCAGCTGCCGGCCGTTCAGGCCGCGGCGGCGCTGGCAGGTAGCGCCTCCACCGTTGAAGCGCGCCTGGAGTTCACGGCCCGCCCCCTGCCGACCACGCTGCAGGCAGCAGAGCAGCAAGGAATTCCCGTCGATGTGCACTGCTCGCGTGCGTGCGACGTAAGCATCGCGATCCGCGCGGACCTCGGTGGTCGTGATGTCACGATTGCGAGCTACCGGGAGACCGAGAGCCAGATTCCCCGTCCTTCGAGCCGCGTGCTGCTGCCGCTGAGCCCCAGCCAGGTCGCGCGCTTCGGCAGAGTCCCGCTGCAGCTGTCATTCGCGGCCGTCGACGCGAGCAACGAATGGCAGACCGCCACCAGCACGCTCGCCCTGGCACCCCGCTAAGTGCCGCTCCATGCTCGCGAGCCCGCTCGTGGGGCGAGATCGGGCGTGAGACGCCTACCGGGCTTGACACGCTGTGTTCCTGCTCGGTGGCGACCAGGCCCGGAAGGATCGCGTTCAGTGTGATGCCGTGCGCGGCGCTCTCGCTGGCGAACGTGCGCACCATTCCCAGCAGGCCCGCCTTCGCGGCCGCTACGGCGCGGTCAAGTCCGAGCGCGCCTGCCACCTGACCCGGGATGCCGGCGCTCCCTGCGATGGTCCCGCGGGCCGGCTATCACGGGCCAGTCGCGCCCGGCACGATCGTGTTGGCGGGATCAGGCTGCTCATCCAGAGGCGCCTGGCTGTAGTCGCCGAACGGAGCATCCCGGCGAGTCACCGCCCTGCCCACGCCCTCTCGCTCGGCGAGCTCGACGAACTCGCGCGCCTGTGGCGTGTTGCGCATCAGCCCGTCGAGCACCGGGCCGAGCAGCTGAGTGGAGGCAAGCCCCATGTTCTCGTAGGCCTGGTTGACGATCAGCTTCATCGCGCTGAGTTGCGAGAGCGGGATCGCGGCGAGCTGGCGGGCACGCTCGTGGACCTCGCCCTCCAGCTCCCCGAAGGGCACGGCGGCGTTGATCAGCCCCGCCTGTGCCGCCTGCAGCCCCGACAGAGGCTTGCCTGTGAGCGCGAACTCCTTGGCCTTGGTCAGGCCAAGGCGATACAGCCACATGCCCGTCAGGTAACAGCCCCACAGGCGCGAATATGGCGTACCGATGCGCGCGTCCTCGCTGGCGATCACCACATCCGCGCAAAGCGCCAGGTCGCTGCCACCCCCGACGCACCAGCCGTGCACCTGCGCGATCACGGGCTTGGGCGACCGCCACAGGCTCATGAACTTGGGCACCGCGCCGAGCGCTTGCGAGGTTGCGCTTACGAAGTCCTTACCCGGGTCCCATGCCCCGCCGGTGCTGATGTGCGCATCCCAGTGATGAAAGCCGCCGCCGAAATCAAAACCGGCGCAAAACGCGCGTCCGGCTCCGCGCAGCGCGATCACCTTGACGTTCTCGTCGTCGAGTGCCCGCCGGACGGCTGCCTCGAGCTCATCGGGCATCGGCGGCACGATCGTGTTGAGGCGGTCGGGGCGATTCAGCGTGATCGTGGCGACGGCGTCGGCGCTGTCGTACAGCAGTGTCTGGTAGGACACGGATACCTCCTCGGGTTCGGCCGATCGATGCATGCGCGCGCGCCGAGCGGGCAGGCGCCGGCAGGGGCGCGAGCGCCGATGCTACGCGGTGCGCTCCGTCAGGCTGGCGTCGCCTGGCGGCGAGCGGATACGTTTCGCCGCATGCGCGCGCTTGTGCAACGTGTCAGCCGCGCGGCGGTGAAGGTCGACGGGCGCGTGACCGGGGCGATCGGCCCCGGGTTGCTCGTACTGCTCGGTGTCGCGCGCGAGGACGACAGCCTCGCAGCGGACCGGCTGGCGGAGAAGGTGCGGGCGCTGCGCATCTTCGATGACGCCGACGGGCGCATGAACGAGCCGCTCGGTGAGCGCGAGATCCTGTGCGTGAGTCAGTTTACGCTCTACGGTGATACCCGCCGTGGCAACCGGCCTAGCTTCGTGGCGGCCGCGCCGGCTGAGCAGGCCGCGCCGCTGTATGAACGCTTTTGCGCTCGCGCCCGGGCCAAGCGTGGAGTGTTCGGCGCGCGCATGGCGGTGGAGCTGGTGAACGACGGACCTGTGACGCTGATGCTCGACGCGTGAGCGCGTTCTCGCTGCAAATTATAAGCCCTATTTGCGAGCGAATCGTGGGCCTCGGCGGTAGTGCGACACGAACGGGTGTGGCGCGCTACGCTGCCCTCGGGCACGCGGGCCCGGCATGGAGGCAAGGCATGGAGGCAAGGCTCACACCAGGACGCTAGGAGCAACTGGCGGAAGGAGCACAGGAGCGACTGGCCCGTGTGCCCGCTGACCTTCAAGTCGGCGACCGCAGCCATTGGGGGCGGTGTCGGCGGCCCAGCCCACGACTAATGCGATGCACATTCTAGAGGGGAAGCGTCTCTCTAAACCCCGTCCTTACCTCATGCTCGGCCCAGTTTGCGCGCGAAAGCTCAGGCGCCGCGAAGCGGGACAGAAGTACTCGCTCGCCAGCTCGCTTAGCGGGCGGCGTCTGCATCTGAGCGGCTGACCTGCGGCGGAGCGTCCTGCCCGTCCTCCCCGCGGGGCTCGTCGAACGGGAGCTCGTCGATCACGCGGGTGACCTCGAACAGGCGCTGCACCGGCCCCTTACCGGGAGTCAGACGCAGCTCGCAGCTGTGTTCGTTGCACACCGCTCTCACGCCGAGGATCGCGTTCAGGCCGGCCGAGTCGATGAACTCGAGCTGAGTCAGATCGACAACCAGCTGCGAGCTCCCCTGCGCGCACAGCTCCTGTGCCCGCCCCACGAGCTCGTGAGCCGAAGCGATGTCGAGCTCGCCGGCCAACGCCAGCGTGCACCGCTCGTCCTGGCGCTGCCCCTGGATCCTCAACACGCGCTCTCACCTCCTCCGCCGCAGGGCGCCGCTTGCCCGAGAAGCCTATTGGAAGCCGTCCACTGCGCCTAACCCGAGCGGCGTGGACGCCGCGCCATGCGCGAGCTTGTCTGCCCGATAGCGCCTATTCATGTAACCCGACCGCGTCGAGTGCCTCTTGCGGCTGGTTGAACCAGCGAAGGCGAACCGCCTTGCCATGGCTCACGGTCCACACATAGCCCTGGCGCCATTGCGCCTGCACGCCGCTGGCCGTCGTTCCGCGCGCGGTGCCGATCACGACGACGTCGTCGCCAGCGTCGACAAAGCGCTCCGGCTCGACGCGAAAGTCGGGGTAGACCTCGCGGATCTTGCTCAGGGCGCCGCGGCCACGGCGCGTGCCGGCCTCGACCGCGTAGGGCGGGTTGACGTACTCGATCTCCGGGTCGATCAGATGGTGAGCCGACTCGTTGCGTCCCCACAGTTCATAGATGCTGCGGACCAGCTGGACGTTTTGCTCGGACATCAGCACCGTTAGGGCCGCGTCCGCGCGCGCTGACGAGCCTCCGTGATCTCACGCACGGCCTCCTCGACCGCACCCCATCCCTCGACGCTCACCGCCTTGCCCTCGAGGTCCTTGTAGATCGAGAAGAACTGCTCGATCTCCCGGCGCAGTGGCAGCGGCAGGTCCTCGAGCCTTTCATGCGGGTTCCAGTAGGGGTCGTGCAACGGAACGCAGATGATCTTGTCGTCGCGGCCCTTCTCGTCATGCATCTTGAACATCCCCAGCGGCTTGACCGGAATCAGGCAGCCTGGGAAGGTCGGCTCGTACAGGCACACCAGCGCGTCGAGCGGGTCCCCGTCCGGCGCGAGCGTCCCGCGCAGGTACCCGTAGTCCGTCGGATAGGTGGCGGCGCTGATGAGCAGCCGGTCGAACTTGATCCCGTCTAGCTCGGGATCGTACTCGTACTTGTTGCGCCCTCCCTTGGGAATCTCAACCACGCATACGAGCTCGGCCTGGCCCATCGGTAGCTCCAGAGCATACGGCCCGCCCCGTGACATGCCGGCAAGCGACCCCAGGGTCGGCGCTCGTCGGCGTTCGCGCAGTCCTTGTGCGCTCGTGGGCAGCATGGCTGGGCCGGCCCGCGCCGTGGGCGGCCCGGGGCGCTTGGACCTCGTCGCGCGGCGGCCTACGCGATCCCGGCCGCGCCGATCTGCGCCGTGCAGAGCGGACAGCGTCGCGCGGCCAATGGGATCGCGCTGGTGCATTCCGGGCATTCCTTGGTGTCCGGATCCTCCTTGGCGCGCCGCACCATCAGCCGATTGACGGGGGCGACCACGAAGAAGAAGACTGCTGCAGCGATCGACAGGAACGTGATCACGTTGTTGACGAAATCTCCGTACAGGAAATGGCTCGAGTTGACGGTGAATGACAGAGCGCCGAAGTTGGGCTTGCCGAAGATCAGCGCGATGATCGGAGTGAGCAAGTCCGCGACCAACGCTTTGACCACGGCCGCAAACGCCGTGCCGATCACGACCGCGACCGCCAGATCCACGACGTTGCCGCGCAAGAGGAACTTCTTGAAGTCGGTGAGCAGCGTCATCAGCGATGCCTCCCGTCGGATCGTTGGTCGTCCACGCTCGGCAGCCGTGCACGGTTAGCGGCACGACTGTACAGCGTGCGCTGGAGGCCCGGCCGCCGGGCCGTTCGGCCGGCGAAGCGCCCTTCGCCCTGGCGCGGGCTCGGCCACGATCGGTGCCGGGGCGCGAATCGTCAGTCCGTGGGCATGCTCGAGGCCGCTGCCGCCAGCACGCAGGCGGCTCGTCTACGCATGCGCGTGCGGGGCCTCGGATAACCTGAGTCGCCGTGAAGGCCGTGATCCTCGCCGGCGGTTTTGGCTCACGACTCAGCGAGGAGACCGCCGTGCGGCCCAAGCCGATGGTGGAGATCGGCGGCAAGCCGATGCTGTGGCACATCATGAAGATCTACGCCGCTCACGGGATCGAGGAGTTCGTGATCTGCCTCGGCTACAAGGGCTACCTGATCAAGGAGTACTTCGCGAATTACTACATGCATACGTGCGATGTCTCATTCGATCTCGCGAGGGGCGACATGGAGGTACATCGCTCACAGACCGAGCCGTGGCGGGTGACGCTGGTGGACACGGGCGAGCAGACGATGACCGGCGGCCGCCTGAAGCGCGTCATGTCGTATCTCGGCGGAGAGGACTTCTGCTTCACCTATGGCGACGGGGTTGCCGACATCGACACCTCCGCGCTGGTGGCATTCCACCGCGAGCAGGGAACGCTCGCGACCGTCACTGCCGTGCAGCCGTCCGGGCGCTTCGGGTCGCTGGGCGTGGACGGAGATCGCGTGCGCGGCTTCAAGGAGAAACCCCGCGGGGACGGCGGCTGGATCAACGGCGGCTTCTTTGTGCTCTCGTGTGGCATCGAGCGGTACCTGCAGGACGATCGCACGGTGTGGGAGCAGGAGCCGATGCGCGCGCTCGCCCGCGAGGGTCAGCTCGCCTGCTACCGACACGAGGGCTTCTGGCAGGCGATGGACACGCTCCGGGACCGCAACCTGCTCGAGCATCTGTGGAGCTCCGGAGAAGCTCCGTGGCGGACATGGGCCTAGCGAGGTGAGCATGGCGCAGGAGCGGGCCGGGACCGACGCGGCCAGCCGCCGCGGCGGCGTCGCACTCGATCCCGCGTTCTGGCGCGAGCGCCGCGTGCTGCTCACCGGCCACACGGGGTTCAAGGGCGCCTGGCTGGCGCTGTGGCTGCAGTCACTCGGCGCTCGGGTTACTGGCTTCTCGGCCGACCGTGCCACGCGACCGTCCCTGTTCGAGCTGGCCCGCGTCGGTGAGGGGATGCAGAGCATCGCCGGCGACGTGCGCGACGCCGATGCCGTGGCGGCCGCGTTGAAGGCGAGCGCTCCCGCTCTGGTCATCCACATGGCTGCACAGTCGCTCGTGCGGCGCGCCGTTGCCCGGCCGCGCGAGACCTATGAGATCAACGTCATGGGGACCGTCAACCTGCTCGACGCGGTGCGCCTGCACGGCGATGACGTGCGCGCGGTCCTCGTCGTCACCTCCGACAAGTGTTATGAGAACCGCGACTGGGAGTGGGGCTACCGCGAGCACGACGCAGTGGGCGGTCACGACCCCTACTCGAGCTCGAAGGGCTGCGCCGAGCTGGTCACGGACGCCTTTCGCCGCTCGTTCTTCGCCGGCCGATCGCCCGGAGCCCAGCAGATCGGTCAGCACGGCGCCCGGCTGGCCTCGGTGCGGGCTGGAAACGTGATCGGCGGCGGCGACTGGGGTGAAGATCGGCTGGTTCCGGACGTCATGCGAGCGGCGCTCGCGGGCGAGCGGGTGCGGCTCCGAAACCCCAACTCGGTGCGCCCCTGGCAGCACGTGCTCAACCCGCTCAGCGGCTACCTGCTGCTGGCCCAGGCGCTGTGGGACTGCCCCGAGCACGCCTGCGGTTGGAACTTCGGTCCCCCGGACGAGGACGCTCGCACGGTCGGCTGGGTTGTCGAACGCATCGGCGCGCTATGGCCCGGAGGGGTGCAGTGGGTGCACGACGGCGGCCCCCAGCCGCACGAGCAGCGCTACCTGAAGCTCGACTCCTCGAAGGCCCGCGCCCGCCTCGGCTGGGCCCCCGCGCTCGGCCTCGAGCCAGCGCTGCAGAGCGTCGTCGACTGGTATCGCCAGCTGCAGGCCGGCGCTGACATGCGCACAGTCACACTGCAGCAGCTCGAGAGCCTCCAGCTCGCCACGGCCGCCGCGAGCGACCGCGGCGCCAGCGCGGGGATCGGTGCCACGTAGGCGTCACGCAGAGATCGACGCCGCTCGAGGAGATGCCCGCTGCCGCACGGCAGCGCGGCGCCAACGGTCGCGTCCGCCGGGCGTCGGCAGATCTGATATACTGCATAGTATCTGGGTTCCGATCGGTATGCGAGGTACCTTTTGCCGGACGGCGCGCACACGTTTCTGTTCATGGATCTCGTCGGCTTCACCGCGCTGACCGCCGAACGGGGCGATGACAGTGCCGCCGAGGTGGCGCTGCGCCTGTACGCCCAGGTGAGGCGGCTGCTGCCGGCGCACCGCGGCCAGGAGATAAAGACGATCGGCGACGCGATGATGATCCGCTGCGAGGATCCCAGGCGCGCGGTTGATCTCGGCGTCTCCATCTCCGAGCAGATCGGCGAAGCCTCTGGCTTTCCGCCGGTGCGGATCGGCGTGCACACCGGCTCGGCGGTCAGCCGCGGCGGCGATTGGTACGGCAACGCGGTCAACGTGGCCGCGAGGCTGTGCTCGGCGGCGGGCGGCGGCGAGGTGCTCGTCAGCGACGCCGCGCGCGAGGCGGCGGGGGCTCCCGCCCACATCTGCTTCGGCGCACGGCGGCTGCACTGGCTCAAGAACGTGCCCGAGCCGGTTCCCGCCAGGGTGGCCGCGCGCAGCGAGCGTCCGGCGCCGCGGAGGCCGCTCAGCAAGCTTGCCAGGAGGGTCCGGAGGCCGGCTGCGGGTATCTCGATGCGCTATTCGGAGGTGACGGGTTGATGGCAAGGCTCACGCGTAAGCAGAAGCAGGCGCACACACGCGAGTGCCTCATGCGCTCGGCCGCGCAAGTGTTCGCGCGCCGCGGGTTGCAGCAGGCCTCGATCGATGAGGTGGCCGAGGAAGCGGGCTTCACCAAGGGCGCCTTCTACGCCAACTTCAAGAGCAAGGAGGAGCTGTTCCTGGCGATGCTCGACGAGCGCTTTGCGAAGCGCATCGAGGATATCGAGCAGGTGATCGCCGGCGAGGGCAGCGCTGCGGAGAAGGCCCGCCGCGCGGGCGACGCGTTCGTGCAGAACCTGCGCGCGGACCGCGAGTGGGAGCGGCTGTTCTTCGAGTTCAGCGCCTACGCAGCGCGCGACGAGGACTTCCGCCAGGAGCTCGTCACCCGCTATCGCGCGATGCGCGATGGCATCGCGGCGGCGCTGCAGGCGCACGCCGAGCAGGTGGGCAGGCAGGGAGCGCTGCCGCAATCTCAGGTCGCGTGGATGACGTGCGTGATGGCCAACGGGTTCGCGCTCGAGAGGCTGCTGGAGGGAGACGCCGTCCCCGACGAGCTGTACGGCACGATGCTGATGATTTTCTTCGCCGGGCTGGACACGCTCAAGGACGCGCTACCGCTCGAGGGCACCTCACCGCTCGATGCCGCCGGCGCGCGGGCCTGAGCCGCGGGCCGCGCGCGATGATTCCCGGCAGCGGGGGCGCTCGCCCGTCTCAAGACGGCGATCGCCGCCCGCATCATCCGCCGCTGGCGGCGGCGCTATCAGCGCTCGCGACCGGCAGCGCGTAGAAAACGGCCACCGCGCCGCAGATCGCGAGCGC
This sequence comes from Actinomycetota bacterium, assembly GCA_005885515.1. Classification (GTDB taxonomy): domain Bacteria; phylum Actinomycetota; class Thermoleophilia; order Solirubrobacterales; family Solirubrobacteraceae; genus Palsa-744. The sequence goes on along the minus strand of VAWK01000037.1, from coordinate 18,183 downwards.
GGCGTACGCAGAGACCGCGGCCAGCCCGGTCGCGAGCAGATATGGCGCAAGCCCCGCGACGCCGCGCGCGATGATGCTGCGACGCTCGCGCTCTGCGAGCTCGACGCGGTGCAGGCGCACCTTGGCGAACAGGATGTGCCTGTTGGTCGCCGCGAACACGATCGACATCAGCAGGTAGGAGCCGCTGTAGATCGCCGCCGCAAGGTGCTGGCCATGGCCCTGCTTGACGTATGCCGCCACGAGCGCGGTCGTGAACGGCAGCACGCCGATCGTGAGCAGCAGCAGCAGGTTGAGCGTCATGATCGTGTGATCGATCGCACGCAGCCGTCTGATCATCGCGTGGTGATTGATCCAGATGATCCCGATGGTCAGAAACGAGGTCAGGTACGCCGCGTAGCTCGGCCACTGCGCGCCTAGCTGGTGCGCCAGGCTGACGCCGCTGCGGGCCTCGGGCACGTGGATGTCGAGCACCAGCAGCGTGATCGCGATCGCGAACACGCCGTCGGAGAACGCCTCGAGGCGGGCGGGGCTCATCGCGTCGAGATTCGCGGGCTCCCGAGCATCTCCTCGTACGCATCCCGGACGGCGTCGCTGCCGCGGTGCCTGGCGGCCCGGCGCGAGCACGCCGGCGCGGCAGCAGCGCCGGGATTCCCGCCCTTTCTAGCTCTTGGCCGGGAGCGTGCGCGCGTACTGCACGCCCCGACTTACCCACGAGGCGAGTTGACGCTTGGTCTTTATGCCCTCGGGCGCCACCAGGATCCAGCCCCGCATCGGCCGGCCGGTCATGTCGAACAGCCTGGTGTGCGCGCGTGCCAGCGCGGCGTCGGTGCCGTCGGGTCCGACTCTCACCATGAGCTCCCCGCCGCTGGAGAGCCCCACCGCGATGTTGCCGTCGAGCAGAAAGGCAAGACCGCCGAACATCGCCTTCTCGCTCACGCCGCTCTCGCCGGCCAGCTGCTCGCGGACGCGGTGGGCGAGATCCTCGTGGTAGGCCATCTCAGCGCCGACACCGTAGCAGCGCCGCTCCACGGCGCATCGACCGCGCAAGCGCTATCGCGAGCCGCATCGTAGCCTCGCCAGTCGGCCGGTTGGCGACGGGCCGTGCTTCGCGGCCGCCGGTCTGCCCGTTTGATTCCATGCCCGGCCGGGAATCTGTTGAGGGTGGACAGCACCCTGGCAAGCTCCAGACGGCGCGAACAGGTGCGCGCCACGAATCCGCTCGCCCGGTTCTGGAGATCGCGCGGGCGCGGCACACCCTCCCGTTCGTGGACGACTGGACGCCGCCGGCATGGTCCCGCAGGCAATCGTGGCGAAGGTCACATGAGCTCGCTTGAGCTCGAGATCCAGCGCGGCCGGGACGCGCCGGCGATCGCGCGCGCCGCGATCGACCAGCTGTGCGAACGGGCGGGGCTGACGGGCGCTCGCTGCCACACGCTGCGATTGCTCGTGTCGGAGGTCGTGACCAACGCCGTGCTCCACTCCGACGCGCCGGCAAGCATTCCGATCCTGCTCGGCGCGGGCGCGGACAGCGACAAGGTCCGCGTAGAGGTGTCCGACGGTGGCCGCTGCTTCACCCCGTCCGACGCCGCACGCGCACGCGGAGGCTGGGGGCTGCGACTGGTCGGCAAAGAAGCGCTGCGCTGGGGGGTGGACGACCTGGGCGGCACCGTGGTGTGGTTTGAGCTGGGCATTGGCGCCACGGGCGGGTGCGCTGGTGGCGAGCATCACGAGCGCTCGCCCGTGTCGTGCTGAGTCGCAGCGCGCACCATGTCGCGCTGAGTAACCTCGCAAAGCTGATCGCGCGCCGCGGTGGCCGCAGCTCAATCCGGCCGTCGGCGCCACCGGCGGAGCCATGGTCGCCGGCCGGCTTCGACCGTCCCTTCGCGCCGCCGCCGCCGGCGGCGCTCTTCATCGCGCGCGAGGTCCCGCTCTTCGCCGAGGCCGACTTCGAGGAAGACCAACAGCAGAGCTCCGGCGAGTCCGGCCGATAGCAGCACGACCGTGAGAACTTCACCGGTCACCCCACCGACGAACGCGGCACAGGCACCGCCTGCCACGACGAGCGCCGCGGCCGACCCATACGCCACGATCCGCACGCGGGGGGTCACGAGCTCACCGTATCGCGCGCCACGCTGCCTCCTCGCCCAGCCACTTCCCGCCCCGCATCACGCGTTGAATCGCGCCGCCACGGTCGAGCAGCACCAGGTCGGCCGGCGCCCCGGCCGCAGTGGGATCGCACCGCCCAGCGACCGCCGCGGGCGCCTCGCTGGCAGCGAACAGTGCCTCGGCCAGCGTGGCCTCGGTCATGGCGGTCCAGTTGCGCACCGCGTGATCGAGCGTGAGAATGCTGCCGGCGAGCACCCCCTCGGCGGTTCGCGCGGCATCCTCGTAGCCGTCGATCAGAACGCCGCCCATCTGGTAGCGCCCCGGTCGGGCCGCGGCTGCGGGAGTGGCATCGGTCGCGAGCGTGGCACGAGCAGCCGTCGCGACGCGGACGAGCTCGAGCACGAGTGGATGGACGTGCACGCCGTCGGCGATCACCGACACGTGAACGCGCGGGTCCAGCAGGGCGATCGCCACCAGCCCGGGCGCCTGATGGTCAAGCGGGGCCATCGCATTGAAGATGTGCGTCACCGCGCGCGCGCCAGAATCGATCGCGGCGCGGGCGATCTCGCTGCTCGCGCCGGTGTGACCGAGCGCGACGGCGATGCCGCGCTCCCGTAGCCGGGCGATGAGCTCGAGCGCCCCCGGCAGCTCTGGCGCGAGGGTGACCAGCCGCACCGCCGGGTGCTCGACCCAGTCGGGGACCCCCTCCGCGGGCGAGCGCAGGCGGCCGACAGGATGCATGCCGGCGTGCTCGCGGCTCAGAAACGGGCCCTCCAGATGGACGCCGGCGACGGGTGAGCTGGGATCGGCCGTCCGCTCGGCGAGCTGCGGCAGGACACGCTCGGCGGTCTCGCTGTCGGGGCTGATGAGCGTTGGCAGGTAGCTGGTCACGCCGTGGGCAAGCTGGACCGCATCGACCGCATCGAGAGCTGCAGGACCGCCGCTCACCTCGTGACCGCCGGCGCCGTTGACTTGCAGGTCGTACAGCCCGGGCGCGAGGATTCCGTCGAGGCGCTCGTCGGGCTCGCGCGGCGCAGGGCCATGCCCGACCCCGCCCAGGTGCGTGCCGTCGATCTCAACCCAGCCCGCGGCCAGCCGCCGCTGGCGCGCGAGCAGGGCCGACACGAGCCAGCTCACTGGCCATCCTCACGGTTGTCGGCGGCCGGCAGCTCGAGCTCGGGCGGCAGGCGCATCTGCGTCATCGCGCGTCGGCGTTGACCCCGCATCGCGCGGGCGCCGTGCAGCTCCTGCCAGAGCATGCGCGCCCACGGGCCGTGCACCGCCCAGGAGAACGACAGGCGCAGCCCCAGCGTCCGGTAGGGAGCGAAGAAGTAGGGCGCGCGAATGTGCCAGGCGGAAGTCACGACGGTCACGCGCCGGACATCGCCGATGGCGCGAATCAATGGCAGCGTGCGGGTCGCGTTCTCGGCCGTGTTGCGACCCGCCTGCTCCATCAGGGCGGGCACGCTTGAAAGTTTCCACTCCGCCTTCATCTGCTCGGCCTCGGCGAGCCCGAGCGGCGTGCGGGTGTAGCCGGTGAATATGACCGTTCGCGGGGGGTCCTCGCGACAGACACGCTCGGCGCGTCGCAGGCGTGCCCGCGTCTCATCGGAGATGCGATGCGCGGCGCTCACCGCTGGCTCGCGGTGCCCGAGCACGATCACGGCGCGGTCGCTCGATGAGCTCGCGCTCGGGCGCAGGAGGTGTGCGGCCGCGCGGTCGCAGATGACCGTAAGGCGCGGGTGGCGCCGCAGGAGCGAGGCGGGAAGCTCCTCGCCGGGTGGCTCCTCGAGCATCGCGCGCAAGGCCTGCGCCTTTGACTCACCGGAGACGAGCAACACCAGCTCGCGCGCCTCGAGCAGCGTACGGAGCCCCACCGTGTATGCGTCCTCGGGAACCCGCTCGAGCCCGCCGAAGTCGCCGGCGGCGTCACGGCGGGTGGTTGGATGCAGGCGCACCCGCCGCACTCCCGCGTCCAGCGGGGCGCCGGGCTCATCGAAGGCGACGTGGCCGTCGCGCCCGAGCCCCAGCACGACGAGGTCGATCGGCGCTTGATCGAGCAGCGCTTGGTGGCGGGCGCACTCTGCCGCGGGGTCCGGGGCGGATCCGTCGAGGCCGTGGAAGACGCCGAACTGCACGCCACGCAGCTCATGTCGCAGGTAGGCGCGGTAGCTGCGCTCGTCCTCGGGCCCAAGGCCGAGGTACTCGTCGAGCTGCAGCAGCGTGGCCGCCTGCGTCGGCAGGGTTCCATCGGCGGCGTGGGCGCGCAGCGCCGCGTACAGCCCGAGCGGCGTGCGCCCCGTGGGCAGGATCAGCCGCGATCGCGGGCGTGCTCGCAGCCGGTTGGCGACCACCTCACCGCCCAGCAGCGCGACGCGCATCGCGTGCTCGATCACCAGTGGCGCCTCAGGCGCGACCGACTCCCGCTTGCCGCCCATCGCCGTTACGCTAGCCCCGGCTGTGCGGAGGTCGCGGCGGCCGGCGTAGAGTTGCGGTGGTAGGCGATGACTGCGGCGGACGTCGAGATCGTACGAAAAGGGGTAGAGGCCTGGAATCAGCGCGATGCCAAGCTGTGGCTCAGCTATGCGGCGCCCGAGATCGAATGGCTGCCCGCTGGTCCTGCGGCGGTCGAGCGCTCGGTCTATCGAGGGTATGACGAGGTCGCTCGCGGGCTAGAGTCGGTGTGGCAAACCTGGGAGCAATTTCGCTTCGAGGAGTCAGACGTTCGTGACCTCGGCGAGGCGGTGTTGTGGCTGGGACGCGTGAAGATGAAGGGGGCTGCCAGCCACGTCGAGCTGGATCAGGAGTTCGCCGTTCGCACCGTGCTGCGCGCTGGCAAGGTCGTGATGGTCCAGGCGTTTCTCGCTTGGGACGACGCGCTCGAGGCGGCGGGGCGGGAGGGCCGGGTGAAGTCAAGCGGCCCGGATGCGAAGGCGCCCTAGCTCCGGGGCTCTTTTGTCTGGTTAACGCTCGGCGCCGAGTAGCCGATCCGGCGCCTGGCTGCCTGGATCCTTCTCCGGCGAGCGCTCGGATGCCGGCCTCGCTGAGCCGCTCTTGGAGCCTGGCTCGTCGCTCGCAATGCGAGGCCCGGTCCGGGAAGGATCCGGCGCCGGCGGCGTCATGGCGGAAGTAGCAGCCCAGATAACTGCTCACAAGGAGGGTAGACATGCGCAGCGCAACAGAGTCTCCGAACGCGAGCCTCGACGGGACAGTGGCGGCGCCGGGCGAGAAGTCAGAGACGGGCGTCAGTCGCCGTTCATTCCTGGCCACCGGAGTCGCAGCCGGCGTGGGGGTGGGCTTGGCGCCGTTTGGGAGGGCAGCGAGCGCTCTCGCCGACAGGCCCGCGTCGTCGAAGCTCAGCAAGGGCGATGCCGCGATCTTGAGGTTTCTGGCGGCCGCGGAGATCCTGGAGACCGACTTCTGGCAGCAGTACAACGAGCTCGGCGGCATCCAGGACAGCGAGGTTCCTGGCGGAAGCGGCAGTCCGACGTACACCGCGGCGCTGGAAGTGCTCGACGAAGACATGCCTCAATACATCCACGACAACACCGAGGATGAGTTCACGCACTTCACGTTCCTGAACGCGTACCTGGAATCGCGTGGTGCCGACGCGGTCGACCTCAAAGAATTCGCCACGCTGCCGAGCAGCAAAGCCACCGGCGCGCAGCAGATCGGGCGGCTCACCAACCTGATGCAATTGACCGTCGATACGAGCTGGTGGACGCGCTACCGCAGCCACACCAAAAACCCCGACCTCGGCGACTCGTTCGCACAGGCGGTGCCGGGCCTCGCGAAAGGCGAACACCCGGCGATCCCGCGCACCGACGCAGACCTCAAACCGGAAGCGCACATCCAGGCTATTGCCAACACGGCCGGGTTCCACTTCGCGACGATCGAGCAGGGCGGCACCAGCCTGTACCCGTCGGTCGCCCAGCGCGTCAGGGACGCAGAGGCCCTGCGCGTCGTGCTCAGCATCGGGCCGACGGAGGCGATGCACTTCCAGACCTGGCAGGACAAGGCTGGTAATGCGCCTGCGCTTACGGACCCAGAAACGGGCCTGGAATTCCCCAACCTCAAAGAATCATCGAACGAGGAACTCAAAGCCAATCTGATCATGCCCGAGCCGGCGCCGTTCTTGAGGCGATCGCTGCCGATCGTTTCGATCGTGCGTCCCACGAACACGCAGGGCATAGCGATGGGCGTCGTCGAATTCCTCACCGAGATGGGCCTATTCAAAGGTCAGTCGAAGGGGTTCTTCGAAGCGCTGAAGGAACTGGCCAGACAAGCGGACGCCGCTCGGCCGAGAGGCTAGCCGCGGCCGGCGCCGGCGTCCCGCGCGAGCCCGGTGGCAGCCAGGCGGGCGATCAAACCGGAGCCCCGAGCCCAAGCCGGCTCGGGCTTCCGCATCAGGAGGAAGTAACGGTGTGAACAACCGCGCGCGCGGCCGGCGCTCGTCAACGCCGTCGCCCGCTGCAAGCGGCCGCCGTCAGTGCGGACCGCGCGTCCCCGCTCGTAGCTCCGCGACTTCGCGCTCAAGCCGCTCTACGCGGAGATGCAGACCCTCGAGCGTAAGTGGGTTGGCGGATCCTGCGTCCTTTGCCGGGAGCTCGCGGCGCCCCTCAGGGCTCTGGAGCTCGCACGCGGGCTCCGGCTGCGCGTGCTCCCATTGCAGTCCGGCGACCGTCTGCGACTGGCTGTCGTCGTGCAGCAGCTGGCTGTAGCGCTCCTCCTTCTGTCCCGGCCGGCGCTCCAGGCGGACGGCCAGTTGGCGCTCGACCAGCCGCTGCAGGGTCGCGTGAACGCCGTCGAGCTCGGCGAAACGAAACATGCGCTCGGTCCGCTGCTTGAGCTCGCCCGGCGTCTGGGGTCCGCGTAGCATGAGCACGCACAGAATCGCGCGCTCGCCATCGTCCATCGGCAGCGCCTCGGCGAGCAGATGCCTGTACTTCGCGGCACGGCTGCCCGCGCCGCTCGCCAGCCGCACCAGCCCGCGTCGTTCCAGGCGATGCAGCGCCTCACGGATCTCCGCTTCTCCGTAGTCGACGACGGGCTCCCGGTTTGTCGACTGGTTGCAGGCCAGGCGCAGGGCGTTGAGCGAGAGCGGGTACACATCCGGCGTCGTCTTTTGCTTTTCAAGCAGACAGCCGAGCACCCTGACCTCGGTCGGGCTCATGCCGAGGGGGCCCGCGATTCCCAGGAGCTTCGCCTCAGGCACGCGGCGCTACCGTGTCGCCCTGGCCAATCAGATCAAGTTTGGCCCGCTTCACCGTGCAGTCGAGCGTAGCCGAGCGGAGGTTCAAGCTGCATCCTGCACACGCAGGCCCACGGCCAGGGGCACGTGATCCGACAGCTCCACTTTCCTGCCTGCGATCGTCACGTCCCGATC
>VAWK01000037.1:0-10475 GCA_005885515.1 Actinomycetota bacterium | reverse complement strand
AGCGAGCGATACTCGGCGACCAATTCGCGCGCCAGGATCGCGTTGCAGCCTCCGCCGTTTGACTTCATCGCGTCCGGCCAGCGCCGTGCCAGTGCGCGGCGAACGGCACTGCCAGCGTTACGGGAAGTGAGAGCCAGGCGGTGTTCGGCGCCGGCGGCGCGTGCGAGCTGTGCCGGCCACCATGGTGGAGCCTCCTGCAACAACGCCGCATCCCACTCCCATGAGGCCAGGCGCGAAGAGAACTCGGTGAGCAGCTCACGCCCCGCCGCTGGTACGGAGCGGCCGTGATACAGATTCCAGGTAACTACTCGCAAATGGTCTGATCGAGGCTTGGTCGCCGGCTCGCGACCCGGCGACCCCGCAGCCCGGTCGGGTTCCAAGCGCGACCTCGCGCAGCCAGTCGGCGTAATCGCGGCGCGCGGCGCGACAAGAATCTGTGCAAGGCTCACCATAGCTCAGCAAAGCGGGCACTCACCCGCGCGCCGATCTTGTGCTGGCATCGGGCGCTTGCTACGTTCAGGCGCGGAGAACCCCCGTTCTCACGCACGGACGCTTAGGGGGAGGGATGCACGGGAGGTCCGCCGCCGGGTGGCTGTGCCCAGCGCCATCCGCGCAGGCAGCACTGGCGGCGGCGACAGCTGCCGATCGCCGACCTGGCTCGTTCCCCAGCTCGTGCTGAGCAGCAGATAGGCGCCGAGCCAGGGCTGTTGCGATGGCCCACGCCCCCCTGGCTGGCCGCAGACCCGATCGATGCCGGCTACCTGGAGCGCGAGAAGGTAGCTCGCCCTGGTCGGCGAACTGATCGGGATGCTGGTTCTATCCCGTAAGCCCAAACAGAGCATCATGATCGGCGATGACGTCGAGGTCACCGTGCTGGTGGTTCAGGGCGGGAAGGTGCGTCTCGGGATCGAGGCGCCCGCAGGCGTCCGGGTCCACCGCACCGAGATCTACGCGGAGATCCGCCATGACCCCGAGCAGGAGCGCCAGCGGACGGACGCACCCTCCGAGGGAGGCTGATCCAAGTGTGCGCACGAGCGGGCGCATGAGTTTCCCGCTACTTGCGGACACTTTCGCCCAACAGGCCATCCAAGCCGGCGCGCGCGACGTATAACCTCGTCCCCGCAAGACAGGGGACGAACGAAGGTGCGATTCAGACAGACCGCGACCGATCTCAGGTCCGGTCAAGCAGGGGGGATCCGGTCCTGGCTCGGACCAGCGCAGCGGCTGCTGTGAAGCGCAGTGCGTTCTCGTGGGCTTTTCAACACGTATGAGCGACCGCACGGCCACACACCCAGTTCCGCGTCAACCTGAGATGGCCGCGACATCCTTCCGTCCTGCCCGCAGCGAGCGCTTGGAGCGAGCAGCTCAGGCTGCACACCTGTTGTCGGAGGGCTTGTGGGAGGCGCTGCGCGATGAACTCGGTTATCACTCCGAGCGGGCGGGACGCCCCGACGTAGAGAGCGCTCCGAGGCAGCACACAACCGAGCTCGCCGAACGCCTCGCCGACGTGGCTGCGACCGTGGCCCTGCTCGCGAGCATAGATCGCCACGGAACCGTGCCGGCAAATCAGCGCCAGGCAGATACAGGGCGAGCCGAGGCGACTACCCCACACCCGACTGCCGCGCACCCGCCTGCGCAACCACAGTCCCAGGCGGTGCTGGTAGACGAACGAGACGAGCATGTGCGTGAACCCGGGCCGAAGCTCACCCCTGGCGAGTCGATGCGACCGCGCCGGCCGCAGGCGACACCGCGCCCGCGGCCATGGGATGCGTCTCCGCCCGAGTACACGCCGGAGTTTCAGGCATCTCCTCCGAACGAGACGCGCGATCAGCGCGACAGCGAGAAACCGGCAGCGTGGATCGATCTGATCGCAACTGCCTTGGAGCGCTTCGAGCGGGACCAGCTCCCGTTTGCCGTCTTGCTCATCGAAGTCCTCGGCGTCGATCATCTAGGGCAGGGCGCCCACATTGGAGAGCTATCGCACCTGGTAGGTGAGATCGAGACGGGGGCCACGCGAGCGCTCGCAACGATCGGTCCAAGACCTTCAGCGTCGCTGGCGCTCGAGCGCCTCGACAGGTTCTGGCTCCAGGTGCCGCAGACCGATCGGCTCGGAGCCGATGCCTTGGTCGAGCAGCTGGCGGGCGCCGTCGGGCACGGTCCAGCAGCGAACAGAGCTGATCCGGCCGAACGGTATTTTGCGGCGATCGCCGCGCACAGATCACCGGTTCGAGACCGGCAGAACGATGCGCGACTCAGGCTGGCCGTCGGCGCCGCGGTGTGTCCCGAACACGGACGAGATGTGGCGGCGCTGGTCACGCACGCCAACGTCGAGCTCGCGGCCATGCGAGGCGTGAAGCGGCCGAGCGTCGCGCTGGCCGAGCCTGCGTAGGTAGCGATGGCTCACACCATCGCCGTGTTGTCGCAGAAGGGTGGAACGGGCAAGACGACCGCTGTGCGCACGCTCGCCGATGCCTTTCGCCGACGCGGAGTTCAAACGCTCGCGATCGATCTCGACCCGCAGGGGAACCTGTCGGACTACTTTGGCCTCGCCGCCGAAAAGGTCACGATCGCCGACGTGCTGTGCGGCCGCGCGCGGGCCGCCGAGGCGATCAGTTACGACCTGATCCCCGCCAACCTCGCGCTTGCCGAGGCCGAGCTGCTGCTGGCCGGCAAGATGGGTCGCGAGCTGCGACTGAGACGGGCGCTGGCCGAGGTGACCGGCGAGTACGAGCTAATCCTGATCGACTGCCCTCCCTCGCTCGGCCTGCTGACCGTCAACGCCCTGGTGGCGTCCGACCGGGCGCTGATCACTGCCGAGGCCCAGTACTTTGCGTTGCGCGCGGTGGACCAGGCGATGGAGGTGGTGGAACTAGCCCGAGATACGCTCAACCCCGAACTTGCTGTGCTGGGCCTGCTGCTCAACCGGGCCGACATGCGCACGCTGCACTCACGCGCGGCGTTGGCCTCCCTGCGGGAGCGCTACGGCGCGACCGTGTTCGAAACGGTCGTGCGTTCATCGATCGCATACGCCGCATCCGCTCAGCGGGCGAGCTCGATCCTCGACCACCGTCCCGATCTGGGCGAGGACTATCTCGCGCTCGCCGGCGAAGTGTCGGAGCGACTGCCGGGGCTGAGAAATGGAAGCGACGCTTGCAGCTCACTGATATTCAGCGGTGCCAGCGCTGGCGCTCACGGATACGCGTCCTCCCCGCCGCCAGCGAGCGTCGGCCTGTCACCCGCGCTGTCACAGTGAGCAGGACGCGCCATCCCGATGAGCTTCACATGTGAGTGCGGGGAGCACGTGGAGCAACGAGCACAGCATCGAGACCACAGCCTCGCCGGAGGCAATCTGGCGGCTGTGGTCCGACGTCGAGCGATGGCCGGAGTGGAACGCCGACATCGAGCAGATCGAGATCTCGGGCCATTCGCCCCTGGCAGCACGATCTCGATGACCCCGGTCGGAGAGGAGACGGTTCAGGTGCGGATCGCTGAGGCGGTGGCTAGACTAGCCTTCAGATGTCAACACCGCACCCGTCCCGGGGGCCAGAGTAACTTCTGTAACTTCCTTGTGTTCGACATCGAACCACCTCTTTCCACCTGGGAGCGTTACCGTTTGGCTACTTGCACCCGGCTCAACCGTGTAAACGACTCCATGAGTGAATTCTCTTTTCCACAAACCGCTCGAGTCTCGTTCACGGCCCGACACGGCGCTACCCAGGTCGACGTCATTCCCAGGCCACCAGTTTTCCGGTGACTCATCTAGCGTATTAATGTAGTCCCCGCCGTCGTTGTTTAGGAAGTAGGTGGCTAGGTTGTACTCCTCGTCGGGCACCGTGCCGACATCCGCTCCCATGACGACGTGAATACCTTTTTCGTGCAGCGTATCCACATATTCGGTGAATTCTTTATAATCTGAAGCTGTCGTGATCCCGGCATCGGGTCCCACGCCGAACTCCTTGACAACAATGTTGACCTGACTTAGCGCTCGTTCTACTTCTGGTTCGTGGGCCTCCATCAATGGCCAGATATCGTGATACTGGGTGTTGATCTCAAGAACTGCGCCCGATCCAAGCGCCGTCCGGACGTTTTCTATGAGATTTGCTAATTCCGTTCGGTACTCTGCTTCTGACTGCACTTCGGGGCTTGGTTTGTTGCCACCGGCGAAGTTCACATCGTCCATGTATGTGCCTGCGTAGCCCAAGCCCTTATCACGTTCAACCTCGGCAACGTATTCGCTTCGTATGGTCGAATCGAGCGGGACTGTACCGTGGCTTGTGAAGTCAGTGTAAATATCGTGGGAGCCGGTCGTAGGCACGTGGGTATTCGACACGTACCAATCACCGACTGGGGGAAAAGCCCTGATGAGGGAGATGTGTTCTTCGATCCACGGTATCCATTCGCCTGTTGAAGATGGGCCGAACTGATCGAAGTATGAGGCGGCAACTAGAGTGTTTTTCTGATGGCCAGCTTCGTTGGTGACGAGCGCCGTCGGCGCGCTGCGTGCCGGTTCGGAGGGGCCGGCGGCGTTGCGCGCGATCACCTGCACGCGCAGAGTGGCACCGACGTCGGCGTCCGCGACGGTGTAGCTGGAGCTTTCGGCCGATTCGATCGGGCTGCAGTTGGCCCCGGCCTCATCGCAGCGCAGCCACTGGTAGCTGAAGCTCGTGGGGGCGCCCGACCATTCGCCGGCGCTGGCGCTCAGCGCCTGGCCGAGCTGGGCACTGCCTGAGATTTCCGGCGGGCCGGTGTTCATAAGCCGCCCCCGATGTCGATGGCGCTCGTGACGCTCACGGCGCTCATGGCGTCGGTGGCGCTCATAGCTTCGATCATCCCCGTCACGCTGATCGTTGCGCGCTTGGTGCCAGCCCGAGGTCGCCGCTCGATGGACGCCCCGCGCACTCAGCGTGGCCAGGGCAGCTGCTCCGCCCGCCAACGGCACGCTGACGCAAAACGCGATCATCCCCCAGCGCGACACGAGGAGCCACAACCTCCTTAGACGCTGCTCGAGCCTCTTCGCATGCTGCCTCTCCGTGCCGCGCCGCGCGCGCAAACGAGAACCTCCCTGTTGTGAACCTCCTTGTTCCTCGTCAAGCCTACTCGAGGCCGCTCAGAACCTCAACGTCGGCCCACTACCCTTTTCCCGGCGTTCTACGCGCTGCCCCGATCTGCAGCGCCCGAGTACCCGACGACCTCGCGCGATCGCGCGGTAGCGGCGAGTGAACCCCCGTTCATGGCGACCGCTCCGCGAGCCGGGACGTGGTGGGGCCGCGGTCTGGCACCGCGCCGAGCTCCAACCGCCCTCCACTGCACGGCGAGTCCGCTGCCCGCTGGGTTCAGTCGATAGCCGCCTGGCCGTACGCTCCCCCAGCGCATCGCGGCGCTGCTCGGCGAGCGGCTCGTAGTGCGCCAAGGCTTCAGCGACACTTGGACGCGGGTCACCGATGCGCAGTCGCAGAGGTGCCGAGCACCTGTCCGCCAGCGCTGAGGGCCTGCACCACGAGGTAGCGCGGGGCATGAGCCAGAGGGATCGTCGTCTCGAAGCCGCTACGGGACGCTGACGCTACTGGTGCGAGCGCTCGCGGGCTTGATCCGGCCAACAAACGCCATCGTGCCACGGCGGTGGCTCCGTTCCAGCTTGCGTAGACGACGAGGCGTCCGTGGGCACGAGAGCGGGCCGCGATCGTCGGCCGCTGTGCCGGATCTCCGGACCAGGGGAACTTGAGTACGGTGTAGGACTGGTAGGCAGTGGGGAGATGGGCATCGAACCGGAGCTGTCCGCCGGGTTCGAATTCGGAGAAGAAGGGCGTCTGCCCCCAGCCCACGAACCAGTTGCCGTTGGCCAGCGCCTGGAAGTTTCCCTGACTCGCAGCCACCAGCGGCTTCGGGTGGACAAAGCTCGCGACCAGCCCAGCCGTCATATGTTGCAGGTCGACGCGGAGGGCGATCCCGCGTGATTGTGGATGCTCCTTCGGTGTGGCGTGATCGTCCCGTCCGGCTGTTGCTCGGCGTCGTGCTGCCAGGCGGGGCGCGCGCCCGGCCCCATCGTGAAGCTGGAGCGCTTTCCGCCGAGACGCCAGACGATCTGGCCGCTGCGCTTGTCGATCTCGTACGCCGCCGAGGTGTTGCGGGAATCGACGAGCAGGTGCCCGTCCTGCTCTGACTCGATCGAATTGATGTGGAAGTAGTCCCAAGGTGCAGTCGGGCCGCCGCCCGGCCGCAGCGGCATATAGGAGTCGGCGAGCGCGACATGGTCCAGGCTGTGCCACTCGAAGCGGACGAGACCCGTCTTCAGGTCCAGTTCCTGCAAGAGCGTGTCCGCGACTGCTCCGTTGGCCGGGCCGCCGTGCGCGCGCAGGTTGCAGCGGATCGCGTCGTAGACGGTGGTCAAGGCGGTGCCCTGTGGCGTGATCTCGAATGCGTGCAGATCGGGCTGGTAGCGGTTGCCGGCGCGGATAATCGCGATGTCTCTGTAGGAGCTGTCGGCGATCACGACTCCGGCGTCGCGCCGGCCAGCCGTGACGAGCGGGTCCTGCCACCATGTCAGGACAGGCCTACCGTCGTATTCCTGGACACGCAGGTTTGCGGCTCGGGCTCCCGCCGGCAGGGGTTTGAACCAGATGAGCCTGCCGGCGCCGTCGAGGATCATCGGCCCGTACTGGCCCGGCCCGGCATACGGGGCCAGGAGCACATCTCCGGGCGCATGTGCGCCCGAGTTCGCGGTGAGCGTGACTGTTGGCGGCTTGAGATCTGGACGAGACACGAAATGCTGCAGTTCGCTCTGCCTGGGTGGCGGTGGCGGCGGCGGCGGGGTCTCGAGCGAGCGGCTGACTGCGTCGACCTCGGCGATGGTGAAGTGCCAGCCGAAGGGTGTCGTGCTGTCGCCGTTGCGCAGAGCGGCGTGTACGCTGACGAGCTCCCCTTGAGCGAACGGAGTGCTGGGCAAAAAGCTCGCTCCGTCGCCCTGGGAGTAGGCGGCCAGCCGGCCCGGATGTGAACCGCTGCGCGAGCCGACGACTTGGACGTTCGTGATCTCAGCGGCCGGGACGCCAAGGAAGCTGATCTGGGTGACGTAGGAGGCGTCCATCGTTTCGGGCGCCGGCGAGACGGTGACCGCGCCACCGGCGCGCGCCGCTGAGGTGTTGAGGGTCGCAGGCACGCACGCCGGCGCCGCGCCGCTCGGGGCGTTCGCCGATGCGGCGAGCGCGAGCGTGAGCGCCGCCGCGAGCGCGCTAGCGACGAGCGGCGCCCAACGCGAGACGGTGCTGAGACGCCTTCGCGGCCTACCTCTTCGGGAGCCGCTCTTGGCGCAGCCGAGCGTCGGCATGCAGCGGGTGCCGAACGCCGTTGATCGGGGGCGTGGCGGTGGCGTTTGGAGATTATTGCGTCCTCGCCCGTGTCCGCGTCGTACCGGCCGCTGTAGGGCTACGGCCGGTGTAGTTGGGGAGGCTCACGCCGGCGAGCACCCGTGACCCTCTCGCGTCGCAGTCCGGGAGCGCGGCGGCTGCCGTAGGAGGTCAGCCGACCTGCTCGGGCATGATCCTCGCCCGGCTGAGGTCAAGAACTCACGGATCTCGCCGGTCGTATCCACCGAGATAGGAGCGTAGAGCCGCTGCTCAGGCTGTGGGAGACCCTGCCAGTACCCTCTCAACAGGGACTCTCACTCCCCGCGATCGGGTGCTTTCTCGGTTACCGAACACCGGAGCACAGGAGCAGAAGATGCGAGCAACCGTTATGCACGCCGCCGGTGATGTTCGAATCGAGGACATCCCAGATCCCTCCATCGTCGAACCGACCGACGCCGTCCTGCGCGTCACCCGCGCATGCATCTGCGGCAGCGATCTGTGGCCGTACGCCTCGATGGAGCCCAGCGAGACCGGTCAGTCGATGGGCCACGAGGCGATTGGCGTGGTCGAGGCAGTCGGTTCAGACGTCAGCGCAGTCCATCCCGGAGACCTCGTGGTCATGCCATTCGCGTTCTCTGACGGCACGTGTGCCTTCTGCCACGAGGGGCTCAGCACCGCGTGCGTCCACGTCGGGTTCTTTGGCAACGCCGGCGTCAACGGCGCGCAGGCCGAGGCGCTGCGCGTTCCGTACGCCGACGGCACGCTGTTCAAGCTGCCGGTCGGCGAGGACGACGACGAGCTGATGCCGTCGCTGCTGACGCTCTCCGACGTGATGGGGACTGGCCACCATGCCGCGGTCGTCGCCGGGGTCACCCCCGGCAAGGCGGCGGCGGTCGTCGGCGACGGCGCGGTCGGGCTGTGCGGCGTGATCGCCGCCAAGCGGCTCGGCGCCGAGCAGATCATCATCATGGGCCGCCACGAAGACCGGATCGCGCTGGCGCGTGAGTTCGGCGCCACCGACGTCGTCTCAGATCGCGGCGCCGAGGCGGTCGAGCGCGTGCGCGAGCTCAC
This sequence comes from Actinomycetota bacterium, assembly GCA_005885515.1. Classification (GTDB taxonomy): domain Bacteria; phylum Actinomycetota; class Thermoleophilia; order Solirubrobacterales; family Solirubrobacteraceae; genus Palsa-744. The sequence goes on along the minus strand of VAWK01000037.1, from coordinate 2,061 downwards.
CGGCGGCTACGGCGCCCACTCCGTGCTCGAGTGCGTCGGCCTCGAGCAGTCGGAGCTCACGGCGATCGAGATCGCGCGCCCGGGCGGCGCGGTCGGCCGTGTCGGCGTGCCCCAGGAGGAGAAGATGCCAGCGTCGCAGCCCGCGTTCTACAACAACGTCACCGTGGGCGGCGGACCCGCCCCGGTGCGCGCGTACATCGATGAGCTGCTGCCGGACATCCTTGATGGCCGGATCGAGCCGGGCAAGGTGTTTGACCGCACAGTTGGTCTCGACGGGGTGCCGGACGGCTACCGGGCGATGGCCGTCCGCGAGTCGATCAAGGTGATGGTGCGCCCATGACGGCACGGACCGCGGAGAAGCTCGACCGCATCGCGGCGTGGCGCCCTGGACGATTCGTGATGCGTGCCCGTTCTTGAGGCGCGGTCCGAGGCATAACTCGCGAGACCTCAGACGGACGCACGATCAGCTGCGCTACTGGCGCCACAGCCGCGTGTCTTAACACGGATGTTGACTCACAGACCAGCGCTCCTCCTCCTTGCGGCACTCGCGCTCGCCGCAGGTCCGCGCCCGGCCCAGGCTCGCGTGTCAGCGGCGCCGCGTGAGGCGAAGACGGCAAGGTTTGGCCAGCTGATCGGAGTCGGCGATCAGCAGGCCAAGATGTTCGCCAGCCCCCTCTGGCGGCAGTTACACACGAAGATTGTCCGCTACATCGCCCCTTACGATGCCGCGGCCCGTCGCGTGGACTTGGCGCGGGCCAGCACCTGGATCCATGCGGCAGAAGCTCAGCACCAGCAGATCCTGGTTGCCTTCTACCACTCCGAGTACACCCCGACCAAGCTTCCCAGCGTCCGCGTGTACCAAAGAGACGTTCGGCGCTTCATCCGGCTGTTCCCGCAGGTGCACGAGTACCAGCCATGGGATGAGGCCAACCGCGGCAGCGTGCGAGGAAGGTTCAGCAGCCCGTCGGCGACTACAACCGCGCGCTACTACCAGGCGCTCAGGCGTGTCTGTTCGGGATGCACGGTCCTCGGCTTGGACCTCCTAGACCAGGACAACCCTAGCTCCACGCTGCGCTACATAGCTCAGTTCAAGCATGAGATTGGACGCCTGAGAACCGTAATGCCGAGGCTCTGGGGCCTCCACAACTACTCGGATGTCAACCGCCTTCAGAGCCGGCGCACCCGCAAGATCGAGAAGGCGCTCGGAGGCAGCGTATGGCTTACCGAGACGGGCGGGATCGTCAAGTTCGGACGAGCCTTCCCCAACCGGAAGGGTTCCGGCCTCTCGCGCGCAGCGAAGGTGCTCGCGTTTACGCTCGCGCTGATCTCCCGAGAAAGGCAGATCAAGCACGTCTACATCTACGACTGGAGTGGTGGAAGCACTGCGGGCTTCGATGCCGGCCTCACCGACAGTCGCGGCCTCCCAAGGCCGGCGTACCGCGTGTTGTGTCGTTACCTGTTGCACCGCAGCCAGCGTTGTCAGGTTCCAACGAGTCGGCACTAGCAGCTGCGTATCTCCGCAAACCACGGCGTCTGGGGTATGGCCATCCCGGCACGCCCATTCGGGGGCGCGAAAACGGCTCTGCCAGGCTTTGCGGGACGGTTTATCTCGATCCGCCTAGGGGTGGATCAGAGAAACAGAAATGCAAGGAAAGCAAGGAGTGGGGCGAAGCGGAAACGGAAATCACGCTCACAGCAGAACGCGGAGCCGTCTGTCATTCCTGACCCGTCAGGATGCGCCTGCGGTCAACGCCGCAGATGAAGCATCCGGAGAAGGCGACTTCTCAAGTCTAAGCGCAGCGCGGCTGCACCGATACGGTGCCCGGGTTGCTTCCGTTTGCTTGCGGGGCGGGCAACCTGCGCCGCCGCGTACTCAAGCCCGCCACCGAGGAGGCGTGCCTTCGCGGAAGGCCGCAAATGCCGTGTAAGGCACACACAAGCGTCCCCTTCGATCGCGCCGCCGCCCGAGGCGCTCGTCCCGGTGCCTTCACGCTAAGTCTCGCGTCAACTGCCGGACCGGGGCCCCAGATCAATTCTCATCCTCGGAGTGGGAGATGTCGC
>VAWK01000036.1 GCA_005885515.1 Actinomycetota bacterium | reverse complement strand
CACGATGATCATCACCGGCTCGAGGATCGACGTCAGCGCCTTCACCGAGGCTTCGACCTGGTCCTCGTAGAAGTCGGCGACCTTGTCGAGCATCGTGTCCAGGGCCCCGGTTTCCTCTCCGACGCCGACCATGTGGGTGACCATCGTCGGGAAGACCGGCGCCTGAGCGAGCGGTGCCGCGATCGTGCCGATCTTCATCGGCACGCGAAGACGGAAGTGGTCCCATTGCGGCCGTCCCCATGACGATTTCTTCCACTTCAGGAAGGCGACCATGGCGCACGCGGCCAGCAGGAACATGAGCCACCAGTAGCCCGTGACGGCGTGCGACAGGAACACCGAGACCTTAGTGATCTTGGGCAGTTCGCCGCCAAACTGCTTGAAGACGCCCTCGAATACCGGCACCAGGAAGGCGACCAACGCCATCATCACGCCCACGGCGAAGACGATCACGAGGGTCGGGTAGACCATCGCCGAGCGGATCTGCCGGCGCAAGGAGGCGTCCTTCTCGAGCTGGTCGGCGACCCGCATGAGTGCGTTCTCCAGGACGCCCCCGGCCTCGCCGGCCTGCGTCATGGCGATGAACAGCGGACTAAAGACCTTCGGGTGGCGGGCCATCGCCTCGCTCAAGGCAAGGCCCGCCTCGACGTCCTTGCGAACCGCGACGATAGTTTCCTTCAGGAACTTGCCCTCGGTCTGCTCCTCCAGTACGTACAGGGCGCGCAGGATGCTCATCCCGGAGGTGATCATGGTCGATAGCTGGCGCGAGAAGACGGCGAGCTCGGACGCCTTGACCGACTTCAGGAAGTCGAGCTCGATCTCGCGCGAGCCGTGCTTGTCGGCGATATCGAGAACGATCAGTCCGCGCCGCTTGAGCTGGTCGGAGACGGCCTGCTTGGACTCGGCTTCGAACTCCCCGCGCGTCTTGACGCCGGCGAGGTCGATCGCCTTGAAGACGTACGTGCTCATCCGCTCGGTCCTTAAGCTGCCTGCCGGCCCATCTCCAGGTGCTGACCGCCGAGCAGGCGGTTCAGCTCCTCGGGCGTCGAGGAGCGCGATTCGGCGAGCCGTTGCGAGATCGCACCCTCGCGCACGAGCGTTGCCAGCGAGGCGTCCATGGTCTGCATGCCGGCCGCGGAGCTTGTCTGCAGCACGGAGTAGATCTGATGCGTCTTGCCCTCGCGGATCAGGTTGCGCACGGCCGGGTTGGGCACGAGCACCTCACACGCGACCACGCGGCCGGAACCATCGGCTGTCGGCAGCAGCTGCTGCGTGAGGATCCCCTGCAGCGCGACCGACATCTGCACCCGCACCTGCCCCTGCTGGTGTGCGGGAAATACGTCGATCACGCGGTCGATCGTCTGGGCGGTGTCCTGCGTGTGCAGCGTGGCGAACACCAGGTGCCCGGTCTCGGCCGCCGTCAGCGCCGTGGAGATCGTCTCGAGGTCGCGCATCTCGCCGACGAGAATCACGTCTGGGTCCTGGCGCAGGGCGGCCTTGAGCGCCTCGGAGAAGCTCTGGGCGTCGGAGCCCAGCTCGCGCTGGTTGACGAGGCACTTCTTGTGCCCGTGCAGGAACTCGATCGGGTCCTCGATCGTCATGATGTGCTCCTCACGCGTGCGGTTGATCTCGTCGATCATCGCCGCCAGCGTGGTTGACTTGCCCGATCCCGTGGGCCCCGTGACGAGCACGAAGCCGCGCGGCCTGCGCGTGAAGTCGTGCACCGCTGCGGGCAGGCCCAGCTCGTCGATCGAGCTCAGGCCGAACGGGATCAGGCGAAAGGCCGCTCCGATCGCGCCGCGTTGAAAGTAGGCGTTGACGCGGAAGCGCGCATGACCGGGAATCGAGTAGGCGAAGTCCAGCTGCCAATGGGTCTCGAGGCGCTGGCGCTGGTCGCCGTTGAGGATCGAGTAGATGATCTCGCGCGTATCCATGCCCGACAGCTTGGGGTAGTTCTCAAGCGGCGTCAGGTGCCCGCGCACGCGAATCGTCGGGTGTGCCCCGGCGCTGACGTGCAGGTCGGAGGCCTTGCGTGACACGACTTCCATCAGCAGGTCTGCGAAATCGATGTCCATCCTGTCGCCCATCGACCCTCACCGTTGCGCGATCGCGCCGTCCAGGCCCGTAGTGGACGAAGGTTTGAGCGGGCCTCAGCTGCTGCCGATCACGCGGGCGATCTCGGCGATCGAGGTGCGCCCCTGCTTGACCTTTTCCAGCCCATCGTCGCTAAGGCGCGTCATACCCTGGCTGACCGCCACCTCGCGGATCTCCTCCGCCGGACGGCGCTCCAGAGCCATCTTCTGGATCTCGGGCGACACGAGCATGACCTCATAGATTCCCATGCGGCCCCGGTAGCCGCTGCCGCCACAGCGCCGGCAGCCGACCGGCTCATAGGCCTCGAGCTCCACCACCGCCTTGTAGCCGCTGTCGCGAAGCGCGCTGGCAGGGATGATCGTGCGTCGCTTGCAGTCGCGGCACAGCACCCGCACGAGCCGCTGCGCGACCACGCAGTCGATCGCCGAGGCGACGAGGAACGGCTCGATGCCCATCTCGATCAGGCGCGTGATCGCCGAGGACGCGTCGTTAGTGTGCAGCGTGGACAGCACCAGGTGGCCTGTGAGCGCGGACTCGACGGCGATGCGGGCCGTCTCGTGGTCGCGGATCTCCCCCACCATGATCACGTCGGGATCCGCACGGACCATCGAGCGCAGCCCCGCGGCGAAGGTCAGCCCGGTCTTCGTGGACACCTGGATCTGGGTGAGCCCCGCGATTTCATACTCGACCGGGTCCTCGACCGTGATGATGTTCTTCTCGGGCGAGTTCAGCGCCTGCAGCGCCGCGTACAGCGTCGTGGACTTGCCGGAACCGGTGGGGCCGGTTACGAGCACCGCACCGTGGGACTCGTTGAAGGCGCGCTCGAAACGCTCGCGGTCGTGCTCGGCCATGCCGAGCTTGTCGAGGGCCATCCCCACCGAGGACTTGTCGAGCACGCGCAGCACGACCGACTCGCCGTGCACGCTCGGAAGCGTCACCAGGCGCAGGTCCACGTGGCGACCGTCGACCGTCAGCCCTACGCGGCCGTCCTGCGGCAAGCGCCGCTCGGCGATGTTGAGCTCGCCCATGATCTTCACACGGGAGACCACCCCCCCGGCCATGCGCCGCGGCACCGTGGTTATGTCCTGCAGCACGCCGTCGACGCGGAAACGGACGCGTAGCTCCCCCCGGTCCGCGGCCAGGTGCACATCGGAGGCGCCACGTTCGACCGCCTGGGCGATGATCTGGTTGACCAGTTTGATCGCCGGGGCGTCATCGGCGGTCGTCCGCAGGTCAACGACTTCGGCGCCCTCGGCCTCCGCCTCGGCCAGGCCCGACTCCGGCTCGGCGACGACGTCCTCGAGGCGATCCAGGCGCGAGATCAGCGCGGCGATGTCCTCCGGCGGCGCGACGGCCGCGCGGACCTCATGGCCGGTCATGATCGCCATGTCGTCGACGGCCAGCACGTTCGCGGGGTCGGCCATCGCGACGAGCAGCGTCGCCTTGTCCACGAAAGCGACGGGGACCGCCTGATAGCGCTTGGCGGCGGTCGTGGTGACCAGGTTGGCCGCGGCCATGTCCACCCGGAACGTGCTGAGGTCCAGATGGTCAAGCCCGTAGCGCTCCGCCAGGGCTCGCGAGAGGGCGTCGTGGTTGAGGACGCCCTGCTCCAGCAGCACCCGCTCGGGCGTAGTGCCCGAGGCGCGCGAGGTCTCGATCGCCTCGTCCACCTGGCGCCTCGAGACGAAGCCCATCTCCACGATCACGTCGGTGATGAAGCGCCGCTGCGAGTCGCGGCGCGAAGGCCGCGTGATGCCGCTCCACGAGGCTTCGTCGGCATCCGCAGCGTGATGGTCGAGCTCGCCGCCCGCGGGTTTGACCGCCTCGAGTTGGACGCCCGGCTGAGGCTCGTCGCGACCGACCGCGTTCTCCGCGCGCGGATACTCCTCGTCCGGCTCGGTCAGCACGCGCTCCACGGAGACATCCGGATCGCCCTGCTTGCCGTCGTCCAACCCCAGCAGCGCATGCAGGTCCGGCGTGGACTTCTCGGGCAGCTCGCTCACGGCGCGCACTCCCCCGGGGGCCGTCCCCTAGGCGGGTACGGGTTGCGCGCGGGCGGCGCGGCGCATGACCTCCAGCGGCGCCGCCCGGCCGGTCCACAGCTCGAAGCTGAGCGCGCCCTGGGCGACGAGCACGTCGAGCCCGTCGACGGTATCGGCGTGATGTGCGCGCGCGGCGCTGAGCAGCGCGGTGGGTCCAGCGCGATAGGCCATGTCGACGACATAGGGATACTCACCGACTAGATCGAACGTCAGCCCCAGTTGGTTGAGCGCCGCGTCGTCCCTGGCCGAGCGTTGTAGCGGCCCCTCGCCTGCGCCTTGGTGCGTATGCTCCGCGCTCCCGGCCTGCAGACCGACCGATGTGCAATTGACGAGCAGGTCAGCTGGCTCGGGCCGGCGGACCGCGCGCGCATCCAGATCGCGCGCCAGCGCCTCGGCGCGCTCGTTGGTGCGGTTCCACACCAGCACCTCCCCCGCCCCCTCCTGGCGCAGCGCCCACACCGCTGCGCGGGCGCCTCCGCCTGCACCGAGCACGAGCGCGCGCAGCCCACGCGGCGAGCGCGGCAGCGCGGCGATCAATCCGGGAGCGTCGGTGTTCTCGGCGGTGATCGTTCCGTCGGGCGCGAAGGTGAGCGTGTTCGCCGCGCCGATCGCGCTGGCGATCTCGCTCGCGCGGTCGGCCAGCGCGAGCGCCGGTTGCTTGTGCGGGATCGTGACGTTGGCGCCGAGAAAGCCGGAGCCCCCGAGCGCCCGCACCGTCGCGTCGAACAACGCCGGGGGAACGGGTAGGCGCTGATAGCGCCAGTCATGCATGCCGAGTGCCGCCAGCGCGGCGTTGTGGATCGCCGGCGAGCGGCTGTGCGCCACGGGCCAGCCGAGGACCCCCAGGCGCGGCATCACTTCCGCTTGCAGGTGGGCAGGTGGCCCCCGTTGCGCCGGATGGCCGCCTCGTAGGCGGCCGCATCGGCCTTGAACCTGGCATAGGAACGCGAGAACACGTGCTCGCCGCACCCGTCGGGCGCCGCGACGTAGTACAGATAGGGGACCCGCGCCGGATTGGCGGCGGCTTCGATCGAGGCCGAGCCCGGGTTGGAGATCGGCGTGGGCGGCAGGCCGGCATGAACGCGCGTGTTGTACGGGGAGTCGAGCTGCAGGTCGGGCGCGGTCAGTTCGCGGGCGTAGGCGGCGATCCCCTCACGCTGCGCGAGCGCGTAGTAGATCGTGGCGTCGATCGCCAGCGCCATCCCGCGCCGCAGGCGGTTGTAGATCACGGCAGCGATCAGCGGGCGGTCGCGGGGGAGCCTCGCCTCGCGCTCGACCATGGAGGCCACCGTGAGCAGCCCGTAGGGCGTCACGCCGAGCGCGCGCGCACGCCGCAGCTCGCGCGGCCCGAACCGCAGTCGGAACGCGCTCAGCTGCTGTGTCACCAGGCGTTGCACGCGATCGCCGGCGCTGAGCTGATAGGTGGCGGGGAACAGAAAGCCTTCGAGGCCCGCGCCGCTTGGCGCGCCATAGCGGGCCGGATCAAGCCGGGCGGAGCGCTGGGAGGCGGCGAGGTAGCTTCCGCTCAGAGCGTCCTGCTGCGCGAGCGCGGCGATCTGCCGTCGCGTGTAGCCCTCCGGGATCACCACCTTGACCGCGATCACCGCCGGCGGCGGCGCGCTGAGCGCTTTGATCGCGGCCGCGTAGCTCATGTCTCGCTTCAGCTTGAAGCGCCCGGAGTGCAGCTGGCCGTTCTTGCCCTCCAGCAGCGCGCGGACCTCGAAGAAGAAGGCCGAGGAGACGACTCCGTCGCGCGCCAGGATCGAGCCGATGCGGCTTACGCCTGCGCCCTTGGGGATCTCCACGATCACGCTTCCTTGGCCGGGTCCGGCGAACGGCTGGAACAGCGAAACGAGGAACCACACGGCGGCTGCGGCAGCCACGAGCGCGAGCAGCGCGCCGGCGCGTGCCCGTGTCGGGCGCCGAACCGGCGGGCGGGATCGCCGGCCCAGTCGCCGAGCGAGCGACCGCGGCCGCCGCCGGCTGCCGGCGTCGGTCGCCAGCGCGGAAGCGCGCGGCGCGCTCGGCCCGACCGTCCCGGCGCCGCGGACATGCTCATGCCGCTGGGTCGCGGGTGGCAGCTCATTGCCCGGCGGCGCAGCGGCAGCCGCAGGATCTTGCGGCCGTTGAGCCGCCATCGCCGATCCCGGCGGCGAATCGGAAGGCGGGGCGTCCCACGCGACGCCGCGGGAGCGGGCGCGCGCCCGCTCCTGGCGAGCACGCTCGCGCTCCTCGGCGGTGCGCTCCGATGAGAGCCGGGATCGGTTGGGTCGCGGCAACTGTTGGGCCTAACGCGCCTGCGAGGTGAGCCAGCCTTCCAGCAGATGCGCCGCGGCACGCGAGTCCTCGCTCGCCTTGAACTCACCCGGCATGCGCTGCGCGATGCGCGTGGTCAGGCGCTCGTCGTGCAGCTCCACGGCCACCGCGTCGCCGAGCAGTCGCGCCAGGTGCTCGGCGAACGCGCGCGTCTCGCGCGTCTGCGCGCTGTCATGCCCGCGCAGCGACAGCGGCAGCCCGATCACGACGCGCTCCACCTCGCGCTCGCGCACGAGCCGACGCAGCGCGCCCAGTCCCCGCCTGCTGCTGGGGCGCGGGACGGGCGCGATCGGCGTGACGATCGTGCCGGTAGGGTCGCTCACGGCGCAGCCGCAACGCGCGCTGCCGTAGTCGAGGGCGAGCACCCGCATCACTCTTCAAGCGCCGAGATGATCTCGTTCTCGGCCGCCGCGATCGCCTGCTCGAGCTTGTCTGGATCGCGCCCGCCGGCTTGGGCGAGGGTGTCGCGACCACCCCCGCCCCCGCCCACGATCTCGGCCGCGGTCTTGATCACCGCCGGCGCCTTGAGGCCCCGCTGGACCAGCGTCGGGGCCAGGCTCACGACCAGGTGCACGCGTCCTTCCGCCGCCGTGCCAAGCACGATCGCCGCGTCGCCGAGCTTGCCCTTGAGGCGATCCAACAGCTGCAGCAGCGCGGCGGCGTCGGGCGCCTGCACGCTGGTGGCAAGCACCGGTACGCCGTCGACGTTCGCGGCCGCGGCGAGCAGTGACTGGAGGTCGATCGTGACCGCGGCGCCGCCGTGGTGGCTCGTTTGCGCCTTTTGGAGCTCGCGGAGCTCGTGCTCCCGCGCTCGCAGCTTCTCGGGCGCGAGCTCCGGGCGGGTGCGCAGAGCGGCTGCCATCTGCGCGAGCAGCCGGTCGTGGTCGCGCAGCAGCTTCACCGCTTCGGGGCCGGTGACGGCCTCGATCCGCCTCACATTGGCCGCGCTGGAGGTCTCGCTGAGGATGCGGAAGGGGCCGATCTCGGCGGTAGACCGCACATGCGTGCCGCCGCACAGCTCACGCGAGTACTCGCCGTCGCCCACCTCCACCATGCGCACTACATCGCCGTACTTCTCCCCGAACAGGGCCATCGCCCCAAGCCGCCTCGCCTCCTCGAGCGTGGTCATCACCGGCCGCACGGGATCATTGCGGGCGATCCACTCATTGACGCGATCCTCGACGTCGATCAGCTCCTGCTCGCTCAGCGCGTGACTGTGGCTGAAGTCGAAGCGCAGCTTGTCGGGGCCCACGTAGGAGCCCGCCTGGCGCACGTGACTGCCGAGACGCTCGCGCAGGGCCGCCTGCAGCAGGTGCGTGGCGGTGTGATTGCACTCGGTGGCGTGCCGCGCAGCGTGGTCCACCTGCGCCAGCACCGGCTCGCCCGTGCGCAGCTCACCGGCCTCCACGGTCACGGCCAGCGCCTGGTCATCGCCAAGACGGAACACGTCGCGCACGTGCGCTCGACAGTCGCCGCGCTCGCATTCGAGCGTGCCCGCGTCGGAGATCTGCCCTCCGCCCGCCGCATAGAACGGCGACTCGGCCAGCTTGACCAGGTAGCGGCCGTCGGCCCGCGCGACCGCACCCACCGTCGTGTGCTGACGCTCGGTCTCATAGCCGGTGAAGCGAGTCTGGAAACCGCTGTCGACCGCGAACGAGCTCGCCGTCGCGCGCGCGTTGCGGTCATCGTCGCGCCCGCCGTCCGCGGACCCGGCGCCGGCGCTGCTGCGATCGGCAACCGCGCCCGCCCGGCTGCGATCTCTCTGCTCATCCATCAGCTGCTGGAAGTCGCCCTCGATCGACAGCCCCTCCTCGGCCAGGAGCTCGCTTGTCATCTCGTAAGGGAAGCCGTAGGTGTCGTGCAGGCGGAACACCTCGGCGGCTGCAACCGTGGTGCTGCCGGCGTCGCGCGCCTGCTCGATGTACAGCCGCAGGGTCGCCAGGCCCTGGGCGAGCGTGCGGCCGAAGCTCTCCTCCTCGGCCGAGAGCCACTTCTCGATCGCCTGCCACTGCTCGCCCAGCTCGGGATAGGTAGCGCCCATCAGCTCCCTGACGCGCGCGGCGTAGCGTGTGAAGAATCCCGGCGCGAGCTCCAGATGGCGGCCCTGCTGAATGGCGCGGCGCATCACCCGCCGCAGCACATACCCGCGATCCTCGTTTGAAGGCACGACGCCATCGGCGACGAGAAACGTCATCGCGCGCGCGTGGTCGGCGAGGATCCTCAGCGAACGATCACCGGCGAGATTCTCGCCGTAGCTGACGCCCGACATCTCCTCGCCGAGCTCGATGAGCGGCCAGAACTGGTCGGTCTCGAACACCGAGCGCTTGTCCTGCATGATCGCGGCCAGCCGGTTCAGGCCGAGCCCGGTGTCGATGTTGTTGGCCGGCAGCGGCGTGAGGATCGAGCCGCCGTCGGCGTCGGCGTGCTGGTCGTACTGCATGAACACCAGGTTCCAGTACTCCAGGAAGCGCTCGTTTTCCTGGCCCGGCAGATCGTCGGCAGACCCAGACGACAGACCGCGGTCGATGTACAGCTCCGAGCATGGCCCGCATGGACCGCTGGGTCCTGCCTGCCAGAAGTTCTCCGATCGCGGACACTGCACGATCCGCTCGCGCGTGACGCCCACCTCCTGCCAGCAGGCGATCGCCTCCTCGTCGGGGCCAAGCCCGAGCTCATCGTCGCCTTCGAACACGGTCACCCAGATCTGCTCGGCAGCGAACCCGAACACGTCGCGCGAGAGCTGCCACGCAAACTCGATCGCCTCGCGCTTGAAGTAGTCGCCGAAGGAGAAGTTGCCGAGCATCTCAAAGAACGTGAGGTGCCGGGCGCTGTCTCCGACGTGGTCGATGTCGACCGCGCGGAAGACCTTCTGGCAGTTGGTCAGGCGCCGAGCCGGCGGGGCCTCCTGGCCGAGGAAATAGGGCTTCAGCGGGTGCATCCCGGCGACCGTGAGCAGCGCCGAGGGGTCATGCTCGGAGGGCACCAGCGAGGCCGACGGGATGCGCAGGTGGCCGCGCTCGGCAAAGAAAGACAGGAACTGCTCGCGGATCTGATCCGAAGTCATCGCTTGCAGGATCTTAGGTCGCGATAGCGCGCGCAGGCCGCGATCGTGTGCCTACGCGGCGCTCGCGTGCCCTGCGCGGCGCTCGCGTGCCCTACGCGCCGACGGTGCCGTGCCCCACGACGACATCGGCCGCGTACAGGCAGGCGAGCTGTCCGGGAGCAGTGCGCTCGGCCGGCTCATCGAGTGCGACCTGCGCGCCGGTATGACGACCCGCGTCGAGATCCTGGGCGAGACGACACCTGTGCGTGCGCCCGTGGGCCCGCAGCCGCATCCCGTCCACGCAGCTGGCGTGTCGGTGCAGCGTCAGCTCGCGCACCTCGACCGTGCGCGCGAGCAAGGCCGCGCGCGGGCCGACCGTCACTGTGTTGGCGCGCAGATCGGTCGCGAGCACGTACAGCGGCCGGCCGCCGCCGATGCCCAGGCCGCGCCGCTGGCCGGTGGTGAACAGGTGCGCGCCGCGGTGCTCGCCGAGCTGGGAACCGCGACCGTCGACGATCGCGCCGGGTCGCTGACCCACACCGGCGTGCCGCGCGAGGAAGTCTGTCTGACGAGTGCCGGCGAGGAAGCACAAGTCCTGCGAGTCGCGCCGCGCGGCCACCGCCAGCCCGGCCTCGCGGGCGAGCGCGCGCACCTCCGGCTTGCGCATGTGGCCGAGCGGGAACCGCAGCCGAGCCAGCGAGGAGGGAGCGAGCGCCGCCAGCACATAGCTCTGGTCCCTAGCCTCGTCGGCCGCCACGCGCAGCAGCGGTCCCTCGCGCACGCGCGCATAGTGGCCCGTGGCGAGCGTGCGGGCGCCGAGGCGCTCGCCGAGCTCGAGCATCGCGTCGAGGCGCACGCTGCCGTTGCAGCGCACGCATGGGTTCGGCGTCAAACCGGTGGCGTGGTCGGCCAGCCAGTGCTCCACCACGCCGGAGCGGAACTCGGCGCGCAGGTCGATCGACAGGTGGGGCATGCCCATGTCATGAGCCAGCGCGCGCGCACGGCGAACAGCCTCGGCCGAGCAGCAGCTCTGCTCGCCGTCATTGGCGGGGTCGGACCACAGCTCGAGCGTGACGCCCACCGTCTGTACTCCCTCCCGCGCCACGAGCAACGCCGCCACGGCGCTGTCAACGCCACCGCTCATGGCTATGAGCGTCCGTCTATCGTCCATCGCCAGCCAGACGTGCTCCCGCGCGGCCGCACCGAGGGCCCGGTGCAGCGCATCGGCCGCGAGCTCGGCGGCGTGGCGCTTGGTTGCGCTCAAGCCGCCCAGCTCGCCCGCGATCGTGTCCGCGCCGATTCGCGCCGCAGCGAGCAGCGGCGCGCCGCGCAGCAGGCTGACGGCGGCGCTGCCAGCGGCGATCAGAGCGCCGCAGCCGCTGGCGTCAAACCCCGCGTCGTGGATCTGCCCCCGGCAGCTGTGGGGGTCGATCGCGAGCGAAATCCGGATCAGATCCCCGCACGCGGCGCCGCCGGCCGCGCCGGTGCAGCAGCCCGCGGGCGAATGGCCGCGCCCGAGCGGTCGTTCCAGGTGCTCTGCCAGGCGCTCGCGCCGGAGCGCGCCCTCTGCGATCGCGCACACGCGACCGAGTGTAAGGCTAGGCGCGCCGGGCTTCGCTGATCGCCTGCTGGACCGAGTACGCGTCGGTCAGCCCGGTCAGCGTCTTGGTCTTGCCGCTGGGCAGGATGATGAGGATCGTAGGCGTCACGTACACCTGCACGGCGCGCGTGAACGATCCGAACGACCCGACTTCGCCGGGGCCGGCTTCGTGCAGGGCGATGCGCCGGTTCTGCGGCAGGCCGGACTTGCCGTGGAGCGCTTGCAGCGCATGCAGTTCGCGGCGCACGGCGACGTCGTCGGTGCCTTTGGGGTCCCAGAACAGCACGAGCACCGTGCGGCCTTGCTTGAGCTCGGCTTCCACCCGCGCCTGCTTGCTCGGCGCACTCGCGCGCCTGGACGGTGTGCCGCTACGGGGCGAGGCGTGGGCCCGAGTCGAGCTTCGCGGGGCAGGCGTGGGAGTTGCGCGCGTGGCCGAAGCCGAGCCGGCCGGCGCCGTCGGCGACGATGACGGGCCTGAAGCCTGAGCGGACTTCTGCTGCAGCTGCTTGGCGTTTGCTTCCGACTGCGCGACGGCGCCGCGCGCTTTTTCGATCGCCCGGGTAAGGCCGGCCACCCCGGGCGCGGAGCCGTGGTACGGCGTGCTCGGCTTGGCGGGCTGGGGCGTGGGCGTCGAAGCGGCTCCGCCGCCTCCACCGCTCGTGCTGGAATGGCCGCGCAGGGCCACGAACCACACCGCCGCCAGCAGGCCGATCGCCGCGAGCGCGACCTGATAGGGACGTGACAGTTGCGTCATCGCCCCTTCCTTCGGCATCTGAGTCCGATGAGTTGAACGGCGCAAAGCGCCGTGGACGGGCCCGCAAGCGGCCTCTCAGGGCGGCGCCTGCCCGCACCCGTCCACGCGGCCCCGGCGACGGCCCGATCACAGCGTGCGCAGGCCGCGCAGCACGGCGTGCACGACGGCGTCCGTGGCGAGCCGCTCCTGGCCGCCCTGCTGCATGTCCCGCAGCACCGTCTCGCCGTTCTCGACGATCGCGACGTAGCGCGCGCCGAGTGTGTCGGCGTGTCCGAGCTGCCGCTTGAGCGAACGCCCAGCCAGCTCCATCTGCACCCGCAGCCCGGCCGAACGCGCCGCGCCCAGAAGCGCAAACCCCGCCCGCCGGCGCCGTGCGCGCTGCCCGTCGGCCAGGGCCACGAACAGCTCCGGTGGGCTGACGGCGGCCGGCTGGACATCCCCGGCGAGCAGGATCCGCTCGACTCCGGCGGCCCAGCCCATGCCGGGCGTGGGCGGCCCGCCGAGCCGCTCGACCAGGCCGTCGTAGCGCCCGCCACCGGCCACGCCGCTCTGCGCCCCCAGCGCGTCGGAGGTGAACTCGAACACGGTGCGCGTGTAATAGTCCAGGCCGCGCACGAGCGCGGAGTCGACCTCGTAGGCGAGATTGGCCTCTGAGAGCAGCTCGCACACGTGCGCGAAATGCTCGGCGTCCTCGCTGCCGATGTGCTCGAGCAGGCGTGGCGCTCGCTGCATGGTGCGACGGGTGCCCGGATGCTCGGAGTCAAACGCGCGCAGCGGGTTCAGCTCGATCCGGCTCCTGACGTCCTCCGAGAGGTCCGCTTCGTGCCCGCGCAGGTAGGCCTTCAGCCGCTCGCGATACTCGCCGCGGCTGTCGGGGCTGCCGAGACTCGACAGCCGCAGTCTCACCGCCTTGACGCCCAACTCGGACAGCAGCGCGGCGAGCAGCACGATCGACTCCGCGTCCACGGCGGGGTCGTCCGAGCCCAGCGCCTCCGCCCCCACCTGCCAGAACTGCCGGAAGCGCCCCGCCTGCGCGCGCTCGTGGCGGAAGAAGCTCGACAGGTACCACAGCTTCACCGGTTGGCGGCGCTTGTGCATGCCGTGCTCCACGTACGCCCTGCAGATGGGCGCCGTTCCCTCGGGCCGCAGGGTGAGCGAGCGTCCCGCACCGTCCTGGAGCGTGAACATCTCCTTGCGCACGATGTCCGTCGACTCACCGACCCCGAGCTTGAACAGCTCGGTCGCCTCCAGGGCGGGCGTCTCGATGCGCTCGTATCCCGCGTCCTCCAGCAGCGCCCGCGCGCGTGCCTCGAGATTCGTGCGCGCCTCGGCCTGCTCGCCGAGCACATCGAAAGTGCCCCGCGGGGCTTTGATCTTGCGCGCGCTCAACGTCGCGGTGACGCTGCTTGAGCCTCCGACACCACCTTGCCGACAGAGCGCAGCTCGGCGAGGAACGGGTTCGTGTCGCGCTCGCGCCCCAGCGTGGTGATGCCCATGTGTCCGGGATACACGACGGTCTGCGGCGGAAACGCCCGCAGCAGCGATCCGATCGAGCGCTCCAGCGTAGCCCAGTCTCCCCCAGGCAGGTCCACGCGACCGACCGACCCGGCAAACAGCACGTCGCCCGAGAACAGCGCGCCGCCGGGCGCGACGTGCGCGGCGGCCGCGCCCGCGCTGCCAGCCGTCGTGTCCTGGGCGGTCCCGCCCGCGCCGCGCTGGGCCGCAGACGGTGAGACCGCGTATGTGAGGTGGCCGGGGCTGTGGCCCGGCGTGAACAGGACCTCGATGTCCAGGCCGGCCAGGCTCAGCCGCTCTCCTCCCGCGAGCGTGTGGTCGGCCGCGTAGCTCTCAAACGGTCCGAACCCGGGCGGCACCCAGCGCATGATGTCGGCGAGCACCGGGCGCTCGATCTGCGGGCAGTACACCGGTGCCCCGGTCGCCGCCGCCACGGGCGCCACCGCGCCGATGTGGTCGAAGTGGCAGTGGGTTATGAGGATCGCCTCGATCGTGACGCCGAGCGAGCCGGCGGCCGCCAGCAGCCGCTCGGGCTCCTCGCCGGGATCGATCATGATCGCCGGGACGCCGGTGCCAGTCTGCGCGGCGCCGGCGGAGCCCACGATGTAGCAGTTCTCCTGCACTGGCCCGACGGTGAATGCGCGCACGTCCAGGTCGCTCATCGCGTCCGCGCGGTCCCCGCGTCGAGCTCGGTGCCGGGGCGTCGCCGGCGGCTCATCGAGCCGCTGCCTTGCCGTGGGCGCGCCGCTGCTTGTTGCGCTGGCGTCGCCTGTACATCCAAACGTCGGTGTAGTAGCTGATCGGCGTGTATGCCACTAGCGCAAACAGGAAGTACGCGATCGCGGAGGCCGGACTGTGGACGAGCAGCAACGCGAGCACGAGCAGGACGACGGCCGCGAACGACGCGCGGATGAACGCTCCACGCCAGGTCGGCGGGCGATCGTAGCGGCTGAGGCGAGTCTCCCTTGCGCGCGCCGCATCGGCTGACTTACCCCCCTTCTCGGCAGCCGTGGGCTTGCGCCCGGTGCGCCCGCGTGCCTCGATCACACCGGCGGCGTTGCCGCGGTGCTTGGTCCTGCGTCTGCGCTTGGCCTGAGCCACGATGCTAGGAGCGTAGTGCCTTCTCGATGAGGTGGCGCTGGGGATCAAACCCGGACAGCGGCAGATCTTCGGGAAAGCCCTCGAGCGCCGCGCTCGGAGCGAGTCCCACGAGCTCTGCACTTGCGACCGGAGCATGTCTCATCACCGCCTCGACCACCATTGCCAGCGGCACCTCCAGCGGACGCTCGATGTTCATCGACACCTGGGCCAACCCCTGGCCGAGCGCAACACCGATGGCTCGCACGCCCGGCATACCTTCCGCGCCACCGTCGCGGATCACAGCCGCGATCGCGCGAGCGTCATCGACAGTCGCCGGGGAGCTCAACATGAGGTTGAACGCCACCAACGGCTCCCGGGCGGCGACGAGAGTGGCTCCCGCGGTCGGATGCAGGCGCGCCGGCCCGAAATCGGCGCGAGCGTAGTCAACGGATGCATCCGCGAGCACAGCGGCGTCGTGCTGGCCGGCGGCCATACGCGCGGCGAGCTGGCGCACCCCGCCGCGGCGCAGCTGGGCTCGCGTGCGCCCGCCGGCGAGCTCGCCATAAAGGAACACGGGGACCTGCAGCTCCGAGCCAATCCGATCGGCTACCACCAGAGCCTCGGCGCAAGCCGCTCCTCGGTCTGCCTCATCGAGATACACGATCGGTGCCACGTCGAGCGCCCCCACACGCGGGTGCTGCCCAGAGTCGGCGGCCCGCATCACGTCGACGCGTTCGATGACCGCGCGCGCGCCGCGCAGCATCACATCGGCGATCTGCGCGCGGGGCGCCACGAGGGTAAACACCGAGCGGTCGTGATCGGGGTCGGAATGCGTGTCGAGAAGGCGAACGCCATCTGGCGCGCTGTCCGTAGCGTCGCCCACGCTTTGGGCGCTCGCATCTTCGGGCTCGCGCCCGGCGAATGCTCGTCCGATCGCCTCGATGGTCTCCGCGTGGCGACCCTCGGAGACGTTGGGCACGGCAAGCAACAATGGCGAAGGCATTGCGCGAGGCTAAACTGCGCCACCCGGCCGGAGTAGCTCAGTCGGTTAGAGCAGCGGAATCATAATCCGCGTGTCGGGGGTTCGAGTCCCTCCTCCGGCACTGTCGGAAACGCCATTGCAGAGCGGCTTCTCGGAGCGGGGAGCCAGCACCGAGACCCTCCAGTGGGCCGCGGTGCAAGCGAAAGTGCAAGCAGCGGCCCAGCCGTCGGACCTGGAGAACTGCTCGCTGGGCCACCCCCGCTAGGCTCGCTGGATGGCTGAACGCGCGAGCAACGAGGCACACGCGGTCGGCATGGCAGACCCGATCGGCGACACCCTCGAGCTCGGCAACAATGCGGTGGCTGAGCTCGGCAGGGGAATCGCCCTGTGCGACACCGCCAGTGTCGCGGCCACGTAGATCATGGCGAGCTTCCTTTCTCCAGTAAGGAAAGCTTGCCTCACGGCACGGGGCGGGAGGTGAACGTTTTGTGAACTCGGGCGCCCTTGAACGTCAAGAAGGAGCATCTCATCCTGGCGCCGGAGACGGGATCTCGCACGTCAAACGATTCCACAAGCGTCGTCCAGAAGTCGATGATCGCTCTCGGCCCAACGCAGGTGAGCGGTCCGGGAAAC
>VAWK01000066.1 GCA_005885515.1 Actinomycetota bacterium | reverse complement strand
CATCGACGACGCGCTGCGCGCGGGCTTGCTGCGCGCCGATGATCTGCCCGGCCAGGCGATCGCCGTGCTGGGAGCCGACTCCTCGGCGCGCATCGACGCGCTCGTGCATGACATGGTCGAGAGCTCCGCGCGAGCCGGCGACATCGTGCAGGGGGAGGAGGCGGGGCCCGCGATGGGCCAGCTGCGCGAGTTCATGTTCGAGCGCGTGTACCTCGGTCCGTCCGTGCGCGCCGAGCACGCCAAGATCGCGACCGTGCTCAGCACGCTGTTCGAGCACTACGTCGAGCACCCCCAGCTGCTCCCGACCGCGCCTCGGCGCGCCTGTGGCCGGGAGGATCCGCTGGCGCGCCGGGTGATCGACTACCTCGCCGGCATGACCGATCGCTACTGCATCGGCGAGTACACACGGCTCGAGGTCCCGCAGGCCGTTGCCGGCTAGGCGGGAGCAGCCCGCGGCGTGACCGCTGGCGGGGAGCACCCTGTACGGTGAGCGCGCGTCAGCAGATCTCCTAAAAGATGGCCCTGTACACCAACGAGTCCCGTGATCGCGTCCGCGAGGCGGTCGACTTCGTCGAGCTGGTCTCGGCGCGCACCGAGCTGCGGCGGGCGGGGCCCGCGCGCTACGAGGGGCTGTGCCCGTTCCACGACGAGCGCACGCCCTCGTTCGGCATCGACCCCCAGCAGAAGGTCTATCACTGCTTCGGCTGCCAGGCCTCCGGCGACCTGTTCACGTTCGTGCAGGAGACCGAGGGGGTGGACTTCAAGGGCGCGCTCGAGCTGCTGGCCGACCGCTACGGGGTGGAGCTCGAGCGCGAGCAGGAGGATCCGCAGCAGGCCGAGCGCCGCAGGCGCCGCGAGCGGCTGCTGGAGCTGCTCGCCCGCACCGCCGCCTACTACCAGCGCTACCTGTGGGACTCCCGCGAGGCCCATCGCGCGCGGGAGTACCTGGCCGGCAGGGGCCTCGGCGAGGCCATCCTCAACGAGTTCCGCGTGGGCTATGCCCCGAGCGCCTGGGACCGGGTGCTGACCGCGTCGCGCAGCGGCGGCTTCTCGGTCGAGGACCTCTACGCCACCGGTCTCGCCCAGCGCTCACGGCAGACCGGCCAGCCCTACGATCGCTTCCGCTCGCGCATCACCTTCCCGCTCGCCGACATCCGCGGGCGCGTGCTCGGGTTCGGCGCCAGGGCGATGGGCGAGGAACAGCGCCCCAAGTACCTCAACACCGCCGACAACGACCTCTACCACAAGGGCCTGCACCTGTATGGCGGCGATCTCGCCCGGTCCCACGCAGCGCGCGAGGGCAGCGTGATCGTGTGCGAGGGCTACACCGACACCATCGCGCTGCACCAGGCAGGCATGCGCAACGCCGTCGGGCTGATGGGCACCGCGCTCACCGCCGACCAGGTGGCCGAGCTTGCGCGCATGGCCCAGACGGTGCTGCTGGCGCTCGACGCCGACAGCTCAGGTCAGGAGGCCATGCTGCGGGCGACCGCCCTCGCCGCCAAGCGAAAGCTCGAGCTGCGCGTCGTCGAGCTGCCCGCCGGCAGCGATCCGGCCGAGCTCGTGCAGCGCGAGGGCGCCGAGGCGATGGGCGCGCTCATGGGCCGGTCGGTGCCGTTCGTGCGCTTTCGCGTCGAGCGCGTGCTCGCCGAGGGCGATCACTCGAGCCCCGAGGGCCGCGACCGCATGATCGAGCAGCTGCGTCCCGTGTTCGCCACCCTGCCCGCCAGCGCCATGCGCATGGAGCTCACCCAGCTCGTGTCCGAGCGGCTCGACGTTCCGCCCAGCCTGGCCGAGCGCGCGCTGGCGGCGCGCGAGTCCGTCTCGCGGGCGCGGGCGGGCTCCGCGGCTGGGGGCGGACGTGGGGCGGGCGCCGCGAGGGGTGTTGGCGCGGCCGCTCGTGCAGGTGCAGGTGGAGGCGCGGGGGCTGCGGGCGGGCGGCCCGGCGTGCGCCCGGCCGCCGGCGTGGGCGGCGGCGGCGGCGTCGTGGGCGGGGCCCGGGCGGGCGGCGGAGGCGCGAGCGTCGGCGCGGGCGGTGCCGGGTCAGCAGGCGCGGATGCCGCGCAAGGCGCCCCGCTGGGTGCGCGCGGGGCGAGCACCGAGCGCGCCTTCCTCGCGCTGTGCATCGCCAGCCCCGGCGCCGGCGAGCAGGCGCTGGCCGAGCTGGACATCGCGGAGAGCTTCACGAGCGCGCTCATGCGTCGCGCCGCCGAGCACCTGCGCGCGCACCTGGCCGATCCGCGCAAGGAGCTGCCGGAGGATGACCCCGAGCTGTCCTCGCTCGTAGCCCAGCTCGTCGTCGAAGCCGGGCGCGAGTCCGCCCGACCGGAGATGCTCGAGGTGCAGCGCCTGCAGCTCGAGCTCGCGAGCATGGACCGCCAGATCCAGCGCACGCGCGCGCAGCACGGCGGCGAGGTGAGCGAGCTCGCGCGCCGCCGCACCGAGGTCAAACGCGACTTCGAGCGCGCCTACGCGCGCGTGCTCGAGGAGACCGGGGTGGGGGAGGGGTAGGCCGAGCAGGGACCCGTCGTTGCGGTCGGGGGGGAGAGGGATGGCGCTTGTCAACTCGGTTCTGCGGCGGGATGGACGGGGGCTGAGTGCGCTGGCGTTGGCGGCTGCGGCGCGAGCGCTGGCGTGGGGACGCAAGATCGCGACGTGCGGGGACCGAGGATTCTGCTCGCCCTAGGGAAGAGAGGCGAACACGTGTTCGAGCGTTTCGTCTCAAACGGTGAGGACGATTCGTGTATGGACCGCGCGTCGCTCCAGAAGCTGCTGCGCCAGGGGCTATCGCTGGCCGAGATCGGCAAGCGCTTTGATCTGCACGAATCGACGGTTGGCTACTGGGCTCGGAAGCATGGTCTTGAGGCGGTCAACCGCGCCAAGCATGCGGCCAAGGGCGGACTCGGTCGCGAGGAGCTCGAGCCGCTGGTGGCGGCGGGGATGTCGATCGCTGAGATAGCCGAGGCGGTAGGGCGCGGCAAGACGACGGTGAGGCACTGGCTCAAGGAGTACAGACTGAAGACGAAGCACTCAGAACGGCGGCGGGAGATGGCCAGCCGTGCAACGCGATTGGTTCTCGAGTGCTCGCGTCACGGCTTGACGGAGTTTCAACGTCGCAGCACCGGTGGCTACAGATGCCTGAGGTGCCGTTCAGAGGCCGTCTCCCGCCGGCGTCGAAGGGTCAAGAAGCTGCTCGTGGAAGGCGCCGGGGGTGCGTGCCAGGCTTGTGGGTACAACGCTTGCATTGCCGCTCTGGAGTTCCACCATCTTGTGCCGGCCGAGAAGAGCTTCTCGCTCAGCCACAGAGGCGTGGCAAGGTCGATCGCGAAGGCGACACTCGAGGCGCGCAAGTGTGTACTCCTGTGCGCCAACTGCCACGCCGCGGTTGAGGCGGGAGTCATCAGGCTCATAGGGCAAGATCCCGCTCACGTACAATGTCGTGCAGTCCCCGACTCCCTTCCGGGGTAGCCCGATCCGGGGTAGCTCAATTTGGCAGACGCGCTCGGCTGTTAACCGAGAGGTTGTGGGTTCGAGTCCCACCCCCGGAGCTTCATTTCGTCTCTGAGAGCGGCTGAGAGAACGGGCCTGTGAGGGCCCCGTTCCCAGCGCGAGGGGACTCGCCGAGCTGCTCGATCAGTCGC
Organism: Actinomycetota bacterium; assembly: GCA_005885515.1. Lineage (GTDB taxonomy): Bacteria > Actinomycetota > Thermoleophilia > Solirubrobacterales > Solirubrobacteraceae > Palsa-744. Next base: position 691 of record VAWK01000066.1, on the reverse strand, counting down.
GCTGCGACGGCGCCGCTGTCGTGCTTCTGCGCCCATCGCCCCAGCTCCCGCGCGCGCTCCCGGATCGAGGGCTCCCCCAGCGCCCGTTCGACCGCCAGCCGTAGCACGCGTTGCGTTGTGAAGCGGCGCGGAACGCGCACGCCCGCTCCAGCCCAGTCCAGGCGAGCGGCGTTCTCGTTCATGTCGCCAATAGCCGGGCAGGCGACGACGGCGCAGCCGGACGCGAGCGCGCGCACGAGCGTGCCGTGCCCACCGTGGCCGACCACCACGTCGCACCGCGGCATGTTGCGCGCATAGGAGACCCACTCGACGACGCGCGCGTTGTCGGGCACGCGCAGGGCAACCGGCGGCAGGCGCCGGTTCCACGTGGCCAGCACGCGCACGGGGGCGCCGGCAAGGCCTTGCAGGGCCGCGCGAAGCAGCCGGTGCTCGGGGTCCTGGGCGGTCGAGGGCGCGATCAGAACCAGCGGCTCGTCGCCTTGTGGCAGCTCCACGTCGCGCGCGGGCGGCTCCCACATGAGCGGACCGACCACATGCGCGTGGGGAGGCCAGCGGCGCGGATACTCGAGCTGCGGGAACGTGGCAACGAGCGCGAGCTCGCGGCTGATACCCCCGTGCACGTGCTCGATTGGCGCCAGCCCCAGGCGCGCACGGGTGCTGTTCAGCTCTCTCCGCCCGCGCTCCAGGCCCC
>VAWK01000035.1 GCA_005885515.1 Actinomycetota bacterium | reverse complement strand
GCAGGCGTCGAGCCTCACGCCGGTGGCGGCCAGCGCTCGCTCGAGCACTGGTATGGCACGTTCGACTTCTCCGGCCTGGAGCAGCTCATGCCCACGGGCCTGCAGCTGCGCCGCCAACGCCGCAGATATCGGCGTCGCGGGCGCGGATGAGGACGGCTGGGCAGGTGGGGATGGCCGGTGCCTGGATGGGACGCTTGCCGCGCGCCCCGCGGAGCTGGTCGCCGTCGACACGCGCTCAGTGGACGCCACTCGGCCGTGCCCGGGACCGGTGAGTCCGTTGACCGCCAGGGCGGCGAGCAGCGCCGCCGCGGCGGTCAGCGCGGCCGGCGCAAGCCATCGTGCCCACGGCGCCGTGCCGGGAGCTCGAGCAGCGCGCCCGCGCATGCGCGTCATACGTGGGGACCAACGCTCCCGTGGGGACCAACGCTCCCGTGGGGACCAACGCTCCCGCCAGGCGTACGGCTCCCGCCACGCGCACAGCTGCGTGATAGCCCGGCGGGCGCGGTCAAGCAGGGCAGCTCGCATCGGCGCGGTGGCTCTTAGCGCGTCGCCACCTGCCCGCGAGGCGTTCCGCGCCCGATCGACGAGCCACGCGAGCGCCTGGCCCACCGACTCGGCGAGCGCCGCGGTTGCCGCGAAGACGTCGAGCCAGGCGGGGGCTTCGCTTGCGCCCACCAGTATGGGCGGCGGAGTCGGCTCTGGCACATCGCCGTCTAGGCCGTCGGCGATTGCCCTCAAGTCAAGCCGCACCCCGAGCAGGCGGCGCGCCGACGTCGGACCCTCGTAGGAGCGTTCCAGGGGCAGTCCCGCGAGCTCCAGCTCCGACACCACGCTGGCCGGATACTCGATGCCCGCGTCGCGCAGCTCCGCGTAGCTCACTGGGCCGCCACCGGCACGGCGCAGAACCTCGACGAGCTGGGCCTGCTGCTGATCGAGCGCCACGCGCTGTCGCCGCGGTCCGGAGCCTGGGGCATCCGGGAGCCTCGGATCGTGACGCAACCCGATCGGACGGCGAGCACGGAGGCGAGAATGAGGGCGCCGCTCGCTGTGGCGCCCGCGACTGTGCGAGGAGTTCTTAGTGGTCAACGATCACACCTGCTGGCCGCTCGCTCGCGGCAGGTCAGCCCGCCGTCGAGCGTCGTAGTCCAGATTACGAGCCCAGCTTCCCCAGTTGTGGCCTAGCTGTTGGTTGCGGGTAGTTAGCCCGGCCGGAGGGGCGATAAACCTAAAGAGGAGGGCCGCATGCCCGCAGATGACCGCCTGCAGCTCGCGCGCGAAGCCTACGGGGCCTACGAGTCCGGCGATCGCAGCGTGCTCGATGAGCTTCTGAGCGAGGACTTCAGGTTCTATAGCCCTGCCGACGTGGGGATCGACCGCGCGAGGTACTTCGAGCGCTGCTGGCCGAACGCCGGGATGATCAAGGACTTCCAGTTCGCGCGCCTGGTCGAGGCGGGCGATGAGGTGATCGTCACCTATGAGGGCACGAGGATCGACGGGAGCCGCTTCCGCAACACCGAGGTGCTCACGTTCGACGGCGACAAGATCCGCAAGGCGGAGGTCTACTTCGGCTGGAATCTCGCGTGAGCGCGCGCGAGACTCGCGACCGTCAGGCCGCCACCGCCTCGAGCGCCTGCTGCTTGCTGTTGTAGTAGTCGACGCGCACGACCTGGAGATCGCGCACCACGTAGACCATCGCGTCCTGGCGCTCGATCTCGACGCCGCTACCGCGCCCTGTCGCCCTGACACGGATGACCGCGATCACACGCTCATCGTCGACGTCGATGAACTCCTGCGGCTCTGCGCTGTATGCAGACCAAGCGGCGGCCCAGTCCTCGAACATCCAGCGGCGGACGCCTGCGTGGCCACGGTAGTCGTGCCCGTCCATGATGTCGTGGTCGAAGACCTCGACCTGCTCGTGAAGCGTGTCCCACGCGGGTTCGCCGGTCGCGACGAAGTGCTCAAGCCCCTTCCGAACGAGCTCCACGTTGCGCCGCGACATCACCACCAGTATGCAGGAAGGCCCCAGGCGGGAAGGCCGCTCAGTACCCGTATGCGCCGCCGCCCGATTCCGATTTCGATGTGCTCGTAGTGGCGGGGGCGCTGCTCGTGGCTGAGCTCGCCGTGACCGCGCTCCAGGTACCCACGTCCTTGATGCCCTGACCGTTCGCTTCCCCGGGAGTCCTGTCCTGGGCGAACGTGTACAGCGGCATGCCCTTATAGGTCACCTGCTGGGTGCCATCCGGGCGCCGGACCGTGCCCAGCGACGCGACGCTGGCGTTCGCCGTGCTCCCGGTGAGCGGGTGCCACACCTGCGTGCAGACCGAGGTCGTGCAGATGAACTTGCCGCCCCGCTCGGCGCTCAGGCTGTAGAGCGTCATGCCCTGTGCGTCCACCAGGATCGTGCCGCCGAGCTTGGTGTTGGACGCCGTCTTCACAACCGCGCTTGACCCTTGACTGCCGGCGCTGGTGGCAGGAGCGGCCGGCTGGCTTGCGGTGCCGGCGCTGCTGCTGCTGGTTTTCGAGCTGCTGCCGCAGCCAGCGAGCGCGGCCATCGCCGCAAGTACGGGGATCAGGAACTTCAGAGATGTGCGCACCGTGTGGCTCCTTCGCCGCGAGCGGATGCTCGCCTTGGGGTCATCGATCTAAGAGATGCCGCCCCTTTACAGATGCCGCCGGGCACGGTTTCCTTCCCTTGACCGCCACCGCCTGGCCCCGGTGAGGCGGCTCGCGACCGCAACGCCCGGGCGGCAAATGCGTTGAGTGCCCCTAGGTGTCCTCAGGTTTTAGACCTAAGGAGCAACGCGGCACGACGCGCAGGAGCCAATGACGAGCGAACGCACAGGCAACGCGTGGCCTCGGCCGGCCCGCGCGCGAATTCCAAGCATCCCCCGTGCAAGCGGAGCTTTGCGACGGGCGCTTGGCCCTGGCGCGCAGGGGACGGCCACGCTGGGGGCGCGCGTGCTGGCGGCCGCCGCGCTCGCGGCCGCCGTCCTGCTGGCAGGCGCGCTGGCGGCGCCGCTTGCGCTCGGCGCCTCGGCGCTGAGATGGTCGGCGCCGTCGCCGATCGACGGACAGGGGCTGACCGCCATCTCCTGCCCCTCGGAATCGCTCTGCGTGGCGGTTGACGGTGCCGGCCACGCGCTGAGCACGCTCGATCCGACCGCGCCCGCGCCCAGCTGGAGCCCGGCCGCGATCGATCCCGGCCAGTCGCTGAACTCGGTGTCGTGCGCCTCGCCGACCCTGTGCGTTGCCGTGGATGGGCGCGGAGAGGCCTTCATCAGCGCCGACCCGGGCGCCGGCTTCTGGTCACCGGCGTCGATCGACGCCGGCCGGTCGATCACCGGCGTCGCCTGCCCGGCGGCTTCGTTGTGCGTGGCCGTCGATGGTTCGGGCAGGGTGCTCGCGAGCGTCAACCCGGCCTCACCGGGAGCGCCGTGGAGCAGCTCAGAAATCGACGCGCCGGCCAACGGGCTGCAGTCTGTCTCGTGCTCGAGCCCGTCGTCATGCGTGGCCGTGGACGGCGTCGGCGAGGCGTTCGGCTCGGAACTTCCCGCCGCCGGCGCCTGGCACGGCCGCGCAGTCGCCGCGGGGCTGGCGCTGGTCGCCGTATCGTGCGCGCCGGGCGGGGCGTGCGTGGCGGTCGACGCCGGCGGCGATGCGCTTGCCAGCGCGAACCCGTCCTCGTTGGGCGCGACGTGGAGCTCGACCCCGATGGACGCCGGCGGGCATCCGGTAGCCGTCTCGTGCGCCTCCTCGGGGCTGTGCGTGGCGGTCGATGATCGGGGCCAGGCGATCGCCAGTGACCATCCGGCGGCGGCGCTTCCCGGCTGGAGCGGCTCGAGCGCGGATCCCGGCGAGAGGCTCGCGGGCATCTCCTGCCTGCCGGGCGGGCTGTGTGCTGCGGTCGACGCCGCGGGAAGGTTCCTGAGCGCGCGCGTACCGCAGCCCGAAGTTTCCACCGCGCCGCCCGCCGAAGTCACCCAGACCACGGCGACGCTGTCGGGGGTCGTCAACCCGTTTGACGCGGCGCTCGGCGCGTGCGCGTTTGAATTCGGCACCAGCTTGGCCTACGGGCAGAGCGTGCCGTGCTCGAGCTTGCCCTCGCCCGCCGCCGGCGCGCAGCTGGTGGCGGCCGCGATCGCCGGTCTGGCCCCCAACACCACCTATCACTACCGCCTGCGCGCGTCGAGCCTGGGCGGAAGCGGTCTCGGCGGCGATCAGGCCTTCACCACCGCGGTGTCCTCAAGCGTGTCGCTCGTGTTTCCGCATCCCTCCATCCGCGGCACGCCGGCCGTGGGCAGCCGTCTGAGCTGCCAGCCGGGCACTCCCGCCGGCGCCGCGCAGCTGAGCTTCGGCTGGCTGCGCGATCTGATCCCGATCCCGCGCGCCAGCTCCTCGAGCTACACCGTCGTCGGCGCCGACAGCGGGCACCACCTGCAGTGTCAGGTCACCGCCAGCGACGCCGGCGGCACGGCCACCGCGAGGAGCGCCTTCGTAACGATCCCCGTCCGCGGCGTGGTGGCGGCGGCGGGCGAGACCCTCGTGGGCGCCGCGCGCTACCGAAGAGGTGCGGTGCGCGTCCCCGTCAGATGCTCATCGCAGGCCACCGCCGGCTGCCGCATCGTGATTCGCCTGAGCGGCGCCGGTCGCGGGCCCGTCACGCTCGGCGGCGCTCGCGTGCGGCTCGCGCGCGGGCAGCGGCGCACCGTTTCGGTGCCCCTCAACAGGACCGCCAGACGCCTGCTGAAGAGCCGGCGGCGCTTGGCGGCACAGCTCACGGTCACCGGCACGGTCATCGGCGTGCTCGAATCGGTGCTGGCCCGCCAGCGCGTGCTGCTGGGAGCCGTCGCCCGGCGCGCATCGAGCGACGGTCGTGGCCATCGCCGGTAGCCGCCTCGCGCGCGTGCTGGCCGCGCTTGCGGCCGGCCTTGCGCTGGCCGTCCCCGCGCCCGCGTCCGCGCGTGCACACGGGCGCGGCGTCCCCCCGCGCGTGCACGCGAGCCGCGAGGGGTCGGCCAGGGCCGCCGGCCTCAGTGGCGCTGGCGCGCTTGCGCTGCGGCCGTACATGGGCTGGGACACCTACTTCGCCTTCGGCGGCGCCTACAGCGAGGCGACGGTCCTGAGGCAGGCCAGCGAGCTGATCTCGCTCGGCCTGCGCCGCAAGGGCTTTCGCTACGTGTGGCTGGACGTGGGCTGGTGGCAGGGGGCGCGCGGCGCCGGCGGTCAGATCAGCATCAACCGCCGCCAATGGCCGCACGGCCTCGCGTGGCTAGCGCGCACGCTGCACGCCGCCGGGCTGCGGGCGGGCATCTATACCGACGCCGGCCGCAACGGCTGCGGGGGCGCGGGCGAGGGGAGCGCCGGTCACTACCAGCAGGACGTCGATACGTTCGCGGCGTGGGGCTTCGACGCCGTCAAGGTCGACTTCTGCGGTGGCGCCGAAGATCAGCTCATCCCCGCGGCCGCATATGCGGCCTTTCACGCCGCGATCGCGGCGAGCGTCCCGCGCCGGCCCATGCTGCTGTCGATCTGCAACTTCCTGCAGCCTGGGCAGTACGCCGAAGGCAGGCCTGGGCTGGGCGACTCGGCCTTCTCCTCCTACATGTTCGGGCCGAGCGTGGGCAACAGCTGGCGCACCAACACGGACGTCGGCTTGCCGCATCACGTGTCGTTCAGCAACGTGCTGCGCAACATGGACGCGGACGCGGCCGCCCCCCAGGCGGCGGGTCCCGGACACTGGAACGATCCGGACTATCTCGCGCCCGACCAGGGCATGTCGGCGGCGCAGTTTCGCACCCAGCTGAGCATGTGGTCGATCCTCGCGGCACCGCTGATGATCAGCGACGACCTTTCGCGGATCACGCGCGCGAGCCGGACGGCCGTGTCCAACGGCGAGGTGATCGCGATCGACCAGGACCCGGCAGGCGTGCAGGGCACGCTGCTGAGCACGAGCGGCGAGCGCCAGGTGTGGGTCAAGCCGCTGAGCGACGGTTCGCGCGCGGTGGCGCTGCTCAACCGCGGATCGGCGCGAGCTCCGATCAGCACGAGCGCCGCCGCGATTGGCATGCCGCCGGGCGGGGGCTACGTGCTGCGCAACGTGTGGGCGCACACCACTCGCCCCAGCCGCGGCACGATCTCGGCCGAGGCCGCCGGTGACTCGACGGTGCTGCTGCGCGTCTCCCAGACCGCCTAACTAGCAGCCCGGCTTCCGGCCCGATCCTCAGCCGCTCACGGCGGGCTGTGTCGGCGCGGCCGGTTTCGCCCGCGCCAGGCCGACGATCGCCACGCCGAGGTACCAGAGCAGCGGCAGCACGAACGGGATGAAGATGACGCCGGCGATCGACCCGAGCACGCCGATCCATCCCGCATAGGCAAGCCAGCGCGGGATCCCACCCGCGCGCATCGCCGACGCCGTGATCGTCCCGATCAGGGCCGCGCTCACGAGCCCGAACACGACGAACAAGAATGGAAAGAACATTTCTGAGACGGCGCGTATCGCGTCGCCGTTCTGCGGCAGCGGCTGTTCTCCGAATTCGACCGCGCCCGCGATCCCCGCGCCGCCGATCATCGCGCCGACCGTTATCGCTCCCGCGCCGAGCACGCCCAGGGTCGAGATCGTCCGCCCCGCCATCGGGCTGAGCACGAGCCACTGGCGTAGCCCGTTGCAAAACCAAACGAAGGCGATCGCGCCGACAATGAGCACGTACGCGCCGATGATCAGCCCGACGCGGTGGCCGCTGCTCGAGAGTTCGCTCAGCCACTTCTGCGCGGCCGTGGCGGCTGTATCGGATTTCTTGATTTCCGGAGTGTCGCCGAAGGTGATGAGCACCCCGGCCACGAACAGTGCCACGAATGCGATCCCCGCCGCCATCGCCCGACGCTGCTGCCCTGCACTCATTTGCGCTCCTTTCCGAGACCTTGCGCCGTCCCCGCGGACGCCTCGGGCGCGATCCTTACAGGCGGCCAGGATGGCTAGGCCGAGTCCGGGCGCCGGAGGCCGCCGGCTGCGGAGGCCGGAGGATTCGGAGGCCGCCGGCTGCGGAGGCCGCCTGCTTCGGGGGCCGCTCGCCTCGCCCGCCGCCCGGGCCGGCTCGCGTGGCCGCGGCGGTCAGGTCGTGCGGATGATCATCACCGAGCAAGGGGCGTGGTGGGAGATCTTGTTGGGCACCGAGCCCAGCAAGAAGCGCTTGGCGCCGGTCATGCCCTTGTTGCCCACCACGATCAGGTCGGCCCCCTGCTCCTCGGCGACATCGAGAATCGCATCCGCAGGGTCGCCCTGGCGCGGGTGGGTGTTCACATCCACGCCCGCCTCGCGCGCGATGTCAGCGGCATCGGACAGGGACAGTTCGACCTCCTGCTTCGGGTGGATCGCCCATTGCACGTCCTCCGGAGCACTCCGCCGTTCCTCGCGAAGCCGCTGCTCGGAAACGGGGGCATACGCGCTCACGAGCTGGAGCGTCGCGCCGACTGCCTTGGCCACCTCGACTGCCTCGCGCACCGCCTCGGTGGCCGTCGCGGAGCCGTCGGTCCCAACCACGATCGAGCTGAACATGATCCCCTTCGTCGGCCTGGCTTGAGGGCCGCCCACAGCGGCCGGTCGCCGGGGATCATATAAACGCGGCGCGATCGCCGGAGCCCGCGTCGCCGGTCGCACGGCGCGCGGCGCTAGATTTGCGCGACGGTGAATCGGGCACACGGCGTCATCTGCTCCTCCGGTTGGTGGGCGCGCACTGTCGAGCGCGAGCTGCTCCCGTGGGGTCTGGCGGGGGTGGAGCTGGGCGATGACGTGCTCGAGATCGGGCCGGGCTTCGGCGCCACCACGAGAGTGCTGGCCGACCGCGTGCCCGCGCTCAGCGTGCTGGAGCTCGAGCCTCGCTACTGCGAGCGGCTCCGCGCCGAGCTGGGCGACCGGGTCGAGGTGGTGCAGGGCGATGCGACCGCGATGCCGTTCGATGACGGGCGCTTCTCGGGAGTCGTCGCCTTCACCATGCTCCACCATCTGCCCTCGCGCGAGCTGCAGGACAGGCTGCTCGGCGAGGTCTCGCGCGTGCTGCGGCCGGGCGGTGTGTTCGCCGGCACCGACAGCCTCGCCACCGGGCTTGCGTTCCGGGTGCTGCACATGGGTGACACGCTGGTGCCGGTGGCGCCGGAGGAGCTGCGCGAGCGCCTGCTCGGCGCCGGGCTGGCCGAGGCGCAGGTGGAGCGCGGCGGGCGCTCGTTTCGCTTCCACGCCGCCAAGCCGGCCCAGCAGGCGGCAGCCTGAGCCAGTTGTCGCGCGCGGCCGTCCACGCGTCCGCCATCGCGCCGGGACTCTGCTCACGCGTCGGCCATCGCGCCGGGGCGCTGCCCACGCGTCGGCCATCGCGCCGGGCGCTTACGCGTCCGCCAGCGCGAGCAGGCTCGTGACTGTCGTCCAGTTGCGCGCGGTCGCGCTCACGCCCAGCTGCCGTCCCGCCAGGCGTGCCCACAGGCGCGACCTGGCGACGCCGTCCGGATGCCACGCATAGAGCTCGCGACCGATCACCACGAGGCGCTCCGATGGGGCAGCGAGCGCCGACAGCTGGCGCAGGGCAGCGGCGTCCAGCTCGCGCGCGAGGAAGCTCACCTGGTAGCGCTTGGGATTCACCGCCACATCGCCGAGCGGGTCGCGGGCGATGACCTCGGCGAGCTCATCACGGGTGCGCACGATGACATCGACGTCGAGGCCGAACCGGCGCGCGAGCGCTTGCCGTGCCTGCGCTGCCAGCTCGTCGGCGGGCGCGTCGCTGGACACGACGACGTTGCCGCTCTGCAGGTAGGTGCGTATGTCCGCGAAGCCCTCGCGCTCGAGCGCCCGGCGCAGCTCGAGCATCGAGATGCGCTTGTGCGCGCCGAGGTTGATCCCTCGCAACAGCAGGATCTGGAGCATCTAGGCGGCCTCGCGCCCTTCGCCCGCGCGATCGGCAGGTTGCTGGTGGGCCGGCGAGGAGATGTTGAGCTGATGACCCTCCACTGGGACCGGCAAGATGGGCTCACGGTAGCGGCCCGAACGTCCGCGGCGAGCGCGTGAGCGGCCGCAGCTCGCGCCGTTCACGCGTGGCCGCACCCGGCAGCAGACGCGTGGCTGAAGGCGGCAGCAGACATAATCCGCGCGATGCGTGCCATCCAGATCGTGCGCGAGTCGGGGCCCGACAGCGCGCTCGAGCTCGTCGAGGTGCCCGAGCCGGAGCCATCGAGCATGCTCGTCCCGGGCGAGGGTGTGGTGATCGACGTGCACGCTGCGGGCGTGTCGTTCCCAGAGGTGCTGCAGACGCGGGGGCAGTATCAGCTGAGGCCGCCGCTGCCGTTCATCCCCGGCAGCGAGGTGGCAGGCGTGGTGCGCAGCGCGCCCTCGGCGGCAGGCGTCAAAGCGGGCGACAGGGTGGCAGGCTTCTGCGGGCTCGGGGGCTTTGCGGAGACGGCGGTGGCGCCGGAGTTCTTCACGTTCGCGCTGGCCCCGCAGCTTGACTTCGCGCAGGGATCGGGCCTGATCCTCAATTACCACACGGCCTACTTCTCGCTGGCGCTGCGCGGGCGCCTGAAGCAGGGCGAGACGGTGCTCGTGCACGGCGCCGCAGGCGGCGTGGGCACGGCAGGGCTGCAGGTCGCCACCGGCCTGGGCGCGCACACGATCGCGCTGGTCTCCGACCAGGCCAAGGCGAAGGTCGCCGAGCAGGCGGGAGCGGAGCAGGTGGTGATGCTGGGCGAGGACTGGAAGGAGGAGGTCAAGTCGCGCTCGGATGGCGGCGTGGACGTGGTCCTCGACCCCGTGGGCGGGGACCGCTTCACCGACAGCCTGCGTGCGCTGCGCGAGGGCGGCCGCGTGATCGTCGTGGGTTTCACCGGCGGATCGATCCCCGAGGTGAAGGTCAACCGGCTGTTGCTGAAAAACACCGAGGTCGTGGGCGCGGGGTGGGGCGCGTACGTGATGAGCAAGCCCGACCTCAACCGCGAGATCGGCGCCGCGATCGAGCGCATGGTCGACGACGGCGTGGTGAGGCCGATCGTTGGCCAGCGCTTTGCGCTGGAGCGCGCGAGCGATGCGCTGCAGGCGATCGATGAGCGGCGCGCCACCGGCAAGGTGGTGCTCGACGTGCGCGCCGGCTGACGTACCGCAGCGGACACGCGGAGCACCGAGCCCGCACGACGCCGCGGGCACGACGCCGGCCGGCACGGCGTGAACCCTCGGAGCGAAGCCCGCATAGACGGGGCGAAGCGCCCATAGAGGCGCGCGTAAGAGGAACGTAGGAGAGCGTTGGCTGGCGCGGACCGTGCGTAACAATCGAGCCGATGCGAGTTCTCGTGGTCGATGACGATCGAGCCGTGCGCGAGGCGCTGCGGCGCGCGCTGATGCTGACGGGATACGAGGTGCGGCTGGCCGAGGATGGCGCGCAGGCGATCGAGCAGGTGGTGGAGGCGATCCCCGACGCGGTGGTGCTGGACATCGGCATGCCTGGCATGAATGGCCTGGAGGTGTGCAGGCGCTTGCGGCTGCTGGGCAACCGCGTTCCGATTCTCATGCTCACCGCCCGCGAGGCGGTCAGCGACCGCGTGGCCGGCCTGGACGCGGGCGCTGACGACTATCTTGTGAAGCCCTTCGACGTGGATGAGCTCAAGGCCCGCCTGCGCGCGCTGCTGCACCGCACCGGCCCCGACGCAGACGGCGATCGGCTGTCGTTTGCCGAGATCCGCCTGGACTCGGAGCGGCATGGCGCAGCGGTGGGCGAGGCGTTCGCCGAGTTGACCCGCACCGAGTATCAGCTGCTGGAGCTGCTGCTGCGCAACCCTCGCCGCGTGCTTCCGCACAGCCTCATCTACGACCGCGTGTGGGGCTATGACTTCGGGGCGGCCTCGAACGCGTTGCGCGTGTATGTGGGCTACCTGCGCCGTAAGCTCCAGCAGGCGGGCGCGCGGCCGCTGATTCACACGGTTCGCGGCGTCGGCTACGTGCTGCGCGAGCCGTGACGCTGCGGTTGCGCATAGCCGCGGGCGCGAGTGTTGCGGTCGCACTCGCAGTCGTGGTGGCGGCGGTCGCGGTGTACGTGGCGGTGCGCTCGGACCTGCGCTCCCAGGTCGATGAATCGCTGAGCCAGCGCGCGCAGGCATTCTCGCCTCCGCCCCGGCTTGGCTCCTCCGGAGCGGGGCCGCCCAGCGGCAGCGCCGGCGGTGCCAGCTTCCCGTCGGGCGGCCCCCCGGGCGACGCACGCCCGCCGTTTGACAACGGAGACGGACGCTTCGCGCCCGGCGGAGGATTTCCGCGCGCGGTGCAGCCGGCGAGATTCGGCGGGGCCTCGGGCTACGTGCAGTTCATCTCCCCGCAGGGCCTCGTGCGTGTGCCCGGCGGGCAGGGATCCACGCCGCAGATCGCGCCGAGCGCAAGCGACAGGGCGATCGCGAGCACGGGCCGCGGGCGCGCGCTGAGCGATCGCACCGTGCGGGGCACGCACCTGCGCGTGCTGACGGTCGGCAGCGGAGGGCTGGGAGCGGTGCTGATCGCGCGTCCGCTCACCGAGGTTGACCGCGAGCTGAGCCGGATCGTGCTGATACTGGTCCTCGTTGGCATTGGCGGCATCGCGATCGCCGCCCTGCTGGGCACCCTGGTCGCGCGCACGGCGCTCACGCCGATCGTTCGCTTCACGCGGCGCACGGAGACGCTGAGCGGCAGCCTGGACACCTCACAGCGGGTTGAGGTGAGGGGCCGCGACGAGCTGGCGCGGCTGGCGAGCAGCTTCAACGCGACACTGGACGCGCTGGAGCGCTCGGTGCAGGCGCAGCGCCAGCTGGTGGCCGACGCGAGTCACGAGCTGCGCACGCCGATCGCGTCGTTGCGGGCGAACATTCAGGTCCTGGCCGACGCCGAGCGACTGCCGGCGGAGGATCAGGAGAGCCTGCGCCGAGACATCATCGGTGAGCTCGACGAGCTCACGTCGCTGGTCGGCGACGTGGTCGAGCTCGCGCGCGGCTCGGAGGCGGTCTCGGTGCGCGAGGACGTGCGCCTCGACGAGGTCGTGAGCGCCGCCGCCGAGCGGGCGCGCAGGCGCAGCGACGTGCGCTTCGGTCTCGAGCTCGAGCCCACGGTGGTGCGGGGCGATCCGAGCCGCATCGACAGGGCGGTGTCGAACCTGCTCGACAACGCGCGCAAGTGGAGCCCGGCGGGAGGGCCTGTGGAGATCGCGCTGCGGGGCGGTGTGCTGAGCGTGCGCGATCACGGTCCGGGTTTCGAGCAGGCCGACCTGCCCAAGGTGTTCGAGCGCTTCTATCGCGCCGAGCAGGCTCGCAAGCTGCCCGGCTCGGGTCTTGGGCTTGCGATCGTGCGGCAGGCGGCGGAGGCGCACGGCGGCCGCGTGAGCGCCGACAACGCGCCGGGAGGCGGGGCGCGCCTGCGCGTGAGCTTTGGTCCGTCGGTGCGCGTCGTCCCGGAGCATGCGCCCGCGCCGGAGGCGGCGCCTGCGCTAGGCTCGCAGCCGTGAGTCAGAGCGGCGCGCTGAACACGCTGGCCGGCCTGCGCATGGCGGTGGGGGCGTGCTCGTGGGCCGCTCCGCGGCTCACGGGGAGGCTGTTTGGGCTGGATTCGAGCGCCAACCCCCAGGCGCCGTATCTGGCGCGGCTGTTCGGCGCGCGTGACCTTGCGCTGGCGTGGGGCGCGCTGGGCGCCGAGGGAAGCGCCCGGCGGCAGTGGCTGGCGGCGGGCCTGGCGTGCGACGCTGCCGATGCGCTCGCCGGCCTGGCGGGCGGACGCGGCGGCTACCTGCCCAAGCCTACGAGCGCGCTCGTCAGCGCGACCGCCCTGGCGGGCATCGCGATGGGCGCTGTGGCTCTGCGCGAGAGCTAGGCTCCGGCGGGCTCGTGCGCGGGCTCGTGCTCGCGCAGCGCGGGTGAGCTGAGCGCCGTCTCGGCGGCGAGCTTTGAGCCGAGGAAGGGTGTGAGCATCATGTACGTGAGCTGCGGGGCGGCGTCGGCGAGCTCGTCGATGCGGTCGTTTGAGATGTAGTGGTGGAGCACCTGCCAGCAGCCGCCGACGACGGCCTCGGCCGTTATGGCCGGCACCTCGACGCCGGCCGGCGCGAGCGTGTAGCCGGGCTCGAAGTAGGTGGCGAACGCGCGCAGGAGCTCGTCGCGGATGGCGACCGTCTCGGGGCTGGCGCCGAACGCGTCGACGATCGTGAGGTGCGCGAAGGCGGGCTCTGCCACGAGGTACTCGACTACGCCCCGCAGCCCGGCGTCGATCGCGCGTGGCCAGTCGGGCATGTGCGCCTCCCAGGCTTGCACGCCGCGTCCGAGCGCCAGCTCCATGCCCACTTTCTGCGTGCTCAGGAAGGCGTCCATCTTGGTCTTGAACATTTCGTAGAAGGTCTCGTGCGAGACATTGGCGCGCGATGCGATCTCGGGAATGGTGAGCGCCGCGAGGCCTTTCTCGGCGACGATTTCGGCGGTTGCGTCGAGGATCCGTTCGCGCTGGCTGCTTTCGACAACCTCGCGGGGCAGATCGTGACGGCCGCTGGGCAGCCGCACCTGCGCGCGCCGCGCGCGCTCGGAGGAGAAGCTGCGCTCGGCTCGAGGCTCGTCCCTGGGGCCGGGCGGGGTGGCGTCGAGCCCGGGTGGGAGCTTGGCCGGATAGCTGAACGCCCAGGTGATGAGTTCGTCGCCGATCTTGTGCAGCTCGCGCGCGGTGCCGTGGTGCAGGCGGGCGACCGCGACCTCGCGGATGCCGCCGAGGATCACCTTGACCGTGAGGTCGGCCGCGTGCGGCGCAGGCGTGCGATCGCGGCTTGCCTGGATCTGGCGTTCGAGCGCCTCGACCGCTTCTTTGCGACGGGCGAGGGCCTTTGGCCCGGCCCCGAACGCGCCGATCAAAAACAGCGACATCGCGTGCGGCTCGGCGGCGGCGAGGTCGGCGAACGCGTGCATCGCGGCTCGCAGCCGCACCTCCATCGGGCCCTTGCGATCGAAGGCCGCGAGCGCCGTCGTGGCGGTGCGCGCGGCGATGTCGTTGTAGGCGGCGAGCAGCAGCTCTTCCTTGTCGGGGTACAGCTCGTAGAAGGTCGGTCGCGACACGTGAGCGAGCTGGGTCAGGTCGAGGATGCGCACCGCCTGGTAGCCGCGGTCGGCGATCAACTCGGTCATCGCGCGCTGCAGGCGCTCGCGCTGGTCGCGCGCGACCTCGTCGCGAGCCATGCCGTGAGCGCCTGTGGGCAAGCGCCGGTAGCGCTCGGGCGGCGGGCGCTCGGCGGGGCGCACCGGCGCTGCGGCCTTCGGCGGAGAGCCCAGCTGGAGCCCGTTCGCGTCGACGCTCAGGGGCCCTGGTCTGCCACTGCGCATCGCCACGTCTCCGTCACCCCTCCCTGAAAACCCCAATTGACATCAATTTGGACAAAGAGTACCTGGGCTCCTCGGAGCGGTCAACCCGCACACGGAAATAAACCAGGCCCTGGCAGCTTGCTAGCCGCGCGCCGGCCTCAGGACCGCAGCGCCGGCCCGCGACTGCCCGGCGCGAGGCGCGCACCGTCAGGCGTGCGTGACCCCTGTGCCCCCGCGCACCGTCAGCCGCTCGCGACCCGCGCGGCTGACCCGCGTCGCCCCGGCGCCGTCAGCCGGTTGGCTTGATGGTGTGCGAGGAGGCGAGCACGGCGCCGGACGGGCTGAGGGCGCGCACGGCGTAGAACGCGGCCGGCGCGGCCGGGATGACGGTCTCGAAGCCGCGCTTGGGCGTCGTCGAGACGGCGCTCAGATGCGCGGCCGAGGGGCCGCTTAGCAGCTGCCAGGAGGCGACGTCGGTGGCGCCGTTCCAGCTGGCGTAGACGGCGGTGGCCCCGCCGGCGCTACGCACGGCGATCGTCGGCGGTTGGCTCGGCTGCCCGCGCCAGACCTGGCGGTAGACGCGGTAGCTGGTGTCGCCGCGCGGCAGCTGGGCGTCGAACACCATCTGCCCCTGGGCGTTGAATTCGGTCAGGTTGGGCAAGCCGCCCCAGCCGACCATCCAGCCGCCGCCGGGCAGCGCCTGCGCGCTGCCGCAGCAGAACGACAGCAGCGAGGGCGTGCGCACGTACTGGGCCGCGAGCGTGGCCGTCTTGGCTTTGGGATCGAGCTTGACCAGCTCGCCGCGCGAGGGCGGCTTGACGGGCGGGCTGCCCTCGTCGTCGTACAGGCTGATCTGGCCGTTGGGAAGCCACAGGGCGTTGTGCTGATAGGCGAACTGGACCCCGGGGCCGAGCGTGAAGGTGCTCTTCTTGCCGCCCAGCCTCCACGCGAAGCCGCCGGTGCGTGGGTTGATCTGGTACAGCGCCCAGGTGTTGCGGGCCGAGATCAGCAGGTTCCCGTGCGCGTCGATATCGAGCGAGTTGATGTGGAAGTAGTCGAACGGGTTGGTGGCCAGGCCGGGCGCTTTGGAGAAGGACTCCGAGACGTCGACGTGTCCGAGGCTGTGCCATTCCCACATCACCAGCCCGGAGTGGACGTCGATCTGCTGGATCACGCAGTCGAGCACGATGCCGTTGGACGGGCCGCCGGCGCTCGCCAGGCTGCTGGTGACGGGGCTGTAGGCCATGATGTAGGCCGAGCCCTGGGGCGTGAGCTTGAACTCGTGCTCGTCGGCCGCCAGGCCGTTTCCGGTCTTGACGGTGGCGATCGTCTTGTAGCGGTCGTCGGCGATGACCCCCTTGCCGAGGCCGTAGCCGAAGGAGACCGTGCGCCCCTGCCACCAGGTGAGCACGCTCTTGCCGCGATAGGACTGGGTGCGGAAGTCGGCGGCATCCTCACCGGCCGGCACGGGCCGGAACCACACGAGGTTGCCGGCGTTGTCGTAGATCGCCGGCCCGTACTGGCCGGGTCCGAAGAACGGGCCGGTGAACAGCAGGCCGGGCGCGCTGCCGGCGCTGGCCTGGCGCACGGTCAGGACCGGCGGATGCAGGCTGGGCTGCGAGACGAAGTTCTGCACATCGGTCGCCGTTCCCGGCGTGGCCGGGAACCCGGTCAGCGTGATGACGGCCGGGCTGGCGATGGTGAAGGTGTCCGACAGCCTGAGCGTCCTGCCCTTGGAGGGGCGCCACCTGGCGTGGACGGTGACACGCTCGCCGGGGCGGAAGGGCTTGCTCGGCAGGAAGCTCGCGCCGGTGGCCGCCGCGTAGGAGCGCAGGCGCCCGCGGTGATGGCCGCTGGAGGACCCGACCACCGAGATCGCGCTGAGCGAGGAGGCGCTGGCGCCGAGGAAGCTGATCTGGGTTCGCGGCATCGCGCTGGGGGTGCCGCGCAGCGGCGAGAT
>VAWK01000047.1 GCA_005885515.1 Actinomycetota bacterium | reverse complement strand
TACATGCCGCTGTTCAGCGTCTACAACAGCATCAAATAGGACCGTCGGTTCATCGCCCCGGTGCGCCGCCCGATAGAGGCAGGGCTCCGGCGACGCGACACGCCGCGTCCGCATACGTCGCCCGCGCGATACTGCAACGGATGATTTCCGAGGATGGCGCGGCGGGCGTGATCGTGAGCGTGACCGCGTCACAGGACATCGGCAAGGCACGCGCCGACGCCGAGCGGCTCGCCGGGTCGCCCGGATAGGCGCCGGCAGCGGCCTGCGCGGGCGGAGCTCAGGAGCGCGGCCGCGCGTCGCTCTGGACCTGGCCGGCGCCCACCGACAGCGAGACGCGGCCATCCAGCAGCGCCAGCAGCTCCTCGCCGACGAGCTCGCGCCGCCACCCGCGCAGGGTGCGCACGCTGGGTTCGCGCTCGTCGCTTCGGCGAGCCGCCACGATCGCCTGCAGGTCAGCGCGCGACGCGATCAGCTCGTAGGCGATCCCGGCCTGCGCCGAGCGCGCTCGCACGAGCGCCTCCGCGAGCGCCACCAGAGGCCCGTCCTCAGGCCGCGCGAGCGGCGCACGCATGGTCTCCGAGGGTGGCTCGGGCGGGCGCGCCTGCCCGCGCTGCACCGCGGCCAGCAGCTCCTGCGCGCGGCGGCGAACGCTGCCCCCGCCGGCACCCCGTATCTGCTCGAGCTGCGCGCGCGAGGACGGCCTGCGCCTGGCGATCTCCATCAGCGCGGGATCGCTGAGGATGCTCTGCACCGGCCGATCCTGGCGCGCCGCGGTGCGCTCGCGCCAGAGCACCAGCTCGCGCGCCACAGGCCGCGCGCTCGCGCCCAGTCCGCGCACGCGTGGCAGGCGCTCAAAGATCGCCTGTGGGTCGCGCTCGTCGCTCGCGCGCTCCAGTACCTCGCACTCCTCTCGCGCCCACTCCAAGCGCCCGAGCGCGAGCAGGCGCCGCTCGAGCTCGGCCGCCAGCTCGAGCAGGTGCATCACATCCTCGCGCGCATACGCGCGCTGCTCGGCGGTCAGCGGTCGCGTGTCCCAGCGTGTGAACGAGGCGGTCTTTGCGATCCGCACTCCGAGCAGCTCCGCCAGGAGCGACTCGTAGGAGCTCTGCGCCCCGAGTCCCGCAAAGCCAGCTGCGACCTGCGTGTCGAACATGTTTCGCACCTCGCTCGCGAAGCGCCTGCGCAGAAGCGCCACATCCAGGCGTCCAGCGTGCACTACCACCTCGATCCGCGGGTCGGCCAGCATCGACGCCAGCGGCGCCGCGGCGATGCCCTCCTCGAGCGGGTCCAGGAGCTCGATCCGCTCGGCCATGCCGGGGACCTGCGGGGTCGCGAGCTGCACCAGGCACAGCAGCGTGCGGTAGCGACCCTCGCCCATGAACTCCGTGTCGAGCGCGAACCTGCCCGCCGCCCGCGCCCCCTGGGCGAGCTCCTGCAGCGGTAGCTCGCTCGTCTCGGCGCTCATGCCATCGCGATGCTTTTCATGCCGAGGCCCCGGGCAGCAGCCACAGCAGCCCTCCGCGGCTGAGCCCCGCCTGGCGGGAGACGTCGGTGCCGTGCGCGCGCACCCAGCGCGCCGGCGCGGCGCAGGCGGGGTTCAGGGCAGCGGCGCGGCGGCCGCAGGAGGTGTTCAGAAACGCGTAGCGCACTTCGCCGCGCGCGATCAGGCGCCGAAGCTTGGCGACGCTCGTGAACACGCGCGCGTTGTAGCTGGTCAGCACCACGATCGGCCGCGCGTCCTGGACCACGAGCGATCCGACCCCCGTCGCCGACTCGGCCGCCATCTCGTAGCGCGCGCCTCGCTGGTGCGTGCGCAGGTACGCGCTCACCAGCCGCTGCTCTTCGCTGGGCAGGGCCCCCACATAGCCGGCGTCGGTCACGTGATCGCGGATCGACCTGATGTCCGCGCTCACGGGGATCGCCAGCACCCCGATCATGGTCAGCGCGAGCGCCCCGGTGGGCGCAAGCGCAAGTCGCAGCCTCCGCGAGATGCCGATCAGCCGGGCGAGCGCCGCGCACAGGACCGCGCCGAGCGCCCCCGCGAGCGTCACCCACCAGGCGATCGGCGTGCCATACAACAGGCGCTCGGCGTAGATGACGATCACGATCAGCGCACCCGCGAGCACCGTCATGCGTGCGCGCCCCTCGGGTGAGGCCGCCCACGCCGCCCCGACGCCGAGCACCGCCGCCACGGCCGGCACGAACACCTCGACGTAGCGCGGATGCAGGCGCTGCATGGCGCTGAACAGCACGATTCCGGTGAGCATCCACGTCATCAGCCCGACGGCCGCCGCACGGCGCACCCGATCGCCGTGGCCGTCAGCGCCCCTACGGCGCTCGTCGGGCCCGCGGCGCAGCGTGCAGGCGAGCGCGGGCAGTCCCAGCAGCAAGGCCGCCAGCAGCTCGAGCCCCAATCGCACCCCCGACAGCGGCCCGATCCGCGCCAGCAGGCGCGTGGCCGACGGAGGCACGATCGGGATTCTGTCGCGCTCGGACTGGGTGGCTTGCGGGTAGCGGCGCCTCGCTTCATAGACCGTGAACTGGGGTTCGGGGTTTTTCCCGCCCAACCGTTCGGTGCCGTTGAACACGAATGCCGCGTTCCACGCGCTGCCGTTGGTCGAGCCGATCGCATACGGGCGGTCGTGCGCCGGGACAAGCAGGGTGGCGGTGAGCCACGACAGCGCCACGGCCACGTAGACGGCCGCGGCCACGGCCAGCTCGGCCAGCCGCCGGCGGCCCGCGGAGGGCAAGCCCAGCCAGGCGATCACCGCCAGCCCCGGCAGCGCGATCACGGACTCCAGCAGCTTCACGTCGAAGGCGATCCCGAGCGCGGCGGCGGCGCCGAGCAGCAATGCGCGGCGTCCGGTCTCACAAGCGCGCAGCAGCAGCAGCAGGGCTAGCACGACCAGCGCCATCATCACGGCGTCCATCGTGTCGCTGCGCGAGGTGATCACCTCGACCGGCAGCACGGCGAGCGCGAGCGCCGCCGCCAGGCCAGCCGCCGGCCCCCACAGCCGGCGCACGCACGCGAACAGCAGCGGCACGGTTGCCGTCCCAGCGAACGCCTCGGGGAGCTTGAGCGTGGTCGAGGAGAACCCGAACAGCTTCACGCTCACCACCTGCAGCCACAGATCGACGGGCGGCTTGTCGATCGACACGCTCGCGCCGGGCTCGAAGGCGCCGAAGAAGAAGTTGTGCCACGACAGCGTCATGCTCCGCACGGCCGCGTCATAGAAGGGATCTGGAGCCACCGCTCCGAGGTGAATCAGGCGCAGTACGGCGGCGCCGAGCGTGATCAGCCCCACCACGACCCACTCGTTGCGTCGCCGCGCTCGACTCAGCCGCGAAGGGACGCTAGTCTGACCGACTCTGTGGCCAGCGAGGGCGGGAGCAGCGAGGACCGGAGCAGCGGGTCTCATGAGCCGCGGGAGTGTATGGCCTGCCGCGGCACCGGCAAGGTGATCTCAAACCTCGGCGGCACGGCCAGCAGGATCCCATGCCCATGGTGCGGCGGCGCCGGCTTACGCCTTGCGGGCCAAGACGCGCAGGCCAAGTGGCTGGATGGAGACGTCTCCGCCCCTTCCGGCTAGGCCGGCGGACGCTCGAATTTCGCCAGCTGCGCCCTGACTGGGCAGCTGCCTGTTTCATCCCTCGGCCTCGTTGCGCGGGTCTCCTCGGAACCCTGCCCCCGAGCGGCCATGTGTCCACGCTCCGATGTAACGGTAAAGGCCTGTTGCGCCGGAGTCGATTGCACCTCCTGACAGAGCCAGTGCCAAGGTAGCGGGCAAAGCGTCCAGTGGACGTGTTGCAAAGCCCGGCGACTCTCACACGGGGGACGCATCGCCGTTTGGAGCGAGCACACCGAGGTCTGGCGCCCGTAAAACCGGATCCTAGGAGGATTCATGCTTTATCGACTGCGCCAGCGCTCACAGGAGGAGGGTGGTTTCACTCTCATCGAGCTTCTGGTGGTTATCCTGATCATCGGCATCCTCGCCGCCATTGCAATCCCGTCGTTCCTGAGCCAGAAGAGCAAGGCCGTGGACGCCTCGGCGAAGGAGCTCGCGCGCACCGCCCAGACGACGGCGGAGACCTACGCGACCGACCACAACGGCGACTACACCGGAGTGTCGCCGGAAGAACTGAACAAAATCGAGCCGTCGATCCAGACCGCGGAAGCCAACAACAACGCCTGGCTAAGCGCCGCCTCAGGCACGTCGAGCGGTTACACGGTAACCGCGACATCGGCGAACAAAGACACGTTCACGATCACCAACTCTTCTGGAGTTGTGACCCGCACGTGCACGACCGCCGCCGGCAACAAAGGCGGCTGTCCGGCATCGGGATCCTGGTAGCGCGCGCTTCGGGATCGTGCTGGCGCGGACTGCGCCAGCTAGCATAAGAGTCAGCGAGGGGCGGCCCACGGGCCGCCCTTCCCATAGGGAAGGAGATTCGCGTGTGCGGCACTGTCGAGCCTGGCGTGCGGCGGGAGTCGCGCCGATGAAAGGCTCAAGTGCCGGCGGCCAGGGGCCGATCTTCTCCCCATGGAGCCCATCGCGTTCACAGGGGTAATGGGAGCAGTCGTGGGGTCATTCCTCAACGTCGTCGCCTATCGTCTGCCCCGCCACGAGTCGCTGCTGCAGCCGAGGTCGCGCTGCCCCTCGTGCGGGACGCCGGTGAGGCCATACGACAACGTCCCGATCCTCTCCTACCTGCTGCTGCGCGGCCGCTGTCGCAGCTGCTCGACGGCGATCTCCTCGCGCTATCCCCTCGTCGAGGCGCTGACCGCGGCGCTGTGCGTCGGCGTCGTGCTCGCCCACCGGTCGGCCGCTGGGATCGCGTTGAGCCTCGCACTGATACTCCTCGTCATCCCCGCCGCGCTGATCGACCTCGAGCACCGGATCATCCCCAACCGCCTCACGGCGCTGGGGGCGGTGCTCGCGCTCGCCATCGGCTCGGCGCTCGACCCCGCAGGCGAGCCGGAGCGTCTGATCGCCGGGGCCAGCGCGGGTGGCTTGCTGCTGATCGCCGCACTCGCATATCCGGGCGGCATGGGGATGGGCGACGTCAAGCTGGCGGCGGTCATGGGACTGTTCCTCGGCCGGGCGGTGGCGCCCGCGATCATGATCGCGCTCCTCGCCGGGGTCCTCGTCGGCGTGGCGGTGATCGCCCGCAAGGGCGCGCGCCAAGGGCGCAAGACCGCGGTGCCGTTCGGTCCTTTCCTGGCGTTGGGCGCGGTCGTCGCAGTGTTCGCCGGCCAGGACATCGTGAGCCTCTACGTCAACCACGTGCTCTAACGCGTCGCACGCGCTAAAGCGGGCTCGTCCGAGCGCCGATACCCGTTCTGCAGGCCCTGCCCCCAAACCCTACCTGCCGCCTACGAAGATGCCGCTTTCCTTGAACCTCAAGCTCGGCCGCCGCTCGGGAGCCGACGTCGTCGGCCTGGACATCCAGCCCGGTCTCGTCGCCGCCGTACGGGCGCGCGTGAACGGCGAGATCGTCGCCGAGCACGGCGTCGTCCTGCCGCTACCCTCCGACACGGTTCGCGAGGGCGACGTGGTGGATCAGCCCGTCGTCTCCGAGACCCTGCGCGAGCTCTTCACGGGCAGCCGCATGGGCAAGCGTGTACGGGTCGGGGTCGCCAATCAGCGCACCGTGATGCGGACGCTCGAGCTGCCTCCGCTGAGCGACCGCAAGGAGCTCGCGGCGGCCGTGCGCTTCCAGGCGCAGGACCAGGTGCCCATGCCGTTGACGAACGCCGTGCTCGACTTCCATCCGCTCGGCGTCGTCGATACCCCCGGCGGTCCGCGTCAGAAGGTCGTGCTCGTCGCCGCCCAGCGCGACATGATCGAACGGCTGCTCGCGGCCGTTCGCGGCGCCGGGCTTACTCCCGTTGGCGTCGATCTGTCCGCCTTCGCCTTGATCCGCTCGCTCTACCGAGCCGACGACGAGCACGCCGGCCGCGTGCTGTATCTGAACGTCGACGGCCTCACCAACGTCGCCATCGCCGAGGGCAAGGTGTGCCGCTTCACGCGCGTCGTCGGCGGGGGCCTCGAGGAGATGGCCGTCGAGCTCGCTGAGCGCCGAGGCTTTCCCTTGAGCAATGCGCGCGCGCTCCTCGCTCGCGTCGATCTGCGAGCGCCGCTCCTGCCGACCGAGACCGTTGAGGGAACCGAGACGGCCGCTTCCGAGGCGACGAGCGGCTCGCACGCTCAGGTCGCCGCACAAGGCTCCGACGGCAGCGAGGCGCCGGCGCAGGTCGAGGTGCACGAATCGCGCGAGCCCTCGCCCGGCGAGCACGACGTGCCCAGCGAGGGCCTCGTGCCCCCGGACGAGGCGGCCGAGGATGCCGACGCGAGGGCCATCCTCGAGCACGGCGTCCGTGCGATCTCCGGAGAGGTGCGCAACTCACTCGACTTTCACCGCTCGCAGGAAGGTGGAGGCGATGTCACCCGTGTCGTCCTGAGCGGGCTCGCGCTCGAGCTTCCGGGTTTCGCCGATGCTCTGCAGAGCTCACTCGGCGTGGAGGTTCACGGCCAGGGCGTCGGCCTCGCCGACGCGGGCTCCGGCGGGAAGGTCTCGGCGAATCGCCTGGCGATCGCGGCCGGCCTCGCTGTGGCGGAGGCGCCCCAGTGAGGGCCGTCAACCTCATCCCGGCCGATCAGCGCAGAGGCGCGGGGGGCGTCGCGGGCCGCTCGGGGGGTGGCGCCTACATGGTCCTCGCGCTGCTGGGTGGGCTGGCGCTGCTGGCGCTGCTGTACGGGCTCGCTCATCGCCAGATCTCTAGCCGACGCGCCCAGGTGACCTCGCTTAACGCTCGCACACAGCAGGCGCAGGCTGCGGCCGGACAGCTGGCGTCCTACACGAACTTCACCGCGCTTCGCGAAGAACGCGAACGGGCCGTGTCTGTGCTCGTCGACTCGCGCTTTGACTGGGCGCACGCCTTCCATGAGCTCGGCCGCGTCCTGCCGGCCGGTGCCTCGATCAGCTCGATCAACGGCGCCGTGGCGGCGGGCAGCGGCGCGACCGGCGCGGCCGGCAGCGCGACCGGCGCGGGCAGCGGCGCGACCGGCGCGGCCGGCAGCCCGACCGCCGCAAGCGGCACGGGAGCGTCAAAATCCTCCGCCGGCGGCGCCACAGCGGTTTCGGCAACCCCGCCCGGCAGCGTGCCGACGTTCACGCTCACCGGCTGTGCCAGGAGCCAGTCCGAGGTTGCCCTGACGCTCAACCGGCTGCGTCTGATCGACGGCGTCGGCGAAGTCACGCTGCAGAGCTCCGCGAAGTCGACCTCGGGCGCGGCCGCGAGCGGGTCAAGCAGTTGCCCTCCCTCGGACCCGGCGTTCACGATTCAGTTGACCTTTGACCCCCTGCCGGCGGCCTCCTCGATCAAAGCCGCGACGGCCGTGCCGGCATCCACCGGAGGCTCACGATGACCACGCGCGACCGTCTCGTCGCGATGGCCGTTGCGGTGATCGCAGTGCTCGGCGCCGGATGGTTGCTCGTCGTCAAGCCCGAGCGCAAGCAAGCGGCCGCGCTTCAGAGCGAAGTCAACAGCGCCACCTCGCAGCTGGCCTCGGCCGACAGCCAGCTCGCGTCCGCGCGCTCCGCGCAGGCGCGCTACGCCGCCGCGTACGCGTCGATCGTGCGCCTCGGCAAAGCCGTGCCCGCGAGCCAGGAAGTCCCGTCGTTGATCTACGAGCTGGCGCAGGCCTCAAACCAGAAGCACGTCGATCTGACCTCGATCGTTTACGGCAACGGTTCCGGCGCGACCAGCTCGGCGAGCGCGACCCAGGGGTCGGCCACGACCGTCGCGGGCTTCACCCAGATGCCGTTCACGTTCACCTTCGACGGCAGCTTCAACGACCTCTACAACCTGTTCACTCAGCTCAACCGCGCGACCGTGCGCACCGCCTCCGGCGGCCTTGAAGTCAGCGGCCGCCTGCTGACGATCCAAAGCGCCAAGCTCGCTCCGGTCAGCGGCTCCGAAACGGGCTCGCGCAAGGGCGGCTCGCAGCTGCTCAGCGGCACGATCACGGCCACCGCGTACGTGCTTCCCGCCGCTCAGGGTCTGACCGCAGGCGCGACGCCTGCCTCGCCGGGATCATCCGCGAGCGCCGCGTCCTCAGGCGCATCGGGCGCCAGCTCGCCGACCGCGCCGGCGATCGCGAGGGTGACACCGTGAACGCCTTCCTGAACTCGCTGAAGGCCGACCTGCTCGAGAGGCGCCTCCGCGCCGTGCTCGTGCTGCTCACGGCCGCGCTCATCGGCGCCGTGGCGTACGCGGTGATGGGCGGCTCAGGCTCGGCGACCGCGCCGCCGCAGGGTTTGCCATCCGCGAGTCCCGGCGTGTCCGGCATCACGCCGGTTGCGGTGGCGCCGAGCGCAAACCAGGCCGTGGCCGAGACCACGAGCGGCTCCCCACAGCAGCGGGAGGGCTCCGGGCGCAACCCCTTCACCCCCCTGCCGGGCGCCACCTCGGCACTCGCCGGCTCGTCCTCGAAGTCCAACAGCAAGAGCCCTGGCTCACCTGCGAGCGCCAGCTCCCACGCCGGCGCCAGCTCCGGCGCCGGCAAATCCACGTCGGGCAGTTCGACTGGATCGCCTGCGCCGGCAGCGAAAAAGCCCGCGCCCGCGGCCAAGCCGCATCCGGTCTTTCACGTCGCGGTCCTGTTCGGAGAGGTCCCCGCGGGAACGCCGCCGCAGAAGGCGCAGCTGACCCCCTACGAGAACCTCAAGCCCAAGCAGAAGCTGCCTTCCTCCCAGAGGCCGGTGCTCGCATTCAACGGCGTCACGGCTCCCGGCAGGCGCGCGGCCTTCAAGCTCGTCGGTGAAGTGCTCCTGCGCGGCACCACGGCGTGCCTGCCGAGCCCCACGCAGTGCCAGCAGATCGCGCTCGCCAAGGGGCAGCGCGTGGAATTCGAATACCTGCCTCCGAGCGGCGCCCCGGTCGTGTACGAGCTGCAGGTCGTCAGCATCACCTCCAGCAAGGCGTCGGCCGCGGCCGTGCGGCGCTTGCTCGGGAGCGGGCCGCGCGCGCCGCTGAGCGCGGAGCCCGTCGCAACGGGCGCCTCCGCACAGGACTCGCGTCGCCTGATCGAAGCGCCCGCAGCGCCAATCTCGCCCGCGCCCCCGCCGGTCGCGTCCGCAGCTCAGCAATAAGCTTGAGCGCGTGGCGCTCCGTCTGATAACCGCCGGCGAGTCGCACGGCCCGGGACTCACGTGCGTCGTCGAGGGTCTGCCGGCTGGCCTCGAGATCCGCCCTGAGGACCTCAACGCCGACATGTCCCGCCGCCAGCTCGGGCATGGGCGCGGCGGGCGCATGAAGATCGAGCGCGACACGGCGGAGGTCACCGGCGGCCTCCGTCACGGCCGCACGCTCGGGAGTCCGATCGCGATCCAGATCGCCAATCGCGACTACGAGAACTGGCGTGAGCGCATGTCCCCGTGGCCGGCGGCCGAGCGCATCGAGGAGGTCCATCTGCCGCGACCGGGACACGCCGACCTGGTGGGTACGCAGAAGTTCAAGCAGAGCGACGTGCGCAACATCCTCGAGCGGGCCTCGGCGCGCGAGACGGCCGCCCGCGTGGCCGGCGGTGGGCTGTGCAAGGCCTTCCTTCGCAGGCTGGGCGTCTCGGTGTACTCCCACGTCCTGCAGATCGCGTCGGTGCGCGCGCCCGAGCCAGAGCGGGCGCTTGAGCCCGAGGATTTCGCCTCGGTCGACAGCTCGCCGGTGCGCTGCCTGGACGAGCAGGCCTCGCGCGCGATGGTGCGCGAGATCGACGAGCTCAGGCGCGCCAACGAGTCGCTCGGGGGAGTGTTCGAGGTGCAGGCGTTCGGCCTCGTTCCCGGGCTCGGCTCGCACGTGTCCTGGGAGGAGCGGCTGGACGGCCGCCTGGCGATGGCGATCTGCTCGATCCAGGCGGTGAAGGGCTTCGCCGTCGGCGAAGCCTTCGCAATCGCAGGGCGGCCGGGGTCAGAGGCGCACGATGAGATCTTCTACACCTCGGAGCGTGGCATTTACCGCGAGACCAATCGTGCCGGCGGCCTGGAGGGTGGCATGACCGACGGCTGTCCGCTGATCGTGCGCGGCGCGATGAAGCCGCTCTCGACCCTCACCAAGCCCTTGCGTTCCATCGATATCGCGACACTCGAGCCCGCCGAGGCGCTGCGGGAGCGCACGGACTCCTGCACCGTCCCGGCCGCAGGCGTGGTGGGCGAGGCGATGGTGGCGGTCGTGCTCGCCGCTGCGTTCAGGCGCAAGTTCGGAGGCGACCATATCGACGACGTGCTCGAGGCCGTGGCCGCCTACGAGCAGCGGATCGAGTGGCGGCGGTAGCGCAAGAGCCGCGCGGCGCCTTCGTGCTGATCGGCTTCATGGGCGCGGGCAAGTCGACCGTCGCCGCCGACCTGGCCCGCGAGCTCGGCGTGACACCAGTTGACAGCGATGCGCTGCTCGAGCAGCGCCTCGGCCACTCGCTGGCGGAGGAGTTCGACGGCGGGTCGGGCTTTCGCGCCAAGGAGGAGGCGCTGGTGTGCGAGCTGCTCGCGGGCGCCGAGCCCGGCGCCGTGATCTCCCTCGGCGGCGGCAGCGTGCTCTCCGAGCGCGTCCGCAGCGCGCTGCAGCAGCACGTGGTCGTGCTGCTCGACATCAGCGCCGAGGACGCCTGGGAGCGGGTCAGCTCCCAGGATGGGGGCGTCGAGCGGCCCCTGGCGCGGGACCGCGAAGCCTTCCTCGCGCTGCACGCCGAGCGCCGGGCGCTGTATGAGCAGCTCGCCGACGCGCAGCTGCCGACGCTCGAAAAGGGCGCCGCGGCCAGGACGCTGGGCGCGTTGCGTGCCCTCGCCGCAGCCGCGCCAGGCACGCGCCTGCTGTGGGCTGCCAGTGCCTCGGGCGAGTATCCGGTGCTGATGGGTCGCGGGCTCTTGGCGGCGGCGGGCGTGGAGCGGATCGAGCAGGCGGCAGGGCTCGAGCGGTCTCGCTCGCGCGCGTTCTGCGTGACCGACGAGACGGTGGCGCCGCTGTACGGGGAACGCCTGGGCGAGCTGGCGGGCATGTCGGCGATCCCGGCGGGCGAGCGCCACAAGACGCTGAACAGCGCCGAAGCGGTATGGCGGGCGCTGCTCGCCGCCGGCGTCACGCGAGCGGATCACGTGATCGCGCTCGGCGGCGGCGTGGTCGGCGATCTCGCCGGCTTCTGCGCGGCGACCTACCAGCGCGGCATGCCAGTCGTGCACGTGCCCACGACGCTGCTGGCCCAGGTGGACGCCGCGTACGGCGGCAAGACCGGCGTGGACCTGCCTCTGGCCAAGAACTACATCGGCGTATACCACCAGCCGGCCGGCGTGCTCGTGGACCCGGACGCGCTCGCCACGCTGCCGCAGGGCGAGCTCGCGGCGGGCTGGGTCGAGGTGCTCAAGACCGCGCTGATCGCCGGCGGGGACCTGTGGGAGCGGGTCTCGAGCGGACAGCGGGTGGACGAGCGCACGATCCTCGCATGCGTGCGCCTCAAGCTGGCCGTGGTGGCCGCCGACGAGCGCGACGCCGGGCGCCGGCGGGTCCTGAACCTCGGGCATACCGTCGGCCATGCGATCGAGGCCGCGACCGACTACCGCCGCTACCGCCACGGCGAGGCGGTTGGCCTGGGGCTGCTCGCGGCGCTGCGGCTGTCCGGCGCGGAGGAGCTGCGCGCGCTGGCGCGCGAGCTCCTGCTGGCGCACGGGCTGCCGGTCGAGCTCAGCGGCGCCTCCGTCGAGGATGTCATGGACGCGGTCGCGCACGACAAGAAGCGCGTGGGCTCGCGGCTGCCGTTCGTGCTCGTGCACGCCCCTGGCGATGTGAGCGTCGACTCCACGGTCGACGCCGAGCAGCTGCGATCCGCGGTGGCGGAGCTGGTTCGATGAGCGCCGCGCCCTACCGCGTGGAGGTGATGCACGGCGTCAATCTCGATCAGCTCGGCAGACGCGATCCGTTGCTGTATGGGACGCTCACGCTGGGCGAGCTCGAGCGCCAGATCGAGCACGACGCTCGCGAGCTGGGCATCGAGCCGAGCTTCTTCCACACCAATCACGAGGGCGCTTTCGTCGAGCGCCTGCACGCGCTCTCCGGGCACGCCGACGCGGTGGTGCTCAATCCGGGCTCATGGACGCACTACGCGTGGTCGATTCGCGATGCCCTGGAGATCGCCGCGCTGCCCGCGCTCGAGATCCACCTGTCGGACGTCCAGCGGCGGGAGCCCTGGCGGCGCGTGTCGGTGATCGCCGACCTGTGCTTTGCAACGATATCCGGACGCGGTCCGGACGGCTACCGTGATGCAATGCTGCAGGTGCGCGAGGAGCTGGTCCGGCTCGACCACGCGCGCGAGCGAGGCGGATGATGAGCGGGCCGGCAGTCGCCACCGGCGTGCACGAGCGACTCGATCGCCTGGCCTCAGGAGCTCGCGCCCACGACGTGGACGTGCTGCTCGTGACGGGCCCTGTCAACGTGCGCTACGTGACCGGCTTCAGCGGCACGACCGGGCTGGCGCTGATCGCAGCCGACGGCGCCGATCCGCGCAGCGCGAGCCCGCACACAGCCCTGGGGCGGCAGCGGTTCATCACCGACTTCCGCTACGAGACGCAGGCCCGCGAGCAGGTGCCCGACGCCTTCGAGCGGGAGGTCGTGCTCGACGACCTGCTCGAGGGTGTCGTCGGCGCGCTCGGGGGCGGCGGAGGGCGGCTGGGTTTTCTCGAGAAGAGCCTCACGGTCGCCGACCACGCGCGCCTGCGCGAGTTGCTCGCCGAGGCTTGGCAGCTGGTTCCGTCGGGTGCGATCGTGGCGCAGCTGCGGGCGGTCAAGGACGACGGCGAGATCGCGCGGATCCGCGCCGCCACCGAGCTCGCCGACGAGGCGCTGCGGGCGGTGCTCGAAGGCGGCCTCGCCGGGCGCACCGAGCGCGAGGTCGCGCTCGAGCTCGAGCTACAGATGCGCCGCCGCGGAGCCGACGGACCCAGCTTCCCCCCGATCGTCGCGGCGGGCGCCCACGCGGCGCTGCCGCACGCGCAGCCGCGCGATCGAGAGATCCCGCCGGACGTGCTGGTGACGATCGACTGGGGTGCCCTGCATGAGGGCTACTGCTCGGATTGCACCCGAAGCTACGCCACCGGCGAGGGCATCGGGGCGCGGGCGAGGGAGATCTATGAGCTCGTGCGCTCGGCACAGCAGCGCGCCGTCGGCGCGGTGCGCGCCGGTGCGAGCGGACGGGAGCTTGACGCGATCGCGCGCACCCAGATCGAGCAGGCCGGTCACGGCGAGCACTTCGGCCACGGTCTTGGACACGGTGTGGGCCTGGAGGTTCACGAGGGCCCGCGCCTGTCGCGCACCGCCCCCGACAAGCCGCTGGCGGCCAGCAACGTGGTGACGGTCGAGCCGGGCGTCTACATCCCGGGAGAGCTCGGCGTGCGCATCGAGGACCTGCTCGTCGTGCGCGAGGGCGGTCACGAGGTCCTGACGAGCCTCCCCAGGGACCTGACCGTCGTCTCCTGACCCGCGCGCGCTCTCGCGGGCCGCGCCGCCAAGCGCCCGCCACCCGCGCTGAGCCGTGCCCCCAGCCACGCCGCGAGCGGGATGGTCCAGCACAAAAAGAATGCGGCCTGTGCGTCTGCCGAGACATGGTGCGGCAACCACTCGAAGCTGGTCCACACGAGCACCGTGGCAAGCAGCGTCAATGTCGGCGGTCGCCAGGGTCGCGACCGTGCCTCCCACAGCAGCAGCGCCACGATGAAGGGGAGCGTGTAGTAGACCGCATCCCACGGATCGAGCACGCAACGGAGGAGCAGCAGGAGCGCCAGCGCGAGCAGCGCCTCGGACTCGGCGAGCCGCCGGCGCCGCAGCCACAGGGCACCCGCGATCACGCCACCGCAGAGCATTATCAGAGGTCTCGCGACGGTCCCGGTCCATTCGGCAGCCTGGCGGTAGCCGGGCTTGGGGGTGCCCGACAGGCCGTGGACGAGCGCGCCGTGATGTCCGAGGAACCACCACACTTGCCAGGGCTGGAATATCGGGCTGGCCTGCGACGCGACGGCGCGTGTGCTCGCCACAAAGCCACCCGAGCCGAGCAGCAGCGGCGCGAGCACCGCAGCTGCGGTGGCGACGCCCATCGCCAAGCAGCGCAGCCTGAGCCCGGGAGGAACCGCCAACAGCACAGGCCCGACCGCGAGCAGCGCCCACTCCTTGTTGGCGACCGCGAGCCCGAGGGCCGCGCCCGCGAGCAGCGGCCTGGGCCGCGCACCGGCGCCGCCGGCGAGCAGCACGGCGGCCACGACCAGGCACGCGCCGAGCAGCTCCTCGGGGTGGCCGAGTTCAAGCGCCGGGAGCACGATCGGATTGGCCACGCACAGCCCCAGCGCCACGCCGCGCGCGAGCCGGGGGCGGCCTTCGGCTCGCATGCCCGCGATCAGCCAAACGCCCAGGACGGCCGAGGCGAGCAGGCAGGGCAGCGCGAGCATGCGATAGGTGGCGAGGTCGCCCCCTCCCCACAACCCGGGCAGCAGAGCGAACGGCGCGCGCTCGATCAGCGAGCCCCCATATGTGGGTGCCAGCTGCAGGAATTCGCCGAGGTGGCCGTGAACGAGAGCACGGACCGCTGGTCGTGCCTCGTTGTCGTAGTCGTTCCAGGCGAAGCCGTACAAGCCCAGCCAGACCAGCGCAGAGCAGCCGGCGGCAGCCATGGCCGCGCACGCCGCGTTCTCGCGGACAGCTTGCCTCATGGGATGGCATCGGCCGGGCACGCCCAGGCCTTTAGGCGGTGCGCGCAAAAGGCTGCGACCACGCGATGGGCGGCTATCTTGGTGCTGGCATGGCGGTGGCCGACGCGAGCGCGTCACCGCGAGCAATCACGCCGATGAGCACGATCACCACCAACCAATTCAAGAACGGCAACCACATCGAGGTCGACGGCACGGTCTTCAAGATCCTGGAGTTCCAGCACGTCAAGCCCGGCAAGGGCGGGGCGTTCGTGCGCACGAAGCTGCGCAGGACGGCCGACGGCAACGTGATCGACCGCACGTTCCGCGCCGGGGAGAAGTTTCGCGGTGTGCGCACGGAATCGCGCAAGATGCAGTTCCTGTACGCGGACGGCAGCGACGCGCACTTCATGGACAGCGAGTCCTTCGAGCAGCTCGCCATCCCCGAGGAGCGGGTGAAGGACGCACTGCGCTGGTGCCCGCCGAGTAGCGAGGTCGAGATGCTGTTCATCGACGACCAGCCGGCCGACGTGCAGCTGCCGAGCGCGGTGGAGCTCGCGGTCACCCACACCGATCCCGGGCTGCGAGGCGACTCGGTGTCCAGCGCCGGCAACAAGCCGGCGACGCTGGAGACTGGCGCCGTGATCCAGGTGCCGCTGTTCGTCGAGCAGGGCGAGCGCATCCGCGTTGACACCCGCTCCGGCGAGTACGTGGCGCGCGCCTAGTATGCGCCGCGCGCAACAGCGACG
This sequence comes from Actinomycetota bacterium, assembly GCA_005885515.1. GTDB lineage: Bacteria > Actinomycetota > Thermoleophilia > Solirubrobacterales > Solirubrobacteraceae > Palsa-744. Next base: position 24,954 of record VAWK01000047.1, on the reverse strand, counting down.
GGCCGCGGTGATCGCGCTGTACCAGCACGACCTCACCGGCAGGCGGCTGGAGGACAGTTTCTCGGCCAACGACTCCGCGTTCGTTCGCGCGCTCGCGGGTGCGGCGTCAGAGCACGCCGAGGAGCTCGACGAGATCATCGATCGCCACGCTCACGGCTGGTCGGTGGGCCGGATCCAGCCGCTGGAGCGCAGTATCCTGCGCGTGGCCCTGGTCGAGATGCTCCACCCCGGTGCCGTGCCCGCCGAGCAGCCGATCCCCGCCGAGGGTGCGATCGAGGAAGCGGTGGAGAACGCGAAGGTCTTCTGCGGCAGCCAGGCTCCGGGGTTCGTCAACGGAGTGCTGGGTGCAGTCTTGCATCAGCTGCGCGAGAATGCGCAGATCCCATGAACAGCATCGAGCACCTGGACGATCTGATCGCGCGGCTCGAGCGGGCCGCCGAGCAGCTTCGCTCCGGCGAGCTGTCAGCCGATGCGGCGGCGACGATGGTCGAGGACTGCGCCGCCGTCGCCAGCCAGGCAGCAACCGAGCTGGAGCAGCTCACGCGCGACGAGGGCCCGGCTCCCGCCCCCGGTCAGGACACGCTGCTTTAGAGCCGCTCGCGCGCACGTGAACGCTCGCTATCCCGAGCATCTGCGCCAGGAGGTGGAGCGCTACCTGCAGGGCATGCGGTTCTCCAGCGAGGCCCTGACGGCGGGTCTCGAGGAAGCGATGCGCTATTCGCTGCTGGCGGGCGGCAAGCGAATCCGGCCCGTGCTCGCGCTGGCGACGGCGAGGGCCGTCGGCCTGGAGCAGCAGGAGGTCCTGCCGCTGGCCGGCGCGATCGAGCTGATCCACACCTACTCGCTGATTCACGACGACCTGCCGGCGATGGACGATGACGACCTGCGCCGGGGCCAGCCCACCTGTCATGTGAAGTTCGGCGAGGACGTGGCGATCCTCGCCGGCGATGGGCTGTACGCGGAGGCCTTCCGCCACCTGCTCACCCACCAGCGCTCGGCGCCGGCGCGCGTGCTCGGGGCGGCGGCCGAACTGGCGGCGGCGACCGGCGTCAGCGGCATGGTGGGTGGCCAGTACGCCGATGTGAGCCCGCACACCCCGCCCGGAGGCGCGGCCCTGAGGCGCCTGCACGAGTTGAAGACCGGTCGCCTGATCGGCGCGTCGGTGCTGTGCGTATTACTGTTGGGGGGGATCGTTGACGGCCCTGCGACAATTGCATTTCGGCGTTTTGCAACCGAGATGGGGGTACTGTTCCAGATCGTCGATGACATCCTCGACGTGACAGGTACCGACGATGCCCTTGGAAAGCCGCGCGGCAGCGACGAGCGTCATGGCAAGCGCACATACGTCAGCGAGTTCGGAATCGAGCGTGCGCGGGAGCTTGCCGCGGAGTCCCACCGCACGGCACGCCAAGCGCTCGACGAGGCCGCCGCTCGACCGCCGATGGGCGGCGCTGCCGAGGCAGCGTCCGCGCGCGGCGGGCACGCAACCGCCGAGCTCGAGCAGATAGTCGACTTCATCTACAGGCGCACGTCATGAGCCGCAAGATCAAGCCCAGCAGCCAGCACCGGAGGACCCGCGAGCAGGCCCCCCCGCCAGGGATGGGGGAAGGGCTGCTCGAGCGGATCGCGCGCCCGCAGGACCTGCACGCCCTGAGCGAGCAGCAGCTGGCGGAGCTGGCCCAGGAGGTGCGCAGCCACATCATCGACACGGTGGGCGAGATCGGCGGGCACTTCGGGGCCAACCTCGGCACCTGCGAGCTGGCCGTGGCGCTGCATTCGCTGCTGGACTCGCCCAAGGACAAGATCGTCTGGGACGTCGGTCACCAGGCCTACCCGCACAAGATCCTCACCGGGCGCCGCGAGCAACTTGGCACGATCCGCCAGTACGGCGGCCTGGCGCCGTTCTGCTCGATCGCCGAGTCGCCCCACGACGTGATGGGCGCTGGTCACGCCTCCACCTCGATCGGCTACGCCGTCGGGATCAAGGAGGGGATGCGTCACATGGGCGCCGATGCCGACGCGAAGGTCGTGGCGGTCATCGGCGACGGCGCGATGACCGGCGGCGTCGCGTTCGAGGCGATCGGCCAGGCGGGAGGCCTGGGCACTCCGCTGGTGGTCGTGCTGAACGACAACGGCATGTCGATCGCGCCAAACGTCGGCGCGCTGTCGAGGTACTTCAACAGGATCAGGCTGAATCCCAGGCTGTGGCGCGCGCGCGCGGACCTGGAGGACGGTCTCGTGCGCCTGCCTGGCGGCATCGGCGCCGCCTTCGAGCGGTTGGGACCGCACCTGAAGGAGTCGATCAAGGCGTTCTGGGCGCCCGGCCTGTGGTGGGAGGAGCTCGACTGGGCATACATGGGCGTGGTCGACGGTCATGACGTGCGCGCGCTGCGCGAGGCACTGCGCGAGGCGCTGGCGGCCGAGCGGCCGGTCGTCGTGCACATCGCGACCGTCAAGGGCAAGGGCTTTGCCCCGGCCGAGGAGGGCGGTCTCGAGGGCATGGAGAAGTGGCACGCCGCCAAGCCAAACTCGATCGTCAACGGCGTCCCGGCCGGCGCCGCGGCGCCGACGGGCGCGACGGCCAAGAAGAGCGCCCGGCCTGCGCCGCCGCAGTACACCCAGGTGTTCGGCGAAGCGCTCGTGCGGGAGTGCGAGCGGGACCAGCGCGTGGTGGGCATCACGGCGGCGATGAACTCCGGCACCGGGCTGAGCATCCTGCAAAAGGCGATGCCCGAGCGCTACTTCGACGTGGGCATCGCCGAGCAGCAGGCCGTCCTGTTCGCCGCCGGCCTTGCCCTGCAGGGGGTCAAGCCGGTTGCGGCGATCTACTCCACGTTCCTGCAGCGGGCCTACGACCAGCTGGTGCATGACGTGTGCCTGCAGAAGCTGAACGTGGTTTTCGCGATGGACCGCGCCGGCCTGGTGGGCGACGACGGACCGACCCACCACGGCGCGTTCGACATCGCCTACCTTCGCTGCCTGCCCAACATCGTGCTGATGGCCCCGCGCGATGAGGCGATGCTGGTGCACATGCTGCGCACCGGGCTCATCTACGACGCCGGCCCGATCGCACTGCGCTATCCGCGCGGAGAGGGCACTGGCGCGGAGCTGCCGGCCGAGCCCTCGGCGATACCCATCGGCAGGGGCGAGATCCTGAAAGAGGGAGGATCCGGTGGCGCGATCGGCAGGAGGGTGGCGCTGATCGGCTACGGCACGGGTGTCGGCAAGGCCCTGCAGGCCGCCGAGCAGCTCGCCGGGGCGGAGATCGCGGTGACCGTCGCCGACGCTCGCTTTGCCAAGCCGATCGACGCCGGCCTGATGGCCCAACTGGCGGCCGAGCACGACCTGCTGGTGACCGTCGAGGAGGGGGTGCTCGCGGGCGGTTTCGGCTCGGCGGTGTGGGAGACGCTGAGCGAGGCGGGCGCGACGCCGCGCATCCTGCGCGTGGGCCTGCCCGATCGCTACGTCACGCACGGAAAGCCCGCGCTGCTGCATGAGGAGGTCGGCTACACCCCTGCGCGGATCGCCGAGCGGATCACCGCCGCCATCTCCGGCCGCGAGCAGCACCGCCGCGCGGCCGCCGGGGCCGGCGCGCCCGCGTCCTCCTCGGCCGTGGTCGGCACTTGAGTTCGCGCCCAAATGGGCCGAGCCGGAGCCGCGATCGCGCCGAATACAGAAACGGCCCGCCGGGGAAGCGGGCCGTTTCGAGGGAGGAGGGATACTGCAGTGCTGCGGGTACGCAATCATCATGCCTCGGGCATCGGACGGTCTGTGTGACGTTGATCACACATCGATCGCGATGAGTGCTTTATAAGCGCGATCTCACCGCGGCGCGCATCCAGAGCGGGGCGCCGGGCGCGCCCGCGTTTGCGCCGTGATGTGTGCAAGGGTTGGCCCGCATGGCAAAGCGGCGCCTGGATAGCCTGCTGGCCGAGCGCGGCCTGTTCTCCTCGCGCAGCCGTGCGGCAGCCTCGGTGATGGCCGGAGAGGTGCGCGTGGGTCCCGGTGGGCGCTGCGCCGCCAAGCCCGGCGAACTGGTCGACAGCGAGGAGCAGCTCAGCGTCGAGCAGGGGCACGCCTACGTGTCGCGCGGAGGCATCAAGCTCGCCAACGCGCTCGCGGCCTGCGGCCTGCGGGCAGCCGGCCGGCGCGCGCTGGACGTGGGAGCGTCGACCGGCGGCTTCACCGACTGCCTGCTGCAGCACGGCGCACGCGAGGTGATCGTTGTGGACGTCGGCTATGGAACGCTCGCGTGGAAGCTGCGGCGCGACCCGCGCGTGCACGTGATGGAGCGCACCAACGCGCGCAGCCTGGCGCCGCGAATGCTCCCCTACCGCCCGGATCTGGCGGTGGTGGACGTGTCCTTCATCGCGCTCGCGAAGGTGCTCGAGCCCGTGCTCGCGTGCCTGGACGAGCGCTATGACATGCTCGCGCTGGTCAAGCCGCAGTTCGAGGTCGGCCGCGAGCGGGTCGGCAAGGGCGGCGTGGTCCGCGGCGCGGCTGACCGCCGCGCGGCGCTGGTCGGGGTCGGGCAGGCGGCGCTTGAGCTCGGCGCGGCGGTGCGCGGCTACTATCCCTCGGGCCTGCCGGGCCCGAAGGGCAATCGCGAGACGTTCATCTGGCTTGCCCACGGCGTGCCGGCCTCGGACGGCATGCGCGGACTGCTCGAGATGGCCCGCGAGGTGGAGCCATGAGGGAGATCACGGTCCTCACCCATCGGCACCCCAAGGACACCACGCCGGTCCTGCGCCAGCTCGCGCAGCAGGCGGCCGCGGCCGGCGTGACGCTGCGCCTCGATGAGGACGAGACGCGCCGGCATGACCTGCAGAGCGGGCCGGGGGTGGAGGTCAACGCTCCGCTCAAGGACGACGTGGAGCTGTGCATCGTGCTGGGAGGCGACGGCACGATCCTGCGCGCGCTGCAGCGCTACGCGGGCACCGGCGTGCCTGTGTTCGCGATCAACTTCGGCGAGATCGGTTTCCTCGCCACGATCGAGCCGGCCGGCATCGAGGACGGCATGCGGCGCGCGCTGAGCGGCGACTTCGAGCTGCTGCGCCTGCCCGCGATCGTGCTCGAGGCGCCAGCGCGCACGGCGATAAACGACGTCGCCATCCACCGCAAGGTGGGCGAGCGGGTGGCGGAGGTCGCCTATGCGGTCGCGGGCGAGGTCGTGGGCAGCGTCCGCTGCGACGGGCTGGTGGTGGCGACTCCGGCCGGCTCGACCGGCTACAACCTGGCCAATGGCGGCCCCGTGATGGCGTGGGGGGTCGGCTGACCGCGCGGGCGCTGGTGGTGGCGCCGGGCGATCGGCTGACGATCCACAACCGCTCGCGCGACCCGCTCGACATCGCCGTCGACGGGCGCCCAGCCGGCGAGATCTCACCCGGAGAGACGGTCGACGCGCGCTTCGTGAACGAGCTCGGCACGATCGCGCAGCTGCCGGGATCTTCCTTCTACCGGCGCCTGCGCGAGAAGTTCGGCCGGCTGGCCAGCTGATCAGGCTCGCACCTGGCGCGAGGCGCGCGGGGCGCCCCCCAGGGCGAGCGAACTCGCCTGCGCGGGCTCGGCCGAGGCTCGCCGCCGCTCAGGCGGCGCCGGCGCTGTCGTGGACGTCGAGCTCGCGCGCGCCGCCGTACTCGTGTTCCTCGTTGCGCCCGCTGCGGTGCATCGAGGTGACGAACACGTCCAGCTGCTCGCGCGCGAAGCGGCGCTGGCCGCCCGGGGTGCGGTAGCAGCTGATGTGCCCGGCGTCCGTCCAGCGGCGGATCGTCGCCAGCGAGACGCCCAGGTAGCGAGCCGCCTGCGAGCTGGTGAAGACCAGGCGCCGGTCGCTGCGTGGGAGTGTTGCGGTGGGGGTCATGGGCAGTGTTTCGGCCGCCCGCGCCGGGAAGTTGAACGGCGCCAAGCTTTGTGGACGTTCGTCCAGAACTGCGATGGGTGGACCCCCGGGCGCCTGCGGACATGGGTCGAGCGCCTGACCGACGTGGACCGGAGGCCTGGCGCGGTCCGGGTCCCGTCGAGGCCCGCGTCAGAAGGCCTGCCTAAAGGCCCCATTTCCGGGGCAAACCTGCAAGCAAACGTGCATATGCGATCAGGGGTGGACATTTCGTGTAATCGCGCTACTATCATGCGCGAACCTGATCAAAAGCGATCAAAAGCGATCCGGCGCTTAGAACGGACACGACGCGCACGCTCGCCAAGTGGCCTACGGGCCAGTGAACACGGCCCTAGGGCACTGGAGAAGGAGCGTCAAGATGGAACCGCACGGCAAATAATCCGAGCAGAGCTCGGTAGACGTAAACGTGAGGGCGCCCTGCGACAGGCAAGGCGTCCTCGTCGTTTTTAGCCCCCGGCCAGCCCGCGCACCCTTGTGCACGCGCTCGCAGGTCAGCCGCGGTGGCGGAGCCGCAAGGCCACGGGGGTGCGCGTCAGCGATGACGGTTCGCCAGAGGCTGGCTCGGCCATCTTTCTGACGCGGCTCTCGAACGCAAGTTCGGTCCTGTAGTCGGCATCCTGCCCGAAGGTCGGCCCGTTGCGCTCGAGCAGTGCGATGAACGTCTCGACCAGCTCGGCGTCGAGCTGCGTACCCGCGATCTTGCGAAGCTCGGCTATCGCGTCCTCCGGGCTCATCGGCGGACCGTATGTCTCGCGCGCGATCATCGTGTCGTAGGTACTGCAGATGGCGATGATCCGCGACGCCAGCGGGATCTCGCTGCCGATCAGGCCGGCCGGATAGCCGCCGCCGTCCATGCGCTCGTGGTGATAGAGGATCGCGTCGGCCACGGGACCGAAGCCGTCGAACTTGCCGACCATCATCGCGCCGTCCTGAGGGTGCCGGCGGATCACCTCCCAGTCCGCGTCGCTCAGCTGCGTGGGATGTAGCACGCGGTCAGACCACGTGAACTTGCCGATGTCATGCAGCAGCCCCGCGAGATGGACGACTTCCTGCTCGTCCTCGTCGCAGCCGAGCTCGATCGCGATCGCTTTCGCATAGCTCGCGACCGCGGCGCCGTGGCGCGTCTCGGTGGGGTCGCGCAGGCCCAGCCCCTCCATGAACGTCGACGGCACGGCCCACTGGAAGGAGGCCAGCTGGCGCGTGCGCGCGTCCAGCTGCTCGGCTCGCCGCTCAGAGCGCATCAGCGCGACGGTCAGCTGCCGGAAGATGACGAGGATCGGTATCGCCGCCAATAGCGCCGGCAGGCCAACGCTCCTGTACGCGAGCACCAGGATCACGGCGATCACGCCCACCGCGAGCTCGCCCGACAGCGTGGGAACGAACAGTTCGCCCCAAAGGCGCGCGAAGGAGCGACCTTCCTTGACCATCAGGTCCACGGCGAAGAGAGCGAAGTTGAGGATCAGTAGGACGACCACCCCGGCCAGCAGGACCAGGCCGAAGATGAGGCCTTGGGCCAGGTGCGCCCCGTGCGCGGCGGCGACGTCCCCGGCGGCCGCGCGGACCAACAACCCGGCCACAAAGGCGGCGACGCCGAAGGCAAGCAGGTTGTTCAGCCATTCATCTGGCGTGCGACCCGCGACGGCCGAGTGCAGCCCGATCGCGGCGATGCCGCACACGGCGGCCGGAGTCGGTCCGAGAAGGCCCATCGCGAGCGTCATCACCGCCAGCGAGGCGCTCACTACCCCGGCGCCGGATTCGACGGTGAACCACTCGCCGGCCAGCGCGAGCGCGATCAGCAAGGCGACGAGCGAGAGCGGATGCCATTCATCCGGGCGGGCGAGCCACACCGCCGCCGCGACCGCGCTCGCCAGCAGCAAGGCCTCGGCTGCCCAGAGGTGACGCTCGGTGATCTTCGGCGCTCGCATTGTCTGGCCCCGTTGTCCTTAACGGCCGGCACCGCGTGGTTCTTGAGGTGATCGCGTGCATCGGCATCGCTGGGGGCCCGACGTGCCGCCGGGGGGCCGGCGCATGTGCTCCGCCGGGCCGCCGCGCGTGCTCCGCCGGGCCGCCGCTGGCGGCGCGCCCGCGCCACGCGCCCGGCGCTGCTACTCGGGCGACGGTTCGTGCGGCAGCAGCCCGGAGGCGCGGATCGCCTGGCTGGATGGCGGCGGCGCCCCGAGCGGTGGGGCGTCAAGGGGCCCGGTGTCGGGCTCCTCCTCGGGCGCCGGTTCGAGTCCCACCGCGGTCAGGCGCACCAGCACGGCGGCAATCACAAGCGTCGCCAACCCCAGGATCAGGAAGGCCGCCCGCGGCGAGCTCAGCGCGACGAGCGCGCCGCCCAGCGGCAGGCCGACGGCCATGGTCAAGGAGCCAAGGGATTCAGTGGCGCCCATCATGCGCCCGTGCAGGTGCTTCGGGGTCAGGCGCTGCACGAGACTGATGAGCGAGGGCCAGTCCAGACCGTTGCCGGCCCCGCCGACGAACGCGGCGAGGCACCCCAGGGCCAGCGACGGCGCCGCGGCGTACCCGACGAACGCGGCCCCCAGCGCGAAGATGCCGGCGCTCAGCATGACCCTCAGCGGTCGCCGCCCCGAGCCCGCGAAAACCACGCTGGCGAGCACGGCGCCGGCTCCCCATGCCGTCACGAGCAGGCCGTAACCGCTATCGCCGCCGTGCAGCGTCGACTTGACGTAGACCACCTCGATCGGGCTGCCGGCCTGCACGAGGATGAGCGCCACGGCATCGACCAGCAGCAGTGCCCGCAAGGATGGGACCGCGTTGATGTGCGCCCACGCGGCGCGCAGCCGGGCGCGAACGGAGTCTCCGCCCGCGTCCTCCACGTGCGGATACAGGTCGAGCAACAGCGCGCCGCAGATCAGGAATGTGCCCACATCGATGAACAGTGCGGCGGGCGCGCCCGCACCGGCGACCACGGCGCCGGCGAGCACCGGGCCGGTCACGAACGAGATCGAGAAGGCGACGTTCAGCGCGGCGTTCGCCTTGCGCTCAGCCTCGTGCACCGCCTCATCGCGGCTATCGCCTCGCCCGTCGGCGCCTGCTGCGCTTGGAACCTGACCGCGCGCGACCCTCGCTACCTCCGCGCGCAGCAGCGAGTTGGCGGCAAGCGCCGCCGTTCCGTCGAGCGCTGCCAGCAGCAGCAGTGCGGGCAGCCAGAAGTGCCACAGGAGCACAGCGAGCGCCGCGGTGGCGCCCGCCTCCAAGAAGTACAGCCCGCTGAGCGTGCCGCGACGCTTGGACACCTCGACGCGGGCCACGACGGCTGGCACCAGGAACGCGGGCAGCGCCTGCCAGGCCAAGAGCAGCGCGGCAACCGCCAGCGCGCTGTGCGTGTGGTCGAACACGGCGAGCGAAAGCGCGACCAGGCCCACCCAGCTTCCGAGACGGTTGACCGTGTAGGCCGTGAGGATCCTGCGCAGGGCGGGAGAGGGCAGGGCCAATCTCACGCCGCCAAGCTAGCGCGTGCGCCGGCGATGGTCGAGCCCTGCAGCGCCGGCTCGCCAGGGCGCGGCGCCCACCGGCGGACCCCCACACCTCAGCCGCGCCTGCGTGCCCGCGGCCTCGCGCAAACCGGGGCTCCCCGGGGCGGCCCCGCGCGGCGCGGGCCGCTACGCGCTTGCGTCGGGCTCGAGGCTCACGACTGGCAGGTCGGGATGCCTGTGCCCGAGCGTGTGCAGCAGCGACTCCGCCGAGAGCTCGTCGACCTCGCCGCTGAGGATCACCATGCGGCTCGACGGCGCTTTTACGAGCACTTCCCAGAAGGTGCCGAGCTCCTCAAAGCACGTGCCCGCCGGCAGCAGCTCGCTCATCTCCCGGTGCACTTCGGCCCGCTTGACGGGGTCCCGCCCGGCGATCAGCACCGGCGAGTCGGCGGCGGGCGGGCCGAACTGGTAGCCGGCCGCGGGGCGGTCGGTTACAGCTGTGCCCTGCTCGCGCTCGTGCTCAGCTCTGCGCCCTCCCTTGGGTAGCAGGCGCAGCCGGGGAGCGCTCGTGCATTCGGGCGCGGAGAGCAGCTCGATATCGCTGAGCGCGAGGCTTGTCATGCTTTTCATTATCGGCCGGCGCGGACGATCGGTATGTAGAGCGCACGGTGCCGATCTTGTCGTCCTAATGGTGCAATTTCGTGTCGGCCCGAACGGACGTCGGAATCGGTCCTTCCCAGTCGGTACGTTGTTAGCCGATGGCTGACGCCACGCCAGGAGTCGATCGCCCGATCGAGGTGATCATCGCCGATGACCACGGTGTCGTGCGGGACGGCATCCGCACCGTGCTCGAGCGCCACCCCGATGAGTTTCGCGTGGTGGCAGAAGCCGCCGACGTTCCATCGACGGTGCGCGAGGTCCGCGAGCACAAGCCCGACCTGCTCACGCTCGATCTGACGATGCCCGGCGGCTCGAGCCTGGCCGCCCTGCCCCAGTGCTTCATCGCCCACCCGTCGCTCGCAGTGGCGATCCTGACGATGCGTGAGGACCCCGAGTACGCGCGCCAGGCGCTCAGGGCGGGGGCGCGCAGCTACGTGCTCAAGGAGGCCGAGCCGGCCGAGCTCCTGCAGGCGTTTCGTCTTGCGGTGGCGGGGCAGAGCTACCTGCACCCGCGGCTGGGCGCACAGATTGCGGCAGGCGATGAGGCGGGCGGCGACGGCGTGGCGCTGAGCGAGCGCGAGCGCGAGGTGGTGCGGCTGATCGCCAGCGGCTACACCAACCCGCAGATCGCCGAGCAGCTGCACGTGGCCGAGCGGACGGTCAAGACTTACCGCGCGCGCGCGATCGAGAAGCTCGGGTTCTCCTCCCGCGCGGAGATCACCGCCTACGTGCGCCGCATCGGCCTGGCCGAGTAACGCATCGGCCTGGCCGAGTAACGCATCGGCCTGGCCGAGTAACGCAACCGCCGCCTACGGCGCGCTGGCGCCGGCGGCCGGCTCCTCGACCGCCGCGTTCGGCCGGCCGGCGAGCGGCACCACCAGGCGCACGGTCGTCCCGCCACCCGCGGCGGGGCCGAACTGGAGCTCGCCGCCCACGAGCTCGGCCCGCTCGCGCATGCCCGACATGCCGAAGCCGCCCTCGAGCCCATCGCCGCGCGGACCCAGTCGCTCAAGCCCGGGCAGGCCGCGGCCGTCGTCGGTCACCGACGCATGCACCGCGCCGTCGCGTTCGGTGATGCTGACGATCGCCTTGCTCGCATGCGCGTGTCGGCCGACGTTCGTGAGGGCCTCCTGCACGACTCGGTAGATCGTGCTCTCGAGCTCCGCGTCCAGGCGCCGCCCCTCGCCGTCGGCGCTGTCCGACGCTCCCGCCGCCGCTCCGAGCTCCATCTCGACGCTCACGTCCAGCCGGTCGATCGCCTGGGCGCGGCGGGCGAGCGCCTGCAGCGCGGCCTGCAGGCCGAGGTCGTCGAGCGCTGCGGGTCGGAGCTCGGTAATCAGGTGGCGCAGCCCGTCGATCTCGTGGCCGAGGCCCTCGAGCACCGCCTCGACCGCGTCTTTCAGCGCCGCCGCGTCATCGAGGTCGCGTGCGCTCGCCAGCTTCATGCGCAACGCCCCCATCCCCTGGATGCTCTCATCGTGGATCTCCCGCGCCCACCTTGTGCGCTCGCGCTCGCGTGCCTGAATGCCGTGGCGGATGCGTTCGATCTCCACCGAGCGCTCGGCGGCCAGCCGCTGCGCGACGCTCGCCGCGAAGGCCTGGAGCGACTCGCGGTCGTGGCGGCGGAAGCCGCCGTCTGCGCGGACCGCTATCACCAGGCCGCCGCCGTAGCCCTCCATCTTCAGCGGCTCGACCAGCGCCGAGCGGGCCTGCAAGCCGAGTTCGTGAAGCCACGCCGCCTCCTGCCCCCGCGGGCGGTCGAGCGCGAGCGGCTCGCGCGCGCGGTACAGCGCGCCGAGCGCGGTTCCCTCTACCGGGGCGATGCGCAGGCTCGCGGCCTGCTCCCCGCGGCAGGCGCCCATGCGCAGCTCGCCGCGCTCCTCGATCAGGATTACGACCGTGCCGCCGTCGAGCAACGCCAGCCCGCGGTCGGCCATCAGCCGCAGAAGCCACAACTCTGATCCGGAGAGCACCGCCTCTGATTATGCAGCCGATCAAGGACGCCCAAGGGCGGGCGGCGAGGCGGCCGTCCCCCTGGCGACATCGGTGCCGGCGGCCCGCTGGGCCGCGGCCCGCGTCTGCGCGATCAGATCCTCCGCGGTTACGCCCTCGCCCCAGGCCGCCAGGCCGACCGATATGCGCAGTGGCCGGCGTTTGCCGTCGGCTTCGATCTTGATCGTCCGCAGCCGCTCGAGCACGCGGCGGGCGACCGCCTCCCCGCGCGGGCTGTCCGCTCCCGGGAGCACGACCAGCAGCTCGCGGTCGCTGGGCCTGCCGATGCGGTCGAAGTCGCGCAGCTGGCGCCGCAGGGCGCTGCCCACATAGGCCAGCGCGCGCTCGGAGAGCTCGCCGCCGTGCTCGCGCGAGAGCTCCTCGACGTTGCCGATCGTCACCAACAGGCAGCACAGCGGGGTGCCCTGGCGTTCGGCGCGGTTGATCTCCTCCTGGATCCGGTGGTCCAGTTCCGAGGCGGAAAGGCAGTCCATCTGCTCTCCGTTTGACAGGTGTGAGCTCGTGTCGGTCGTGTCGCTGGCGGCCATGCCTTGGGGTCCATCCCGCTCGGTTTGCACAGACTATGCCCGTTATCGTCATCTGAGCCCAACACCTGAGCGCGCACGCGCGCGGGCGGCGAGTGGATCGAGGTGCCGGGCGATGCGGGCGGCACGCGCGACGAGCCCGCGTCGCGCCGGCTCGTGACGGCCCGAAGGCGCCACGCGGCCCGAGCGATCCGTCGGCGGGCGCTGCTACAGATGCCCGCGTGCTGCAAGAGCTGTCGGTGGAGAACCTCCTGCTGATCGAGCGGGCCAGGCTGCGCTTGGCGCCGGGCCTGAACGTGATCACGGGCGAGACCGGCGCCGGCAAGACGGTGCTCGCGCACGCGCTCGACCTGCTGCTCGGCGGTCGCGCGCGCAGCGGGATCGTGCGTCCGGGGCTGGCGGAGGCCTACGTCGAGGGGCAGTTCGACCTGTCCGGCTCGCTGCGCGAGCGGCTGGGAGAGCGTCTGCCCGCCGACGCGAGCGAGGTGATCCTTGCGCGCCGCGTGGGCGCCGACGGACGCACGCGGGCGTACGTGAACGGCCGCGGCGTGACGCTGGCGGAGCTGCGCCAGCTGGCGGGCGGGGTGATCTGCTTCTACGGCCAGCACGAGCATCGACGGCTAACGATCTCGGCCGCGCAGCTTGAGCTGCTGGACGGCATGTGCGGTGGCGATCACGCATCGCGCCTGCGCGCCTGCGCGCGGGCGCACGCCGACTGCGCCCGGCTGCGGGCCGGGCTCGAGGCGCTGCAGGCCATGGCGCACGAGCGTGAGCGCGACCTCGAGCTGCTCGAGTACGAGCTCGCCGAGATCGACGCGGTGCACGTGGATGAGCGCGAGCACGCCCAGCTCGTGGCCTCGCGCGAGCGCCTGCGCCGGCTGGATGCGCTCCGTGCCGCCGCGGGGGCCGGGGCGGAGGCGCTCGCGCCCGACTCCGCCGAGGCGCTGGGCGCCGTGGCGCTGCTGGCGGCGGCCGCCGCGCGGCTCGAGGCGCTCGTGGGCATCGATGCCGCTCTGGATGCGCTCGGCGAACGCCTGCGCTCGCTGGCGATCGACGCGCAGGACGTAGCCGCCGGGCTGCGCGACTTCTGCGAGGGCATTTCGGGCGCGGGCTCTGGTGGCGAGACGGCCGCCGGCGGCATGACGCTGGAGGCGATCGAGGAGCGCCTGGAGCTGATCGAGCGGCTGGTGCGCAAGCACGGCGGAAGCGTTCAGGCAGTGGCCGACCACGCCGCTCGGTCGCGCGCGCGGCTGGAGCAGCTGCGCGGATCGGAGATCGAGCTGGCAAAGACGAGCGAGCGTCTGGCCCGCGCCCAGGCGGAGCTCGATGAGCACGTGGACGCCCTGCGCGCGGCCCGCCAGGCTGCCGCGCCGCGCCTGGCGCGCGCGGTGCGCGAGCAGCTGGCCTCGCTGGCCATGGGCGAGGCGTCGTTTGAGGTCGCGCTGGCGCAGCGCGAGCCCGGTCCTCGAGGGGGCGACGCGGTGGAGTTCATGATCTCGCCCAACCCGGGGGTGCCGGCCGGCCCGGTGCGCGAGATCGCCTCCGGCGGGGAGCTCTCGCGGATCATGCTGGCGCTCACCACCGCGGGCTGGCGCGGCAGCGCTCGCGGGCGACGCGGGTCCCGCGCGGGGGAGCGCGACGCCGCTGCAGAGGGGCCCGCTTCGGGCTCGACGCTGGCGTTCGACGAGCTGGACGCCGGCATCGGCGGCCACACCGCGCGCGCCGTAGGCGCGCGCCTGAAGGAGCTCGCCCGGCACAGGCAGCTGCTGTGCATCACGCACCTGCCCCAGATCGCATCGCTGGCGCAGCGTCATTTCTCGATCGTCAAGGACACCTCGGCGAGCCCCACCCGGGCCAGCGTGGTGGAGCTGGGCGAGCCCGAGGTCGTGTCGGAGCTCGTGCGCATGCTCGGCGCCGACGCTGCCGACGGTGCGGCGCGCCGGCACGCCCGCGACCTGCGCCGCGCCGCCTGAGAGCGGCCGGGCGCGCTCCCGCTTCAGGCGTCGAGCCGTTCGGGCGCGGCTCCGCTGCGACCGCGCTGCCGCCCGGCATGCCCTGCCGCTGCGGGGGCGATGGCGCTCCGGGCACATGCACGTTACCCTTCGCAGGGGCAATGGCTGCGACGCGACCCAGCGGGCAGATGGTCCGCGGGGCGGGACTGGCACCTGGCCCTCGCGGAACCCGGCTCCCGCACGGCCGGGGCGTGCCGTCCGCGAGCACGGTCCGTCCCGGACTGGAAAGCGCCACGACGCGCACGGTCCGGGGACCGGTACGCGCGGGGCGGCGCACGAAGCTACTGGTCAAACGCCTGGCGCGCGGTGAGATCGCGCTCGTCGATCACCTGGACATCGATCGCGTTTCGGCCGAGGAGCTGATCGCGGCCGGCGCCGTGGCCGTGCTCAACTGCAGCGCCTCCTCGTCTGGCACGTACCCGAACCTCGGGCCACAGCTGCTCGTCGAAGCGGGCATCCTGCTCGTGGACCTGCCCGACGACTCGCTGTTCAAGACCCTGTCCGACGGCGACCCGCTCGTGGTGCTCGCCGGCGCGGCGCTCGCCGGCCCGCTGCTCGGCGCGGCTGGCTCGGGCGCGCGCGCGGCAACCGTGGGCCAGGTGCTGCGCGATGGCGAGCTGCTGGCAAGCGGGGAGGTGCTGGACCTGGATCGGGTGCGCGCCGAAACCGAGGCCAGGCGGCGTGAGATCGGCGAGGCGCTCGAGCGTTTCGCACGCAACACGGTGGAGCACATGCGCGAGGAGCGCGAGCTGCTGGCGGGCAGGATCGAGCTGCCGCGCTTCGCGACCGACTTCCGCGATCGCTCCACGCTGGTGGTGGTGCGCGGGGTCGGCCATCAGCGCGACCTGCGCGCGCTGCGGCCGTTCATCCGCGACATGCGTCCGGTGATCGTGGCGGTCGACGGCGGCGCCGAGGCGCTGCGGGAAGAGGGGTTGGCTCCGGACATGATCGTGGGGGACATGGACTCGGCCGGCGAGGCGTCGCTGAGGTGCGGGGCGGAGCTGGTCGTGCACTCCTACGCCAACGGCGGCGCTCCGGGTCGCGGCCGTCTGGAGGAGATGGGTGTGCCGTTCAAGGTCGTGCCGGCGCCGGGCACGAGCCAGGACCTGGCGCTGCTGATCGCGGCCGAGAAGGGCGCTCGCCTGATCGTCTCGGTGGGCTCCCAGTTCAACCTCGTGGAGTTCCTGGATCGCAACCGCAAAGGCATGTCCTCGACCTTCCTCACGCGGCTGCGCATCGGGGAGATCCTCGTCGACGCCAAGGGGGTGAGCCGCCTCTACCGCCCCCGACCGGGGCTCGCGCCGCTGCTGGCGGTGATCGCGGCCGGCCTGGTGGCGCTGGTGGCGGTCGTGTGGCTGACGCCCGCGCTGCGGGACGTGGTGAGCCTGGTGTGGCTGAAGCTGCAGCTGCTGCTGGGCTCGAGCGGCTAGCCGGGGCGAGCGGACGGCGGGGCCGTGTTCGACTATCGCTACCACGCGCTCTCGCTCGCGGCCGTGCTGCTCGCGCTGGCCGTCGGCATCGTGATCGGCGTGGCGATCGGAGACTCCAACCTCGTCTCCTCGGCCAAGAGCGGGATCGTGCGCGACCTCAGCGCCGAAGTCGGTGCCGCGCAGCGCCAGACGGGCCAGCTGCGGGCGCAGCTCAGCGCCGAGGAAGCGTTCGCGAACGACCTCTACCCGATCGCCGTTCACGGCCTGCTGCGCGGGCGCTCCATCGGCCTGCTGTTCCTGGGAAACGCATCCGATCGGCTCGATGGCCTCGTGCGCGACGCGGTCTCGCAGGCCGGCGGGGACGTGACCACGGTGGTGGCGGTGCGCGAGCCGCTGGATCTGGCCGGCCTGGCACGCGATGCGGCCGGTACGCGCTTTGCGGCGCTCGGCGAACCCGCCACGTCGGGCGCGGCCGGGGCCCAGCTCGTCGAGCGCTTCGGGGCGCTCGCCGGCAAGCAGCTGGTCAGCGGCGGCCAGGCGATCGGCCACGAGCTGCTGAGCCGCGCGAGCTCCCACCTGCTGAGCGCCTTCGACGGCCAGCTGGGCAAGCTCGAAGGGCTCGCCGTCGTGCGCGCGGAGCCGGCCGGGATGGTTCCCGAAGCGGCGCAGAGCGCCAACGCGCTCGAGTCCGGCCTGGTACGCGGCGTGTCGGACATCGGCGTGCCGATCGTCGGCGTGGAGCAAACCGGCACCGAACCCTCTCAGGTGCCGTGGTACCAGGGCCAGGGGATCTCGAGCGTGGACGACCTCGACGCGACCGCCGGGCGGGCGGCGCTCGCCTACGCGCTCGCCGGCGCGCGCGGCTCCTATGGCGTGAAGGGCACGGCAAACTCGCTGCTGCCGGCGGTGGCGGCGGCCTCGGGACACGCCTGAGCCCATCCGCTTGCGGCGATAGCTTGCCCCCATGCACGCGCTGCCTCTGCTGCTCGCCCTGGGCTGCGCTGCGACGATGGCCCCCGCGATGCTGCGTGCGCTCGGCGCGCACACGAAGGCCAACTATCGCGGCCGCGAGCTGCCGTTTCCGCTGGGCGTCCTGCCGCTGGCCGCGGCGCTGCTCGCGCTGGGACCGCTCGAGCTGCTCCAACGGCTGGCCTCGGCCGGTCTGCTGCACCCCGAGGCGCTCCCGATCGCGCTGTACGCGCTGGGGGTGATCGCGCTGGGCCTGCTCGATGACGCTTACGGCGCCGGGCTGACCGGGCGCCCGCAGCCGCGGGGCTGGCGCGGGCATGGCGCGGCGGCGATGCGCGGCGAGCTCTCGACGGGCCTGCTCAAGGCTGCGGGGTCGCTCGGCCTGGCGCTGCTGGCGATGAGCTATCTGCAGCTGTCGAGCGCGCGCTGGCTGCTCGCCGCCGGGGTGCTCGTGCTGGCCACGCACCTGTTTAACCTGCTGGACCTGCGCCCGGGGCGCTCGATCAAGGCGTTCGTGCTGCTGGGAGCGGGGCTGGTCATCGGCTCGGGTGACACGCGGGCGCTGTGGTCGCTGGGGCTGTTCGCGGGCCCGGCGCTGGTGGCCGGGTTCTACGACCTGCGCGAGCGCGCGATGCTGGGCGACAGCGGCGCCAGCCTGCTGGGGGCGCTAGCGGGGCTGTGGCTGGTGCTCACGCTGTCGGGGATCGGCCAGCTGGTGGCGCTGGCGCTGCTGGCCGCGCTCACCGTGTACGGGGAGCTGCGCTCGATCTCCGCGCTCATAGAGCGGACTCCGGGGCTGCGGCAACTAGACTCCTGGGGCAGGCCTTCATGAGCGCGAGATATTCCGAGCGACCCGCCCAGGTACCGAACGACACCCGCTTCATCTTCATCACCGGCGGCGTCGTGTCCTCGCTCGGCAAGGGGATCGCCGCGGCCTCGATCGGGCGCCTGCTCGTCTCGCGTGGGCTGACGGTGGGGCTGCAGAAGTTCGACCCGTACATCAACGTGGACCCGGGGACGATGTCGCCCTACCAGCACGGCGAGGTGTTCGTCACCGAGGACGGCGCCGAGACAGACCTGGACCTGGGCCACTACGAGCGCTTCACCGATGCCAACACGAGCCGTGCCTCGAACGTCACCGCGGGCGGCATCTATGACACCGTGATCCGGCGCGAGCGCCGCGGCGACTACCTGGGCGCGACGGTGCAGGTGGTGCCGCACATCACCGATGAGATAAAGCAGCGAATCGCGCTGATCGCCGAGTCCAGCGACGTCGACTTCGTGATAACCGAGATCGGGGGCACCGTCGGCGACATCGAGTCGCTGCCGTTCCTGGAGGCGATCAGGCAGTTCCCGGTCGACGTCGGGCGGCGCCGGTGCCTGTTCATCCACCTCACGCTCGTGCCCTACATCGGCCACGCGGGCGAGCTGAAGACCAAGCCCACCCAGCACTCGGTCAACGAGCTGCGCCGCATCGGCATCGCGCCGGACATGCTCCTGTGCCGCTCGGAGGGCGCGCTGTCCGCCGACATACGCAAGAAGATCGCGCTGTTTGCGAGCCTGCCCGTGGAGGCGATCATCTCGGCGTGGGACGTGGAGAACATCTACCGGGTGCCGCTCGTGTTTCGCGAGCAGGGTGTGGACGACTTCATCCTCGAGCAGTTCGGCCTGCAGGCCGCTCCCCCGGAGCTGAGCAGCTGGGAAGAGCCGATCGCGCGAGCCAAACGGGCCAGCCGCGAGGTGCGGATCGCGCTGGTCGGCAAGTACGTGCAGCTGGAGGACGCCTACCTGTCGGTTTGCGAGGCGCTCAGGCACGCCGCCGCGCAGCAGGACGCGAAGCTCCACATCGACTGGATCGACTCCGAGGCGCTCAGCGGCGACGACGGCGCGGGCGTGCGCGAGCGCCTGGCGCGCGCCGATGGCATCCTCATCCCGGGAGGCTTTGGCGGTCGCGGCATCGAGGGCAAGATCGACGCGGCCGAGTTCGCCCGCGAGCAGGGGGTCCCGTTCCTGGGCATCTGCCTGGGCATGCACGTGGCGGTGGCCGAGTTCGCCCGCCACGTCGCCGGCATGGAGGGTGCCAACTCGACCGAGATGGACATGGAGACCCCGTTCCCGGTGATCGACCTGCTGCCGGAGCAGAAGGAGGTCGCGGACCTCGGCGGCACGATGCGGCTGGGCGCCGATCCGATCAAGCTGCACGACGGCACGAGGGCACGCGAGATCTACGGCGAGGCGGTCATCTACGAGCGCCATCGCCATCGCTACGAGGTCAACAACCTGCTGCGCAAGCGGCTGGAGGCCGCCGGCCTGCGCGTCTCGGGCACCTCGCCCGACGAACGCCTGGTCGAGGTGATCGAGCTGGCGGAGCACCCGTTCTTCGTGGCCTCGCAGTTTCACCCGGAGTTCAAGTCCCGCCCGGAGCGCCCCGCGCCACTGTTCTGGGGCTTCGTGGCCGCCGCCCTGCGGCGCGGGGTCGAGCGCGAGCGCCACGCGCGCCACCCGGCGGCGCAGGCCGGCGCGCGCATGCGACCGTGACGGTCGGGCCGCTGCAGTCGCGCATCGGCGAGCTCGAGCGCCGCTACCTGAGCGGAACCTTCGCCGAGCTGTGCCGGATCGAGAGCCCGTCGGGCAGCGAGCGGCAGTGCGCCGAGCGCGTGATCGCGGAGCTGCGGGCGATCGGCGTGAGCGCGCAGGAGGACGATGCCGGCTCGCGGCTGGGCACCGAGTGCGGCAACCTGCTCGCGCACATCCCCGCGGCGGCCGAGGCCGCGGCCGATGAGCGCGACCGGGACGGCGGGCGCTGCGTGCTGCTGTGCGCGCACCTGGACACGGTGCCGCTGCAGGCACCGGTCGAGCCGGCGCTGATCGACGGCTACTGGGAGAACGCCAACCCCGGCATCCTCGGCGCCGACAACAAGGCTGCGGTGGCGGTGCTGCTCGCGCTCGCGCGCCACCTGCGGCGGGAGGGCGCCGGGTTGGACGTGGAGCTGCTGTTCACCGTCGGCGAGGAGGCGGCACTGGCCGGCGCGCGCGCCTTCGACTGCTCGCGGCTGCGCAGCGAGGTCGGATACGTGTTCGACCACGCCTCGCCGATCGGCGAGGTGATCGTGGCCTCGCCCAGTCACTTCCGCGTCGATGCCACCTTCAACGGCGTGGCCGCCCACGCCGGGATCCGCCCGGAGCAGGGCCGCAGCGCGATCCTCGCCGCCGCGCACGCGATCGCCTCCATGCGGCTGGGTCGCCTGGACGAGGAGACCACCGCCAACGTCGGCTCGATCTCGGGTGGCAGCGCGATGAACGTGGTCGCCGAGCGGTGCTCGCTGGTGGCGGAGGTGCGCTCGCTCAAAGACGAGCGGGCCGAGCAGGAGGTAGCCGCGCTGGTCGCCCGCCTGCACGAGGCGGCGAACCTGCCCGAGTGCGAATGCGACGTGGATGTGAGCGTGCAGCGGACCTTCGCCGGCTACCGGCTCGCCGCGAGCCGGCCGGCCGTGCGCGCGGCCGAGCGAGCCCTGCTCGCGTGTGGCCACGAGCCCGTGAGGATCGCGAGCGGCGGGGCATCGGACGCCAACGTGCTGATCGCGGGCGGTCTCGAGACGGTGAACCTGGCGAACGGGACCGAGCGAAACCACGAGCCCGGCGAGCGCGTGTCGGTGCGGGCCTTGGAGGACATGCTCGAGGTGGCGCTGGCGCTGATCGACGAGCTCGGTGCCGAGGTCGCGGCGCCCGCGCGGTAGCGTGACGGGAGATGCTGAAGCTCCGCCGCGCGGTCGTGCGCGAGGTGAAGGACGCAAGCGCCGCCGCGGCCGAGCAGCAGCTGGTGATCGAGCTCGCCGGCGAGCCGGCGCCGCCGCGCGCGGCGATCGCCGATCTCGCCCTCCTCGGCCGCGCCGAGGTGGGAGACGAGCTGATCGTCAACGTCCAGGCCCTCGACCTGGGGCTCGGCTCCGGGGGCTTTGACATCGTGCACGTGAACCTCACCCGGGGGCTGCGGGGCGAGGGCGGGGGGGAGGAGGCGAACGTGGTGAAGCTCAACTACACGAGCCTTCAGCACACCGTAGAACCGGTCGAGGAGGAGCAGCTGCGTCTGCCCGTGAGCCGGCCGGTGGCCGTGCTGGCGCTGCACGGCCAGCTCGCAGCGGTGGCGTGGGCGTTCGCCCAGGCGGCGCCGGGGCGCCGGCTCGGCTATGTGCAGACCGCCGGAGGAGCGCTGCCGGCGGGGCACTCGCGCACGGCCGCCGAGCTGCGCAGGCGCGCCGTTCTGGCGTGTCATCTGAGCGCCGGAGCGGCGTTTGGCGGCGAGGGCGAGGCGATCACGGCGATCGGCGCGCTGCACCACGGCCTGCGGCGCCTGGGCTGGGATGCCGCGGTGTGCGGCCCCGGGCCGGGGATCGTGGGCTCGAGCTCCACGCTCGGCCACGGCGGCATGTACGCGCTCGACTCCGCCCACGCCGCCCTGGCCCTGGGCTGCCCCACGGTTTTGGTCGCGCGGATGTCAAGCGGCGACGATCGCGCCAGGCATCGCGGTATCTCCCATCACACTCGCACCGTGCTCGAGCTGCTGCTGGCGCCGGTGACGGTGGCGCTGCCGGCGCCAACGGATCGCGCGCGGCCGGATCTCGAGCTGCCCGCAGCGGGGCGCGCGCAGCACGACTGGCGCCGCGCGGCGGTCGACCTGGAGGGCTTTGCCGAGTCCGGGCTGGCGGCCGAGACGATGGGCCGCGGCATCGATGAGGATCCACTGTTCTTCGAGGCCGCGCTGGCAGGCGGCGCGGTCCTCGCGCAGGAAGCCGCGCGGGCCGCCGCGGATGAGGATGATGCAGTCGCTCGGCGGTGAGAGCGTGTATGCGGGGCGCCTGGTGGACGTGCGCGTGGAGCGCTTCCGCCACGCGGACGGCGAGGTGGTCACCCGCGAGGTCGTGCGGCACCGCGGTGCGGTGGGGACCGTGGCGCACGATGACGAGGTCGTGTGGCTCGTTCGCCAGCCCCGCGAGGCGGTGGCGGCGGAGGGCCTGCTTGAGATTCCCGCCGGGCGCCTCGACGTCGACGGCGAGAGTCCAGAGGCCGCCGCCCGCAGGGAGCTCGCGGAGGAGATCGGACGGGGCGCGCGCAGCTGGCAGCCGATCCTCAGCTACTACTCGAGCCCGGGCTTCACCGATGAGCGCGTGTACCTGTTCTGTGCCACGGACCTGCACGCGCAGAGCGCCCGAAGCGAGGAGAACGAGCGGATCGAGATCGTCGCCTGGCCGTTGGCGCAGCTTGACCGCGCGATCGAGGAGAGCGGCGACGCCAAGACCGTGATCGGGTTGCTGTGGCTTCAGCGGCGCCTGAGCCGCGGGGGCTGAGCGGCTCAGAACGCGACCGTGAGGCCGCGCCATTGCTTCTGGGATGGCCAGCGTTCGAGGTAGCGCTCGATACCGACGACGATCTCCGCGAACCGGCTGTGGTCGAGTGTCCAGATGAGGATCAGGCCGGCGTGCGGTCGCTGGGCTTCCGCCCACTCGCGCGCCAGCGGCGCAAAGTCGCGGCTGTTGCGCGTGACCAGCACGCGCTCCTCGGCTGTGGCGAGTTCGAGGACCTGCGGGTCGGAGAGTCCCTCCAACGCCGGGGCCTCGGCGAGCGCGAGCACGTCGTGGCCTGACGCGCGCAGCTTGACGGCGACGCCCCGCGGAGACAGGTTGGCATCGAGCAGCAGTCGCAAGCGTCGCTACGGTGCCGCCGCGAGCTGGACGAAGGGGTACAGCGCGCGCCACTGCTCGGCTGAACGGCGGTTCTGTGCGACGGCCTCGGCGATCTCGTCGGGGTAGCTGTCGCGGTAAGCGATCGCCAGATGCAGCTGAGGCTCCGTCAACTGCGTTGCCTCTAGAAGTCGCTCGTGGGAGCCGAAGTCCTCGAGCATCTGCACGATCTCCCAGACATCCAGGCCAGAGCCGATCACCCATGGCCGGCGCGCGGCGTCCTCCCCACGGAATCCGATGCCCGCGAAGCGTCGCGTGCGCACGGCCTCCTCGGCCAGCGCCTCGACCACAGCGCTCTTGGAGCGTCGGGTTCGGCGGGCCTCCTCTTGGACCACACGGTCGGTGGGCAACGTGAAGCGAACGCTGAATGGCTCGGCCTTGCGAGCTGTACGACGGGGCATGGGATTAAGTCTAGCTACTGACACACAAAACTTACAACGTAAGCGGACGCAAGGGGATGGACGCCGCGTTGCAGCGCCAAGGAGCCCGCATGCCCGAGGCGAAGGACCAAGCCATGGGCTTTACGCACACCGCTGCCATCGCCGAGCAGGCCGGGATCGAGGAGCTGATGCTCGACTTCCTGGCCTACCTGGAGCTCGAGCGGGGCCTGTCGCGCAACACGCTCGAGGCCTACCGCTCCGACCTGCTGCAGTTCGGGGCCTTCCTGGAGCGGCGGGGGATCGGCGCGCAGGAAGCCCAGCATGGCGACCTGACGGCCTTCATCTCCGAGCTCGCCGGCACCGGCGCCGGCGCGCCGGCTGCGGCCACGGGCTCGACCGCCGACGATCCGAGCGCAGCCGCGGAAGTCCGCGCTCCCGCGGCGGCGGCCACGCTCGGGCGAAAGGTGGCGTGCCTGCGCTCGTTCTACCGCCATCTGCGCCGCGAGGAGCTCGTCGGACACGATCCCACCGCCGACCTGCGCGGCCCGCGCAAGAGCCAGCGGCTCCCGCGGGTGCTCTCGCGCCACGAGGTCGCGCGGCTGTTGAGCGAGCCGAAAGGCGGCGAGCCGCGAAGCTTGCGCGACCGGGCGCTGCTGGAGGTTCTGTATGCGTGCGGCCTGCGCGTGTCGGAGGCGATCGGCTTGCAGGTCTCCGATGTGGATCTGCAGGAGGGGATGCTGCGTGCGCGCGGCAAGGGATCGAAGGAGCGGCTGGTGCCGATCGGGCGGCAGGCCGTGGCGGCGTTACGCGCCTACTGCGGCCGCGGCCGCCCTGCGCTGGTAGGGGCGCGACAGCAGAGCGCGCTGTTCGTCAACCACCGGGGCGCCCCGCTGACGCGCCAAGGGCTGTACAAGATCGTGCAAGGCCATGCGGACTGGAGAAGCGGATGAGCCCGCACACGCTGCGCCACTCCTTCGCTACCCACCTGCTGGCCGGCGGCTGTGACCTGCGCTCGCTGCAGGAGATGCTCGGGCATGCGGATCTGGCAACCACGCAGCTGTACACGCAGCTGTCGGCGGAGCGCCTGAAGGACGCGTACTTCAGCGCGCATCCGCGCGCGATGGGCTGAGACACACCAGCTCGCGCCGTCCCGGGCCGGCGCCGGGCGCGGCGGGTCCGACGCCGGCTCGGCCTGGCTGCGAGCGGACGGCCGTTAGGAAATCCGTCGAGGATCGGGAGCCGGCTCTCATGCAATCAAACCGTAAACAAAAGGCGGCGGGCCTATCGGCCCGCCGCCTGTCTTCGTTATTGCCGCGTGGCGCCGCTAGTAGATGAAGGCAGCGACAAACACCGCTTCGGCGACGGCGGTGTTGGCGACCTGGACCTCGACGTAGTGCCCTTCTGCGATGAACGCCGAATGCGTGTCGTCAC
This sequence comes from Actinomycetota bacterium, assembly GCA_005885515.1. Classification (GTDB taxonomy): domain Bacteria; phylum Actinomycetota; class Thermoleophilia; order Solirubrobacterales; family Solirubrobacteraceae; genus Palsa-744. The sequence goes on along the minus strand of VAWK01000047.1, from coordinate 461 downwards.
TGCAGGTGGTCCCCGACGTCATCGTGCAGGTCACGGTCGTCGCGGTCCCGTTGTCGAGAGCAGTGATCGTGGCTGTGTTCGACGCGCTGGCTTCAACCTTGAGATGGCTGATCGTCGTCCCGCCGGTTGGGATCGGGCCGAACACGAGGTCTTCTTTGTTGGCTGCAAACCCTGTGCTGATGCAGGCCGCTGGCATTGCCCCAAAGCTGTTCGCAAACGGGATGCACAGCGTTTTGTTTTTTCCAACGGGCTTGCCTGCGCCACCGAACGTCGCGATCGCGCTTGTCCCGCTCGACCCCGCAGCGCCCGTGGCTCCGGTTTCGCCTTTACCTGTCGGGCCGGTCGGGCCAGTCGCGCCGCCGCCTGGGCCGGTGGCTCCGGTTTCGCCTTTGTTCCCGGTTTCGCCTTTGTTGCCGGTCGGCCCGGTCGGGCCGGTGGCTCCGGTTTCGCCTTTGTTCCCG
>VAWK01000068.1:5426-12210 GCA_005885515.1 Actinomycetota bacterium | reverse complement strand
GGTGATAGACGCTAAAGACGACCCCGTTACCGAGATCGACGACGGTCTCGACCTTGACCGTGAAATCCTGGAACACGCCTGCCCACTCTTCCAAGAGGCCGCGCACCCCGGACGCTCCCGCCACGTCGAGAATGCCGTCGTTGCTCTCCCAGATGGCATCGGGAGCGTAGGGGGCGATCATCGCGTCCCAATCCCCACGGTCAGCAGCCTCGAAGAGGCTTCTGACAACCTCCCCGAGGTCTTGGGAGGTGGACTTCTCGGGCATCGGTTGCTCAGTATCCCTCACACCATCAGCCGATGGAATGCCCAGTCACCGCCCCGCCACCTTGGCGCGCTGTCGCCCCGCAAGGGCGGCTCTAGACCTCCGAGGCTGAGGACAGCCTGAGCGCTCGTGAGAGGGCCGGATCAACCGTTGGATGCGCCGTCAGGTTGGACAGAAGGGAAGGGTTCGTTACGGCTGACGCCTGCAAACCGAACAATGCGAGCGCCAGCCAACGGCGGCATCGCGCTTGCGCGATGGACGACTCGCGAGCGTCTCGCCCAGCGCTCGCGAGACTCCTCCTTCGCCATGGCGAAGCGAGCGTCTGGCGCGTCGGAGCACGGACGAGTGCTGGTCGTCCGAAGCGCAACTCTCGTCTGTGGCCTGGTGAGACGCCCGCAACCAGGGTGAAGCAGGAGCCAGCGGCTTCTCGCCCGGCGCTGGAGGCGCGTGCTCGGTTACGGCACTCTCAGAGCCGGCGATCGAACGCGGCGTGCGCCTGATCGGCTCGTTCCACCACAAGCTCGGGGGCATCGGCAGCAGCAGCGCGCCACACAGGGCTTTCAGGCCAGGCCGGTTTTCTTTGCCAGTTTGCGGAATCGCGGGCTTGTACGCGCTGAGGATCGGTGGTACCCACCAGGGCGTACGGCGCTCAACGGGAGCGTGGGAAGCATGCCTGTCGCTACCAGGACCATCACCTTCAGGGACTATCGCAACGCGGTCGACGGCCAGATCAAAGCGGGCTGCATGTTCGGGCAGGTCGAGGACTTCATAAACGCCTGCGTGATCGAGGAGGAGTACAAGACTGCTCTTTGGCCGTGGGCGTGGCGTCGTCAGCCGCGGGATGTGCGAGGCACATTCTCGGACGCTGAGGTCCTCGGGCTCGCGAAAGCCTAGCTCTACAGGCCGCGCCGAGGCGCATCGTAGGGGCCTCGCGATAGTGGGGGTGGTCCGGATCCGGCGATCGTGGACCCAGCCCTCCGGGGCTGCTACCGGAATGGGCGCGCCATTCTCGCACCACGCTCGTTCCACGAATGGCTGTTCTCCGCTGTCTGCTGAACGGCTGCAAACTCCGTTCTTACGTCAAGTTTCCGTCGAGGGCGGGCGATACCTTTGGCCGATGCACTACTACCACCTACTCAGGCACCCAGCTGGACTGGCCCTCGTTGGCGGCCTCGCCGCTCTCGACCTCGTCTCACGCGCGTTGCTACACAGCCCCCACGGAGCGAGGATATAGGTGATGACTGCCGCGGCCACGAGCTGCGGCACATAGACCGACGCGGGCAACACCAGCATTGAATGGGTGAAACGACTTGCTGGGATGCTAACCGTGGGGCGTGGTTAGCGCAGTCGCTCGGTTCGCAGGCTGCGGCTGATTGATCCTTGCGCGCAGGAACACGACCAGTGCGTTTAGCCAAGCAGCGGCGGTTACGACCACGATCACGACGCCGGCCATAGCGATGACTGCACCGACGATTCCCACCAAGAGTCCAAGGACAAACAGCAAGCTCAGCATCGCTTTTGATGTTACGGAGGCCAACGGACGGCGAAGTGAAGGCCGGGCTCGGTTGCTCAACGTGTCGAAATCGTCCACAAGGCGCAGAGCCGAAAGGCCAAGCAGCATCGGTGCCGGCACGCGTCGCCGCGAGCCCGAGGAGCATCATGCGAGCGGCCCACGATTTTGGCTCTGTAATGCGGTGCTGCGCCCCCTGCCGGACGGCCGGTTGTAGCCAACAGCACCGCGGCTTCGCCAGCAGCTAGCGAGCGGCGCGGATAGAGCGATCGACGGTAGGTGGGGCCGCGCGGCCCCACCCACCAACAACCGTGACGCTCTCTCCCGGTTGATGAAACGAGGGGGAGTGTCGGGGATCCCGCGTGCGCCCGCGGCGCACGCGAGAGTATCGCCAGCTGTCCGTTGGTGACGCCGATGATCGCGATCGCGTCCGGAAGCTCGGGATGGTCGTACTGCCAGCGCTGAATCACGAACCGTCGACCCTCGAGCCACTCGAACGTGCATTCTCCGTGCACGACCGTCCCGGGAAGGGCCGGATGGGTCGCCTCCGTCGCCCACCTACCGATAAGCGCTGCCAGCCCTCAAGCTGAGGCTGCTCCGATTTCGCCTGCATCTCATTCTCGTTCGTGTGGCCGCTCACCTGCCGGTACGACCTCGCGTGCGACAAGAACTCATCGGCCCTGAGACAGTCGCTCCGCCGGACGGTTGCGGGAGTGCGCCTCAGCTCCGCCGCTGCTCTCGCCTTGGAGACGAGCCTCGAGAGCGCGGATTGAGGACCGGCACACGCCTGCTTGCCTCTCGAATGCAGTCCCGAGCGGTAGCGGTGGCAGCCGCTTCTGCTGCCCCGGGGTTGCCGAAGCGCGCGGTCGCGCTGGCTTTCGGCCCCGCGGTCGGCCTCGCGGCCGACTTCCAGGGCGCCAGACACAATGTCTGTGAGAGAACTTCCCCTGTCTGGGCTGAGGCGTCGATGGTTCGCGTCGTGTCCAGGTACGCTCGCCTCGGGACGCGCGCCCGGGGCACGAGCTCGCGTTGGGCCTAGAAGGGGCCAGGCCCCGAAGCACCGCCTTCTTCGGAGGGGCTGGCAAGCACGCACTGGCCGACCCGATGCCCGGACACGGTGTTGGGGTTGGGCACGCGCGGGAATAGTGGACCCGCCGGGACTGCCTCGAAGCTGTCCCAGACTTGGCTGTTCTGCTGGCAGAGCAGATTGCCCGAGATCTGGTTGGAGAGGATCTCGATGGCGTCGGGATCGGCGAGCTGGTTGTTGGTCAGGTCGACGTTGCCGCCGACGTGGTCGCGTGCCACCCCCAGGAAACAGGAAGTGAGACCGATCACGCTCAGGTTGCCGTGGACGGTGCTGTCCTCGTAGGCGCTGAAGACGGGCAGGCCGCCGAAGGCCGCGCCGAAGACGGGGAAGCCGCCGACGGTTGGGCCCTTGTTTTCGCAGGTGAACCCGCCGCCCCCGCCGACCTCGTGAATGTTCCCATCGATCGTGCTGTCGTGCACCACGACGCCCAGCGGCTGTTGCGCGCTCAGGTTGCCAGACACGCTGCCCTGGCTTGGGACTGCGGGGTTATCCACGCAGGGATATGCGCTCTGGGGCTCGCAACCGAGGATCAACGTAGCGCCGCGCTGGACCTTAAGATTGCCCTGCACCGTGAGCGCGGAGCTGCCTTCCGCGAAGGCCGCCAGCACGACCGCGCCGGGACTCACGGTCAGGTTGCCCTCGATGAGGGCCGGTCCGGCGTTGACCACGCATGCGCCCTCGACGACTACGTTGGAGGAGTATGTCCCGGCCAGCACGCCAGGCGATTCGAAGCTCCCCGAGCACTTCGAAGGTCGATCTGCCGCGGCTGCGCTCGCGCTCGCGGCAAGGATGCTCAGCGCGAGCCCGACCGCGCCCAGCACAAGCGACAGCCGCCGAGGAATCACGCGTACTTGTCGAAATCCAGACACGTCCATATTCTCCTTTCCCCCTTTCGATGCAGACCCAAATGGCCTGCCAGTGCAGTGACTGCCCATGGAGCACGCCACTTTCGGCGCGGCCATACCCCGGGGCAAGGCGCCCTAATCTTCGGACCCTCAGGTACACCGATGTCAAGGCGGACGCCAAACAGCCGGTCGCCCCGAACGACGACAAAGCGCGGCCGTTCAGCACCGTCCGTAACGACGCTACTCCTACGCCGCAATGATGTGTGTGCGGCAGGTCACGGAAACGCGGGCGGCGGCTTCACGCGTGCGTCGCTCGCCTGCGCGCCTTGCGCGTAAGCACCCGTGACATGAGCCTCGCGACGCCGGGCGCGCGGCGGGCGAGGCGCAGCGCGGTGCGGTCGCCTTTCGTGACCAGTGTCGCGTTGGGGGCGAGCGAGTTGTCGCCCGCATCCTTCGCCACCACCATCGCGTCTCTGTCGGAACGCGCGCCAGCGACCGCGAACAGCCGCCATTCCCCTGGCACGCCCTTGAGCTCGTGGGTGCCGCGGTCGGCGAACTCGATCCCCGAGCCAACGACGAGATCGCGCACCGCGCCGGAGACGAGCACCTCGCCTGGTGCCGCCCGCGCGCCAACACGCGCGCCGATGTGCACCGCCATGCCGCCGACGTCCGCGCCGATCAGCTCGCACTCGCCCGTGTGCACGCCGGCGGACACACCGATGCCGAGCGAGCCGATGTCCTCGCGGATAGCGCAGGCGCAGCGGATCGCGCGGGCGGGAAGGTCGCCAACCGGCGACGCACGAGCTCATTGTGGCTGTCAAGCAGCGCACGCCAACGGTCGTCGCCGAGCTGGGCGGCGCGCTCGGTCGAGCCGGCGATATCGGTGAACAGCATGGTCGCCAGCACGCGGTGGGGCTCGGCGGCATGCCGGGCGCCGGTGAGGAACTGCTCGACCTCATCCACGACGACGTCGGCGTTACCCAGCCAGGGCAAGTGGTCGCTGCCTTCAAGCTCGACGAAGCGCGCGCCGGGCACGTGCTCGGCGACGAAGCGTCCATAGTCACTTGGAATGAAATCGCCCGTGCGGTGCAGGACGAGCGTCGGCACGTCGATGGCCGGCAGGACGTGGGTGACGTCGATCTCGGTGTTGAATTGGTCCAGCGCGCGGACCATCGCGGGGCTTGCCGCGGTGCGCTCGAACATGCCGAGCATCCTCTGGACGTTCGGGTCCCCGGCGATGCTGGGCATGAACAGCCCGAGCGCCCTGCCCTCGCCCCAGTGGTTTTCCAACGCGTCGGTCCACAGCGCGCGCCGCTCGTCATAGGGCTCGTGCAGCTCCCACAAATAACCGGGACCTGGCGTGAACCTCGCGAACGAGCCGAACATGATCAGCGCCGTCGTGCGCTCGGGGTAGGTGGCGGCGAACAGCAGGCTCATCGGCCCGCCCTCGGACAGGCCGAACAGCGCCGCCCGCTGCGACCCGACCGCGTCGAGCACCGCGCGGAGGTCCTGCATCCGCTCCTCCAGCGTCGCCACGCCGGCGACCGGATCGGACAGGCCGGTGCCGCGCTTGTCAAACAGGATCAGCCGCGAGAAGGAGGCCAGGCGGCGAAAGAACGCCGTCGTCTCGGGCATCGACCAGTAGAGGTCCAGGTGCGAGACGAAGGGCGGCGCGAACAAGAGGTCCAGCGGTCCATCGCCGATGACCTGGTGGGCGATGTTCACATCGCCATTGCGCGCGTAGCTGGTCTTGGGCTGAATCACGACCACCGACCCTCCGTGGTGCGGCGACTGATGCTACTGGTCGTCGCCGCGGCGCCCCAGCTAGCTCAGTACATGCGCACGAGCGAGTACCCCCTTCCAGCGCACTCGCGCTCTAAACCGCCCGAGTGTGCCAGGCTTGGCCAATGTCCTCGGCGAACCTGGACCTCGTGCGCTCGATCTACGCGGACTGGGAGCGTGGCGACTTCAGCTCCGCCGCGTGGGCGCACCCCGAGATCGAGCTTGTGATCGCCGACGGTCCTTCACCCGGCAATTGGACGGGGCGGGCCAGGATGGCAGAAGGATGGCGCGACTTTTTCAGCGCGTGGGAAGACTGGCGCGTGGACGTCGATGAGTACCGCGACTTGGAGGGCGGGCGTGTGCTCGTGCTCGAGGATCGCAGTGCTCGCGCGAAGATAAGCGGACTGAGGATCGGGAAGAAGGTTGGGGAAACGGGCGAGCCTCTTCCATGTCCGCGACGGCAAGGTTACGAGGTTCGTCACGTACTTCGACCGCGAGAATGCGTTCGCCGACCTCGGTCTCGCTACGGAGGCCGGCGCTTCGGGCTCGTAGTCTCTTCAAAACCACTCGCCCGCCCGGCCCCTCGGCTCGCGACTGCTTTCCACCGAAGCGGGCGTCTCGGCCGCCGGAGAGCCCCAGCTCAGTAGCGCCTGGCGCCGGCGCCGGACCACGCCGATAGGGGTTGCCTCACAAGCCGGCCAGCGAGGCTTGGGCTGAACACCGTCCCGCGCACCCCTCAGCGCCTTGCCCAGCTCGGATGCTGGACCGCCTCTGCTGGCGCCATGACTCTCGATCTGGCCGATCGGGGCGCGACTTGGTTGACCCTCACGCCGGATGCAACCCGATCTCGCTCGTGCGCGCCCCGAAGGCGAATCAGCGGGACGCGGTGAGCCCGCTCGCGCCCGCGACCATCGAGGCGATCGCCCTCGCGCTGCGCGAGCCGGCGGCGCGCGAGGTCGCCGCATCACCGCCCGGGCAGCGACCCCGGCGCCGCTACGAGCTGCCACCGCCCGGCACGCCGCAGACTCGCCGGCGTGACGCGCTTATCGTCTCGCTGCTCGCCTACGCCGGCCTGCGGCCGGGAGAGCTGCGCGCGCTGCGCTGGGAGGACGTGCACGAGCACACGATCCTCGCCCAGCGCGCCGCCAACCCGGACAGCTCGATCAAGGCGACGAAGACCGGCCGGCGCCGCGCCGTGCGCTTGCTTGCACCGCTCGCCCAGGACTTGCGCGAGTACCGCCTCGCGGTGGGCCGCCCGCCTGCTCGCGCGCTCATCGTGGCGAGCGCCGCCGGCACCC
>VAWK01000068.1:0-5414 GCA_005885515.1 Actinomycetota bacterium | reverse complement strand
AGACCGACTGGGAAACTGGCGCGAGCGGCAATGGGCGCCCGCCTGCCGCGCCGCCGGCCTGGACCCGGTGCCGCGCACCTACGACCTGCGGCACAGCTTTGTCTCGCTGCTCCTCGCCGAGGGCCGTCAGCCGGTGTGGATCGCCCAGCAGGCCGGCCACTCGCTGGCGGTGCTGCTCGACCTACGCCCACCTGATCGAGGAGTACGCCGAGCGCGAGCGCGTCGATCCGGAGCTCGAGATCGCCGAGGTTCGTGAGATGACTGTGCGTCTAGAGTGCGTCAGCGCGACCGAGGAGCGTTCAGCTCGGCTCACCGCTCACGAGAAAAGCCCCGCCTCAGCAGGGCCTTTCTGGGACGGGAGCGACGGGACTCGAACCCGCGACCTCTGCCGTGACAGGGCAGCGCTCTAACCAGCTGAGCTACGCCCCCCGCGTTCGTGCGTGGGAGATGCTGCTGCGGCTCCTCGCGCTGCTCAGTATGCCAGGGCGCGGGCGCCCAACCGGCGACCGTTCGCCGCGGGCGTGAGCAGCTGCAAGCGAGCCAGAGCCGTACCCGGCCGCTGGCCAGGCGGCCAGTCGTTGCACTAGGCTTTCCGCCGTGGCGCTCATCGGCCCGCCGGCTCTCAACACCAACCCGTTCGTCGCGCTGCTAAACGACTTCCGCGACGAGCGCGCGGCCTCTGTGCCGTTTCCGCCAGGAGAGACCCGCTTCTCGATGGCTCGTACGAGGCGCTTTGCCAAGGAACCCCTGCCGATGCTGATCGAGGCGTACGAGCGCTTCGGGCCCGTCTTCACCTTGCGGGTGTTTCACGGCAACGTCGTGTTCATGCTCGGGCCCGCCGCCAACCACTACATCCTCGTCTCGCATGCGTCGAACTTCCTCTGGCGCGACGGCCACTTCCGGGAACTCATCGGCCTGATGGGCGACGGCCTGCTCACGATCGACGGCGACTTCCACCGCCGGTCGCGGCGCATCATGCTGCCCGCCTTCCACCACGAGCACCTAGTGGCCTCTGTCGAGGCGATGCTCGAGGAGATCGGACAAGCGCTCGAAGAGCTCAAGCCCGAGGCGCAGATCGACCTCTACTACTGGACCCGCCGGCTCGCGCTGCGGGTCGCGATGCGCGCGCTCTTCGGGGTCGATCCCGACAGCGAGCGAGCGCGCTCCATCGACGCCGCGGGCCTGTTCGAGCAGGCGCTGTCCTACTACTCGTCGGACTACGTTCTGCGAATCCTGCGCGGCCCCTTCACGCCGTGGGGGCGCATGCTGCGAGCCGGGCGAAAGCTCGACCGCCTGATCTACTCCCAGATCTCCCACCGCCGCCGCACGGGCGAGCGTGGCCAGGACATCCTCAGCCTGCTGCTCGATGCTCACGATGAGGACGGCAACACGCTCACCGACGTGCAGGTTCGGGATGAGGTCATGACGCTGCTGTTCGCCGGTCACGACACGACCACGTCGACGGTGTCGTTCATGTTCTACGAGCTCGCGCGCCAGCCAGAGATCGCCGCGCGCTTGCAGTCCGAGCAGGACACCCAGCTCGCGCACCGACAGCCCACGCCCTCGCAGCTGATCTCAGGCGAGCTGCCCGAGCTCGAGATGGTGCTCGAGGAGACCCTGCGCAAGTACCCGCCCGCATGGGTCGGCCCACGCCGCTCGATCGAGCCGTTCGAGTTCGAGGGTTATCGGGTCCCCGAGCGCGCATTCGTCAACTACAGCTCGTGGGCCAGTCACCACCTGCCCGACGTGTTCCCCGAGCCGGAGGCGTTCCGCCCCGAGCGGTTCACGCCCGAGGCCCGGGCGGCAATGCCCAAGGGCGCCTACGTCCCCTTCGGGGCCGGCTCACGCACGTGCATCGGAATGCGCTTCGGCCAGCTCGAGGTGCGTGCGATCGCGACGCTGATCCTGTCGCGGTTCACGCTGTCGCTGCCCGCCGACTTCCGCCTGGAGATCCGCCAGATGCCCACGATCAGCCCCAGGCGCGGGCTGCCGATGCTGATCGGCGCACGCGCCTCCGCGCCGCCCGCCGAGGTCTCAGCGGCGGCCTGAGGGCGGGCCGCCGCCGCGGGCGTTAGCGAAGCCGCGCGCTCATCCGCAGCCGATAGCCGGACGCTTCGCCGGGCGCGCTCACCGTGCTCGCGCCGATGCTCTTGACGTAGACATGAGGGTTGACGAACAGCGTTAGCTGAAAGCCCCCGAGCAGCAATCCGAGCGGGCGGGCCACGAGCCTGCCTTGCTGCGCTTCTGCCACGGCGACGAGCGAGGCCGACACGCCGAACAGCCCTCCGCTCGCCGTGACCGCGACGCTTCCGGCTTCGCTCCGCAGAAGCGCCACGGACATACCGGGCGGAAGCGCGCCACCAACGTCGGCGGCGCTCGCGAAGGCCTGGGCGGTGAGCGCATCGCCGCGCTTGCGCAGACTCACGCCGCTCAGTCGCAGCGGACCAAGCTGGACATGCGCAGCCGTCATCTCGACGCTGCCGGCGCCGCGGCCCTGCCACACGAGCCCGGCCGCCTGCTGCGGGTTCAAGCGCAGATCGCGCGCCCTCACCGTGACGGAGTCGGCATCGCCCCACAACAGCTTCACGGCAGGCCACGCCGTCACGCTCACGCTCTGGACGGCTCCGTAGCGCCTTACGCGCGAGCTGATCGTGATGGCCGCGATCCGCGGGAGCACGAGTTGCGCCAGCCCGAGCACCAGGACGATCGCCACGACCACGGCGCCCGCGATCCGAGCCGCTCTGCCCACGGGCACAGCTTCGCAGGCTCGGTAGCCTTGAATTCCCTCGCCGGGCGCGTAGCTCAGCTAGGTCAGAGCACCTCGCTTACACCGAGGGGGTCGCCCGTTCGAGTCGGGCCGCGCCCATCATCCGATCACCCCAAAAGTCCAACTCGAGCCAGCACGCCTAGCCCCAACAGGACACGTTCTCCACACATCCCGATGCCCGACGATTCACCCATCCGTGTTGCAGTGATCGGCTCCGGACCCGCCGGCTTCTATGCCGCCGGGCACCTGCTGAAGGATTCCGCAGGCCGTGTCGAGGTCGACATGCTCGAGCGCCTGCCCACGCCGTGGGGCCTCGTCCGCTCTGGCGTCGCGCCCGACCATCCCAAGATCAAGTCCGTCAGCCGGGTGTATGAGAAGACCGCAGAGCACCCGCGCTTTCGCTTCTTCGGCAACGTGTGCTTCGGAGAGGACATATCCCGCGAGGACCTGCTGGCCCACTATCACGCGATCGTGTACGCCACCGGCTCGGCGATCGACCGTCCGTTGGGGATCCCCGGCGAGGAGCTTCCCGGCTCGCACGCCGCGACCGATTTCGTGGGCTGGTACAACGGCCATCCCGACCAAGCCGACCTAGAGGTGGACTTGCTCTCGGCCGAGCGAGCGCTGGTGATCGGCAACGGCAACGTGGCGCTCGATCTCGGGCGCATGCTCGTGCTCAACTCCAGCGAGCTCGCCACTACTGACACGGCCGATCACGCGCTCGAGGTGCTCGCGCGCAGCCGCGTGCGCGAGGTTGTGATCGTTGGCCGTCGTGGGCCCGCGCAGGCGGCTTTCACGAATCCCGAGCTGCGCGAGCTGGGCGAGCTCTCCGAGGCCGATGTGGTCGTCGACCCGTCCGAGCTGGAGAGGGGGCTGGCCGTGCCGGATCCCTCGCTGAAGGACAACGCGATAGCGCGCCAGAACGTAGAGATCCTTCGCCGCTACTCCGAGCGCGCCGTGGCGGGGAAGCCGCGGCGGATCGCGATGCGCTTCCTGCTCTCGCCCGTACGGCTCATCCCCGATGAGGCCGGCCGCGTGGGCGCTGTCGAGCTGGTGCGCAACGAGCTCGTACCGGATGAGAAAGGCACCCTGCGGGCGCGTCCCACCGCGGCGCGCGAGACGATCGACGCGGGCCTGGTCTTCCGCGCGATCGGCTACCGCGGCCTTCCGCTGCCGGGCGTCCCCTTCGACGAGCGGCAAGGGGTTATCCCCAATGACGGCGGTCGCGTCACCGACCCGAGCACCGGCGTCACGCGGCCGGGCGAGTACGTGGTCGGGTGGATCAAGCGCGGCCCGACGGGCGTCATCGGCACGAACAAGCGAGATGCCCAGCAGACGGTCGACGCAATCCTCGCCGACCTCGCCGAGCGGCGCAACGGCTCCGGCGGCGAGTTGTCGCCGGACAGCCCCGACGCCGCATCGGTCGAGCGCCTGCTGATCGCGCGAAAACCCGATCTGGTCCCCTACGACGGCTGGCTGGAGATCGATCGGCATGAGCGCGTCCACGGCGAGCGCCAGGGGCGCCCGCGGGTCAAGCTCACGCGCATCGACGAGATGCTGCGCATCGCCGCCGCCGAAAGTCCCGATCCCGAGGAATGAACCTGTACGCGCCCTCGCAGGCGAGGAGGTCTGCCACACTGTCGCGCGCAAGCCCCGTTAGCTCATCAGGCAGAGCCCCGGACTTTTAATCCGGTGGGGCGGGTTCGAGTCCCGCACGGGGCATGGGTACGGGCTGCGCCGGATATAGTCGCGGCGACGCCGGGAGCTCGAGGCCAAGCCGCCGCAAGCGCATGCTTGACCGCTAGTTCGTACATCGAAAGGGTGGCACCAAAGAAAGGGGGCCGCAAATGCGGCCCCCTTTCTGCAACGGAGTTGCGATTGCTATTTCGCGCAGACAGCGTACGCGGTTACTTTCGAGCTTGATGGACCCTTCACATGCCACTTCCTATTTTCTTCCGGCTTGGATTCTTCGAGGTTGCCACCCGAGCCGCCTCCACCTAGCACGACTTCGCCTTCGCCACATTCTGCTGTCGCTTCTTTAGTCGTGCCGCCTGCGGTGACGACTTTGATGGCACTTGTGTTGATAGTTCCCTGCGGTCCTGTCGAACCACGTTCGCCCGTCGGACCCTGGCCACCGGTGTTGCCCTGTTGGCCTTTTTCGCCAGTGGGGCCTTGAGCACCGGCGTTGCCTTTTTCGCCCGTGGGTCCCTGGCCACCGGTGTTGCCCTGTTGGCCTTTTTCGCCAGTGGAGCCTTGAGCACCGGCGTTGCCTTTTTCGCCCGTGGGTCCCTGGCCACCGGAGTTGCCCTGTTGGCCTTTTTCGCCCGTGGGTCCCTGGGCTCCGGTGGAGCCGGTCAGCCCTTGAAGGCCCTGGGCGCCTTTTTCACCTTTAGGTCCGGCTTCGCCGGTCACGCCGCGGGCGCCTTGTTCGCCTTTTTCGCCTTTTTCGCCTTTTTCGCCCTGGAGGCCTTTGGCTCCGGTTTCGCCCTGGGCGCCTTTTTCGCCCTGTAGGCCGTGTTCGCCCTGCGGGCCCTGGGCTCCGGTGTCGCCCTTTTCGCCGGCTTTGCCGGCCTCGCCCTGCTGGCCGTGTTCGCCCTGCGGGCCCTGGGCTCCGGTGTTGCCGTGTTCGCCGGCAGCTCCGGTTTCG
>VAWK01000046.1:14698-52277 GCA_005885515.1 Actinomycetota bacterium | reverse complement strand
GAACACGCGCAGGTACTGCGTGGCCGCGAACGCGGTGACCGCGATCAGGATTATGTAGTCCAGCAGGATCGCCCACCCGGCGATGAAGCTCACGAGCTCGTTGAAGGCGTAGCGGGCGAACACCGTGGACCCGCTGCGCTCCGGGTGCATGGACGCGCCCTCCGCGTACGTCATCGCGGTGACCGCGAACAGCCCCGCGGCGATCACGAACACGAGCGGCGTCAGCCCCAGCGCCCGTCCGGCGATCACCCCGAGCGAGAAGTAGACGGCGCTGGCCAGCGAGGTGTAGACGACCGCGAACAGGATCGGCGAGCCGACGCTGCGGCGCAGGGTGGACATCGAGCGTGCCGACAGCTCGTGGGCCGCCCGCTCGGCGTCGGCCGCCCGCAGCCGCGCGCGCACGGCGCCGTCCCCCCGGTGCGGCGGACTACTCACCGGCGGCGCCCCGCTTGCGCTCGGCGTACAGCCTGCCCACGCCGGCGGCCACGAACAGCACCCCGATCACAAGCAACGGCGAGACCCCGGCGTGACGTGCCCCCACGATCGCCTCCACGATCAAGGCGACGCCGATCACCACCATCAGGAGCGACATCACGAGCGTGCCCGAGCGGTGCAACCTTCGACCCATCTGAACTGAGCTTAGGGCCAGAGCCGGTTGCGTGACAGCACTTGTGCTGGCCGGCCCCTCGGGCGCCGGGTCGGCGATCAGGTGATCAGCGGGATGATGAGGATGGCGACGATCTGGGAGACCTTGATCATGGGGTTGATCGCGGGGCCGGCCGTATCCTTGAACGGGTCGCCGACCGTGTCGCCCGTCACCGACGCGGCGTGCGCGTCCGAGCCCTTGCCGCCATAGGCGCCGTCCTCGATCAGCTTCTTGGCGTTGTCCCACGCGCCGCCGCCGGCCGTCATCATGATGGCAAAGAAGAATCCCACCACGATCACCCCGATGAGCAGGCCCCCGAGCGCCTTTTCGTCGATCAGCCCCACGATCAGCGGCAGCCCGATCGGCAGCAGCGACGGCAGGATCATCTCGCGCTGGGCGGTGCGCGTGACGATGTCGACGCATCTCGCATAGTCGGGATCTTCGGTTCCCTCCATGATCCCGGGGTGGTCGCGAAACTGGCGGCGAACCTCCTCGACTATCGCTCCGCCCGCGCGGCCCACGGCCTCGATCGAGAGGGAGGAGAACAGGCACACCATCAGGCCGCCGAGGATCAACCCGATCAGGACCGGGGGTTCGTTGATGCCGAAGGTCAGGGCTTCGACTGCTTTATGAGCATGGTCGGCCAGTTCCTGGCGAAAGCCCGCGAACAGCACCACCGCGGCGAGCACCGCGGAGCCGATCGCGTAGCCCTTGGTCACAGCCTTGGTGGTGTTGCCAACGGCGTCCAGGCGATCGGTGACGTCGCGCACCTCCTCAGGCAGGTCCGCCATCTCGGCGATGCCGCCCGCGTTGTCGGTGATCGGGCCGAACGCGTCCAGCGCGACGATCAAACCGGTCAGCGACAGCTGGGCCATCACGGCCACGCCAACGCCATAGATGCCGGTGCTGCCGCCTCCCGCCAGCTTCCACGAGCCGAACACCCCCAGCACCAGCACGAGCGCGGGCAGCGCAGTCGCCTGCAAGCCCGACGCGAAGCCCTGGATTATGTTCGTCGCGTGACCCGTCAGTGAGGCGCGCGAGGTCTTCCTCACCGGGGCAAATCGCGTCGAGGTGTAGAAGTCTGTCAGCACGAACAGGCACGCGGTGACCGCGATGCCGATCAGGGAGCAGAGATAGAACTTCCCCCACGCGGGCGGGCTGACCAGATTGCCGACGTGGCTGAACGTGAGGTTGCGCATCATCCAGTAGGTGATCGGCGCGAACACGCCCGCGGCGATCGCACCTGAGAGGATCAACCCCTGATACAGCGCTCGCTCGACGTTTCCCGAGCGCGAGCGCACGGCGAAGGTCCCGATGATCGAGGCCACGATCGCCGCCCCGCCAAGCACGAACGGATACAGCACCACGCGCGTGGCCTCGTGAAAGGTGAGCACGCCCAGCAGCGCCAGCGCCACGGCGGTGACCGCATAGGTCTCGAACAGGTCCGCCGCCATGCCGGCGCAATCGCCCACGTTGTCGCCTACGTTGTCGGCGATCGTCGCGGGGTTGCGCGGATCGTCCTCGGGTATGCCGGCCTCCACCTTGCCCACCAGGTCCGCGCCCACGTCGGCGGCCTTGGTGAAGATGCCCCCGCCCAAGCGGGCGAACACCGAGATCAGCGAGCCGCCGAACCCGAGCCCGACGAGCGCGTCGACGGCCGTCTTCTGGCTGTCGTTGAACACGGCGGTGAGCAGGCCGTAGTAGCCCGCCGCGCCGATCAGCGCCAGACCGACCACCAGCATCCCCGTGATAGCACCACCCCTGAAGGCCGTGCTGAGGGCCGGCGCGACACCCCCGCGCGCCGCCTCGGCGACGCGCGCGTTGGCGCGCACGGAAACGTTCATCCCGACGTAGCCCGCCGAGCCCGACAGGATTCCGCCGATCACAAAACCGCTGGCCACGGCGATGTTCTGGACGAAGATCAGCGCCACGAACACCACCGCGCCGACGAGGGCGATCGTGGTGTACTGGCGGTTGAGATACGCGCGCGCACCCTGCTGGACGGCCAGGGAGATGCTCTGCATGCGCTCGTTGCCGGGCGGGAGCGCGAGCAGGGATCGGGTCGTGACCAGGCCGTAGACCACTGCACAGGCGGCGCAAACGAGGGCAACGACGACCCCATGGTTCGTCAGAAAGCTGCTCAAGAAAAATCCTCCGCGGTCTGATTGGAGTGCCGCGCGAGGATCTTCGCGCGCACATTTGTCGCTCGGGCGCGATTACGGCCCGCCCCGGTGCAAACGCGCGCGCAGTCTATCGTGCCGGCCAGCGAAAGGCCCGCTGAGCCGCCGGCCAGCGAAAGGCCCGCTGAGCGCTCAGCGGCCCGGCACCCACAGCTTCCCGCTTGCCTCCGCGGGCCCGGGGCGGTGCGAGGACTGCTGCGCGGGGGCCTCAGACTCGGGTGCCGCCTCGCCCTGCCCCTGGTCGCCATCCGGAGCGCCGCCGGCCGCGCCGCGCGCGGCGCCGGCGGGCGCTGCGCCGGCTCCGGCTCCAGCCGCGCGAGCGTAGGCGAGCTGCAGCTGTGAGAGCGCATCGCGCAACGGGCCCAACTCCTTCGAGAGCCGCCGCTCGAGCACGCCCAACAGCGCGCGCACTCCGTCGATCGCGTCACGCACCTGCTCCAGGTCGCGCTGGCCCGCCGCGGGCTCGCCGTGCTCGCCTGCTACCGCGCCCGCGGGTGGTCCCAGCCGCCAGCCGCCGAGGTTCAGCAGCGACACGGCCGCCTGGAGCATTACCTCGGAGCTCGTGATGCGGCTCAGCTCCTCCTCGTATGCCGCGCGCAGCTCCTCTTCGCTGCGGTCACCAGCCGCCGCCTCGGCCTCCGGCCCCGGCGCGCCTTCATGCGGCGCGCCATCGCCGCTCATACCCTCACCTCCTGCGCGTAGGTTTGACGCGTCTCCTCGACCGTGGCGGCGAATACCTCCTCGCGCGTGGCGCCCGCCTCGATGAGCTGGCGCTGGCGCTGCGCGCCGTTGCGGTCGCCAAAGCTGAGCTCGATCCCGAGCTCGGCTCGCATCGGCACCGTCCACATCGCCAGTTGGTCGATCACGTCGC
The DNA here is from genome assembly GCA_005885515.1 of Actinomycetota bacterium. Lineage (GTDB taxonomy): Bacteria > Actinomycetota > Thermoleophilia > Solirubrobacterales > Solirubrobacteraceae > Palsa-744. Next base: position 48,580 of record VAWK01000046.1, on the reverse strand, counting down.
GCGCGGGATACTCGACGCCGCGCTCCAGATCGATCAGCCGTCCGTCCAAGCCGAAGCGGATAGCCCGCCACAGGTTCTCCTCGATGAGGCGGGGAGCGGGGTCCGAGAAGGGGACCCCTTCGTCGAGGTCGCGTGCCGCCTGCGCGATGCACGCCACCATCAGGCCCGCCAGTGCGTCTGACTCCAGCGCGCTCGACTGCGCGTCGCAGATGCGCACCTCGACCGTGCCGAAGCTGAAGTGCGGCCGCACCGACCACCACACCTGGGTGAACTCCACGATCGAGCGAGTGCGGAGCAGGAACTCGATGTACTCGCGATACGCGCGCCAGCCTCCGAACGGATCCGGAATGCCGCAGCGTGGAAAGCTCTTGGTGAAGCTCTGCGTGCGGGCCGAGTGCAGCCCCGAGTCACGGCCGTCCAGGTAGGGGGAGTTCGCCGAGATCGCCAGCAGCAGGGGCAGCACAGGGCGAAGTCGGTCGCACACGCGTACGGCGCGGTCGATGTCGCTCATGCCCACGTGCACGTGCAGGCTGAAGGTGTTGTTGCGCCAGGCCACGTACTTGAGGCCCCGCTCCACGCGCCGGTAGTGCTCGGTGTCGATGATTGGCTGCGTGCGGTAATCCGCCCACGGGTGCGTGCCCGTCGCGCCCAGCGTCGCGCCGCTGGCGGCGACCAGCGCGAACAGCCGCCTGCGGCGCTCCCGCTGGCGCGCCAGCGCGTCGTGCAGGTCGTCGCCGATCCCCGAGATGATCTCTATCTCGGAGGAGATGAGCTCGCCTGTGATGCTCTCGCGCAGCACCTCGTCGCCCTGCGCGGCATCACGCAGCTGCTCGAAGCGCGGGGCGAGTTCCAGCGTCTCGGGATCGAGGATCGAGAACTCCTCCTCGATGCCCACGGTGAGATCGCTCGCCTGGGCGAACGTCTGCGTCACTGAGTCCAGGTCCAGGCTTGTCATTGGCGGTGGCGGGCGCGGCGTTATCCGAGCGTACGGCTGTCCCGTCTGATTACCCGGTTCATCGCCGGCCGTCAGGTCAAGTAGAAGTACAGCGCGTACAGAAGGTCCACAGCGGGGCTCGACGTGTGCACGGTCACCTCCGGCGGCACCACGAGCAGCGACTCCGAGTAGTTGAAGATGATCTTCACGCCGGCGTCCACGAGCTCGTTCGCGAGGCCCTGCGCAGCGCTCGTGGGGACCGCCAGGACGCCCACGACTATGTCCTCATCCTCCACCACCTGGCGCAGCTCGCCGGTGTGGCGCACGATCTGGCTGCCAATGCTCGCCCCCACCTTGTCGGGGTCGACGTCGAAGATCGCGACGACGCGAAAGCCGTGATCGGCGAAGATGTCCGAGGAGGCGATCGCCTTGCCCAGGTGTCCCGCGCCCAGCAGGGCGATGTTGTGCTGGCCGGCGGTGCGCAGGATCTTGCGGATCTGCGAGACCAGCGCCTCGACGTTGTAGCCAACCCCCCGCTTGCCGAACTTCCCGAAGCCCGAGAGGTCGCGGCGGATCTGGGTTGAGTTGACGTGCGTGTAGTCGGAGAGCTCCTGCGAGGAGATCGTCTCCTTGCCCATCTTCTTGGCCTGCGTCAGCACCTGCAAGTAGCGCGACAGCCGCGCCGCCACGCCCAGAGACAGGCGCTCGCCGGACGAAGCCGCACCGTCCCGCTCGGCCGCTGCCGGGCTCACCGTGGGATCTCCGTAGCTCATCGCCGTGACTCTAGACGCTCTCGCAGCACCGCCTCATCGACGAAGTATTCGCACAGCTCGTCGCCGTCCAGCAGCACAACGGGCACGCGCTCGAAGTATGCGCGATGCAGGGCCTCATCTGCGGTGATATCCAGCTGGCGCAGCTCGAAGCCCAGCTCCGCCTGCAATCCCGCAAGCACGCCCACCGCTTCCTCGCACAGGTGGCACTGTGGCCGCGAGTAGACGGTGACCACGCTCACAGCGGGCGTTCCCCGGTGGCGTATGCGTCCAGCCCCAGGTAGCGCGGGTACGGCAGCTGCTCGCCATAGCGAGCGGCGCTTGCGATCATCGCCGCGTTGTCCGTGCACAGCGCACGCCCCGGAATGTGCACGCCAGACCCCAGGCTCCGGAGGCGCCGGCGCAGCTCGCCGTTTGCCGCGACGCCCCCGCCCACCGCGAGACGGTCCAGGCCGGTGAGCTCGAGCGCCCGCTCGACGCGCACCACGAGGCTGTCCACCACGGCGGCCTGGTAGGAGGCAGCCAGGTCCGCCGCCCGCGCTCGCGCGTCATCTGGCGAGAGCTCGCGCAGCCGGTAGAGCAGCGCCGTCTTCACGCCCGCGAAGGAGAAGTCCAGGCCCTGTGCGAAGGAGTTGCGCGAGGTCCCCCACCCTCCCCGCGCGCGCTCGGAGTTCGAGCCTGGAAACGAGAATGCCTCGGCATCGCCGGCGCGAGCCAGCTCCTCGAGGGCCGCGCCCCCGGGATAGCCAAGGCCGAGCATCCTCGCCGCCTTATCGAAGGCCTCGCCGGCCGCGTCGTCGAGCGTGCGGCCGAGCACCTCGAAGCGATCGTGCTCTCGCACATGCACCAACAGGGTGTGCCCGCCGCTGGCGATCAGACACACGAACGGGGGGTCGAATGACCCGCTGGCGGAGTCGTCGCCGCCTAGCAGGTAGTTCGCTGCAACATGCCCTTGCAGGTGGTCCACCGCCGCCAGCGGCAGTTGCCTGGCGGCGGCCAGGGCCTTCGCGGTCGACAGGCCGACCAGCAGCGCGCCCACCAGCCCCGGCCCCTGCGTCGCCGCGATCAGGTCCACGTCTGACAGTGAGACCCCTGCCTCGTCCAAGGCCTGAGCGACGACCAGGTTCACGAGCTCCAGGTGGTGACGCGATGCGATCTCCGGGACGACCCCGCCAAAGCGGTCGTGAACGTCCTGCGAGGAGACCACGTTGGCGAGCATCGCCCCGCTCGAATCGACGACCGCCGCGCAGGTGTCGTCGCAGCTCGTCTCGAGCGCCAGGATGCTCATACCGCCCCGGGGCTGGGCACATCGCTCAGCGATCCCGCGCGCGTGGCCGGAGTGCGCCACATGACGAGAGCGTCCTCGCCGTTGTCCTGGTAGTAGCGGCGGCGGATGCCAGCCGCGCGGAAGCCCTCGCGCTCGTACAGGTGGATCGCGACCACGTTGGAGCGCCGCACCTCCAGCGTGAAGCGGGCCTGCTCGTCGTCCACCCTCGCATACAGCTCGGCGAGCAGCACCGACGCCAGCCCCTTGCGCTGGTGGTCGAGGTCGACGGCCAGGTTCATGAGGTGCCAGACAGTGTCGTAGCGCGAGCAGATCAAATAGCCCACCAGCCGCCGCTCGTGGACCGCGGCCAGGCAGATGCCCGTCTGCTTGGAGAGCTCGAGAACGAACATCGCGAGCGACCATGGCGTCGGAAACACGCGCCGCTCGATCGCGATGACCTGAGGCAGGTCCGTGTACAGCAGCCGGCGTATCTCCACCGGAGCGGACCGCTCGGCTCCGAGCGCGGTCGGGAGCGAACGCGTCACCGCCCCGCTCCGTGAAGCTCCGGCGCGCGCCCCCGCTTCCTGCCCGAGCCGCCGACCCCCTCCGCGTCCGGACGGCGGCGGTAATCGGGCAGGAGCTGCTCGTAGCTCGCGGCTGCCGGCAAGCGTTCCGCGAGCTCGCACAGCGCGCGTGCGTCCACGCCATGTAGCGGCGAGTCGTCATCGGGCACCTCACATCCCGCCGAACTGCAGCTCGGAGCGGTAGCGCACGGCGCCGTCGCCCACGGCCAGCCACCGGGTGACCTGCTCGCCGGAAGCCCGGCGCATGGCCTCGCCCAACCGCTCGGGGCGCAGGGGCTCGGGGATCGCCAGCTCGCGCACCGCCCCGTGGTCGTCCGCGGCATAGCCAGCCGCGAACACCTCCCCGCGCAGCGCATCGATCACCGCCACCACCCGATCTGCCCCCTCGCCGGGGACCAGGGCGGGTTGCGCCAGGGCGCGCAGCGTGGACACTCCCACCAGCTCCACCGACAGCGATTGCGCCAGCCCGCGCGCGGTCGCAACGCCAACGCGCAGGCCGGTGAACCTGCCGGGGCCGAGCCCGACTGCGACTCGCTGCAAAGCCCCCCAGCCGACACCTGCCCGCGAGAGCACCTCATCGGCCATGCCCAGCAGCCGCGTGGCATGTCCGGGATGGTCCTCCGCCAGGGGGTCATCGCGCGCCTGCGTCGTGCTCCCATCGGCCAGGCGCAGCCCGACCGCGGTGGCGCGCGTGGCCGTATCGAAGCCCAGCAGGATCACCCTTCGGCTCCCTCGATCCGGCGCCGCCCGCCGCCAGCATGGGTGAGCGAGATGCGCAGGCGCGGCCGCGACAGCTCGATCTCCTCCTCCTGTGGCCACTCCACAAAGGCGATCCGGCCCGCCCCCACGTAGTCATCGAGCAGCCCCGGGTCCTCCCCCCCGAGCCCCGCCAGCCTGTAGAGGTCCAGATGCGAGACGGTGACGTCCTGGCCGCAGTAGCGATGGCCGATGCTGAAGCTTGGACTCGTCACCGGGACGGCTACGCCCAGCGCACGAGCTGCTCCGCGCACCAACGTGGTCTTGCCGGTGCCCAGCTCCCCGCTTACGAGCACGACATCGCCCTCGGCAAGGCCCGCAGCCAGCTCGGACCCAAGCGATTCGGTCTCGGCGGGATCGGAGGTCTCGACGATGCGAACGGCCACGACGAGAGGGTAGAGGCAAGCGCGCCGCCTCCCCCGCCTCCGTTAAAAGCGACCGGCCCGCGGGAGAAAGGGGCACGGGCCGGTCGTTACTCCTGGAGGGATGGAGACAGGGCCTGTATCGGCAACCGCACTTGGCGCCATTAGGCCTGTGGCCACATTCTTTCGACGCCTCGCACGAATTCCCTTCTCCGCTGGGAAATCTGGCCTGGACGGTGTTCTAGAACACGCCCCACCGAGTCAGAACAGGCCAAGCTGGTCGGGCTCCTGGCTGCGCTCCTCGGCGGCGGGATCCGGCGCGCCGCTGTTCATAGGTTCGCCGGCGGCATCGCTCTCGCCTGCGGGCTCGGCCGCCGTCTCCGCGAGCTCGCGGGCCTCGAAGGCCTCCGCTGGAGGCTGCTCGGGAGGCCCCAGCGCGAGCAGCTCGGGCAGGCGCAGGAAATCCTCGCGCAGGGTGTCGAGCATGCGCGGCGTGTACAGCGCCGCTGCGGGGTGGTAGATCGGGTACAGGCGCACCGCTCGCCGGCCGAGGGTGATGACCTCCGGCTGTCCGTGCAGGCGGGTGATTCCGGTGGAGTCCCCGCGCAGCAGCTTGGTCGAGAAGTTGCCCAGCGTGCAGATCACCGACGGCTGGATCAGCTCGACCTGGCGCAGCAGGTAGTCCTGGCAGTTCTCGATCTCGCTCGGCAGCGGATCGCGGTTGCCGGGAGGGCGGCACTTTAGGACATTCGCCACGAACACGTCCCGGCGCTCCATGCCGATCTCGGCGAGGAGCTGGTCGAGCAGCTTGCCGGCCTGTCCCACGAACGGCAGCCCCTGCTCATCCTCGCTGGCCCCCGGCGCCTCGCCGATGAACATCAGCTCGGCGTCAGCGTTTCCGGCGCCGAAGACCACGGTCTTGCGGGTCGCGGCGAGCTCGCTGCATCGCTGGCACGCGCGGGCTTGCGCGAGTACCTCCTTGAGCGCCTCGCGCCGCTCCGAGGCCGGGGGTGCGCTCCGCGCTGCTGACACGTCCTGATCGTATTGCCTGGCCGCGAGAGCATTGCTGCGCAGCGCGCCGTAGCGCTCGCAGCGTGCGCAATGATCACGGCATGCCGTCCTCTGACGAGATCGCTTCCCAAGACGAGCTGGCGGTGACCGCTCCCATGGCCGGCGTCGTGGTGGCGATCGCGCGAGGCCCGCGGGAGCGGGTCGGCGCGGGCACGCCCGTGGTGGTGCTGGAAGCGATGAAGATGGAGCACGAGGTGCTCGCGAACGGCGCCGGCGTGGTGCGCAGCGTCGAGGTCGCCGTGGGCGACGCGGTAGACGAGGGACAGGTGCTGCTGGTGCTCACCCCCAGCCCGCACGACTTGGCCGCTTCCGAGCCCCCGCCGGAAGCGGCCGATCCCGAGGGCGAGCGCGCCGATCTGGCGGCCGTCCGCGAGCGGCACGCGCTGGGCCTCGACGCAGCCCGGCCCGAGGCGGTCGCCCGTCGGCGCGAGCGAGGGCGCCGCACGGCGCGGGAGAACCTCGCCGACCTGCTCGACGAGGGCACGTTCGTGGAGTACGGGCCACTGCTGTTCGCCGCGCAGGAGCGCCGGCGCTCGCGCGAGGAGCTCATCCGGCGCACACCCGCGGACGGACTGGTGGCGGGCGTCGGCGAGATCCACGGCCGGCGCTGCGTGGCCATGTCCTACGACTACACCGTCCTCGCAGGCACTCAGGGGATGCGCAACCATGCCAAGAAGGACCGCCTGTTCGAGCTCGCGAAGCGGTGCAAGCTTCCGGTGGTGCTGTTTGCCGAGGGCGGCGGCGGCCGGCCGGGAGACGTGGACATGCCGATCGTGGCGGGCCTGGACTGCCGCGCGTTTCATCTCTTCGCCGGCCTCAGCGGGCTGGTGCCGCTCGTGGGCATCGCCTCGGGCTACTGCTTCGCCGGCAACGCCGCGCTGCTGGGTTGCTGCGATGTGGTGATCGCCACCGAGGACTCGAGCATCGGCATGGGCGGGCCGGCGATGATCGAGGGCGGCGGCCTGGGCTTGTACGAGCCCGGCGAGGTCGGCCCGATCGACGTGCAGTATCCAAACGGGGTGGTGGACCTCCGCGCGGGCGACGACGCGGAGGCGGTGGCGTACGCGAAGCGCTATCTGACCTACTTCCACGGCGCGTGTCCGGCCGGTTCGCCGCCAGACCAGGATCTATTGCGCCGGCTGGTGCCAGAGCAGCGCAAGCGCACCTACGACGTGCGCCGTGTGGTGAACGCGCTGTTCGACGAGGGTTCGGTGCTCGAGCTGCGCCGCGGCTTCGGGCCGGGGATGCTCACCGCCCTGGCCCGCTTCGAAGGGCGTCCGCTGGGCGTGGTCGCAAACGACTGCGGGCACCTCGGCGGCGCGATCGACGCAGACGGCGCCGACAAGGCGGCGCGCTTCGTGGGCCTGTGTGACGCGTTTGAGCTGCCGCTGCTGTTTCTGTGCGACACGCCCGGGTTCATGGTCGGCCCCGCGGCCGAGCGGACCGCGACCGTGCGTCACTTCGCACGCATGTTCCTGGCCGGAGCGAACATCACCGTGCCGGCCGGCACGATCGTGCTGCGCAAGGGCTACGGATTGGGCGCCCAGGCGATGGCCGGGGGCGGCTTCAAGGCGCCGCTGTTCACGGTCGCCTGGCCCACATCGGAGTTCGGCGCGATGGGGCTGGAGGGGGCGGTGCGGCTGGGCATGCGGCGCGAGCTCGAGGCGACCGAAGATCCCACCGAGCGCGCGCGTGTCTTCGAGGCGGCCGTCGCCTCGGCCTATGAGCGCGGCGAGGGACTGAACATGGCCGCCTATGGCGAGATCGACGACGTGATCGATCCGGCTGACTCGCGGCGCTGGATCGCGACGCTGTTCAGCGAGGCGGCCCCGCAGTGGTGGGAGCGCAGCGGCAAGAAGCGCCCCCACGTGGACGCCTGGTGACGCCGCGCGGGCCGGGGGCTGCCTGAGAGCGGCGCCGCGGCTGCCTGCGAGCGCCCCCGGGGGTGCCTTCGGGGGCCGCGGGCAGCCTGCGAGCGGGCCGCCTCGGCCGGTATGATTGTTACGCCGTCACCGAGCGCCGCTCGGGATGGACCTAGCACAGATCGCCTGACATCTTTCAGTCGCGCCGGTATCCCCGAGGGAACTGGACCGAAGCCATGAGCCACCCCGACCGATCCCCGCTCCGCGCATGATGGTCGTGCGCACAGTGGCAGAGCTCCGTGCTGCGCTGCGGCCTCATCGCACCGCCCAGCACAGCATCGCGCTCGTGCCCACGATGGGTGCGCTGCACGAGGGCCATCTCTCCCTGATTCGTCATGCGCGTGCGCATGACGGCGTGGTGGCCGTGTCGCTGTTCCTCAACCCCTCGCAGTTCAACGAGCGTTCGGACCTGGAGCGCTATCCGCGCAATGAGCGGCGTGACGCCGCGCTCGCCGAGGCAGCCGGCGCCGATCTGCTGTTCGCCCCATCGGTCGAGGAGGTCTACCCGCCGGGTTTTGCCACCTCCGTGGAAGTGCTCGGGCTAACCGAGCGATTCGAGGGCGCGGCGCGGGGCAGCGAGCATTTCCGCGGCGTCACGACGGTGGTGACCAAGCTGCTGTGCATGGCGCTGCCCGACGTCACCTACTTCGGCCAGAAGGACGCCCAGCAGGTGGTCGTGATCCGCCGCCTAGTCGAGGATCTCAACCTGCCAGTCCGCATCGAGGCGCTGCCAACTGTGCGCGAGCCCGACGGGCTCGCGATGTCCAGCCGCAACGCGCTCCTTTCGGCCGAGGAGCGCCACCGGGCGCTGGCCATCCCGGCCGCATTGGACGCCGCGCGCGAGCGCGTGATCGCCGGCGAGCGGGCTGCCAGCACGCTCGTGGAGGCGGGCGTCGCACGGTTGCACGCGAGCGGCATCGAGCCCGAGTACGTGTCGCTCGTGGACCCGGACACGCTCGAGCCGATCGACACGCTCACCGGCGCCGGCCTGCTCGTGCTCGCGGCACGTGTCGGTCACGTGCGTCTGATCGACAACGCAGTGCTTGTGCCGCAGGGCGCGCCGAATCCCCGCCGACCACTACCAGGAAAGGCCCTCGCCTGATGCAACGCGTGATGCTCAAGTCCAAGATCCACCGCGCCACGATCACCGGGTGCGACCTCCACTACGTGGGCTCGATCACGATCGATCCGGACCTGCTCGATGCCGCCGACATCCTCGAGCACGAGCAGGTGCAGGTCCTAGACCTCGACAACGGCGCCCGGTTTGAGACCTATACGATCGCCGGGCAGCGTGGGTCCGGCGCGATGCAGATCAACGGCGCCGCCGCCCGCCTGGTCCACGACGGCGACACCGTGATCGTCGTCTCCTACGCCAACTACAGCGAGGCTGAGCTCGCGCGCTACCGGCCGCGCGTGGTTCACGTACAGGCGGGCACCAACCGCATCATCACCGTCGACGACGAGGTGGCCACCCTGCTCTCCTAGCGGGGGTCAACCGGCGTCAGAGAGGAAGACATGTCGAGTCACACCGATCCAATCCTCCCCGCGGCGCTCCCGCAGGCGCCGCCCGATCCGGGGCGCCTGCCGATGACGCTGCCGCTGCTGATCGAAAAGAAGCGGCTTGGCGATCCCATCGTGATGGTCACCGCGTACGACTACCCGAGCGCGCGCGCAGCCGAGGCGGCTGGGGTCGATCTGGTGCTCGTCGGCGACTCCGCCGCCACCACCGTGCTCGGGCACAGCGCGACCACGCCGGTGGCGCTCGAGGAGATGCTCGTGTTGGCCCGCGCCGTGCGCCGCGGCCTGCACACCCCGCTCATGATCGGCGATTTGCCGTTCGGCTCCTACGAGGTCTCGGACGAGCAGGCGATCGGATCGGCCCTGCGCATGGTCAAGGAGGCGGGCTGCGAGGCGGTGAAGCTCGAGGGCGGCAGGCCGGCATCGGTGAGCAGGGCGCGCGCGATCATCGGCGCCGGCATCCCTGTGATGGGACACGTCGGCCTGACGCCGCAGACGTCCACCGCGCTGGGTGGCTGGAAGGCCCAGGGCCGCACCGCCGGGGCTGCCGCGCGCATCGCCTCGGAGGCACTGGAGCTGCAGCGTGCCGGCTGCTTCGCGCTCGTGTTCGAGGCCATCCCCAGCGCGGTCGCAGAGGAGCTCATGCCTCGCGTGGAGATCCCCGTGATCGGCATCGGAGCGGGGCCTGCCACCGACGGACAGGTGCTCGTTTTCCACGACCTGCTGGGGATTCGCGACGGACTGGGGCCGCGCTTTGTCAAGCGCTACGCCAACCTCCAGGAGGAGATGAATGCGGGCGTCGCGGCCTTTGCCGAGGATGTGCGCGCGCGCCGGTATCCAGGGCCCGAGCACACCTACTCGATCGACCCCGGCGAGCTGGCGCAGCTGCACCGACGCCTGTCCTGAGCGCTGCGCTAGCCGTGCGCCGGCGCGAAACGCCCCTCGCCCCAGAAGAACGGCTCAGAGGTCTGGGTGATCCGCACCTGCCAGCCGAGCTTCGCGAGCATCCGCTCGAGCCTCTCTGGGCTGTGCGCAACCTTGACGATGCGGCGGACGCTCCCGTCGTTCAGGCGTCGTCTGACGGTCGACCCGGACTCGCCGTCGAGCAGTTCATCGGGTGTCCGGTGCGTGTCGTCGATGAAGAAGACGCGACCACCGGGGCGCAGGCATGCGGTCACGAGTCTCCAGAACGACTCGAAGCGCTCGGGCGGGACGTGGGAGAGCCAGAACGCGAACGCGACGACGTCGTAGCGACGGTCGGGCTTCCAGCTGAAGATGTCCGCCTCCAGAAACCGCACGCGCTCGCCGCCTGCCCGTGCCCGAGCGATGGCGAGCATCTCGGGAGCTGCGTCGATCGCGGTGAGGCTGCGTGCGTGGCGCGCCAGCTGCTCGGTCCACACGCCGGTTCCGCAGGCGAGCTCTAGGACGTGCCCGGCGGGCCTGAAGCAATCGAGGGCGCTGACCAGCTCATCGCCGTGCCAGCCGGGGATCGCATACCGCTCGTACTCCGGCGCCCTGGCGCGGTAGTAGGCGATCTGTTCGGCCAGCAACCGCTCGAGCGCGTGCTCGTCAGCGGGAGCGTCGATCGCGCGGATGCCGGTGGCGGACACTGCGTCTGTCGTCGATCAGGTAAGCGCCTGCCCGTAGCGCTCGGCGAACGCAAAGGACTCGACCGGCCGACGCGCGAGGCGCTCGGGCCAGGGCGTGCTGCGGCGACCCACCAGGACGTAGGCCGCGAGCGCGACGTCGTCCGGGATCGACAGCAGGCGCTTGACCTCGGGCTCGGCCGGCGTGAGCAGCGTGGTCAGCGCTGCGCCGAGGCCCTCGGCGCGCAAGCCCAGCAGGATGTTCTGCACGAACGGGTAGATCGACGCGCCGCCGACGATGCTCGGGCGGTCGAGGCCGGTGTCGACGATCGCCAGCTCGCTCAGCGCGACACACACCACCAGGTGCACCGGCACGTCGTGCAGGCGCTCGGCGAAAGCGTCGGCGGCTTGCAGCCGGCGCGCGCTCGCCGGGTCGAGCGCTTTGGGATCGGCCAGCAGCGCGGCGCCGCCCGTTCGCTGCATGTAGGCGCGCCAGTGCGGCTGGTACAGATCCCGCAGCGCGCGGCGCGTGTCGGGATCCTGCACGACGACCACGCGCCAGCCCTGGCGGTTTCCGCCGCTGGGGGCAAAGCGGGCATTGTCGAGCACGCGCCGCAGCAGTTGCGCGGGAACGGGATCGGGCGCAAAGGCGCGCGTCGTGGGCGCGCTGCGCATGGCCTCGTAGACTTCCATCGGTTAACAGTGCCAGCGCCACCCTATAGGCGCGACGGCACAGGCAGGGCGCGGGGTGCGAATCCGTCCAAGCCGATCCACAGCGGGGTTCGGCAGCCATGTCATGCTCGCCCGCGGTGCAGCCGCGCCAGACCCAGACGGCCTGGCGCGGCCTCGCCAACGTAGCCCTGACCGCTGGGAGCGCGCGATCTGCAGCTGCGGGAAGCTGACGAGCCCCGGTTGCCCTGCGAGCCGGAGCGGTTGATCGACGGCGCGCGGGCCCCGATCAGGCGGGCCGGATTGGGCGCAGCACGCGCGCCGGCAGGCCGGCGGCGAGCGTGAACGGCTCGAGATCGCTCGTCACCACGCTGTTGGCGCCGACCACGCACCGCTCGCCGATCGTCACGCCGCTGGTAACGACCACGTGGGCGCCAAGCCAGCAGTTGTCGCCTATGCGCGTCGGTCCCTTGCTCTCGAAGCCCTGCCAGGTGATCGGCATGCCGGGATCGTCGTAGCGATGGCTCGAGTCGCTCACGAAGCATCCATTGGCGAGCATGCAATGCTCGCCGATCTCCACGAGCTCCTGGGCGGCGATCATCACGCCGAGGTTGAGGAACGTGCCCGCGCCGATGCGCACGCGCGCGTCCCCCGGAGCGGTGATCCACACGCCCGGCTCGAGCAGCACCCCGGGTCCGATCTCCAGGCGCCCCGCGCGCAGCGCCTCCAGCACGTTGCCGTGCACCGGCCAGCGCACGAACGCCTCGCGGCGCAGAAACTGCCAGTGGATCCCGGCGCGGTTCCAGGGCAGCGAGTTGCGCTCGTACCAGCGCCACTTCTGCGCCCACAGCCGGGCGCGGCCAACGCCCTCGATCAAGCGGCGACCTTCGCCGCTCGCCGGCGACGTCCGCCGTCGGCGGCGGAGCTCTTGCCGCGCCGCGCCGCCGGCACGAGCACGCGGCTGAGGAACCGCCCCGTATGGGAGGCCGGCTCGGCGGCCACGTCCTCGGGGGTTCCCTGCGCGATCGCCAGACCGCCCTCCTCGCCCCCCTCGGGACCCATGTCGATGATCCGGTCGGCGCACTTGATCACGTCGAGGTTGTGCTCGATCACGACCACGCTGTTGCCGGCCTCGATCAGCCGGCGCAGCACATCCAGCAGCCGCTGCACGTCGGCGAAGTGCAGGCCCGTGGTGGGCTCGTCGAGGATGTACAGCGTGCGCCCGGTCGCCACCTTGGACAGCTCGGTGGCGAGCTTGACGCGCTGGGCCTCGCCGCCGGACAGCGTCGTGGCGGGTTGCCCCAGGCGCACGTAGCCGAGCCCGACCGCGTTCAGCGTCTCCAGCCGGCGGCGGACCTTGGGGATGTGCTCGAAGAAGCCAAGCGCCTGCTCGACCGGCATGTCGAGCACATCGGCGATGTTGCGACCCTTGAAGCGGATCTCGAGCGTCTCGCGGTTGTAGCGCTTTCCGTGGCATTGCTCGCACGGCACGTACACATCGGGCAGGAAGTGCATCTCGATCTTGATCTGCCCATCGCCCCGGCACACCTCGCAGCGTCCGCCCTTGACGTTGAAGCTGAAGCGGCCCGGCTTGTAGCCGCGCGCGCGCGCCTCCGGGGTCTTGGAGAAGAGGTCCCGGATCACATCGAACAGGCCCGTGTACGTGGCTGGGTTGGACCGCGGCGTGCGCCCGATCGGCGACTGGTCGACGGCGATGATCTTGTCCAGCTGGTCGAGGCCGTGGATCGCGCGATGCGCGCCCGGGCGCTGGCGCGCTCGGTGCAGGCTGTTGGCCACGGACTTGAACAGCACGTCGTTGACCAGCGTCGACTTGCCCGACCCCGACACCCCGGTCACGCAGGTCAGCACGCCGAGCGGTACACGCACGTCGATGTCGCGCAGGTTGTGCTGGCTCGCACCGAGGATCTCGATGTAGCCGCTGGGGCGCCGGCGTCGTCGTGGCGTGTCGATCGCGCGCACCCCGGCCAGGAACTGCCCGGTGAGCGACTCCGCCACGTGTTCGACATTGGCCGCCGTGCCCTGCGCCACGACATGACCGCCGTGCTCGCCCGCGCCCGGGCCGAGGTCGACGAGATGATCGGCGGCGCGCATCGTCTGCTCGTCGTGCTCGACCACGATCACGGTGTTGCCGAGGTCGCGCAGCCGCTCGAGCGTGCCGATCAGCTTGGAGTTGTCGCGCTGGTGCAGTCCGATCGAGGGCTCATCGAGGATGTAGAGCACCCCGACCAGCGAGGACCCGATCTGGGTTGCCAGCCGGATCCGCTGCGCCTCGCCGCCCGAGAGCGTGGCCGCCGCGCGGTCCATCGACAGATAGCCGATGCCGACGTTCTCCAGGAACTGCAGGCGCTCGGAGATCTCGCGCAGGATCAGCCGCGCGACGTGGCGGTCGGTCTCCGAAAGCTCGATCTCGGCGAGCCACTGGAGCGCTCGCCGCGCTGACAGCGCGCAGAAATCCTCGATCCGCGCGCCGCCCACGAGGACGGCGCGCGACTCGGCCCGCAGCCGCGCGCCCCCGCATGCGGGGCAGGGCCGCAGCGACATGAACTCCTCGATTTTCTCGCGCGTGAACTCCGACTCGGTCTCGCGGTAGCGGCGCTGCAGGTTGGCGACGATGCCCTCGAACCTCGTCGCGTACGAGCGGCGCCGCCCATAGCGATTGCGGTAGGACACGCGCACCGGCTCCCCGTCGGTGCCGTGCAGGAACAGGTCGCGGTGCTCGGTGGGGAGATCCTGCCATGGCACCTCCAGATCCACCCCGTAGCGTTCGGCGATCGCCTCGGTTAGCAGCTCGTAGTAGCTGGAGGAGCTGTTTGCCCATGGCGACAGTGCGCCTTCGGCGATCGACAGGGTTGGATCGGGCACGATCAGCTCGGGGTCGATCTCCATCTGCGAGCCCAGTCCAGTGCAGTGATCGCACGCCCCGTGCGGCGAGTTGAACGAGAAGATCCGCGGCTCGAGCTCCACCAGCGACGGACCGTGCTCCGGACACGCAAAGCGCTCCGAGAACGTGAACACGCTGCCGGGCTCTGGCGCGTGGCCGGGGACGATCTGCGCCGCCGCGGCCCGCACCCCCAGCGCGCCGGTCGAATGCGGCGCGACACCCGTGTCACGGTCGGAGTCCGAGGAGTCGCGCGACGCCACGACCTCGATCTCGACCAGCCCGTCCGCCTGCGCCACCGCCGTCTCGATCGAGTCCGCGAGGCGCTTGCGCACGTCGTGGCGCATGATCAGCCGGTCGACCACGATCGAGATGTCGTGCTTGTAGCGCTTGTCCAGCACGATCGACTCCTCCAGCATGCGCACGCGGCCGTCGATCCTGACGCGGGCGAAGCCGTCCGCGCGCAGCTCGGCCAGCAGCTTGCCGTACTCCCCCTTGCGTCCGCGCACCACCGGCGCCAGCACCATGAAGCGCGTGCCTTCGGGCAGCTCCATAACCTGGTCGATGATCTGCTCGGCCGACTGCCCCACGATCGGCCTGCCGCAGATCGGGCAGTGCGGCTTGCCGACGCGCGCCCACAACAGGCGCAGGTAGTCATAGATCTCGGTCACCGTTCCCACGGTCGAGCGCGGGTTGCGCGAGGTGGTCTTCTGGTCGATCGAGATCGCCGGCGAAAGCCCTTCGATGGAGTCCACGTCGGGCTTGTCCATCTGGCCCAGGAACTGCCGCGCATACGCCGACAGCGACTCCACGTAGCGGCGCTGGCCCTCGGCGTAGATCGTGTCGAACGCCAGCGAGCTCTTGCCCGACCCGGACAGGCCCGTGATGACCACGAGCGCGTTGCGCGGCAGCGCGAGCGAGATGTCCTTGAGGTTGTGCTCGCGTGCCCCCGAGATAACGATTTGGTCGCCGCCGCCCATCCGCAGCCTATTCTATGACTGCGAACAGATGTTCGCCCAAGGGCTGGGACCCGTCGGCGCCCGCGTCGGGGTCGGGGCGTCCTCAGTCTTCGATCGCCGCGTACACCTCGTCGATCAGCGACTGACGCTCGGCGAGCTGGAAGTGCTCCGCCAGGTAGCGCTCTGTGGCCGCGCGCGACTCGCCGCTGAGAGCCATGTTCAGGGCCACCAGCCGCGCCCCGTCGAGATCGCCGTTGTCGGCCGGCGGAGCGCTCTCCGAGCTCGCCGCCGGCGCCGGCGAGGGCACCGCGGGCTGCGCCGCGCGCTCCGCAGCTGCGCCCTGCGCCCCGGTGCGCTCCGCGCCTGCGTCCCGTGCCCCGGTGCGCTCCGCGCCCGCGCCCTGCGCCCCCGCGCGCTCGGCCTGCTGCGCCTGCCCGGCGGACGCTGCCGGAGCGTCGGCACGCGCGCGCTGGACGCGCCCGGGCGCTGCCGCTGGCCCCGCTGCGGCGGCGTAGAGCTCGTCCATGCTCGCGTCCAGGGCCGCCACGTCGCTGGCAACCCGCCCGGCGCCGTCGCGCAGGTTGTCAAGCAGCGCGCCCACCTCGCCCTCGAGCGTCGTCACCCGCTGCAGCAGCGCCGAGGCCGCCTGCGCCACCTCGGCGAGGTGCGCGCGCGCTCCCGCGATCGCCTCCTCGCGCGTTCGTTGGGCATCACTGTCGGCGCCGCCGCGCAGGTTGCTCGCGCGCTCGAGCGCGTCGCGCTCGATCTCGGCGGCTGCCTTCTCGGCCGCGCGCAGGATGCTCTGCACCTGGCTGCTCGCCGCTGCTGCGAGCGACAGCTCCTCGCCATCGGCGAGGCCGCGACTGAGCTGCTCCAACTCGGCGGCCAGCGCGTGCAGATGCGCATCCACGGCCGCGGGCTCATAGCCGCGCCTGACGATCGGGAAGTCGCGGCGCTCGATCGCCTGGCGGTCGATGTCCACAGCGCCAATCCTAGGCTATGTCTGCGGCCACCTCGGCGGGGATGACGTTCCCGATCTAGCTGTCAGGGCCCGGCTCACCGCCGCTCAGAGCCGGGGCGATCGGCGCCTCGCTGGCGTGCAGCTCGCGCAGGTCGCGGCGCAGCTCGCGCAGCTCGTCGCGGAGCTGGGCCGCGTACTCGAAGCGCAGCTCATCGGCGGCGGCCAGCATCTCCTCCTCCAGCTCGACCACCAGCCGCTCCAGCCTCCGCGGCACCCGACCGGCCGCGACGGCGCCGCCGTCGATCGCCCCTGCGCCCGCGCGGGACGCCCGACTCGGTCTGCAAGAACTCGGCGATGTCGGAGATGCCCTTGACGATCGTGGCGGCGGTTATGCCGTGCCGCTCGTTGTAGGCCAGCTGGATCTCACGGCGGCGGTCGGTCTCGGAGATCGCAGCATCCATCGCCCGCGTGGGTTTGTCGGCATACATCAGCACCGTGCCCTCGACGTTGCGGGCGGCTCGCCCGATCGTCTGGATTAGCGAGGTCTCGCCGCGCAGGAAACCCTCCTTGTCGGCATCGAGGATCGCCACCAGCGAGACCTCGGGCAGGTCCAGTCCCTCACGCAGCAGGTTCACGCCCACCAGCACGTCGTACTCCCCCAGCCGCAGGTCGCGGATGATCTGGATGCGCTCCAGCGTGTCGATCTCCGAGTGCAGGTAGCGCGTGCGGAAGCCCATCTCGAGCAGGTACTGCGACAGGTCCTCGCTCATCTTCTTCGTCAGCGTCGTCACCAGCACGCGCTCGTCGCGCTCCACGCGCGAGCGCACCTCGTTCATAAGGTCGTCGATCTGGTTGCGCGTCTCGCGCACCTCCACGAGCGGATCGACGATCCCGGTGGGGCGCACGATCTGCTCCACGATGCGGGTCGAGTTGTCGCGCTCGTATGGGCCGGGGGTGGCGGACACGAGCAGCAGCTGCGGCGTGATCGAGAGGAACTCCTCGAAGGTCTGGGGCCGGTTGTCGAGCGCGCTGGGCAGGCGAAAGCCATAGTCCACGAGCGTCTGCTTGCGCGAGCGATCGCCCTCGAACATACCGCCGAGCTGCGGCACGGTCTGGTGGGACTCGTCGATGAAGCAGATGAAGTCGCGCGGGAAGTAGTCGATCAGGCAGTACGGCCGCTCGCCGGGCCGGCGTCCGTCGAGTATGCGCGAGTAGTTCTCGATGCCCGCGCAGAAGCCCATCTCCCGCAGCATCTCCATGTCGTACTGCGTGCGCTGGCGCAGGCGATGAGACTCGAGCGGCCTGCCCTCGGACTCCAGCTGCGCGCAGCGCTCGTCGAGCTCGCGTCCGATCTCCTCGACGGAGGCCTCGATGGTGCCCTCCTTGACGTTGTAGTGGGTCGCCGGCCAGATCGCCACGTGCTCGAGGTCGTCGGCGATCAGCTCTCCTGTGAGCGGGTCGAAGTGCTGCAGGCGCTCGACTTCGTCGCCGAACAGCGTCGCCCGGAAGGCGGTCTCGGCGTAGGCGGGAAACACCTCGAGCGTCTCGCCACGAACCCTGAAGGTTCCGCGAGACAGCACGGTGTCGTTGCGCGCGTACTGGATCGAGACCAGCTTGCGCAGCAGCCGGTCGCGGTCGATCTCCTCGCCGCGCTTGAGGATCTGCATGTTCATCTCGTACGTCTGCGGCGAGCCGAGGCCGAAGATGCACGAGACGGATGCCACCACGATCACATCCCGGCGCGCGAACACCGCCGCGGTGGCCGCGTGGCGCAGGCGGTCGACCTCCTGGTTGATCGCCGAGTCCTTCTCGATGTACAGATCCCGGCTGGGCACGTAGGCCTCGGGCTGGTAGTAGTCGTAATAGGAGACGAAGTACTCGACCGCGTTGTCCGGGAAGAAGGTCCGGAACTCGTTGCACAGCTGCGCCGCGAGCGTCTTGTTGTGGGCGATCACGAGCGTCGGGCGCTGCACCTCCTGGATTACCCCGGCCATCGTCATCGTCTTGCCGGTGCCGGTGGCGCCGAGCAGCGTCTGGAAGCGCTCGCCGGCGGTCACGCCCTCGGCGAGGGCGCTGATCGCCTGTGGCTGGTCCGCCGTCGGGGTGAAGGCGGAGTCGAGTTTGAACTCGGGCACCACCCCACCGTAGCGGGGCGCTACGCCAGTCCCAGCTCCCGCGGATAGGTCGCCCGGTAGGCCTGCCGGGCGGCCAGCACACGCTGCACGTACGCTCGCGTTTCGCCGAACGGGATCGCGGCGAGCGTAAGCGTCCGGCCGGTCGCGTCGGCGCGGGCCACCCAGCTGTCGACGTTTGCCACGCCGCCGTTGTAGGCGGCGAGCGCAAGCATCTCGTTGCCGCCGTAGTGATCGAGCAGGTAGCGCAGGTAGTAGCTGCCATACGCCACGTTGATGCTGGGCGTGGACAGGTCGCTCGCGGTGAACCCGCTCCCCCCGGATCGGCGCGCGATGAAGTACGCGGTCGCCGGGAGGATCTGCATGAGCCCTTGCGCACCCGCGGCGGACGGTCGCGGGTCGAACTTCGACTCCGCATAGATCACGGCGGCGATCAGCGCCGGGTCCAGGTGCTCGGCCGCCGCCTGCTGGCGGATCACGCTCGCCTGGCTGAGCGGCAGGCTGAGCCGGCGCACGGCCGTGTCGAGCGCCGAGACGACCAGTGCCACCAGCGCCGCGGCCAGCACCAGCGCCGCAACTGTGCCTAGCGCTCGCCTGCTCATGGCGCTAGCTTGTCAAGCACGGACGACAGCTCGCGCTCGAGATCTTCCCTGGTTCCGTCATTGCGCACCACGAACGTCGCCCTTCGCGCCTTCTCCTCCTGGCTGAACTGGCGCGAGGAGCGCTCGTCGGGCAAGACGTGTCCGCGCCCGGCCGCGCGCTTGCTCCGAACGTGCTCGTCGCTGACGATCGCGATCGTCACGTCGTAGCCGTCGGTCAGGCCGGACTCGAACAGCAGCGGGACCTCGATCACAGCCGCGCGTGGCGGCGGCGTGCGTCCGCGCACCTCGCGTATCCAGGCGCCCGCGCGCTTTCCCACGAGTGGCCACAACAGGCCCTCGAGCCACGCTCTGTCGGCGTCGTCGGCAAACGTCTTGGCGGCAACGGCCGCTCGGTCCACCACGCCACCGGGCGCGACCTCCTCTCCGAAACGGTCGACGACGGCGTCGCGGACCTGCGCGCTCGCCAGCAGCTCGTGCACCACCGCGTCCGTCGACAGCACCGCCGCGCCCAGCCGCGCCAGCGCCTCGAGCGCCGTCGACTTGCCGGCGCCCATGCCTCCGGTCAGCCCGACGATCGGAACGGCCGGCTGCACGCGCGGGACCGCTCCCGGGCGCGTCAGTCCCGCGCCGGCTCGACAGCCGCGTCGGGGCCCTGCTGCGAGGCGCCGCCACTCTCGCCCGCGGGTGGCTCGCCCTCCGCGGAGGCCCCATCGCCCTCGCCGGAGCCCTGCCCGTCCTGCGCGCCGGCGCCGTCGGGCTGCGCGCTGCCGCCGGCCTCTGCCCTGCCCTGCTCGGCCTCGACCGGCGCGGCAGGCACCGCGGCCTCCGTGACTGGCGCCTCCGAAGCAGCCTCCGCCCCGGCCTCGGCCTCGACATCCGCAGTGCCCTCCGCCCCGGCCTCCGAACTGGCCTGCGACTCCGCCGCGGCCGCGGTCTCGACATCCGCACCGGCCTCTCCCCCGGCTTCCGAACCGGCCTGGCGCTCCGCCGCGGCCTCGGCCTCGGACGCCGTATCGACCGCCGCGCCAGCATCGCCCTCGGGAGCCTGCGGTGTGCTCTCGCCGGCGTCGGCGTCGGTCGTGTCCGCTCCCGAGTCAGGCTCCTGCCGGGTCACGGGCAGGACCTGATCCTCCACCCGCTTGGCCGACAGCGACAGCCGCCGGCGCTCGGAGTCGATCTCGAGGATCCGCACGCGAATCTCATCGTCGGGATGCACGATCTCGCGCGGGCTCTCCACGTGGTGGGGAGCCAGCTCGGAGATGTGCACCAGCCCCTCGACGCCGTCGAGGATCTCGACAAAGGCGCCAAACGTGACCACCTTGGTGACCTTGCCCTGCAGCTCGTCGCCGACGTTGTACGTGTCGACGATCCGCCGCCATGGGTCCTCCTGCGTCTGCTTGAGGCCAAGCGAGATGCGTTGGCGATCGCGATCGATGTCGAGCACCTTGACCTTGACCGTGTCTCCGATCGAGAGCAGCTCGCTCGGATGGTTGACGTGCGACCACGACAGCTCGGAGATGTGGATCAGGCCGTCGATGCCATCCAGGTCCACGAACGCGCCGAAGTCGACGATGTTCGAGATCTGGCCTTCGACCACGAGCCCCGGCTGAAGGCGGTCGAGGATCTGCTGGCGTACCTCCTTGCGCTCCTCCTCGAGCACCGCGCGACGCGAAAGCACGACGTTGTTGCGCGAGCGGTTCAACTCGATGACCTTGGTCTCGATCTTCGTGCCCATGTACTCGTCCAGGTTGGGCACACGCCTGATGTCGACCAGCGACGCCGGCAGGAAGCCGCGCACGCCCAGATCGATGATCAGACCGCCCTTGACCACCTCGATCACCGTGCCCTCGACCGGCTCGCCGGACTCGGCCGCCGTTTCGATCCGCCGCCACGCCTTCTCGAAGCGGGCGCGCTTCTTGGACATGATCAGCCGCCCGTCCTGGTCCTCCTTGGTGAGGACGATGGCGTCGACCTCCTCGCCCAGTTGAACCTCATCCTGGGGATCGACCGACTTGCGAATCGACAGCTCGCTGGCCGGGATCACGCCCTCGGACTTGTAGCCGATGTCGACCAGGACCTCGTCCTTGTCGATCCGCACCACGTGCCCCGTTACGACCTCACCCTCCTCGATCGTGCGGAAGGTGGCCTCGTAGTTGGGGACGATCTGCCCGTCGACCTCCAGCAAAAGCCCGCCGGAACCCTCCACGACGTGGGCATTCTCGGTCTCGGTTTGCACGGGCGAAGCCTAGCGCAGCCGTATCATTGCGGGACAGATGCCGACGCGAGCGACGAAGCGGGGACCATTGCGCACCCGCTTGGAGCGCGATTGCGACGTGCTCGTGTGCGGCGCCAGCTTCGCCGGGCTCGCGGTGGCCCGCGAACTCGCCGGAAGCGGCGCCCGCGTGCTCGTGATCGACCGCTACGAGCTGGGCGAGCGCCCGACCTCGGCCTGCGCGATGCCGACCGTGTGGCTGCGGGCGCTGGGGCTCATGGGATCGCTGCGCCAGAGCTTCGATGAGCTGATCGTGCACACGCCCCGCGGCAGCTCGCGCTGGTCGCTGCCCTGGTCGTTCTCCACGTTTGACTACCGCGAGCTGTGCGCGCTGCTGTGGTCGCAGGGCAGCTGCCGCGAGGCCGAGCTGGAGACGGCCACCGTCACCGGCCGGCACGGGTCAACCGTTTGCACCGACCGCGGCGAGCTGCGCGCGCCGCTGATCGTCGATGCGCTCGGCTGGCGCAGGGTGCTGTCCAACGGCGCCCCGATCCAGCCGCCGAACGCGCGCCTGTCGCGCGGGCTGGAGGTCCACCCGCCGGGACGCGGAGAGCAGCTGCAGCTTTGGATCGATCCCGGCTACGTGCGCGCCGGTTACTCGTGGAGCTTCCCCGCCGGCGACGAGCTGCGCGTCGGCGTCGGCTCCTTCTGGCCCGCCCACCACGTCAAGGAGCCGACCGTGAGGTTGGCGGCCGACCTCGGCTTGGCGGCCGAACGCTACCAGGGCAACTGGATACCGCACCAGCTGCGCGACGCCGTCGAGGACGGGGTGTTCTTCGCCGGCGACTCAGCCGGGCACTGCCTGCCCCTGACGGCCGAGGGCATCCGCACCGCGCTGTACTTCGGCCTCGCGTGCGGACGCGAGCTGCGTGCAGTGATCGAGTCGCGGCTCGCTTGCGAGCAGGCGCTGAGGCGCTACGCGGCCTTCTCCGGTGCGCACGCCCGCAAGTACCGCTGGCTGCTCGCCGCGCAGCGGACGGTCGGGATGCTCACGCCGACCCGCGCGCTCCCGGCGACGACTCGCCTGCTCGAGCGGCCGCGGGTCGCGGCGTGGATCTTCAACCAGTATCTGGCGATCGCACCGCCTTCGTTCGTGCGGGACCGGCAGGTTCGGCTGCCGCGCGCACGGCTCGCCACGGCCGCCGCTTGAGCGCCGCCGCTTGAGCGCCGCCGCTGTTCATTGCCGCGCAGGCGAGCCCGGGCTGCCCTGTCCCGCCGCCGGCGTGATCTCCAGATAGCACATGTCGACGCGCAGGAAATCCACCCAGAGCTCGAACAGCGAGCGGCCGAATCCGTAACGCGATGCCAGTATCCGCTCCGCCCTCGGCTCCTCCTCGCGCGACAGCACCCGTGCGGTCGCGTCCAGCGGAGCGCCCAGCGGCTTGCCCAGGACCGTGCACGGAGCCACCAGCATGCGGCGATCGCGCGCCAGGCGCTTGACCTTGCCCGAGCTGCGCTCGGTGCGCACGTACAGGCGTCCGTCCTGCTCGGCCGCCCACGCGGGCGTCGGCACGGGCGTGCCGTCGCGTCGGTAGGTCACGAGCAGCGTACGCTTGCTGTCGCGAACTGCAGCCAGGGAATCCGTGCGTGCCCACTCGACGATGCGCCGCCCCGCCGGCGGGGCCCTCCGCGCGGCGATGCGAGCCATCGGCAGCGCCGCCGGCAGCCTCCTCCCGGGCACCGGTCGTGCCGTGCGCCGCGCACGGGCGGGCGCGGGCGCCGAGGTTGCAGCGGGCTCCTCGCGCGAGGTCTCAGGCCGGCGCCGGCGCACGCCGCCTCCGTCCCCCGTTCGCGCCCACCCCGTCGGAGAGCTCCGCGAGCGCCTCTGCCAGCGCGCGTACGCCCAGCTCGATGCGTGACTCGCTGAGGTTTGCATAGCCGAGCACCAGCCCATCGTCGTGCGCCTCGGGGCGCATGTAAGCCAGCGCGAGCGGGTACACGCCGACCGAACGCGCGGCCGCGGCGCGCATCAGGGCAGCCACCTCGAAGGAGTGCGGCAGGCGAACTATGGCGTGCAGTCCGGCGGCGATCCCCGTCACGCGCGCGCCCGGGTGGTACCGAGCGACCGCGTCGATCAGCGCGTCGCGCCTCGCCCGATAGCGGCGCCTTGCCTGGCGCAGGTGCCGATCGTACGCGCCGCTCTGCATGAGCCGCGCCAGGGCCAGCTGCTCCAGCGTGGGCGCACCGTGATCGGCCAGGTTGCGCTGCTCGACAACGAGCTCGACGAGCGCGGGCGGCAGCACGAGCCAGCCGAGACGCAGTGCCGGCGCGAGGGTCTTGCTGACCGTTCCCAGGTAGATGATCCGATCCGGCGCCAGCCCCTGCAGGGCGCCCAGCGGGGCGCGGTCGTAGCGGTACTCGGCGTCGTAGTCGTCCTCGATCACAAAGCCCGATCCGGTGGCGGCCCACTCCAGCAGCGCGGCCCTGCGCGCGGGCGCCAACGCGACGCCGGTCGGACACTGGTGTGCCGGCGTCACGAGCACGCCGTCCAGACTGCCTGCCTGCGCCGCGACGCGCGGCAGCTCGGCGACCCGTGCGCCCTCGGCGTCGACCGGTAGCGCCGACAGGCGCGCGCCATGGGCGGCGAGGATCGCCCGGTGCGGAGGCAGGCCGGGATCCTCGACGGCGAGGTGTGGTTGGCCCAGCGCGCGTGCGAGCAGGACCAGCGCCTGCGCGGTGCCCGAGCACACGACGATCCGCTGCGGATCGGCCACCACGCCGCGCACGCGGCGCAGGTGCTCGGCCAGCACGCAGCGCAGCTCGAGCGCGCCGCGGGCGTCGGGGTAGCCGAGGCTGGCGGCCGACGCGGTGGCGAGCGTATCGCGCACCGCGCGAAGCCACTCCCTGCGCGGAAACGAGGCGAGATCGGGAAAACCCGGGAAGAAGTCGACGCCCAGGGCGCCGCTCTCCACCGCTGCCGCCGGGGCGCTGGCGGCGGTGGCGGCGTCAGACACGTACGTACCCGCGCCGCGCCGCGCCGTCAGGTAGCCCTCCGCGACCAGCTGCGCGTAGGCGTCGACGACCAACCGGCGCGATACCCCGAGGTCGGCCGCGAGCGCGCGCGTGGCCGGCAGCCGCGCGCCGCCGCTCAGCCGGCCGCTCCGCGCGGCCTCGCGCAACCCGTCTTCCAGCTGCGCGCGCAGAGGCAGCTTGTGCTGGCGCCGGAGCTCCACCAGCAGCTCCGGATTGCCGGCGAAAGTGGTACCCGTGTGCTGCATCAAATTGGACCTTTACAGGGCTCCACTGGCAGCATATCGTGACTGACGTGGCTGTGCATCCGAGAACCCGACGACCGCCGGCTCGCGCGGCCGCACGCGCGGCGCTGCGCAACGACGTCGTGATCGCGGGCATCGCGCTGCTGGCCGCCTACGACCTCGCGCTCGCGGTGTTCATGGCCGCGTGGCCGCACGCGTTCTACGTCCACGTCGGCCCGTTCGGGCTGCGCAACGACCACTACATCCGTGACACCGCCACGTTCAACGCGGCCGTCGGCGTGGGACTCGCGCTCGCGCTTCGCAGACCCTCCTGGCGCGTCCCGATGCTTGCGATAACCACGCTGCAGTTCGCGCTTCACAGCATCAATCACCTCGTGGACATCGACAAGGCCTACCCGGCCTGGAACGGCTACTTCGACTTCTTCTCGCTCGCCGTCGCGACGATCGCGATCGCCGGGCTGCTGCGGGTCGCGCGCGGCGACGCCGAGGCGGGAGCTGGTCGAAGTTGGAAAGGAGCCAACAGATGAGCCGGATCTCCGATCTCTCCCTCGCACAGCAAGGACCCCTCCTGAGACTCGTCAGGCGCGTTGCGCGTCGCAAGGTAAAGCAGCTCACGGGCCGCGAGACCGAGCACATGCTCGCGCCGCTTGACGCCTACGCTCGCGCGCCCCGCCTGCTGTTCGGCGTGGGCATGCTCGAGGACGCGACCGCCAGGCTTCACCGGGTGCCAGAGCGCCTCAAGGTGCTGGCCGAGCTGAAGGCCGCGACGCTCACGCACTGCGAGTACTGCATCGACATCGGCTCGCAGATCGCCCATCGCGCGGGGATCAGCGAGGCCCAGCTGCTGGCGCTGCCGCACTACCGCGACAGCGAGGAGTTCGATGACGCCGAGAGGCTCGTGCTCGACTACGCGGTCGGCGTGAGCAGCACGCCGGTGACCGTTCCGGACGAGCTGTTCGACGAGCTTCGTGCGCGCTTCGACGAGGCTCAGCTGGTGGAGCTGACCAACGTGATCGCGCTCGAGAACATGCGCGGTCGCTTCAACCTCGCGCTCGGCATCGGCTCCGCCGGGTTCACCGAGGGCATGGTGTGCGCCGTGCCCGACTCCGTGCCGCCGCCGAGCGCGGCCGCCAGCCTGACGCCCGCCGCATGAGGGTATTCCTCGCCGGCGCGACCGGCGCGATCGGCCGGCGGCTGGTGCCACTGCTGCTCGCGGACGGACATCGGGTCACGGGCATGGTGCGCTCGCACGAGCGCGCCGAGCCGGTGCGGGCGCTCGGCGCTGAGCCGGCGATCGCCGACGCGCTCGACGCCGACGCGGTGCGCGCCGCCGTGCAGGCGGCTCAACCGGAAGCGGTCATCCACGAGCTCACCTCGCTTCCACGCCGTATCGACCCGCGCAAGCTGGAGCGGGACTTCGCGCTCAACGACCGGCTGCGCAGCGAGGGCACGCGCCACCTGGTGGAGGCCGCGCAGGCGGCCGGTGCCAGCCGCATCGTCGCGCAGAGCATCGCCTTCGCCTACGCCCCCGGCCCGCCCGGGACCGTGCACACCGAGCGGGACCCCCTGTTTCTGCAGGCGCCCGCGCCCTTCGCACGGTCGGTGCGGGCGGTGCACGACCTCGAGCGCGCCGTGACCGCCGCCGGCGGCCTGGTCCTGCGCTACGGCTACTTCTACGGCCCGGGCACCGCCATCTCGCGGCGTGGCTCGATGGGCGAGGATGTCGCGCGACGACGCCTGCCGATCGTGGGCGCAGGGCGGGGAGTGTGGTCGTTCATCCACATCGACGACGCCGCCACCGCCACCGCGGCGGCGCTCGGCCGCGGTGGACCCGGCGCGTACAACATCGTCGACGACGAGCCGGCCCCGGTGTCGCAGTGGCTCCCGGCGTTCGCGGACTGCGTCGGCGCGCCGCGCCCGCTGCGCGTGCCGGCGTTCCTGGCGCGGCCCTTCGCGGGCAGCTACGGCGTCACGATCATGACGCGCGCTCAGGGCGCCGCAAACGAGCTGGCCAAGCGCGAGCTCGGCTGGCAGCCGCGACACCGCAGCTGGCGCGAGGGCTTTCGCAGCGCGCTCGGTTGAGCGCTACTTGCGCACCACCAGCAGAAAGCCCGCGATCAGCAGCAGCAGGCCGACGATGCGCGAGGCGCCGACGTGCTGCTTGGCGATTCCCAGCAGGCCGAAGCGATCGATCACCACCGAGATCGCAAGCTGGCCGGTGATCACCACCGCGGTCAGCCCGCTCGCGCCCAGCGTGCGCACGGCGACCAGCGCCACGCTCACATAGACCGCCCCGAGGAGGCCGCCGATCAGCGCCCACCAAGGGACCTGCGAGACGCGGCCGAGGTTGCCCAGACCGCCATGCCAGAAGCTCGCCAGCAGCAGCAGCGCAACGGTGCCGACGAGGAACGAGAAGGTCGCGGCCTGGGCGGTGCCGACCGACTTGCCCAGGCGCGAGTTGATCGGCGCCTGCATGCCCACGAGGCAGCCAGCGCCCACCCCGAGCAGCACCGCAAGTGCCCGGCTCACCGCGCGCGCCCCGCCGCGTTCACTTGGCCTCCAGCCAGTTCTGCCCCACGCCGATGTCGACGGCCAGCGGCGGGTCACGATCCCAAACGCCGCACATCTCGCGCTCGATCAGCTCGCGCGCGGCCTGCGCCTCCTCCGGCGGTCCCTCGAACAGGAGCTCGTCGTGAATCGTGAGGATCAGCCGCGTGCGCATGCACGCCTGCACCAGCGCCGCGTGACAGCGCACCATCGCCAGCTTGATGATGTCCGCGGCCGTGCCCTGTATGACCGTGTTCACTGCAAGGCGCTCGCCCAGCGCGCGCAACTGGTAGTTGCGCGCGCGCAACTCTGGAATCTGCCGTCGCCGGCCCCACAGCGTCTGCACGTAGCCCTCCTCCCTGGCCTTCTCGATCGTGTTGGTGATGAACGAGGCGACGCTGCCGAAGCGCGCGAGATAGGCGTCGATGAACGCCTTGGCCTCCTCGCGCGGGATGTTCAGGCGATCGGCAAGTCCATAGTCGGACAGGCCGTAGACGATCCCGTAGTTGATCATCTTGGCCTTCGAGCGCATGCCGGGATCGATGTCCTCGGCGCCGGCGCCGAAGACCTGTGAGGCGGTCGCGGTGTGGACGTCTTCCCGGCGCCTGAAGATCTCCCGCAGAACAGGCTCGTCGGCGGCGTGGGCGAGCACGCGCAGCTCGATCTGGGAGTAGTCGACCGAGATCAGGACCTGGCCCTCGGCCGCCTCGAAGCAGCCGCGGATCTCGCGCCCGAGCGGCGTGCGGATTGGGACGTTCTGGAGGTTGGGATTGGTGCTGGAGAGCCGTCCGGTCGTGGCCACCGCCTGCAGGAAGGTGGTGTGAATGCGCGAGCGCTCGTCGGCCAGCGCAGGCAGCACGTCCAGATAGGTCTTGATCAGCGTGGACAGCTCGCGCCAGCGCTCGACCTTGGGCACGATCTCGTGCTCTTCCCGGATCGCCTGCAGGACGCGTGCGTCCGTGGAGTAGCCGGTCTTCCCGCGTCGCTTCGTCGACAGGCGGAGCTTGCCGAACAGGATCTCGCCCAGCTGCTGCGGCGAGGCGATCAGGAACTCCTCCCCGGCCAGCGCATAGATCTCCTCCTCCAGCGTGGCGATCTCCGCGCGCACGCGCGCGGTGATCTCCGCCAGGCGGCTCAGGTTGAGCCTCACGCCGAGCAGCTCCATCTCGCGCAGCACCGCCACCAGCGGCAGCTCGATCTCCTGCATCACCCGCTCCAGTCCCAGCTCGGCGATCTGCGCCCGCTGCCACGCGGCCAGCGCTCCGAGCAGCACCGCCTCGGCGGCCACGGGATCGTCGACGTCGCTGGCCAGCCCGCGCTCCTCGCACAGCTCGGCAAGCGGATAGCCGCGTCGCGCGGGGTCGAGCAGGTAGGCCCCGAGCAGCGTGTCGTGGCTCAACCCCGGCGGCACCACGCCGAGCAGCTTGGCGTCGTGGGCGACGACCGGGCGATCCGCGCACGCCACGGCCACCTCCTCGGGGCCGGTGCAGTCGCCGGCGAGCACCTGCGCGGGCTGCCCGCGCGTGCTCGCGCTCCGGCCACCATCGCCGCGCGCGACCGCGACGGCGAAGCGCCATGGCGCGCCCTGCGCGAACAGCGCGCCCTCGGGCGCCTGCGGCGCGCGCGCGGCCACGCACAGCTCGGCGCCGGCATCGCCGAGGCGGGCGATGTCCGACGGCGTCCCCGAGCGCACGCGGGCGCTCAGCATGAGCGCCGCGGGGGGCGCCGGCGCGGCGAGCTCCGCGTCGCCCAGCGCCTCCTCCAGGCGGCGCAGCGGATCGCGCAGCTCGTACTCTCGAAACACCTCCCGGATGCGCGAGCGGTCGGGATCGCGGGCCGCCTCGACCGCGATGTCGATTTCCACCTGAACCTCGCGCTGGATCGTCGCCAGTCGCTTTGACACGCGCGCGTCCTCGGCGTGCTCGGCCAGCGCCTGTTTGCGCTTGGGTCCGCCGATCTCGGAGGCGTGCGCCAGCACCCCCTCCAGCGAGCCGT
This sequence comes from Actinomycetota bacterium, assembly GCA_005885515.1. Taxonomy (GTDB): domain Bacteria; phylum Actinomycetota; class Thermoleophilia; order Solirubrobacterales; family Solirubrobacteraceae; genus Palsa-744. Next base: position 19,559 of record VAWK01000046.1, on the reverse strand, counting down.
AGGCCTGGATCAGCTCGCTTGCGGTCTTGTCGCCGATGCCGGGAATGCCGGGGATGTTGTCGGAGGTGTCGCCCTTCAAGCCGTAGAAGTCCGGGATCAGCTCCGGCTCGATGCCGTAGCGATCGATCACGGCCTGGCGGTCGTAGATCTTGGTATCGGTGATGCCGCGCGAGGTGGCCATCACCTGGATCACGCCGTCGGGATCGATCAGCTGGAACACGTCGCGATCGCCGGTGACGATCATTACCGGCACCGGCGGGTCGGCGCGCAGCGCGCGCTCGGCGAGCGACGCGATGACGTCGTCGGCCTCGAACCCCTCGACCTTGACGTTGCGGTATCCGAACGCCTCGACCAGCGGCTCCATCGCCGGCCACTGCTGCTTGAGCAGGTCCGGCCGAGCACGCCGCCGAGCCTTGTAGTCGGCGTAAAGGTCGGTGCGCCCGGAGCTGCCCGCGTCCCAGGCCACGACGGTCGGGCGCACGCCGTAGTCGGTCACGATCTTCACCAGCATCGATGCGAACCCGAAGATCGCGTTGGTGGGAACCCCGCGGGAGGTCGCGATCGACTCGGGCAGCGCAAAGAAGGCCCTGTACACGAGGCTCGGCCCGTCGATCAAAAACACGCGCGTGCTCTGCGGGGGCGCGTCCGGGGCGCCGTTGCTCGCGCGTGTCACGTCGCTCGCCATCGCTCGCTCACTCTACGAGGCGCGCCCGCGGCTCGTGGGTCGGGCGGGCGAGCCCCAGCGCCGCGGTGTGAGGCCGGCACGTAACATGCCAGCGCCACGATCAAGGGGATTCCGCAGTGAGTGCAACACCCAGCGCGCAGTACCGCCTCACGATCCGCGTCAGGATCGAGGACGAGCAGGGCACGCTGGGGCTGTTGACGGCGGCGATCAGCGAGGCCGGCGGGATCGTGGCGGCGGTCGACCTGGTCGAGGTGGACGGCCCCCGCTCCGTGCGCGACATCGTCGTGGACGCCTCCGGCAGGGAGCACTGGGGTCGGATCCTGGGGGCGATCGAGGCGGTGCCAGGCGTGCGCGTGATCGACACGACCGATCGCACGTTCCTGTTGCACGTCGGGGGCAAGATCGAACAGCACAACAAGCACCCGCTGAAGACCAGGGACGACCTCTCGATGGTCTACACGCCGGGGGTCGCGCGCGTGTGCCTGGCGATCGCCGACGATCCGCAGAAGGCGTTCCAGTACACGATCAAGCGCAACACCGTCGCCGTTGTCTCCGACGGCTCGGCGGTGCTGGGGCTGGGCGACATCGGCCCGCGCGCGGCGATGCCGGTGATGGAGGGCAAGTGCTGCCTGTTCAAGGAGTTCGCGGGCGTGGACGCCTTTCCGATCTGCCTGCAGACCGCCGACACGGCGGAGATCGTGCGTACCGTCGAGGCGATCGCGCCTGCGTTCGGGGGCATCAACCTCGAGGACATCTCGGCTCCGCGCTGCTTCCAGATCGAGGAGCAGCTGAGGGAGCGACTCGAGATCCCCGTGTTCCACGACGATCAGCACGGCACCGCGGTGGTGGTGATGGCGGCGCTGCTCAACGCGGTCAAGCTGACCGACCGCCGCCTGGAGGACCTGCGCGTGATGATCATCGGACTCGGGGCAGCCGGGATCGCGGTGACCAAGATCCTGCTCGCGGCCGGCGTGCGCGACATCATCGGCGCCGACTCGCGCGGGACCCTGCACGTGCGGCGCGAGGACTACATGGACGGGTCGATGAACGAGCTCAAGCGCTGGTTCTGCGAGTCCACCAACCCGGATTGCCGTACCGGTTCGCCCGCGGACGCGCTCGACGGCGAGGACCTGCTGATCGGCGTGTCCGGTGCGCAGGTCCTGCCCGTGGAGGCGCTGTCGCGCATGAACAGGGACGCGATGGTGTTCGCGATGGCAAACCCCATACCCGAGGTCCTCCCCGAGGCGGCGGCGGCATATGTGAGGATCGTGGCCACCGGGCGCTCGGACTACCCGAACCAGATCAACAACGTGCTCGCCTTCCCGGGCATCTTCCGCGGCGCGCTCGACGTGCTCGCGCCCGCGATCACCGAGGGCATGAAGATGGCCGCAGCGCACGCGATCGCCGACGTGGTCGACGAGCGCGAGCTGCGCGACGACTACATCATCCCCTCGGTGTTCAACCGCGACGTGGCGCCCGCGGTCGCGGCCGCGGTCGCCGAGCAGGCGCGCGCGGCAGGCACCGCCCGCGCCGGCCAGGAGGTTGGATTTGCCCCCGGCGATGTGATCACGGGCGGCACGGTCACGGGCGGCTCGGCGAGCATCCCGATCGGCGAGGGACGGGCGTGAGCAGCGCGAGCGACCGGAGGGCGCCCTGCGGGTGACCGTCACAGGCGCGACGGGGCTCATCGGCCGGCCGCTCCTCGCCGCCCTACGCCAACGGGGAGCCCAGCTGACTGTCCTCTCGCGCGACCCCGAGCGTGCCCGCGACGGGCTGAGCGAATCGGGGCTGCAGTCCGTGCAGACGTTCGGCTGGGAGCCGGCGCGCGAACCGGCCCCCGCGGCGGCGCTGGAGGGAAGGGACGCGGTCATCAATCTGGCCGGCGAGAGCGTCGCCCAGCGCTGGAGCCCGCGCGCGAAGCGCGCGATCCGCGAGAGCCGCGTGACCGGTACGCGCAATCTCGTCGAGGGCCTCAAGTCCTGCGAGGCGCGCCCGCGAACGCTCGTCAGCGCCTCGGCGGTCGGCTACTACGGCCACCACGGCGAGGAGCCGCTGGACGAGGACGCGCCGCCGGGGCGAGACTTCCTCGCGCAGGTGTGCGCCGCGTGGGAGGCGGAGGCCGCAAGCGCGGGCCCGCTGGGCACGCGGGTGGTGCAGGTTCGCACCGGCGTCGTGCTGGCGGCCGGCGGCGGTGCGCTCGCAAGCATGCTGGTTCCCTTCCGGCTGGGACTCGGCGGGCCGGTGGCAGGGGGCCGCCAGTACATGTCCTGGATTCAGATCGGCGACCACATCGCGCTGCTGCTGGCGGCGCTGGAGGACGAGCGCTTCGCCGGGCCCATCAACGCGACGGCGCCCGATCCGATCACCAACGCCGAGTTCTCGCGAGCGCTGGCACGCGCGCTGCACCGCCCCGCCCTCGTGCCCGTCCCCGCGCTCGCCTTGCGTCTGGTGTTCGGCGAGATGGCGCGCGTCATCACGACCGGCGCTCGCGTGCTGCCCGCAAGAGCGCTGATGCTCGGGTTCAAGTTCCGCTATCCGCACGCGCAGGAGGCGCTCGAGCACACGCTCGCCGAGCAACGGTAGCCGCCGGTGCCAGCGCGGGCGGCGGCCGGACGACAGGCGCTCAAGCCGCGACGGCCGCTCCCTCGCGCGCCCGCGCCAGGCGATTCTCGGTCTCGATGATCACGCGGCAGGGACGCTTGCTCAGCAGATAGGCCGCCGTCGGCCCGATGCCCTGCTCGCCGGCCGGCGCGTGGATCGTCGACCAGTAGATGACATCGGCGCGCACGCGCTGCGCTTCATCGACCAGGGCGGCGCCCGGGTTGCGCGTGCGGATCAGGCCGGTGTGGATCTCGATGCCCGCGCGGTGTGCCTGGATACGGGCGCTCTCCAGCACCGAGCGTCCACTGGCCTCCTCTTCCTCCAGCCCCGCCTCCAGCGAGAGCTGGCTTGGCACTGGCAGCACGAAGATCGCGTACACGACGCCATCCTCGCCGATCAGCTTGGCGGCGCTGCGAAGCGCGCTTGCGCTGACGTCGTCGCCGAAGATCGGCACGAGCGCCGTGCGGTAGTCGAACTCGGCGAAGTCGGGCGGCCGCTCGGGGCGCTCAATTCGGTACTGCCTGCGCACGTCCAGACCCTGCTGCCTGCGATAGAGCCAGTACCCGGTCATCCCCACGAGCATCCACGGAATCCCGATCGTGCGCGCCTCGCCATGCAGCACCACGACCGAGCACCAGGCGGCGAACGTGCCGATCCCACCGATCACCGCCGTGAGCGGGACCCAATAGCCGCGGATGCGCGCGTTGAGCGGCAACCTGTACGGCCGGTCCTGCTCCGGTCGCTTGATCCGCAACGCGATCACCGCCACGTGCGCGGTCGTGAACGACAGCATCGCGCCGAACGCGTACAGATTGCCGAGCAGCGTGGTTTCCCCCGGCACGATCAGCAGCCCGGCGAGGATCGAGAAGAAGATGATCGTGAACCAGGGCGTGCGGTACTGCGTGTGCAACCGTGCGAACAGCCCCGGCAGCTGCCGGTGCTCGGCCAGCGACCGCCAGCAGCGCGAGCGTGATGATGCCGCCGATGATGTCCCCCGGGTTGTGCAACAGCCCCGGGAAGAAGGCGCCCAGGTAATGGGGCACGAAAAACGCCGAGATGGCGATCGTGATGATGTAGTCGAGCGTGAGCGCCCAGCCCGCGAAGAAGGACGCGACCTCGTTGAACGCGTGGCGCGCGAACGAGGATGCGCCGCCGGCTTCGGGGAACATGGCCGCGCCCTCGGCATACGTCTTGGCCGTGAGCACGAACAGACCACCGGCGAGCAGGAACACCAGCGGCGTGACGCCCAGCGCATACACCGCCACCAGCCCGAGCGCGTAGTAGATCGAGGAGCCCACGTTGCCGTAGGCGGTCGCAAACATGCCCGGGACGCCGACCGAACGGCGCAGGCCGTGCTCGGTCAGACGTGCCACCGCGCTCCTACCGGGCGAAGCCTTGGGCAACCCGTCCCAGTGCTCAACTGCGGCGCCTCGCGTGCGAACGCGAGGGCGGCTCTGCTCACACGCTCCAGGCTAGGCAGACCCTCGTCAAGCTCGCATCAAGAACGCGCCGCGAAGCGTTCAGATTTCACAAAGATTGCGGCTGGCCCTACCCGATGAAGCGGTACCCGATGCC
>VAWK01000046.1:0-14669 GCA_005885515.1 Actinomycetota bacterium | reverse complement strand
TTGTTGCGCAGATTGGCAATGTGGGTCCTCAGCACCGGTGCGGCGTCGGCGTACTCGTGCCCCCACACCTCGGTCAGCAGCTGCCGGTGGGTGAGCAGCAGGCCGCGGTTGAGGACGAGGACCCTCAGCAGCGCGAACTCGGTTGGCGTCAGGTGGACCTCCTCGTCGTTGACCCAGGCTGCGTGACGAGCCAGATCCACCACGAGCGCACCCGCCTCGACACGCGGCTCGGCCGGGTCCCGGCCGGCGCGGCGCAGTGCCGCGCGCACCCTGGCGACCAGCTCCCCGGGGCCGAACGGCTTCGTAACGTAATCGTCGGCGCCGCGATGCAGCGCGTCTATCTTCGTGCGCTCGTCATCGATTGCCGAGAGCACCAGAATGGGCATCTCGCTCCACTCCCGCAGATGCTCGCAGAGCTCGATCCCGTGCTGATCTGGAAGTAGCAGATCGACGATCGCCAGGTGCGGAGCAGCTAAGGCGGCGCGATCAAGAGCCTGCTCGGCCGTCGAGGCGATCAGCACCTCGTAGCCCGCCTCGCGCAGGATCAGATCAAGCGCACGCCGAATCTGAGGGTCGTCGTCGCATACGAGGATCCGCTCCTCGCTCATCAGTCGCTCGCCTGGCCGGCGTGCTCGCCAGCCGCGACCGGCGCAAGCCCTGGCTCGGGAAGTGGAAACTCGACCACGAAGCTCGAGCCCTGTCCCGTCACCGACTCCACTGTGACTCGTCCGCCGTTGAGCTCGAGGAAGCCCTTCGTGATCGCAAGCCCCAGCCCCGAGCCGGAGCCCGACTGGTCTTGCGCCGGCGCCCGGTAGAACGGCAGGAAGATGCGCTCCAGCTGGCTCTTCGGGATCCCGGGGCCCTGGTCCACGATGAGCACCCGAATGCGCCGGCCCACCGCGCGTGCTCGTACCGAGACAGGCTTACCGGACGAGTAGCGCGCGGCGTTCTCGAGCAGATTGACGAAAGCTCGCTCGAGCTGCCCCGGATCACCCTGCACGAGCGGCATATCGGGTTGCGCCGACAGCTTGAAGACCTCGCGCGCGACGCCGGTCTGTTCGATCGCCTCCTGCAAGACCTCCTCGATCGAATACCACATCGAATGCGGCGTGGCGCGTCCGGCCTGCAGCACCGAGAGGTCGAGCAGCTTCTCGATCAGACGCCACAGGCGGGTGCCGGCGTCAAGCACCTGCTCGCGGACCTCGGCGACCTGCCCGCTGGTCGGATGTGCGGGATCCAGCGCCGTGGCTGCCATCAGAATCGCCGTGAGCGGTGTGCGCAGGTCATGAGACACGGAACGCAGCACCGCTGTCTTGAGCTCGTCGCTGCGTCGCAGGGCGGCGGTCTCGACGACCTCTGACTGAAGCTCGCGGCTGTGCAACGCGGCCGCCAGCAGGGACTCGAGCGGGGGCACCACACGATCTGCGACCCTCGCGCGCTCGTCGCGAGGAATAGTGGTCGGCAAGCTGAGCGTCCCGATTCTTCGGCCCCCGCCTTTCAAGGCGAACGCCAGCGAGCGCTCGTCAGCACGCTCGTCGCCCAGCGCGATCGTGGCCGAGCTGACGCCCACCGCCCCGGCCACGCGATCTGCTGTGAGCTCGAGCGCCTCCTCCAGCCGCGCGCTGCCGAGCAGCAACCGCGCCATCTCAGCTGCGAGGTCGGCCTCCTGGCGGCGTTGCTCGGCCTCATCCCCGCGAATTCGCGCGAGCTCGGCCACCAAGCCAGTCGTCACTGCCACGATGACGAAAACCAGGAGCGCCACCCAGTCACGTTCGTCGGCCAAGTCGAAGCGTCCGCCGGGCGGCAGATGAAAGAAGTTAAACGCTCCCGCGCTCAGCACGCTGGTGACAATTCCGAAGGTGAGTCCCCAGAGTGTCGACATGACAACCACCGCAGGCACGTACAGCACACCCAGCGACAGGACTGGTGAAACCCGCTTGAGCGGATAGATGATCGCGGTCGCCACAGCCACGCTTGCGACCGCGGCGAGCATCCCGGCCACGCGCGAGGACCGGTCCGATCTGAGCAGGAGGGGTGAAAGGACGGTGGAGGTCATACACCGATGATGATCCCTTTCACGCCGGCACGGGTGCCCTCTCGCGCGGCGGTGCGGGGCGGTTGTCGGTCTCGATGATCACGCGACACGGACGCGCACTTAGGAGGTACGCGGCGGTTGGCCCGATTCGCTGCTCGCCGGCCGGCGCGTGAATGGCCGACCAGTAGATGACATCGGCCCCGACGCGCCTGGCTTGTTCGACGATCGCTGTGCCGGGATTTCGTGTACGCACAAGGCCGGTATGGATCTTGATGCCGGCACGATGCGCCTGGATGCGGGCGCTCTCGAGCGCCGCACGACCCTGCGCCTCCTCCTCCTCCATGCCGGCTTCCAGCGAGAGCTGGCTCGGCACCGGCAACACGAAGATCGCATATACGACGCCGTTCTCGCCGATCAGCTTGGCCGCGCTCTGGAAGGCGCTCGCGCTGACGTCGCTGCCGAAGATCGGCACGAGCGCCGTGCGGTAGCTGATCTCCGCGAATTCGGGCGGGCGCTCGGGGCGCGCAACCCGTTGCGTGGTTCGCAGGTCGAGTCCGTGCTGCCGGCGATACAGGACGTAGGCGGCAATCCCGAGCACGAGCCAGGCGACGCCCGCCACCGCCACCTCGAGATGCAGGACGGTGACCGTGACGAACGCGAGCACGGTGCCGGCGAGCCCAAGCAGCGCAAACGTTGGCAGCTCGCGGCCTGCGACTCGGAGCGTTCCCGGTCCACGATATGGTCGCGGGCGATCAGGGTCCTTGATGCGCAGCGCGATGACCGATATGTGAGCCATCGTGAACGACAGCATCGCCCCGAACGCGTAGATGTTCCCGAGGAATTCAGCCTTGCCTGGGATGATCGTCAGACAGGCAATCGCCCCGAAGAGGAGGATCCCGACCCACGGCGTGTTGAAGCGCGGATGTAGGCGGCTGAGCCGATCGGGCACCTGGCGGTGAAGCCCCATCGAGTACACGAGCCGCGACGCGCCGATGATGCCGGCGTTCGCGGCGATGAAGAGGATCGTGGCCGCGAGCAGACCGACGTATATCTCTCCTCCAGCCTGTAGCGCCCCGAGATGGAGATGCTTGACGATGCCCAGCACGGGATCGCCGGCAAAGCCGCCGTGCGACTCGCCCGTGCCTAGCAGCGTGCTGTAGTGGCCGCCCACATGATGCACGGGCAACGCGGACAGCGCGACGAGTGGCAGGGCCGCATAGATCGCGAACACCGCGATCACGACCGCGCCGATCGCGCGCGGAATCGTCCGTGTCTGATCGCGGGCCTCCTCGGCCATGTTTGAGATCGTCTCGATGCCGGTGTAGGCGATCATCCCGATGGGAATCGCCACCAGGAAGCTCTTCCAGCTCGGGGCGATCCCGAGATGAACGTTGTGCAGCAGCACATGCGGGGAGAGCACCAGCGTTACGCCGATGATCACCAGCAGCAGCTGCGTCGCGAGGTCGGTGATCGCGAGCACGATGTTCAGGCCCGCCGCCTCTCTGACGCCGATGACGTTGATAATCGACAGGAGGATCACCACGCCGATCCCGAACACCACGTCGCCGGGCCCGTGCTGGAGCGCCGAGGAGTAGAGCCCGCCCAAGTAGTGGGGCACGAAGAACGCGGAGATCGCGATCGTGATCGTGTAGTTGAGCATCTGCGCCCATGCCGCGAAGAACGACCAGAGCTCGTTGAAGGCGTGCCGCGCAAAGCTCGAGGAACCGCCAGCCTCGGGGAACATCGCCGTCGCCTCGGCATACGTAGCGGCGGTGAGGTAGAAGATCCCCCCTGTGATCAGAAATACGATCGGCGTCAGACCGAGCGCATACGACGCGACCAGCCCGAGCGCGTAGTAGATCGAGGAGCCGACGTTCCCGTATGCGGTCGAGAACAGCGCGCTTGTTCCAAGCACCCGCCGGAGCCCGTGCTGCGTCAGCCGCGCCATTGGTAGTCAGGGGCGCGGCGCCACGAGGGCCCGTTTCCCCATTCCCCTTTCAATCCGTGCGTGCGGTTTTCCCGCACACGGCTTAGCGATGATCCTCCTGATGGTCACGACGCGAATCCCGGGTAGCGAATGGTGCCGCGAAGACGGTGGAGGCCATGGGCCTCGAACCCTTCGCGCGTCCAGGCGACGAGCTGACCAGGACGCAGGTTGCGGCCGTAGCGCTTGCGCATCAGCCGCCAGAGCCTGCGCTCCACGTAGCGGTCGATCTGAACGAACTTGCGGGCGGCGTTGCCGGTGCGAAAGTAGTTGCCCCAACCGCGCAGGATCGGGTTGAGCTCCGCGATCACCTCGCGGATATCCGCTCCGGCGCGGTTGCGGCCGGTGAGCGCCCTGATCCTCTGGCGCACCCTTACCATCGCCTCATGCGAGGGCCAGCGCTGAAGGTAGTAGCGGCGGACGCCGCGCTCCAACAGCCGACCCGACACACGAGCGTGAAAGTGGCACCCCAGGAAGTCAAAGCCCTCCCGGCCCTCCGTGAGGTCCACAACCCTCGTCTTGCCCGGATGCAGCTCCAGCCCGAGATCGGCCAGGACTTGCCTGGCCAGCTCGCGGGCCGCCTCGGCCTGCGCCGCGCTTCGGCACAGCACGACGAGGTCGTCCGCATAGCGGACGAGTCTGCCGTGCGCGCCATCGGCGAACGCGAGGTCCAGGCGGTGCAGGTAGATGTTGGCCAGAAGCGGCGAGATCACGCCACCCTGCGGGGTTCCCGCGACCGACTGCCGCAGCACCCCTTCCTCCATCACGCCTGCACGGAGCCACTGGCGCACGAGCTTTGCCACGCGCCGGTCCGAGACCCGCTCTGAGACCATCGCGAGCAGACGCTCGTGATCGATCGAGCAGAAGCAGTCGCGGATATCGGCCTCGAAGGCGAAGCGGTACCCGTCGATGAACGAGCGACGCAGCACCTCCTTGGCATCCGTGGCCGACCGGCGCGGGCGGAACCCAAACGAGGCCTCCAGGAAGTCGGCCTCGAAGATGGGCTCGAGCACGATACGCGCGGCCTGCTGGACGATCCGATCGGAGACGGTCGGGATGCCCAGCGGCCGCATGCCGCCCTTGGGCTTGGGGATCTGAACCCGCCGGACCGGCCGCGGGCGATAGGCCCCCTCGCACAGGTCACGCTGCAGCTCGGCCAAAAGCCGCTCTGCGCCGTACTCCTGCACCGCTGCCAGGGTCTGGGAATCGACCCCGGCGGCGCCCTTGTTCTGCTGCACGCGCCTCCACGCCTCCCGCAGGACGTCACTCCTATAGACCCGGTCATACAGGGCGTGGAAGCGCCTACCCGGCGACCGCTTGGCGGCCAGCCATAGCTTGCGCTGAAGTTCTCGCACATCCCCGCCAGTGGCCTCGAGGGCCATTTCGCTGGTGGGATCGCCGGGCTTATGCCCGGCGGGGTTGCTGGATCGGACTGACCCGACCATGCCCTGGCGCTTACCTCCACCGCTTGCGCGATCAAAGCAGGGGCCCTTCGCTCCCGACGCGTTTTTCTGCACGCCGATCTGCACTACTACGGCCCCCTCGGACTCCCGCTGGGCTCCGTCTGACTTCACCATCGGCTTATACGGGCGGTCTTTGCTGACGAGGCTGCCCAGACGGGTCTCCCTTGTTCCCAACCAGACCATGCGCGCGTGCAACTTCCCGTACCCCGGAGAGACCCGCCGGCGGCTTCGGAGCTCCACCCGGCGGACGTGGCCTTCGCCGTGACATGAGCGGCTCGGCTCTCTCGTTGTGGCTTTGACGAGGCTGCAGTCGCAGCCCGCGCGCTTGCTCCCTCCAAAGAGGCTTTCGACACCCCGCTCAGCCGCGAGGATCTCTCCTCGACACCGGGGCCTGCTACCGGGCGCTCCGACGCCTACCCGGACCGGACTTCCACCGGCTGGCCTGATCCAGCTTGCAAGGCGCAACATGCACCGCAGCGTAGTGTTGAAGCCCAGCCCAGCCGCCCTGCAATAATCGTTGACCATACAACTATGAGCACGTTCTACCGCCTGCTGGGCTTCTTGCGCCCGTACAAGCGCGGGCTGGCCGTCTCGTGGGTGCTGGCGAGCGTGGCGATGGTGATGACCGTCGTGCTGCCCCGGCTCACCGGCCGCGCCGTCGATGCGCTGCAGAGCGGAGCGCGACACGCGTCCAGACACCAGCTGGCCCTGCGCGACCACGACCGCCGCACGCTGCTGCTGCTCGCGCTGGCGATTCTTGCCGCCGTGCTTCTGCGCTGGGCGCTGACGTACTCGCGACGGATGATCGCGGGGCGCGTGTCGCTCGGCATCGAGTACGACCTGCGCGAACGCCTATATGGCCACCTTCAGCGCCTGGAGCTCGGCTTCTTCGACCACCAGCAGACGGGCCAGCTGATGTCTCGCGCCACGGTCGATCTGCAGGCCGTGCGGTTCTTTCTCGGCTACGGCCTTGTGTTCATCCTGCAGTCGGCGTTGACGCTCGTGCTGGCCGGGGTGGCGATGGTCCTGATCAACCCGACGCTCGGGTTGATCGCGATGGCGCCGGTCCCGTTCGTGGTGGTCATCTCCCAGCGCTATGGCCGCCGCGCGCGGCCGGCGATCCAGGAGGTGCAGCAGCGCATCGCCGAGCTGACGGCAAATGCAGAGGAGAACATCTCCGGCGTGCGGGTCGTGAAGTCCTTCTCGCGCGAGCCGCTGCAACTCGAGCGCTTCCGCCACAGCGTCGCGCGAGTGTTCGATCAGGCGATGGTGTCGACCCGGCTGGAGGCCCGCTACAACCCGATGATCGGCTTCCTCCCCCAGCTCGGCCTTGCGGCCGTGCTGCTGATCGGAGGGCGCAGCGTGATCCATTCGCACCTGTCGCTTGGTCAGTTCAGCGCCCTCTACCTGTACCTCAACATGCTGATCACGCCGATGCGCTCGCTCGGCGTCACGCTCGGCCTGGCCCAGCGCGCCACCGCGTCGGGAGCGCGCATCTTCCAAGTACTGGACCGCGAACCGCGCATGACCGTGCCGGCAGGCGCGCCGGCGCTTGCGCCCGGCAACGGACACGTGACGATGCGCGGGGTCAGCCTCCGCTATGAGAACGCCGACGACTTCGGGGCCGCCTATGCGCGCGCGCGCGGGCCAGCGGGCGAGGACGGTGACGCGCCGCACGCGCCGAGCAGACGCGAACGCCCATCCGCGATCGCGCGCGCTCGTGCGGCGATCGGCAACGGGGGTCAGCGCGTGTGGGACGGCGTGCGGTACGCCGCCTACGAACGGGCCGCCAGCGGTGCAGACGGACGCTCCGCCGGCGCCGCGGACGGACGCCCCGCCGGCACCGCGGACGGGCGCCCAGTCGTTGCCGCGGACGGGCGCTCCGCTGGCGCCGCGGACAGGCGCTCCGCTGGCGCCGCGGGCGCGCGGCCGGCTGGCCCCCCGCTGGTGCGGGGAGCCGGGCGCGCGGTGCTGAGCGACGTCGATCTCGACGTTCCCGCCGGACGCACGATCGCGCTCGTGGGGGCCACCGGCTCGGGAAAGACCAGCCTGGTCTCGCTGATCTCGCGGCTGTATGACGTGAGTTCGGGCAGCGTGTTCGTGGACGGGGCAGATGTTCGCAGCGTCGAGTTGGGCTCGCTGCGGCACGCGGTGGCCATCGTCAGCGACGATCCGTTTCTGTTCTCGGCGACGGTGGCGGAGAACATCGCGTACGCACGGCCGCGCGCCACGCTCGCGGAGATCGAGCAGGCGGCACGGCGCGCGCAGGCGCACGAGTTCATCGAGCGCCTTCCCCAGGGCCTGCACACGCGCGTGGGCGAGCGTGGCTTGAGCCTGTCCGGCGGACAGCGCCAGCGTCTGGCGATCGCGCGTGCGCTGATCGCCGATCCGCGCGTGCTGATCCTCGACGACGCGACCTCGTCGGTGGACTCCTCGACCGAGCGGCTGATCAGGCTGGCCCTGGATGAGGCGATGCGCAACCGCACCACGTTCATCATCGCCCACCGCCTCTCCACAATCGCGCTGGCGGATGAAATCGTGGTCCTCGATCACGGGCGCGTGCTCGCGCAGGGTGACCACGGGCAGCTGCTCAAGAGCTCCGAGCTGTATGCGGAAATAGTCGCCAAGGGACTGCCCGACCAGGTGTTCCTCACGCGCAAGCCGCGCGAACGAGAGGTGAGCGGACTGTGAGCTCGGCGGTGGGACGGGGACCCTCGAGTGGACCCCTCGGCCGCGCCCAGTGGACCGGGGAGCGCGCGACCAAGGGAACACGCGGGCGAAACCTGCGCGGGCTGCTCGCGCTGTTGAGGCCTTACCGGGCCCGCTCGGCGGCCATGCTCGCGGCGCTGGTCGTGGGCACGGCGGCCTCGCTGGCGCCACCGCTGCTGGCCAAGGTGGCGATCGACCAGGGCATCGCCCACCGCGACACCACCACGCTCGTGGTGGTCGTCGTCGCCTTCCTGGCCTCGGCGCTGATGGTGTGGGTGATGACCTACCTGCAGACCTATCTCGTCGGCTGGATCGGCCAGCGCGCGCTGGCGGATCTTCGCATCCGCATCTTCACCCACCTGCAGTCGCTGTCGATCGGCTTCTACGAGCGTCGCCCGGCCGGGGTGCTGATCTCGCGCATGACCAATGACGTGGAGGCGCTCGACAGCCTCGTGACCGACTCGGTGGTGACGCTGTTCCAGTCCGGCCTGACGCTGGTGGGTACGGCGGTGATCCTGCTGACGCTGGACTTGAAGCTCGCGCTGATCACGTTCTGCGTGTTCCCCTTCCTGGCCGGGGGGTCGCTGTGGTTCCGCCTGGTCTCCGCCGGCGCCTTCCGGCGCACGCGCGAGACGATCGGGGCGATCACCGCGTACCTGCAGGAGACGCTGTCCGGTATCCGGGTGGTGCGCTCGTTCGCCGCCGAGCCGTACCACGAGGCGCACTTCGCCGGCCTCAACGGGGACAACCGCGAGGCGAATATGGTGACCGTGCGGCTGAACGCCGCGTACTTCCCGTCGGTGGAAATGCTGTCCGGCGTGGCGATCGCGGGCATCGTGCTGTATGGCGGCTACCAGGCGATCGACGGCGCGGTCACGGCGGGCACGGTGGTCGCGTTCGTGGCGGCGCTATCGAACCTGTTCGACCCGATCCAGCAGCTGTCGCAGCTCTACACCACCTACCAGTCGGGCATGGCCGCGCTCGAGAAGATCTTCCAACTGCTGGACACCAGACCCGACCTTCGCGACCGCCCGCACGCCGTCAAGCTGCCGCGGATCACCGGTGAGATCTCCTTCGAGGATGTCTCCTTCGCGTATTCGCGCGCGCCCAACGGCGCGCAAGCGCAGGAGGGAGCTCTGGCGCTCGAGAACATCACGCTGCAAATCCCGCCCGGGCAGACGGTGGCGCTCGTGGGGGCGACCGGCGCGGGGAAGTCGACGATGGCCAAGCTGGTGGCACGCTTCTATGACCCCAGCTCCGGTCGCGTGGTGGTCGATGGACACGACCTGCGCGAGATCGCGGGCTCCTCGCTGCGATCGCAGATGGGCATCGTGCCGCAGGAGGCGTTCCTGTTCTCGGGCACGATCGCCGACAACATCGCCTTCGGCCGCCCCGACGCCGACGACGGGCAGATCCGCGCGGCGGCAGCGGCCGTCGGCGCGGACGTGTTCATCGCCGAACTGGAGCGCGGCTACGAAACGCAGGCCGGCGAGCGCGGCGCCCAGCTGTCAGCTGGTCAGCGGCAGCTGATCGCGTTTGCGCGCGCGCTGATCGCCGATCCGCGCATCCTGGTGCTGGACGAGGCCACCTCAAATGTCGATCTTCACACCGAGGCGCGCATCGAGCAGGGCCTGCGACGCCTGCTGGCGGGGCGCACCGCGATCGTCATCGCGCATCGTCTGTCAACGATTCGCCAGGCCGCGCGCATCGTCGTGCTCGAGCACGGCCACATCGTTGAGCAGGGCACGCACGAGCAGCTGCTCGCCGCCGAGGGGCGCTACCACGAGCTGTATCGCGACTGGGCCACGCAGGCAGCGGCGTAGGCAGCCTGCCGTGCTAATCGGCTGAGAGGCGACTGGGGAGCCTGGACTCGAACCAGGACTAACGGGGCCAGAACCCGTCGGGCTGCCGAATTACCCCACTCCCCAATGCTGGTCGCCGAGTATAGATGCGCGCGATGCGGGCTCTAGAGACGCGCGTGTCGGCCGCTAAAGGCGTCCCAGGCGAATGCGAACATAGGTTCGTGTCTACGACGCGAGCACGCATCGCCGCGCTTCTTGCTCAGGGCGTCTCGATGGCCGAGGTCGCCCGCCGCACTGGTCTTGCATACACGACCGTGAGCTACCACCAGACGCGCCTCGCGGAGGAGCGGGAGCAGCTGAGGACCGCTACCGCTGAGGCACTCGAGCCGGAGCCTTTCCTCGTACACCTCAGCACACGGGGGGAAGTGCATCGCCTGTTGCGCGCGGGTCTGTCACGCGCAGCAGTCGCCCGCAAGCTCGGCGTCTGGAAGTCGACCGTGACCTATCATGCGCGTCGCTTCGGCATGACGGTCGACGCACGCGCAGCGCGACGTCATGACTGGAAGGTAATCCAGCGCTACTACGACGAAGGCCACAGCGTGCAGGAATGCCGGGCAAGGTTTGGCTTCAGCACCGCGAGCTGGTGCGGCGCCGTGCGGCGGGGCGAGGTCGTCGCGCGGGCGAATGCGATGCCGATCGAGGAGCTGCTTGCGGCGCCCCCGCGCCCGCGCGCACCTGAAGCGTCGTCTGATCAAGGAGGGCCTGCTCGCCGCGCTGTGCGGCGACTGCGGCATTCGAGAATGGCGGGGGATGCCGCTTGCCCTGGAGCTGCACCACATCAACGGCGACAGAAGCGACAACCGTCTGGAGAACCTCGCGCTGCTGTGTCCCAACTGCCACAGCCAAACCGATACCTGGGGAGGGCGCAACGGCGCACGCGACCGCGGCCCGATACCAGACACGCCCTCGCCATGAGCTCCGTCGCCGTCAGGCCCGAGAGGCGGTGCTGCCGGGGACCGTCACGGCCCCTACCCCCCGTGCCCGTCCGGCGCGAAGTAGGACGTGATCGCGTCCTCGAGGCCGGGGTTGAGCACCAGCAGCACGCCGTCGCCGGCTTGGATCACGGTGTCGGGCTTGGGCACGAAGCCCGCGCCTTCTCTCAGCACCGAGATGATCAGGCTGCCCTCCGGGAGCGCGATGTCCGAGATCCGCTCGCCCACCGTCGGCGCCTCGGGGTTGACCTCCAGCTCGATGATCTCCAGCCGCTCCTCTTCCAGCGCCAGCAGGTGGACCAGGCCATAGCGCGGGACCTCGTGCTCGATCAGGCGCAGGATCAGGTCGGTCGCCGATACCGCGGGCTGGATCCCCAGCAGCCTGAAGTGGTCGTGGTTGCGCGGGTTGTTGACGCGCGCGATGATGCGGTCACAGAGGTACTTCTCCTTGGCGACCTGGCACACAAGCATGTTGTCCTCGTCGTCCCCGGTCACCGCGATCACCACATCGGCTCGCTGGATGCCCGACCTCTCGAGCACCCACAGCTCCGTCGCGTCGCCGTACTGAGCGGTGTGCTCGAATTCCTCCTCCAGGGCGAGGTAGCGCTCGCGCCAGGACTCGATCACGGTCACCTCGTGACCCTTGCTGATCAGCTCGCGCGCCAGGTTTCGTCCCACCTTGCCGCCGCCTGCGATGATCGCGTACATGGCTAGGCCGGCTCGAGCTGGAGCGCGCGCTCGAACATCTCGATCGCGTGCTGGGTGGGCGAGATCGTGTGCAGCCCCTGCTCGCCGTACCAGCCGGCGCGAGCGGGATCCATTACCCGCACGATCGTACGCTCGACCCCGAAGCGCCGCTGTGCGATCTGGGCGATGATCAGGTTCGTGTTGTCACCGTCGGTCGAGGCGATGAACACATCGGCCCGCTCGATTCCCGCCTGCACGAGAGCGTCGATCTCGAGCGCGGTGCCGACGGTGAACTGACCGCCCGAGTCCTCCCAGCTCTTGGACTGCCCGGCGTCCAGCCGCTCATGCGAGAGCGGATCCTCATCGAGCACGGAGACCTCATGACCGGCGGCCAGCGCCGACTTCGCGACCGCCGAGCCAACGCGGCCGGCGCCGACGATCAAGACGAACATGCGCGCACATTAGACGATGCGCGCGGCGGATCTAGCGGCCGGCGGTGGCAAGCGACGCCCGACCGCTGGTTACGCCGTCGCGCGCCGGCGGCGCGGTCACGATCACGCGGCAAGTCGCCTTGCTGATCACGTACTTGGTGACGTCGCCGACGTAGTTCTCCAGTCGCCCTCCACGCCCGCCCAACCTGGCGCCGCCACGGATCAAGGAGGGCTCCTCGGCGCCCAGAACGATCGCTTCTACTCCGCGACGTTTGGCCTCGTCCACGATCGCGTAGCCCGCGCGCCGCGTGCGCACGGTCGCGGTGGCGACCTCCACGCCGGCGTACTCCTCCCCCACCGCCTTGGCGCGCGCGAGGGCCTGACGCGCAGCCTTGAGCTGTGCTTCCGGGAGGCGCGCGTCAAGCGGCAGCGACATGGGAATCACGAACAACCACACCGCCTCGATCGTTGCCCTGTCGATCGCCGCCTCATCGGTGGGCTCGCCCGAGGCGAGCAGCGCCGCGGTGTGCACGATGTCCTCGTCGAGCTCGGTTCCGAACAGCGGCACCAGGATCGAGCCGTAATCGCGCTCGCGCGGCGGTTCGGCGCGCAGGACCTCAGGCGAGACGGTCACGCGCCGCAGCAGCGAAGTCTCGTCGGCGCGGCGATAGATCACGTATAGGACCACGCCCACGGTCATCCAGCCGAGCCCCACGTATCGCGCCGGCTCGTGCACCACCAGCAGGGCCACCCAGGCCGCAGCGCTCGCGAGCATGCCGAAGACCGCCGGCAGGGGCAGGGCCCCGCCGCGCACCTGAACCGACAGCGGCACGCGGTACGGCCGGTCGCGGTCCGGCTCGCGATAGCGCAGCCGGCACACCGACAGATGCGCGATCGTGAACGCCAGCATCGCGCCGAACGCGTAGATCCCCACCAGGAAGTCCAGATCCTCTGGGACCACGAGCGCGGCGGACATCGCTCCGGCCACGATGATCAGCACGTAAGGCGTGGAGCGCTGCGGGTGCAGGCGCCCGAGCCCGCTCGGGATCTGTCGATTGGTGGACAGCGCGTACGCCAATCGCGACAGGCCCAGCATCGCCGAGTTGGCGGCCGCCACCAGCGTCAACGTGCCGAGCGCGGCGACCGTGTATCGCATCACCTCGGCCAGGTCGTGAGGCCGCAGGTGCGCGACGATGCCCACCATGGGCGCGTTCATATAGCGCGTGCCGAGTTCGCTGTGACCACCGTGCACCGGCAGCGCCGTCACCGCCACCAGCGCGATGCCCGCGTACAGGACGAACACCGTCACGGTGCCGCTTCCGATCAGGCGCTTGAGCGCGCCGCGTGAAACTCTCACCTCGCCAGCCAGCCCCGCCGCGGACTCGAGGCTGGTGAACGCCACCACGGCCACCGTGAGGGCGAAGATGAGATCAGACCAGCGCGGCGCGCTGCCGAGATGGATCGGGTTCACGAGCGTCCCCGGGTCGAAGAACAGCACCAGGCCGAGCACGACCACAAAGCACTGCACGGCGAGGTCCGCGATCACCAGCAGCCCGATCCGGCGCGCCCGGCGGCCGCCCAGACCGCGGATGTTGCCCAGCACGACGACCGCGATGAACACCAGCGCAAGTCCCAGGGCCTCGCCTCGGTGTCCCAGCGGGCTCCAGAACACGCGCACGTACTGCGTGGCGGAGAACGCGGTGACGGCGATCAGGATGATGTAGTCGAGCAGGATCGCCCAGCCGGCGATGAAGCTCACGAGCTCGTTGAACGCGTAGCGGGCGAACACCGTCGAGCCGCTGCGCTCCTGGTGCATCGAGGCGCCCTCGGCGTAGGTCATCGCGGTGAGGGTGAAAAGCCCCGCGGCGATCACGAACACCAGCGGCGTCAGCCCGAGCGCCCGCCCGGCGATCACCCCGAGCGAGAAGTAGACGGCGCTGGCCAGCGAGGTGTAGACGACCGCGAATAGGATCGGCGAGCCGACGCTGCGGCGCAGCGTCGATATCGAGCGCGCCGAAAGCTCGTGCGCGGCGCGCTCCGCGTCGGCCGCGCGGAGTCGTCCCCGGCCCGCGCCGTCGCCCCGATCCCGCGGGCTACTCACGCGCGGACCCTCGCTTGTGCTGCGCATACAGCCTGCCCACGCCGGCGGCGACGAATAGCACGCCGATCACCAGCAGCAGCGAAACCGAGCCGTGCCGCACCCCCACGATCGCCTCCACGATCAACGCAACACCGATCACCG
Source organism: Actinomycetota bacterium (assembly GCA_005885515.1). Lineage (GTDB taxonomy): Bacteria > Actinomycetota > Thermoleophilia > Solirubrobacterales > Solirubrobacteraceae > Palsa-744. The sequence continues at coordinate 324 of VAWK01000046.1, read as the reverse complement.
CCATCAGCGCTGACAGCACCAGCGTGCCGGAGCGGTGTAACCCTCGACCCATCTCGACTGAGCTTAGGACCCGAGCCGGTTGCGTGACAGGGGTCGCCCGGCCGGACGCGGACCGGCGTGCCGCGCGATCAGGTGATGATCGGGATGATCAGGATGGCCACGATCTGGGAGACCTTGATCATCGGATTGATCGCCGGGCCGGCGGTGTCCTTGAACGGATCGCCCACCGTGTCCCCGGTCACCGACGCCGCGTGCGCGTCCGAGCCCTTGCCGCCGTAGGCGCCGTCCTCGATCAGCTTCTTGGCGTTGTCCCATGCGCCGCCA
>VAWK01000020.1 GCA_005885515.1 Actinomycetota bacterium | reverse complement strand
CGGTCTTCGCGCGGTGCGACTAAAGCTATGGGACGAGGAGCTCAATCGCCTGGTCACGTTCGCGCACGCGCGCAACGCGATCCCCTAGCCGCGCGGGTCGTAGGGCGGGCATACCCCAAAAGCACGCGTGCGAACGGCGGCGTGCCCGCGGCTAGCCAGGTCGGGCTGGAGGTCTGAGGCTCAGCTCATTGCCGCTTCTCGAATACCAGCCGGTAGTGGTCCAGCAG
>VAWK01000019.1 GCA_005885515.1 Actinomycetota bacterium | reverse complement strand
GAACACCATCGTTTGCAGATAGAAGCGGCCCCGGTCGGGCAGGACGCTCGCGATCCGTGCGAACAGTCCGCGATAGACCTCCTCCTGGCGGCCCGCGCGGTACTCCTCCGGCGAGCAGAAGTGCTCGAACGCGCCCAGGCTCGCCACGGCGTCGAACCCACCGAAGCTCTCTCGACTCACCTGCAGCGCGTCGAAGAGCTGGACCTCGAGGCCGTGGCGCCTGCAGGCTGCCGCCTGCGCAGCCGACAAGGTTACGCCGATTCCTGTACCGCCACGATCGCCGATGAAGTTCAATAGTGCACCCCATCCACAGCCCAAGTCGAGTATCCGCTTGCCCGGTCCGATCCCGAGCTGTTCGGCCACGTACTCGTGCTTGCGGCGCTGAGCCTCCTCGAGGCTCAGCGAGAAGTTGCCGTCGTACTTGGCTCCGCTGAAGTCGGCGAGCTCTCCCATGCTGAGTCGAAAGATCCGATCGGTCAGCGAGTAGGTGAAGTCGAGATCCTCGCGATCAGCCACCGCAGGCGATGATGGCGCACCGCGTAAGGAGGCGTCGGCGCGACCCCAGCGGACGCCTCGCCCGGGACGACCCCACCCCGGCATGGACGTGGATAGACCGGGATGCTCCGCCTTGAAGCTACCCACGCCGGCCGCCAACAGCGCCCGCCGCCAAAATATGGAGACCGAGGGTTCGACAGGTGCGACGCGGCGATTAGTCCGCCGTGGCGTACCGGTCCTAACGTACGGGCGCCGGCAGGCGGCCACCGACGACACGCCACTGCCGCCGACGCCGACACGACGAACGGCCAAAGGAGTCAACATGCCCGACCACAAGGTTGGATCCCGCGAGCAATGGCAGGCGGCTCGGGACGCACTTGCGAAGCTCGAGGCCGAGCACGCGAAGCTCGGCCGGAAGGTGACCGAGAAGCGCCGTCAGCTCCCCTGGGTTTCAGTTGAGAAGGAGTACCAGTTCGACACCGAGGAAGGGAAGAAGACGCTCGCCGAGCTCTTCGACGGGCGCTCGCACCTGCTCGCCTACAACATCATGTTCGGGCCCGATTACGAGCTCGGCGCCTGCCCCGGCTGTTCGAACCTGGGGGATGAGCTCGACGCCACGCGCGTGCATCTGAACCATCGCGACGTGACGCTCATCTGCTTCTCGCGCGCGCCGATCGATCGGCTCGTCGCCTACAAGCAGCGGATGGGTTGGCAGTTCCCGTACGTCTCGACGTATGGGACGGAGTTTCCGTTCGACTTCGGGCTCGCGCTCACGCCCGAGCAGGCGCAGGAGATCCCCGAGGTCAAGAACATGATCGACAACCCCCCCGAGTGGCTCGAGGACTGGGGGCGACAGGTCGGAGCCAAGCTCGAGGACGGGCTGCGCGAGGGCCCGAGCTTCATCGCCTTCGCGCGCGAGAACGGACGTGTGTACCACACCTACACGGTGATGGCACCCGATCCGTTCGTCGCGCCATACCACTCGTTTCTGCTTCAGCGAACGCCCAAGGCTGAGCCCGACGAGCCCCGCGCCTGGCGCAAAGACGAATACCCGAGCTGATCGCGCGGCGTGAGTGGCAAGTCGCGCATGGCGCGAGTCTTTGGCCGCGCCCTGCGGATGACGGGCGCCCTTGATCGCAATGGCACCCGCTGGTTGATTCCGGTGCTCTCACCGCCACCGACGGTGCTCATCCTCGTCAATCGCGGGCGCAAGAGCGGCAGGCTGTATAAGACGCCGCTCTCGATACTGGCCGAGGATCCCGACCGGGGGGAGATCTTCGTTTCACCGATGTGGAGCAGAGACTCCGACTGGTACAAAAACGTGATTGCTGGCGGACTCGTGGAGATTCACGTCCGAGGCGAGAAGCGGCCGGTCGCGTGGCGCGAGCTGGACGAGGCCGAGGGACGCGCCAGGGCAGAGGCCTTCCGCGACGCCCACCCGATCTACAGCCGCGTGATCGCCCGAAGGCTTGCCCGCCTGAACCGACTCGAGGGCGAACCCGTGGAGGCGGTGGTGCGAAACCTGCCGATGCTCGGCTTGCGCCGAGTCGGATCCTGATCGTAGTGGAGACGGTGGGTTCGACTGGTGCGACACCACACGTCGAAAACGGCGTCGCAGAGCCGATCACGGCCCCTCGGCCCGGCGATGCTGCGACCGTCTTGCGAAGGTTGTCCCAGTGAGCGAGTGACGCGGCGACGTCCGTTTGCTTCCGGTTCGGTGCGACGAGCAAGCTTGTCCTTGGGGCGCGCGCCGAGGATACTCGTCGCATGCCGGCGGTCATGCCCGAGACGCGCTACGCCAAGGCGCCCGACGGGGTTCACATCGCTTACCAGGTGGTGGGATCGGGCCCGTTCGATCTAATCTTCGCCAACTCCTGGTGCTCGCACATCGAGTTCTCCTGGAGCAGGCCGGCGATCGTGCGTTTCTACGAGCATCTTGCATCGTTCTGCCGGCTGATCCTGTTCGACAAGCGCGGGACGGGCTTGTCCGATCCAGTCGCTGGCGTGCCGACGATGGACGATCGGATGGACGACATGCAGGCCGTGCTGGACGCGGTCGGCTCGGAGCGTGCCGCCGTGTTCGGAACCTCGGAGGGGGCCTGCTCCGCGATCATGTTCGCCGCCACCTATCCGGAGCGCACGGCGGCGATGGTGCTGTTTGCCCCGTTCGTGATCGGGCTGGCCGACGAGGAGTGTCCGTGGGCCTGGACGGCGGAGTTCTGGGATCTGCTTCGCGAGGCGATGGAGAACAGCTGGGGGACTCCCGATGGCAGCGGCGTGGAGTTCTGCACGCCCAGTCTCGCTGGCGATGAGAGCGCCCGGGGATGGTATGCGCACTACTGGCGCTCGGCCGCCAGTCCCGGCGCGGCCGTGGCCCTGCTCGAGGTCAACACCGAGATCGACATCCGCCCGGTGCTGCCCACGGTGCGCGTGCCGACGCTGGTGCTGCAGAGGTCTGACGAGCGGTGGATCAACGTCAACTACGGTCGCTACACGGCGGCCCACATCCCCGGCGCGACGCTGGTCGAGCTACCGGGCACCGATCACTATCCCTGGGAGCAGAACGCCGACGAGGTGGTCGGCCAGATCGAGGAGTTCCTGACCGGTTCGCGCAGCGAGCGCGACGACGATCGTGTGCTGGCCACGGTGCTGTTCACGGACATCGTCGCGTCCACCGAGCAGGCCAGCGATATCGGCGACAGAAGCTGGCGCGAGCTCCTGGACGCCCACGACGAGATGGTGAGGAGGCAGCTCGAGCGGTTCTCTGGAAACGAAGTGAAGAGCACCGGGGACGGCGTCCTCGCAACATTCGACGGTCCGGCGCGGGGGATTCGCTGCGCTATGGCGATCAGCGATGGTGCACGACGGCTGGGAATCCGCGTGCGCGCCGGTGTACATACGGGCGAGCTAGAGCGCCGAGGCGACGACGTGGGCGGGATCGCCGTGCACATCGGAAGCCGGGTCGCCCAGCAGGCGGAAGCCAACGAGGTGCTCGTGTCCTCGACGGTGAAGGACCTAGTTGCCGGCTCGCGTATCGAATTCGCCGATAGAGGCGAACATGTGCTCAAGGGCGTGCCTGGTACATGGCGTCTGTTCGCCGCCGTTGCCTGAGGCCACGCAAGCGGCCTGCCGCTGGCAAATCCACTAGCGCCCGCACAGAGAGCGGGACGCCTGCCAGGCAAGAGCCGCAGCGATGAGCAGCGCTCCGACGGGGTCGGCCGAGCGCCATCCGGTTGCGCGCTGCACCAGAAGGCTCGCGAGAGCAACGATCGCCAGCGCAATGCCCGAGGCGGTCAGAAGGCTGTCGGCGTGTAGCGCGCGGCTGTGCAGCTGGCGGGCGAGTCGGTACTTCGCGACGGCTAGATACGGCAGCACGGCCAGCGCTGCCACCCCCTCCGCGATCCCAAACACAGACGTATCTGCCCGCTTGCCCGCCAGCAGTGCCCGCGCCCCCTGCACCGACAGATAGACGGCGATGATCGTGAATGCGGCACCCGCGACGCGCACTGCCAGGCGCTCGACCGCCTCCGCGTGCTCGGAGCGTCCCGAGGCCGCAGCCCGGAATCGCCACACGAGCAGCGAGGACACGGACGAATCGACGACGGCGTTGACCCCGAAACCGATCAGAGCAAGGCTGCCCGTCGCCACCGCCGTCGTGACGGCGGTGATGCCCACGCTGAGGTTCCACACCACGGTCGCGGCCGTGAGCCCGGCGGCCCGACGCAGCGCGATCGCGTGCCGATCGGTCATGAGCAGAGCGTATGTCGGCGGTGGTACACGCGGCGCCCCTGCTCCGTTCGCACATCAGAGCGGCTAACGCGCTCCCGTCACACGGGCGTCACGTACGCGCCGCTGATGCCGCCGTCGATCAGGAAGGTGGAGGCGGTGACGTAGCTTGCCTCGTCGCTGGCGAGGAACAGCGCGCCGTGCGCGATCTCCTCCGCGCGCGCGAAGCGTCCCATCGGCACGTGCACAAGCCTGCGCGCGGCCTGCTCAGGGTCCTTGGCGAACAGCTCGCGCAGCAAGGGCGTGTCGACCGGACCCGGGCACAGGGCGTTGACGCGCACGCCACGGTGTGCGAACTCTATGCCCAGCTCGCGCGAGAGCGCGAGCACGCCTCCCTTGGAGGCGGTGTAGGAGATCTGCGATGTCGCCGCGCCCATCACGGCGACGAACGAGGCCGTGTTGATCACCGAGCCGCCGCCGCCCTCGAGCAGATGCGGGATGCCGTGCTTGCAGCACAGGAACACGCCCTTGAGGTTCACGTCCTGCACGTGCTGCCAAGCATCGGCGGTGGTCTCGAGCGCGGAAGCGTCGTCGCTCGGCGCGATGCCTGCGTTGTTGAAGAGCACGTCAATGCGTCCGAACGTCTCGCGCGCGCGCCCGTACATGTCCGCGACCTGGCCCTCCTGCGTGACGTCGACCTGCAGCGAGAGATCGCCAGGAGCGTTCTCGGCGACGTCGGCGCCCACCACCTTGGCGCCCTCGCGCTGGAAGAGCGCGGCGGTCGCCGCGCCGATTCCGCCGGCGGCGCCCGTGATGACGCAGACCTTGCCCTGGAGCCTCACGAGGTGGCGAAGAAGATCGACTTGACCTCGGTGTAGGCGTCGAGTGCGTGCGGGCCGAGCTCGCGGCCGTAGCCCGACTGCTTGAAGCCGCCGAACGGCGTGGCCACGCGCACCGAGGTGTTCGAGTTGATTGACAGGACTCCGCATTCCAACGCGTGCGCGACCCGTAGCGCCTTCGCGCCGTCGCGCGTCCAGATCGAGCCCGACAGCCCGTAGATCGTGTCGTTCGCGATCCGGATCGCATCGGCCTCATCGGTGAACGGGATCACCACCGCGATCGGCCCAAAGATCTCCTCGCGCGCGGCGCGCGCATGCGGGTCAACTGGCGCGAGCACGGTCGGGGGGAACCAGTAGCCGGGCCCCTCCGGCGCGCTGCCGCGGATCGCGATCGGCGCCTCGCCGTTGAGGAACGAGGAGACCGCCTCGCGCTGCCCGGCCGAGATCAGCGGTCCCATCTGCGTGCTGTGATCGAGCGGATCGCCCACCCGGATCGAGCGCACTACCTGCTCGAGCTCCTGCATGAACTCATCGATCGCCTCGCGCTGGACGAGGATGCGCGAGCGCGCGCAGCAGTCCTGTCCGGCGTTGCCAAAGACAGCCGCCGGGGCGGCCGCGGCGGCCTTCTGCAGGTCGGCATCGGCGAAGACGATGTTCGGCGACTTGCCGCCGAGCTCGAGCGTCACCCGCTTGATCGTCGGCGCGGCGGCGGCCGCGATCTGGCGACCGACCTCCGTGGATCCGGTGAACGCGATCTTGGCTACGTCGGGATGCTCGACCAAGCGCTGGCCGACCGTGCTGCCGGCGCCGACCACGACGTTGACGACGCCCTCGGGTATGCCCGCCTCGCTCGCCAGCTGCTCGAAACGCAGCGCCGTCATCGGCGTCAGCACCGCGGGCTTGAGCACGACGGCGTTGCCGGCGGCGAGCGCGGGGGCAAGCTTCCATGAGGCGATCAAGAGCGGGAAGTTCCAGGGCGTGATCAGGCCGACAACGCCGAGCGGCTCACGAACCGTGAAGGCCTGCCCGCCCGCCACCGGAATCGTCTCGCCGAGCGGTCGCTCCGGCGCGCCAGAGTAGTAGCGGAACGCGTCGATGACCATCTCCATCTCGCCACGCGCGTCCGCGATCGGCTTGCCCGCGTTGCGCGCCTCAAGCAGCGCGAGCTCCTCGACATGCTGCTCGAGCGCGGCGGCGAGGTCGCTCAGCGCTCGCGCGCGGGCGCGCGGCGTCAGCGCACGCCACGCCGGGGCGCTCTCCCTCGCGCGCGCGACCGCGGCGTCCAGCAGCGACCGATCGGCCGCCGGGATCTCGGTGAGCACCGTCTCGGTAGCGGGCTCGCGCACGGTGATCATTGCCGGGATGCTATTGCGGTAGCGCGGTCGTCGGCTAGGGAGTATTAATCACCTAATGGCGATCGAGGCGAGGAGCGGGGAGCGCGCCAGCCGTCCGGGGGGACCCGGCGAGCTGCGGGGGATGCTGACGCTCAAGGAGCTCGAGCGGGAGATCAGGGAGGGAACGATCGACACGATCGTGGCCGCCTTCACCGACATGCAGGGACGGCTGATGGGCAAGCGCATCCAGGGCGAGTACTTCCTGGAAGAGGTGTCGTCCCACGGCGTCGAGGGCTGCAACTACCTGCTCGCGCTCGACATGGAGATGGATCCGGTGCCGGGCTATCAGATGGCCAACTGGGAGAAGGGTTACGGCGATTTCGGGATCGCTCCCGACATCTCGACGCTGCGGCGGATCCCCTGGCTCGACTCGACGGCGCTCGTACTGTGCGACGTCGTCTCACACGATGGCGGTCCGGTGGTCGAGTCGCCGCGGCAGGTCCTGATTGCGCAGTACGAGCGCGCTAACGAGCTGGGGTATACGCCGATGATGAGCTCCGAGCTCGAGTTCTACCTCTACAAGGAGAGCTACGCGGAGGCGTGGAGCAAGGGGTATCGCGACCTAACTCCCACGATCCCCTACATCCTCGACTACCACGTGCTCGCGACCACGATGGACGAGCCGTTCATCCAGCAGCTGCGACGCGGCATGCAGGGCGCTGGGATCCCGGTCGAGTTCTCCAAGGGCGAGGCCTGGTACGGGCAGCACGAGCTCAACGTTCGCTACGCCGACGCCGTCACGGCGGCGGACCGCCACACGATCTATAAGAACGGCGTCAAGGAGATCGCCAACCTCAACGGCATCTCGGCCAGCTTCATGGCCAAGCCGTCGGAGAAGGACATCGGCAGCTCCTGCCATATTCACATGAGCCTCGTCGATCGCGATTCGGCGAAGAGCGCCTTCGTCGACGGCGACGAGGAGACCGACGTGTTTCGCCACTACCTGGGTGGCCTGCGCAAGCACGTACGCGAGCTCGCGCTGTTCGTCGCGCCGAGCGTCAACTCCTACAAGCGCTACGCGACCGAGAGCTGGGCACCGACCTCGATCTCGTGGGGACGCGACAACCGCACGTGCGGTTTTCGCATCGTCGGTCACGGGCAGTCGCGCCGGATGGAGTGCCGGATTCCCGGGGCGGATGTGAATCCCTACCTCGGGTTCGCCGCGCTGCTCGCGGCGGGCATCGACGGCATCCAGAATGCGATCGAGCCCGGCCCGGAGCTGGTCGGCAACGCGTACGCCGCGGGCGAGGCTGAGCCGTTCCCGTCATCGCTGCGCGAGGCCGTCGACGGCTGGGAGGCCAGCGACTTCGCCAAGCGCACGTTCGGCGAGGAGGTGTGGCGCCACTACCTCAACTACGGCCGCACTGAGCAACGCCTGTTCGACGAAGTCGTCACCGACTACGAGCGCGTGCGCATGTTCGAGCGCGGCTGAGCTCCGCGCTCGCTAACTCGCAGGCGTTGGCGGCGGCTCGACCGGCGGTGGCGGGGCCGGCGGCGGCGCGGGAGATGCAGGCTCCTCCGTGAGCACATGCCCGAGCTCGTCCGTGTCGATCGTGCGCACTGGACCGGTGTACCTGTTCTTGGCGTCGAGCCACCACCAGATCCCCACGAGCAGTCCGATGACCAGCACCAGCGGCGCGTAGTTGAACGATTCGAATTTGAAGTTGCCTTTCCACGGCACGCCCGCGGGCACGGTCGGGATATCGAGCGCATAGACGACCAGCACGACGAACGCGATGGCGCCCACGTTTATCCATTTGTAATGGCGTCCCAACGTCCACGGCCCGGGCTGGAAGCGGTTGCCCATGCGCAGGCGCAGGAACACGGGGATGATGTATGCGAGATACAGGCCCACGGTGCAGATCGCGGTGATCGCGAAGTACGCCCAGGGGAAGCCGACCTTGTTGCCGAAGTACGCCGGGATCGTGATAATCAACGCGGCGATCGACACGGCAATCACGGCGTAAAGCGGCACGCGCTGCTGGTTCAGGCGTCGGAAGAGCGGCCAGCCGGGCATCCCGCGGTCTCGCGAGAAGGCAAACCAGGTGCGCGACGCGCTGGTCAAGCCCGCCGCGCCGCAGAACAGCTGCCCGACCGTGCAGATGAGCAGCACCGCCTTAGCCGCTGCCGAGGTCAAGGCCGTTTCGATGACCGGGATCGAGCCGCCGCCTTTTTCGGTGATCGCGGGTACGTTGGTGGCGGCGAACACGAGGGCGAGCAGCACCGCCCAGCCAGCGATCGCCGAGTAGAACACCGACCGCCACACGCCCTTGGCCGCGCTGAGCGCGGCGCCGCGCGTCTCCTCGGAGGTGTGGGCAGAGGCGTCGTATCCGGTCTGGGTGTACATGGTCAGGATGAAGCCGATCGGCAGCAGGTACAGCCAGAAGAACAGTCCGGTTGTGTGGCCGCCGTGAAAGCCGGTGTTGTTGAAGCGCTGGCCGAACACGAAGCCCGCATCCTGGTGGTGGGAGGGCACGAGCGCCAGCAGGAGGATGATCGCGAGCACGCCCAGCACATGCCAGCCGACGGAGACGTTGTTGAAGATCGCCAGCAGGCGGTCGGCGAAGATGTTCACGAGCGTGTAGCCGATCAGGATGATCAGGTACAGAACGAAGGTTTGGTGGAGGACGTGCGAGGGGTTCGTGTCGGCGAAGTGCTCGCCGAAGATCTTCAGCCCGTAGATGCTGAGCAAAGCGTGCAGGAACTGCGCCGCTCCGTAGCCGACGCCCGCGACGATGCCCACCAGGCCGACAATGTTGAACCAGCCCGTGATCCAGCTCCAGCCCTTGCCGCCCAGCTTGGCCGCCCACCAGTAGGGACCGCCGGCGGTCGGCATCGCCGAGGTCAGCTCGGCCATCGACACTGCGACCAGCAGCACGAACAGACAGAGCACGGGCCATCCGATCGAGATGCCGATCGGCCCGCCGGCCGTCCACGCGAACGAGAAGTTCGTGAAGCACCCGGCCAGGACCGAGATGATCGTGAACGAGATCGCAAAGTTCGTGAAGCTGCTCCACGCGCGGGTTAGCTCCTGCTTGTAGCCCAGCTCTGCGAGACGTTGCTCGTCGTGACCGATTTGCGGTTTGACCTGTGCCATTGCGCCTCCCGGTGTCGCTTGCGAGCCTCCCCATTTGCTCCACAATTTGTGTAATTGAGCGTACCTCCGAGGCCGACTGACAGTCAAGCGCGCCCGCCTGGGTGTGCCAGCGCGACGTCGATCGAGCCGCCGTCTGCGTCCACGGAGGCGACCCAACCGGCGGGCAAACTGGCTGAGCGGCCGGGTCCGAGTCTCCTCACCGTGCCGCGCCAGAGGCAGCGCTTATCCTGGTTGATCTCGATCTCGGGACCGCGCAGAAATGCGCGCGAGCGCAACGCGAAGCGACCTCGCGGCGGCGCCTCTGCGGCGGACCCGACGGCGTTGGGTGAGATCCAGTGCAGGGGGGGCCGGCACGCGATCGGGACCGCCGACGGCCAGACGCCATGGGCGGACAACCAGCGCGCCACCGACGCGCCCGCGTGACGACCGCTGAGCGCGGCGACGTCAGCGGGCTCGGCTCCGTGGAGCACGTTGCCGGCGGCGAACACGCCGGGGCGCTTCGTCCGCAAAGCCGTGTCCACGCGGGTCCCGCGCGTGCCCGGATCCAGCTCTATCCCTCCAAGCACCGCCAGCTCGTGGTCGGGTATCCAGTCTGCGGTGAAGACCACCGTCTCGCAGCCCACTCTGCGCGAGCGGCCCGAGTCGAGATCCTCGAGCGTGACCTCCTCGACGCGCGGGTAGCCGTGGATCGCGGTCACGGTGCTCCGCGTCCACAGCGGGATGCCGTAACGGAGCCGCGTGGCGGCGCGCACGACGGCAAGCGACTGATGGCACGGCAGCTCGGTGACCATCCCGACGACGTTCGCGCCGGCGTGCGTCAGTGTCATGAGCGCAGAGAAGCTCACGTGCTCGGCGCCGACGATCAGCGCCCGTCCGTCGAAACGCTGCCCGCGAAACGCCACCAGCTGCTGCACCGTCCCCGTGGTCATGACGCCGGCGGGTCGCGATCCGGCCACGAGGCGGGCCGCGCGCGGGCGCTCCCGGCAGCCGGTCGCCAGCACGATGGCGGCGGGTGCGAGCATGTAGCGCCCGGCTGGCCTCGTCAGCTCGAGATGACCGACCCCGGACCAGCCCGTGACCATCGTCTCCTGCTCAACGCGCGCTCCCGACCGGCGTGCGTGCGCGACGTAGCGGCTGGCGTAACGCGGGCCCGACATGAGGCGGTGCACGTCGCGCACGCCGAAGCCTTGATGGTTTGAGTGGCGAGGGATTCCACCCGCCTGCTGCTCGCGCTCGAGCACCACCACATCGGCCACGCCGCGGCGGCGCAACTCGATCGCGCATGCAAGGCCCGCCGGACCGCCCCCGACGACGACGACCGGGGCGTCAGACGCTGACACCCGCGTCGGGCCTCCCGTCGAGCAGCGCCGCAACCTCGGCGCCGCAGAAGAAGCCCTGGCAGCGGCCCATCAGCGCGCGCGTGCGGCGTCGCAGGCCGTCGAGGTCGACCGGCGGGATGGGCGCAGACAGCGCGTCGGTGATCTCACCGCGTGTGACACGCTCGCAGAAGCAGACGATCCGGCCGTAGTCGGGGTTCTCGGCGATCCGCTCGGGCTGTGTGTAAGGGCGCGGGAAATCCTCGCCGAGGTTCGTCATGCGCACGCTCGGCGGATGCGGCTTGGGGGCGAGTTGCAGCCCCGCATCGGCGAGCTCGAGGCGCACGTGCTCGGCGATCGCCATGGAGGCCGACAGTCCCGTCGATCGGATCCCGCCCACGCACGCATAACCCTCAGCGGCGTGAATCGTGATCTGGTAGTCGGCGTGCTCGGTCGCGGCGCGCAGACCCGCGTAGACGGCGGTCACCTCGTGGTCGGACAGCCCGGGCAAGATGCGCTCTCCCTGTGCTCGGAGGTAGGAGAGGCCCTCGCGGGTCGAGGACGTGTCGTGCTTGTTCTCGATGTCCTCGGCCGTCGGACCGAGGAGCAGATTGCCGAAGACGGTGGGCGCGAGCAGGACACCCTTCGTGGTCGCGCTCGGCACCGCCAGCAGGATGTGATCGAGCAGCGGTCGCGCGAGCTTGTCGAACACGATCAGCTCGCCGCGGCGAGGAGTCACGGTGAAGCGGTCGTGGCCGAGCATGCGATCGAGCTCGTCGCTGTGCAGGCCGCCGGCGTTGACGAGGAAGCGGGTCGTGAGCGTCGCCTTGCTCGTGTGCACGCACGTGCCACCGTCACCACTCCGCTCGACGTGCGTGACCTCCTCCCCCAGCCGCAGCTCACACCCAGCGAGGACGGCCTCCGTAGCGAAGGCGAGCGGCGTCGTGAACGGACACACGATGCCCTCGTCAGGTACCTCGAGGGCCCCGCCGGCGCCCGGCCCGAGGTGCGGCTCGCGCCTGTAAAGCTCGTCGGCCCCAATCTCGCGTATCGCCGTGTACCCGTTTGCGCGTGCGCGCTCGACAATCCGTGCGAACGCGCCGAGCTGCTCCTCGTTCCACGCGACGAGCAGAGCCCCGATGCGCTCCAGGGGTATCCCGGCCCGATGGGCGTAGGCGCTCAGCAGCTCGTGACCGCGACGGACTAGCCGAGCCTCGATCGTCCCGGGCTTGGCATCGAAGCCGGTGTGCAGCAGGGCCGTGTTGGCCTTGCTCGTCCCTGCTCCCACGTCGGGGGCGCGCTCGACGATCGTGCAGCGCAGCTCGAAGCGGGAAAGCTCGCGCGCGATCGCGGCGCCGACGACGCCCGCGCCCACGATGACGACATCGCGTTCCGGTCGCGCCGCGCTCATCGCTGTGCGCGCGAGAGTTCGGCCAGCGCGAGCGCGGCCGCCTGCCAGCGGGCAAGGCGATCCTCGGCCTCCGCGGATGACATCCGCGGCTCAAACACGGCGGCCGGTGCCCAGCTCCCGACGGCCTCGACCGGCGTGTTCGCGCCGCCGGCGCCCAGCCGCGCGAGCGCTCCCACCCCGAGCGCGGTGGCGTCGGCCGACGGGTAGAGCTCGACGGGCACCTGAAGGAGGTCGGCCTGCGCCTGCATCAACGTGGACGACCTCGTGAGGCCGCCATCGACGCGCAGGCGCTCGAGCGGACGGCTCGCGTCTTCTCCCATCGCGCGAGCAAGCGTGGCGACCTGTGCGGCGATGCCCGACACGACCGCGCGAACGAGATCCTCGCGGTGCGTCGCCAGCGAGAGTCCGAGCCAGGCGCCGCGCGCCTCGGGCGCCCAGAACGGCGCTCCAAGCCCGGCGAGCGAGGGGACGAAAACCACCTCCTCGTCCTCACCGCCGCTGCGGTCCAGGTCGGCGGCCTCGTCGATCAGCTCGAGCTCCCGCAGCCACGACACGGCCGATCCGGCGCTGTACGCCTGGCCGTCGAGACAGTATGTCGTCGCGCCCTTAAGCCGCCAGGCGACGCAGGCGGCCAGCCGCGAGCGCGACCGGGCGACGCGCTCGCCGGCGTTGGCGAGGATGAACGCGCCGGTCCCGTATGTGCACTTGGCCTGGCCCGCCTCAAAGCAGGACTCCGCGAACAGCGCTGCCTGCTGGTCGACCGCTAGGCCGGTCACGGGCAGCGGCTTTCCAAAAGCGCCGGTCTCGCCGACCGCAGCGTCGCAATCGACGATCTGCGGCTGAGCGCCCGGGTCGATGCCGAACAGCGCGCACGCCTCCGCCGACCATGTCGTGCCCGCGAGATCCATCAGCAGCGTGCGCGACGCGGTTGCGGCGTCGGTGACGAACGCTCCGGCGAGGCGCCAGTTCAACCACGCGTCGACCGTGGTGATGACCCCCTCCTCGCCGCCCTCGCGCGCGAGCCACGTCATCTTCGGCGCAGCGAAGTAGGGATCGAGCGGAAGTCCGGTGAGCTCGGTCAAGCGCTCGGCGTGGTCGCCCAGCTCGCGCGTCACCGACACGGCTCTGCGGTCCTGCCAGCTCAGCGCCGGCCCGAACGGCCGGCCGTTCTGGAGATCCCAGCGCAGCACCGTCTCACCCTGGTTGGCCACGCCGACCGCCTCGACCGCCCCATCGACGGACGCGAGTGCGGCCCGGCCGGCCGTGACGATCGACTGGAAGAGCTCCTCCGGATCCTGCTCGACGGCTCCCCCGGCTGCGCTGCGTGGCGTGACGGCAGCGCTGCTCTCGCTCAACACCTCGCCGCCGGTGGCGACGACGAGCGCCTTTGTCGAGGAGGTGCCCTGATCGATCGCCAGGACGTTCATCGCGTCCAACCGTACACCGAGCACGCGCCGTGCGGGAGCAGCTCGGCGGGGCGGAGCTGATCTGTGACACTGACGCCATGCGCGTGCTGTCGATCGTCCACGAACGCGCGGCAGGAAGTGGCGTGTTCGACCTCGTGGCAGCCGCGCGAGGCGACGAGGTCGTCGAGTGGATACCCGCGGAGACAGCGGTGCCGGCGTCGGACTCGTTCGGCGCCGTGCTCGTGTTTGGCGGCGCGATGAACGTCGACGAAGAGCGCGAGCATGAGTGGCTGCGCGGCGAGAAGGAGCTGTTGGGAGAGTTGCTAGCTTGCAGAACGCCTGCGCTAGGCGTCTGCCTCGGGGCTCAGCTGCTGGCGGAGGTTGCGGGCGGTGGCGCTAAACGAGCCGCTGCGCCCGAGATCGGCTGGATCAGCGTCGAGCTCACGCTCGAGGCTCAAGGCGATGCGCTACTCGGGCCGCTGCCTGCGCGGTTTGAGAGCTTCCAGTGGCATAGCTACGAGCTCCTGGCGCCGCCGGAGGCCGTGGCGCTGGCGCGCAGCTCAGCCTACCTTCAGGCCTTTCGACTGCGCGCGACGCCCTGGTGGGGGATCCAGTTCCACGCCGAGGTGACCGACGAGACGATCGCAGGCTGGATCGAGGACTACCGAAGCGATGAGGACGCCGTCCGCGCCGATGTTGATTGGGCTGCGGTGCTTACCACGACCCGCCGCCAAATCGATCGTTGGAACGAGCTGGGAACCGAAATCTGCCGTCGCTTTCTCGACCACGTCGCCGCCTCGACGACCGCGACGCCGCGAGCGTGAGGAAAAGGATCGCCGGGGCAAACGGAAGGGGCACCGGGTTCGAGTCAGGACGCAGCCTCGCAGAAGTCTCCTCTCGCTTGGTAAGGGGTTACATCAGTGGTCGATGGTGGACATTTGCGCCTCCTCGTGGCGCTCGCCGGTGGCCGGCGTGAGATCGTTGAGCCGCTGGATCTGCTCCGCGCTCAGCTCGATGCCGTCGGCTGCGGTGTTCTCCTCGACGCGGGAGACCCGCTTGGTGCCGGGGATCGGGGCAATATCGTCGCCCTGCGCGAGCAGCCAGGCCAACGCGACCTGCGCGGGTGTGGCATCGGCCTCGGAAGCGACGGCCCCGACCTCATCGACGATGCGGAGGTTTTTCTCGAAGTTGCCCTCGGTGAAGCGCGGGTTGGTCTTGCGCCAGTCGTCGTCGCTCAACTCCTCCGGGGAACGGATCGTCCCGGTGAGGAAGCCGTGCCCGAGCGGCGAGTAGGGCACGAAGCCGATGCCCAGCTCGCGCAGCAGCGGCAGCAGCTCGGCCTCCGGGTCACGGGTCCACAGGGAGTACTCGGTCTGCAACGCGGCGATCGGGTGCACGGCGTGGGCGCGGCGGATGGTCTCGGGTCCGGCCTCGGACAGTCCGATGTGCAGGACCTTTCCCTCTGCCACCAACTCGCCCAGGGCGCCGACGGTGTCCTCGATGGGGGTGTTCGGGTCGACCCGATGCTGGTAATAGAGGTCGATGCGGTCGGTACCCAGCCGCTTCAGGGAGCCCTCGACAGCGGCCCGGATGTTCGCCGGGCTGCTGTCGAGCACTCCGGGGCCACCGCCGGAGTGCGAGACGAAGCCGAACTTCGTCGCCACCACGACACCGTCGCGCCGCCCCTTCAGAGCGCGGCCGACGAGTTCCTCGTTCGCGTAGGGGCCGTAGATCTCGGCGGTGTCGACGTGCGTGACGCCGAGCTCGAGAGCCCGGCGGATCGTGCGGAGCGACTGAGCGTCGCTGCTGCCCGGGTCGAGGTAATAGCCGGACATCGCCATCGTGCCCAGTCCTATGCGGGAGACGTCGAGTCCGCCCAGCGAAATGTGTTTCATGGCAATGTGCCTCCGTTCTCGGATCTCGGGTAGGACTCACAAGGAAGCACAGCTGAGCGCGGACTGAGAGTCCCTGTTGCTCCAGGTACTGACAGACCCTCCCAGCGTCATGCCAGCGGGCGTACCCTGAGTTCTGTGGACACCAGGAGCGAGATCCGCGAGTTCCTGACCTCCCGGCGAGCCAAGATCACGCCAGACCAAGCAGGCCTGCCGATCTACGGCGACAACCGCCGCGTTCCAGGGCTTCGCCGTGAGGAGGTCGCGCTGCTCGCCGGAGTCAGCGTCGACTGCCCCTTTGGTCGCTAGGCGGTCGTCTCGATGCGCGCTCGCGGGGCGCCTGGTGGGGGCGGCATCCGATCGTCTGCCGACACGCTCAGCTGACGCCTTGATCAGTGGAAGGAGATGCCCTGTCCGGCAAAGTAAGGGCTCCGCCTCGGCGGTACCTGCCCTCAAAGCCGAAAACAAAAAACCCAAAAACTGCCCATTTGCAGGCAAAAAAAGTGGAGACGGTGGGAATCGAACCCACGTCCACGATCGCGTGAGGATGGCTTCTACGAGCGTAGCCGGCGCTCTGATCTCATCTCCCGCGCGCCTCGCCGGCCGGGTTGCGGGAGACCAGCCTTCTTTGACTTCCCCGGTTCGGCGAAGGCGGACCTCGCCGGGTGAGCCTGCTTTCTGATCCCGGTCTTCCCAGCCGCAGGCGAGCGGGGGCCGAGACCTCACGATTTAGCTAGTTGCTAAACGGCGAGGGCGTACTCGTGAGAGTCCGCACTTATGGTTTTCCGGGTGTTTTACGAGGCCGCCCGGAACCTCGACTCGCCACCATCCTCGCGAACCGACCGCGTCGAAGCCTGTCGTCCCCGAGGATGCTTGCTCGTCTGAAGTCTAGCGGCGCCCGCCAGCGCCGGGCGGGCACCGGCAGGCAGCAGCAAAAAAGCGACGCGGGCCCGGGCCGCTTTGAGGACCCGTCCACCAGACCCGAGGTCTCGCTTCGCGGGTGGCACGGCCTCACACCTCATGGCCTCGCTCTTTGCGGCTCGGTTCCGCGTCGAAGGCAACGTAACTCTGTTTGCAGCCCAAGCGCAAGGCCAGCTGCCGCTCGTCCGCGCACCTTGCGTGAAAAACGGTTCTTAGGGTGCGCTTATCGCTGCTGCCACAATGAGCCGATGGACAGCGGCGAGACATACCTGCCCTCCGCAGCCAACGCGCTTCCCGGTGGAGCGCTGCCGCCTTCTCGCCCAGGCTCGCCCGAGGTCCTCCCTGGCGCGGGCGGGGACGCGTTCGGCGAGCCGCGCGCGGCGGGCGCCGGCCTACGAAACCTGCGCCGGCGCGTCGGCGGCGTGCTCGCGGCGATCGTGGCGCTGATCGCGAAGTTCTTCGCCGCCATCAAGGGGCTGCTGTTGTTGGTGCCCAAGATCAAGCTGCTCACCACCGCCGGCACGGCGCTCGTGTCCGTCGCCGCATACTCGCTGTGGTTCGGCTGGTGGTTTGCGGTCGGGTTGGTGGTGCTGCTATTCGTGCACGAGATGGGTCACGTAATCCAGCTCCGCCGCGAGGGGATCAGGGCGACCGCGCCGATGTTCATTCCGTTCCTTGGCGCCATGATCTCGGCCAAGTCGCTCGGCGAGAACGCCCTCGCCGAGGCGCGCGTGGGTCTCGCCGGACCGATCCTGGGGACCGTGGGCGCGGCGGCATGTCTCGTGGTCGCCGAGGCGGCAAACAGCGACCTGCTGCGTGCACTGGCCTACTTCGGCTTCTTTTTGAACCTCATCAACCTCGTTCCCGTGGTCCCGTTCGACGGCGGGCGGGCGATGGCGGCGATGGCACCGTCGATGTGGTTCCTCGGGCTCGGCGCGCTGGTCGCGCTGCTGCTGCTGACCGGAAATCCCTTCTTGTTGCTGTTCGTCCTGCTCGGTGGACTCGAGACCCACCGTCGCTGGCGGGCGCGCAAGACGCGCTCGCTCGAGCAGGCCGCCTACTACCGCGTCCCGCGCCGCGGCCGCCTGCTCGTGGGCGCCGTCTACGTCGGGCTCATCGCGCTGCTCGCCCTGGGCATGCACGAGACGCACATACTCGCCTCCGGCGGCCACAGCTTCAGGCACCTGTAAGCCACGCCATCGACGCGGCCTGACCTTCAGCGGCGCGCCTCCCGCACGGCTCGTTCGATATCGCGCCTGGTCTCGCGCTCGCGCAGCGACTGGCGCTTGTCGTACAGGTCCTTGCCCCGCGCCAGCGCGATCTCGACCTTGGCGTGTGCGCCGGAGAAATAGATGCGCGTCGGCACCAGCGTGAGGCCTCGCTCCTGCGCGCGCGCCGCGATGCGGTCCAGCTCGCGGCGGTGCAAGAGCAGCTTGCGCGCGCGCTCGGGATCGTGGTTCTCGCGTGCGGCCGGGCCGTACGGCGGTATGTGCACGCTGTGCAGCCACAGCTCGCCGTCACGCATGGCGGCGTAGCCGTCCTTCAGCTGTGCCCCCGAGGAGCGCAGCGCCTTGACCTCGGTGCCCTCCAGCACGATGCCGCACTCCAGCCGGTCCAGCAGCTGATAGCGGTGGGCGGCGTAGCGGTTGGATGCCACATCGCCAGGTCCCACCTTGCGCTTGCGCTTGCCCTTCGCCATCGCCTTCCGAGCCTACCCATCGGGCTCGAGCGGGGCCGGGAGCAGGTCTACCCGGCCGCGCGGGGCGTCCACGCGGGCGACGCGCACGTCGATCCGGTCGCCCAGGCGCAGCGTGGCGCCGGTGCGCTGACCGCGCAGGGTCGTTCCGAGCTGGCTGAGCTCCCACCACTCGCTCGCGCGCTCGCCCGTGCCCGGCGTGGCGGCACGGGCTGCGCGAGCGCTGCCCTGCGTCGGGCCCGCGTTCATCCGCCGCACGGGCAACAGGCCCTCGAACACGTGCATGCCGGACGCCCGCTCGGCCGGCAAGGCCGCCGCGCGCGAGGGGCCCGCGCTGCCGCCGGCGAGCGGGCCGCCGAACGCGATGAACGCGCCCGCGGCGATCAGGCCCACGACCTCTCCGGAGAAGATCCGCTCCCAGCCGGACTCATACAGCAGCTCCTCGAGGGCAAAGCAGCGGGCGATGTCATCGGCGTCACGCTCGATCGTCATCGCCGCGCGCTCGCGCTCGGACGCCCACGCGCCGAGCTCGACCAGCTCGCTGGCTCGCGGCGCCGGCTCGCCAGTGCCGACGGCAGACAGCAGCGCGCGATGGCACACGAGGTCGGGATAGCGGCGGATCGGCGAGGTGAAATGGCAGTACGCCGCAGAGCGCAGACCCGCGTGTCCGAGGTTGTTGGGCGAGTAGTAGGCCTGCTTCAGCGAGCGCAGCACGAGCGAGCCGAGCGCCATGTGTCCGCGTCCGGTGCGGCGCACCGTGTAAGCCACGAGCCTCGAGATCTCGCCCACCAGCTCGGCCGCCTGTGCTGAGGTCATGTGCTCGGGCATAGGCGGAGTCGGTACGTCCAGCGAGGCGAGCTGTTCGACCAGCAGCGCGATGCTCTGGGGGTCGGGGCGCTCGTGTACGCGGTAGAGGCACGGCACGCGTCGCTGCTGCAACAGCCGGGCGACGGCCTCGTTGGCGGCGATCATCAGGTGCTCGATCAGGCGGTGGGCCTCGGTCTGCGCGCGTGCCCGGATCTCGCCGACGTTGCCCTGCTGGTCGAAGAGGAACTCGGGCTCCTCCGAGTCCAGCACGAGCGCGCCGCGCTGCTCGCGCGCGCGCCGCAGCGCCGCGGCCGCCTCGCGCGCCGCCTCCAGAGGCGCCGCCCACGGCTCCTCGGCAGTCGCGCGGCCGGTGAAGATGCGGTCCACGCGCTCGTAGTCCAAGCGCGCGTCGGAGCGGATGATCGAGCGATAGAACGAGGCGCGCACCACCTCCGCTCCCCGCAACTCGAGCTCGGCCGTGACCGCCATCCGGTCGGCGCCGGGGACCAGTGAGCAGGTGTCGTTTGAGAGCACCGCGGGCAGCATCGGCTCGACCCCGCCGGGCACGTACACGCTCGTGCCGCGTCTGCGGGCCTCCAGGTCGAGCGCCGACCCCTCCGGCACGTAGGCCGCGACGTCCGCGATGTGTACCCACACGCGCACGCCGCCGTCGGGCAGGAGCTCGGCCGACAGTGCGTCGTCGAAATCGCGCGCGCTTTGCGGATCGATCGTGAAGGCCGCCAGGCCCCGCAGGTCACGCCGGCCCGGGTCTCCCGCACCGTCCTCGGGCAGCCGGTCGCACGCCTTGTCAGCCTCGCGCTCAAGCTGGCGATCGAAGCCACCCGCCAGGCCGCGCGCGCGCATCAGCTCCTGGATCGCCTCGCGCGCGCTCTGGCGCTGGCTCGGCGGCCACACGACCCGCGTCTCCCGCGTGGCCGCCCGGCGGTGCGGCCGCGACGCGCGTGGGCGCGCGCGCTTCACCGCAGCTTCGCGGCGAGCGTGCCCAGCGCCACGTTCAGGCCGCGCGCGGTGTCGACGCCGTGCGCCACCAGCACTTCGGGTGTGATGCCCGCTCCCTCCCTGACCCCCCCGCCGCCCAGGTTGCGGCCGCTGGGGGTGAAGTACTCGCCGACCGTGATGTCCAGCGCGCCGCCGTTGGAGAGCGGCTGCTCCTCCTGGAACACGCCCTTGCCAAACGTGTGCGCGCCGACGATCGTGGCGCGGTGGTGATCCTGCAGGGCCGCCGCGACGATCTCGGCCGCGGAGGCCGTGTTGCGATCGACCAGCACCACCACCGGGATCGAAGCGGAAATCGCGTGGCCCGCGGCGGTCAGCGTCTGGGTCGGCTGGCGGCGCCCGCGCGTGATCACGATCACTCCCTTGGCGATGAACACGCTCGCGGTCAGCCGTGCCTCCTCCACCAGGCCACCGCCGTTGGCGCGCAGGTCGAGCATGATCCCCCGCGCTCCCTGCCGCAGCTCGTTCCGCACGGCTTCGCTGACTTCGCCGTGCGCCCCCGGGCTGAAGGAGGCGAGCGAGACGGCCCCGAGCTTGATCCCGCCGACCGTTCGCAGCGCCGAGTCGACCACGGGCTCGGAGATCAGCGCGCGCGTTATCAGCAGCGTGCGCACAAGCGTGCGGCCCGCGCGGTGCTCGCGCACGCCCAGGCGCACGTCGGTTCCGGGCGGGCCCTTGATCAGCTTGGCGGCCGCTTCCGCGGAGAGCCCGGCGAGCTTTCGCCCGTTCACGGTCACGATCACGTCTCCCGGCATCAGCCTCGCACGGGCCGCCGGCGAGGAGTTGAACACCCGCGCGATTAGCAGTCCGCTGCGATTGGGATCGACGGCCACGCCGATGCCGGTGAACCGGGGCGGCTGGTTGAATTCCTGGTATTCCTGCGCGTTGAGATAGTGCGAGAAGCGATCGCCAAGGCTCGCCACCACACCCGCGATCGAGGCGTCCGCCAAGCGCTTCCTGGCGAGCGGGCGGTAGTAGTCGTTCGCGATGCGATTGATCGCTTCGTCGACCACGCGGGTCTGGCGGTCGGAGACGAACAGCGAGCGCGCGAAGCCCGGCAGCTCTTCCGGATGCCCGCCCAGCCACAGCCCGGCGGCCAGCAGGATCAGGCCCCAAAGGACCAGCACAACGCGAAGCGGCTGTCGGCGTCTGGACACGGCCCTCGCAGAGTATGCGTCAGCCCCATCCGAGGCGCCGTACGCGGGTGCGCCATCGAGCCGCATCGCCGCCGGCGTCGCGCGGGCGCCGGGCCATCTCGCCGTGTGCGCACGGCGCCTGCACCCAAGCGGTTTCGCTGCGACCTTCTAAGGTACGCCGGTGAGCGTCATCCAGACCAGCACCGTCGCCGCCAACGAGCTGCCTGTGCACGCCATCGGCTTGCCGGGCACGCGGGCGCTCACGGTGCTGGTGGCGTTCGACGCCGGCGCGCGCAGCGAGCGCCCCGAGGAGAATGGAACGGCTCACTTCCTCGAGCACCTCGTGTTCAAGGGTGGGGAGAAGTACCCCACCTACAAGGACGTCAACGAGACCGCGGAGCGGCTGGGGGGAGTGCTCAACGCCTATACCAGTCACGACCTGGTCGCGTTCCACATCACCGTGCGCGCAGAGAGCGCGCCCGAGGCGATCGACCTGCTGACCGACTTCGTCGGGCGCCCGCGACTTGACGCCGAGGAGCTGGACCGCGAGCGGGGCGTGGTGATCCAGGAGATCAACCGGGCGTACGACCAGCCTTCCACGGTCGCCGAGTACCTGATCGACCAGGCCGCGTTCGGCGAGCACCCGCTGGGGCGCACGGTGCTCGGTCCGGAGCAGAACCTGAGGAGCTTCACGCGCGAGGGCATCGTCGGCTTCCGCGAGCGCCGCTGGGCGGGAGTCCGCGGAGGAGCGTTTCTGGTTGGCAACCTCGACCATCTGCCCGCGCCCGCGGCTGTGCAGGAGTGTTTCGCGCGCTTCCCCGCGCTGGCCCCGCCCGAGCCGTATGAGCCGGCGCCTGACTTCGCGCCACAGGTGCTCGTCGACCAGCGCGACACGAACCAGTCGCACCTGCGGATGATCTACCGTCCGGCGGTGCCCGTCAGGGACGCACGCAAGCGAGCCGCACTGACGATCTACTCGACGCTGCTCGGCGGCTCGATGGGCTCGCGCCTGTTTGAGGAGATCCGTGAGAAGCGCGGCCTGTGCTACTCGGTCTATGCCGTCGATCATGCGCTCGCCGACGTGCCGATCCTGCAGCTCGGGTCGGGGCTCGAGTCGGCCAAGTGCATCGAGGCCTACACGCGCATGCGCGAGATCGTCACCGAATTGAGCGAGCACGGCCCGACTGAGGCAGAGGTGGCGCGGGCCCGCGCCTACGCAGCCGGCCGGCGCGTGCTGGCGTTCGAGAACACCGGCGCGGTCGCACGCTACGGCGCCAACCAGCAGATCGTGTTCGGCGAGTCGGTCGATCCAGACGAGGCGATCGCGCGGCTCGACGCGGTCAGCTTCGATGAGGTTCGCGAGGCCGCCTCCAGCGTGGCCGACGAGCTCGCG
Organism: Actinomycetota bacterium; assembly: GCA_005885515.1. Taxonomy (GTDB): domain Bacteria; phylum Actinomycetota; class Thermoleophilia; order Solirubrobacterales; family Solirubrobacteraceae; genus Palsa-744. The sequence goes on along the minus strand of VAWK01000019.1, from coordinate 80,285 downwards.
GTGGCGTGCGTGGGACCGCACGCTGCGGACGAGTTCTAACCGATCGCGACCATGCGGTCGATCGGCACGCGGGCGCGGCTGGCGATCTCCTCCGGGACGCGCACCTCGTGGCGCATGTGGCGCAGCGAGTCGCGCAGCTTGGGCAGCGTGATCATCTTCATGTACACGCACGACGCCTCGGGGTTGGCCGCGATGAAGCGCACGTCGGGCGCCGCCATCTGCAGCGGGTAGAGCATCCCGGTCTCCGTTGCCACCACCGCCTCGCGCATGGGGCCGGCGGCGCTCCCGTTGCCAGGCTGGCCCCCGGCGCGCTTGACCTCGCGCTCGGCCGCGTGCGCGTAGGAGAGCATGCCCCCGGTCGAGAGCATGTGCACGCCCTCCGCCGACACGTCGCCGGCGGCGACGTACTCCATCACGCTGGTGGTGCAGCCGCACTCGGGGTGGATGAGGAACTCAGCCCCCGGATGGGCCGCGCGCGTGGCCTCGATGTCGGCGGGGCGAATGCCGGCGTGAACGTGGCACTCGCCGTCCCACACGTGCATTCGGCGACCCAGCTGCCGCTCGACGTACGCGCCGAGCCACATGTCGGGACCAAAGAGGATCTCGGTCTGTTCGCCGTGGGTGGCGAGGACGTGTCGCACGACCTCCACCGCGTTGGCCGAGGTGCAGCAGTAGTCGGTCAGGGCCTTGACCTCGGCGGTGGTGTTCACGTACATGACCACCACGCCATCGGGGTAGCGTGCCTTCCAGTCGCGCAGCTGCTCGGCATCGATCGAGGCCGCGAGCGAGCAGCCGGCGTCCGGATCGGGGATCAGGACGGTCTTGTCGGGGCATAGCACGGAAGCGGTCTCGGCCATGAAGTGCACGCCGCAGAACACGATCGTGTCGCTGTCGGAGCCCGCCGCGCGGCGTGAGAGCCCGAGCGAGTCACCCACGTAGTCGGCCACCTGCTGCACCTCGGGCAGCTGGTAGTTGTGGGCCAGTATCACGGCGTTGCGCTCCGCCGCGAGCGCCCGCACCTCCCGCTGCAGGCACGCGATCTCGGTCGCACTGAGCGCCGGCGCGCTCGCCTGCGCGGGAGCCATCGGCAGCGCGCTGGCCATCAGCGAGCGGGCCTCGGCGGGCTGGGGCGCGCGCATGACCGGGGTGGCTCGAGGCGCGTCATGAGCACAGCTCCAGGGTCATGGACACATCGAGGGCCGGCGCGGAGTGGGTGAGCGCGCCCATCGAGACCCATTCTATCCCCGTCTGCGCACACGCCCTCAGCGTCTGCAGCGTCACGCCGCCGCTTGCCTCCAGCTGGGCGCGGCCCGCCACCTGGGCGACCGCCGCGCGCAGGCGCTGCTCGTCCATGTTGTCCAGCAGCAGGCGGGAGGCCCCGGCGGCCAGCGCCTGTTCAATCTCCTCGGCGTCGCGCACCTCGACCTCGAGCGTAGCGGCGAGCTCGGGCGCGTGCGCGCGGGCGCGCGCGATCGCCCGCGCCACGCCTCCCGCGGCGGCGATGTGGTTCTCCTTGATCAGGATCGCGTCGTACAGGCCGGCGCGGTGATTGTCGGCGCCGCCGGCGCGCACGGCTGCCTTCTCGAGCGCCCGCAGGCCGGGGGTCGTCTTGCGGGTATCGAGCACCTTCGTGCCCGTGCCCTCCACCGCCCGCACCGCGCGCGCGGCCATCGTGGCAACGCCCGACAGGTGGGCGAGGAAGTTCAGCGCCGTGCGCTCAGCCGTGAGCAGCGCGCGGGCGCGCCCGTGCACCGCCATCACCGGCCCCGCCTGCTCGCGCCACACGCCCTCCTCGGCCAGCGGCTCGGTCACGGCCTGCTCGTCCAGCAGGGCAAACGCCGCCGCCGCCGGCGCCAGCCCGTAGAGCACGCCGGCGGCCTTTTGCGTGATCAGCGCCCGCGCGCGCGCGTCCTCGTCGACGGTGGCGGCGGTCGTGACGTCGCCTGAGCCGACGTCCTCGGCCAGCGCCCTGCGCACGAGCGCCTGCACCTCCTCCACGGCTAGCGTCCCCGCGACGCGGCGCGCAGCAGGTACGCGCGCACGAACCCGTCCAGATCGCCTCCCAGCACGCGCTCGACGTCGCCCACCTCAGCCCCGGTGCGGTGGTCCTTGACCATCGTGTAGGGGTGCATCACGTAGGAGCGGATCTGTGAGCCGAAGTTGACATCCTGCGCCTCACCCTTCTCGCGCGCGATCTCCTCCTCGCGCTCGCGCTCGCGCAGCGCGAGCAGCCTGGCGCGCAGCATCGACATCGCGGTGGCGCGGTTGGAGGACTGGGAGCGCTCGTTCTGGCACTGCACCACGATGCCGGTGGGTCGGTGCGTGATGCGCACGGCCGAGTCGGTCTTGTTCACGTGCTGCCCGCCGGCGCCTGACGCGCGGTAGGTGTCGAGCAGCAGGTCGTCCTCGTCGATCTCGATCTCGCCCGCGTCCTCGACCACCGGTGCCACCTCAACGCCGGCGAAGCTGGTCTGGCGGCGGTGCGCCGAGTCGAAGGGCGACAGGCGCACCAGCCGGTGCACGCCGCGCTCGGCACCGAACAGCCCGTAGGCGTTCTCGCCGGAGGCGCGGAAGGTGGCGGACTTGATGCCCGCTTCCTCCCCGGGGCTCACCTCCAGCAGCTGCACCTCGAAGCCGCGGCGTTCGGCCCAGCGCATCTCCATGCGCAGAACCATCTCCGCCCAGTCCTGCGCGTCGGTGCCCCCCGCGCCGGCGTTGACGCTCACCAGCGCGTCGCCCGCGTCATAGCGGCCCGAGAACAGCCGCTGCTCCTCAAGCGCCTCCAGGCGCGACTCAACCGCGGCGATCTGCTCGTCCACCTCCGGCTGCAGCGCCGGCTCCTCGAGCGCCATCTGCGCGAGCCCGTCGAGGTCATCGACGTCGCGCTGCAGCTCGCTGAACGCCTCGAGTCGCCGCGACGCGCGAGCGTGCTCGGCCGACACGATCGCGGCGCGCTCGGAGTCGCTCCAGAAGTCCGTCGTGCCCATCTGCGCCTCGAGCGCCGCCACGCGCTCGCCCAGTGCAGCCGGGTCAAAGATAGTCCGCGAGCAGCTGCAGCTGCTCGCGAATGGCCGCCAGGCGTTGCGGCGTGGGCTCGGTCGGCGCGGTCGCAGCCATCGCCATCACGCTATCAGCGGGTCGCGAGGCGCCGGCCTACGCGCCGTGGCACTTCTTGAACTTCTTGCCGCTCCCGCACCAGCAGGGATCGTTGCGGCCGAGCTGGTGCTCGTCGTCGACGACGCGCTGCTGCACCACCGGCGCCTGCTCCAGCTCCTCCCCCTCGTACGCGCCGGCGCCCGCGTCGCCCACGACGCCCGCCGATGCGGCCGCGGCGGCCAGCGCTCCGGCGCCCACCGCGCTGTGTCCACCCGAGTAGGAGACGCGTCCCGCGCGCGTCGAGCTGCCGGCGGCGGCGAACGCGCCCAGCGGCGCGGCGCCGCCGTTCGGGGCCTCGACGTTGACCTGAACGTTGAAGATCATGCGCGTGTAGTCGGTCCAGATGCTGTTCATCAGGTCGCCGAACAGGGTGAAGGCTTCGTTCTTGTAGGCCACCAGGGGATCGATCTGGGCAAAGCCGCGCAGGTGGATGCCCTCGCGCAGGTAGTCCATGTCAAACAGGTGCTCGCGCCAGCGCTCGTCGATGATCTGCAGCAGCAGGAAGCGCTCGAGCGCCCCCATCAACTCCTCGCCCAGCGCCTGCTCGCGCTCGTCGTAGCGCTCGAGCGCCAGCTCGCTCACGTGCTCGATCAGTGACGCGCGATCGGCCTGGTCGGGGTCGAGCTCATGCTCGTCGAGATCGAGCGGGAAGAACTGGCTCAGGGCGACGAACAGACCGTCGAGATCCCAGTCCTCGACATAGTCGCCATCTGTGTACTCCTCGATCGTGCGCTCGATCACGCTGGCCACCTGCCGGCGCGCCTCCTCGCCGATGCTCTGGCCCTCGAGAACCTCGTCGCGGTAGGCGTAGATCACGCGACGCTGCTCGTTCATCACGTCGTCGTACTCGAGCACGCGTTTGCGGATCAGGAAATTCTGTTCCTCGACCTTCTTCTGGGCTTTCTCAATCTGCTTCGTGAGCATGCCCGCCTCGATCGGTTCCTCGTTGCCTTCCTCGTCGACGCCGCCCAGCCGGTCGAGGATGCGATAGATGCGGTCGCCCGCGAACAGGCGTACGAGATCGTCCTCGGCGGAGAGAAAGAAGCGGCTCTCGCCCGGATCCCCCTGGCGTCCGGAGCGCCCGCGCAGCTGGTTGTCGATGCGCCGCGACTCGTGTCGCTCGGTGCCGCAGATGAACAGCCCCCCGGCCGCCAGCACGTGCTCGCGGCTCTCCTGCACGCGTCGTTCCAGCTCGGGCAGCAGCTCGCGCGCGCGGCGCTCGTAGGACTCGCGATCGCTGGGCTCGACGCCCTCGCGCGCCAGCTGGAGTCGCGCCAGGTGCTCGGGGTTGCCGCCGAGCTTGATGTCGACCCCGCGGCCGGCCATGTTGGTGGCGATCGTGACCACCCCGGGCTGCCCCGCCTCGGCGACGATCTCCGCCTCGCGCGCCGCGTGCTCGGGCTTGGCGTTCAGCACCGTGTGCTCGATCCCGCGCTCGGTCAGCCGATCGCCGAGCAACTGCGAGACCTCGACGGAGATCGTGCCCACCAGCACCGGCTGGCCGTTCTCGTGGCGCGCGGCGATTTCCTTGATGACCGCGTTCCACTTGCCGTCCTTGGTCTTGTAGACTTGGTCGTTGCGGTCGTTGCGGACCATCGGCTCGTTCGTCGGCACCTGCACGACCGGCAGCTCGTAGATCTTCATGAACTCGGTCGCCTCCGTCAGCGCCGTGCCGGTCATGCCCGCGAGCTTGTCGTACAGGCGGAAGTAGTTCTGGTAGGTGATCGTGGCGAGCGTCTGGTTCTCCTCCTGGATCGCCACCCCCTCCTTGGCCTCGACCGCCTGGTGCAGGCCCTCTGACCAGCGCCTGCCCTCGAGGATGCGCCCGGTGAACTCGTCGATGATCTTCACCTCGCCGTCGATCACGTCGTAGTCGACCTCGCGCTTGTACAGCGACTCGGACCGCAGCGCCTGGATCAGGTGGTTGACCAGGTGGCCGTTCTCGGCCCTGTAGAGGTGATCGATGCCGAGGAAGCGCTCGGCCTTGGCGACGCCCTGCTCGGTGATCGAGACCGTCTTGTGCTTCTCGTCGATCTCGTAGTCGAAGTCGGCGACGAACTGCCGCTTGGAGCGCGGGTCCATGCCTTCGGGGGTCTTGCCGAGCTTCATCTGCGGCGCCAGGCGGGCGAAGCGCACGTACAGGTCGGCGGCCTGTTCGGGCGCGCCCGAGATGATCAGCGGCGTGCGCGCCTCGTCGATCAGGATGTTGTCGACCTCGTCCACGATCGCGAACTGGTGGCCACGCTGGACCTTTTCGGAGAGGTCCTTGGCCATGTTGTCGCGCAGGTAGTCGAACCCGAACTCCGAGTTGGTCCCGTACACAACGTCGCAGGCGTACGCGAGGTGCTTCTCCTCGTATGGCTGCATGTTCTGCAGAACGCCCACGCTCACGCCGAGGGCGTCGTAGATCGGGCCCATCCATTCGGCGTCGCGCCTGGCCAGGTAGTCGTTGACGGTCACCAGGTGCACGCCCTTACGCTGCCCTGAGCCGTCGTCGCGGACGGCGAGCGAGTTGAGCACGACCGCCAGGGTGGCCGTCAAGGTCTTGCCCTCGCCGGTCTTCATCTCGGCGATCTGACCGTCGTGCAGGGCCATCCCGCCGATCAGCTGGACGTCGAAATGGCGCAGGCCGATCGTGCGCCTGCCCGTCTCGCGCACGACCGCGAAGCACTCCGGCAGCAGCGCGTCGAGCGACTCGCCCTGGCGGGCGCGCTCGCGCAGCTCGTCCATGCGCTCGCGCAGCTCCGCGTCGGTGTCGTGTTCGAGCTCGGCCTCGAACGCCCCGATCAGCGCCACCCGCCGCTGATAGGCCTTGAACTTCTTCGCCTCGCCGACGTTCAGCGCGCGATCCAGCAGGGTGGGCACGAGGAAAGCATAGCTACCGCCCCGCCCGGCTCGGACGGCAGGCGGGCGCCGCCAGCGCGCGTCGCGCCGGTCCGTCGGGTCCGGCCGTCAGCCGACCGTTAGCCGCAGTCGGCCAGCTTGACCGTCAGCGGCCCGTCGCTCGTGACCTTCAGCTGGGCGCGGCAGTCGACCTTTGCCCGCTTGGCGTCGATCGTCACCTGCGAGACGTTGGTCGCCTGTATGTCCAGCGCGTCCTTCGCGGGCGTCTTGGGCGCGGCGCCCCAGGTCTTGCTTTCGCTGGTGAAGGGCAGCGCGCCGAGCTGCCCGCCGGTGAGCACGCCGGCGCCGAACTGTGTCGCCGACGCCGGCGGGTCGCCGACGCCAAAGCCCTCCGAGCGCACGTCGATCGTGCCCAGCGGGGCGGTGCCGCTCGAGTCGCGCAGTTCCACGCCGTAGAGCCAGTAGGCGTGCCCCGCGGTGGTCCCGTCGGCCTGGAAGTCCATCGTCGGGTTGTAGGTGTAGCTGACGTGCGGCGGGTTCGGCTGCACGGTGGCCGTGTCGAGGAATTCTGCCGCCGGTTTGAATTCGTCGTTGATGGCGAGTGCGAGGTGGTCGCCGACGTGGAATTCGTCGAATTCGTAGCGGTAGCCGAGCGAGTCGAACTTTTTCACCTGTTCGCGCACGCCGGCGATCGGCACGAGCTCGTCGCTGGTCTCATCCCAGATGAGGAACGGGATGTTGCGCACGGAGGCCAGCATGCGCTGCGTCAGCGTCTGCTCGCCGCCGGTCGGTTCGGCGGGGGGCACCCAGATGCCCAGCGCGGGTGGGCCGACCGTGGGCTGAGCCTTGGCGAACAGGTCGGGGAACTGGGTCGAGAACTTGTACGTGCCGTAGCCGCCCATCGAGTAGCCGGCGATATCGGTCAAGGAGGGATTGAGCTTGTAGTGGGCCGCGACGTCGGCCCACGTTTCGAACGTGTTGGCGCCGGCGTGGTCGTAGTACCAGCCGTCGGGCCCGCGTCCGGACGGCGTGATCACGATCGAGCCCGACCCGCGATTGGCGAACTGCGACTGGTTGTGCGTGCCCTCGAACTGGGTGTAGTTGGCCGACAGCGAGTGCAGCAGCAGGGTCAGGCCCCAGCCGGCCGCCGGCACGGGGCCGCGCGGCACGTAGATCGCATACGGCTGCAGCTGGCCGCGCATCTCGCCGCTGCACCCGGACGCTTTGCCGCAGCCGCCCGTGGCGTAGTCGGCGCCCTGGCCTTCGAAGAAGTGCGAGGCGAGGATGCGGTCGAACACGCCGCTCTGGGGCACGCCGGTGGCTTCGCCGGGCATGTCGGTGTTGACGTGTTTGGCGAGCTTTGAGAAGTCGACTTCGGCGTGGAAGCGGCTGATGTCGCCGGCCTGAAGCGCATGCGACTGCGCCTGCTCACGCCACCAGGCGGGGTCGCTGCTTGTTTCGGGGCCGGGCGTCCCCGGCACCGGCTCCTGCGCGTTAAAGCGGAAGGCCACGTCGAAGAAGGCGGGCGGGTTGGGGTCTTCCCCGGCCCCGCCGGGTTCGGTTTCGTTGGCCTCGGCGCGCGGCAGCAGGTAGCGGCCGGCGGCCGTGTTCCAGAGGCCCACGCCGGCGGCCAGGCGCACGACGGAGGTGCCCGGGTTCCACTCGCTGTGGGGCACCAGCACGGTGATCTGGTGCCGCACGAGGTCCACGCTGACGCTGGGCGCCGGACCGGGCACGACGGCGCCGGTGACGGCATCGGTCAGCACCGCCGTTTCACCGTGGATCGTGAGGAACAGCTGCGCCGGCGCGCTGACGTTGGCGCCGAACGGGAACGGATGGCTCTGCCCTTCGGTACCGCCGATCGCGATCGCGGTGGCGACGAGGCTCGGGTTTTCAAGCGTGTTGAGCGTGATCCGGAAGGCGGTCGCTTCGCTCGTCGGGCGCACGCGCAGTTCGATCAGGTTGGCGGCGTTCTCGTCATAGCCCGCCCCGGTCGGGTAGGTGTAGGTGCCATCCGGCGCCGAGAACAGATCGCCGCCGGAAGGGTTGCCGCCCGGGGAGTTCATTGGGTTGGTCCGGTCCGCGACCAGCTTGGCGCCGTGGTCGTCGTACACGTAGCCCTGGTAGACGAACTCGCCGCCGCCGCGGTAGGCGCTTGCGCCGGAGACGAGGATCGGCGCGGCGTGCCAGATCGAGCCGGGCGCGTTTTCAAGCGCGGGGGCGCTCGCGGGCGGCTGGTAGAGGATCGGCGGGCCCGGCTGCGGCGCGGTCCCCAGTTTCGCCGGCAGCGAGGACGGTGCCGCGAGCGCCGCACCGGGCAGCGCGAGCGCCGCACACAGCAGCGCGGCCAGCGCTGCGCACAGGCGCGCGGCGACCGCGGCGGCACGCCAGCCGCTTGGAGTCCGTGAACGGATGATGCTCATCTCCCATCCTCCCCCCGGCCGAGTGACCGGTGTTCGCGTCCAGGCGATCGAAGCTATCAGAACAGAATCTCGGCTTGTGCCAAAAACACGAGATTTTTTGGTGTAACGGCAAGGAAGGCCGTGACGGGGTCGGTGCCCGCGCGCCCGCCCGTCTCGCGGGCTGCGGGCGCGCGTAAGCGAGCGCGCCGCCGGCGCGGGCGTCGCCTGCGAGACGACTTGCGGCTAGCCGCGCGAGGCGCGCCGCCGGGCGGAGCGCCCGCCGCGAGACGCGTTGCGCCTGCCCGCGGCCGAGCGGCAGCCGCTCAGATCGTGGGCTGCGAGGCGACCTGGGCCTGCGAGCCGCTGGAGCGGCGGTCGCTCGCGGCGGCGTGGGCCTCGCGGCGGTGGCGCCGCTTGTCGCGGTGGCGCTTGACCTGGCGCGCCAGCTCGTCCGTGACCAGGTTCAGCGAATGCAGGATCTCGGGCGAGGCGTCGCGCGCGCGCAGCGTTACCCCCTTCAAGTACAAGGTGGCCTCGGCGACGTGACAGTCGGCCACGCGCGGGTTGCGCTCGCGGTAGATCTCGATCTCCAGGCGGGCGAGCTCGGAGACCTGCCGGTCGACCTTGCCCAGACGCCGCTCGGCGTGCTTGCGGATCTCATCCGTGACGGGAAGGTTGCGACCCTTGATCGCGATCTGCATCACAGGCTCCCTTCTGTGGAAGATGTAGCTGTTCGGAGTCTACGCTCTGGCGTGGATGGGGCCAAATCTCTCCTGGCCGTTCAGCCCCCCAGTGATCGTCGCCGTGGCGGCGATCGGCGGCATCTACGTGCGCCGCTGGCGGCGGGTGCGCGCGCAGGCGGCCGCGCGGCGGGCCGCCGATGCCCCCGTGTGGCGCCTGTGCTGCTTTGCGGGCTCGCTGCTGTGCGTGCTGATCGCGCTCTGCTCGCCGCTGGACTCGCTCGCCGAGCAGCTGTTCTCGATGCACATGCTCCAGCACGTGCTGCTGCTCGACCTGGCGCCGATACTGGCGATCCTGGGCTTCACGCGGGTGCTGCTGCGGCCGCTCACGAGAGCGGTGCGCAAGCTCGAGGGGCGCGCCGGGCTGCTCGCCGCGCCCGCGTTCGCGGTGCTGCTGTATGTCGCCGTGGTGTGGGCCTGGCACGTGCCGGCGGCCTACGACCAGGCGCTGCGCCGGCCAGCCGTGCACGTGCTCGAGCACGCGAGCTTCTTGCTCGCCGGCTCGCTGTACTGGTGGCATCTGCTGTCCCCCATCCGCGCGCGGCTGCGCCTGCCGGGCCTGGGCCCCGTGGTGTACATGGCCGCCACCAAGCTGTTCGTCGGCGCGCTCGGCATGGGGCTGGCGTTCGCGCCGAAGGCGCTGTACCCCTACTACGTCCATCACGCGCGCGTGTGGGGCCTCTCGGCCGGCGATGACCAGGCGGTCGCCGGGCTGATCATGGCCGTCGAGCAGTCGCTCGTGATGGGCACGGCGGTGGTCGTCCTGTTCATCGCCGCGCTGACCGAGTCCGAGCGCGAGCAGCAGCGGCGCGAGCGCTACGAGACCGTCTGAGCGCCGCGCCGGCGCAAGCTGGCGAGGATGTCGCCCTGCCCGGCGATCGCGCCGATCAGGATCGACCCGGCCGCGATCTCGGTTCCCGGGAGGACGATGCTCTCGCGCAGCTGCGCCCCGTCGCCGACGCGCGCGCCGTCGCCGAGCACGACCGGGCCCGTCAGGCGCACGCCCGCCCCGATGCGCACCTCGCGGCCGATCCAGGCGGCGCCCTCGACGTCGGTGTCCGTGCGCAGCGGCACGCCGTCGGCCACCGTCACGCCCGGGCGCAGCTCGCGCCCCTCGACCTGCAGCTGCAGGTCGCCGTGCAGCGCATCGAACGTGCCCCGGCGCAGCTCGGACAGCGAGCCGATGTCGTTCCAGTACTCGCGCAGCTCGTGGATGTGGAACGGCACGTCGCCCGCCAGCAGGGTCGGGAACACGTCCTGGGCCCAGTCCACGAACGGGCGCTCGGGGAAGTAATCGAAGATCTCGGGCTCGAACATGTAGATGCCGCAGTTGCCCAGCTCCGACAGCGCCTCCTGGGGGTCCGGCTTCTCCTGGAAGCCGGTCACGCGTCCGTCGCGATCGTGCAGCACGACGCCGTACTCGCGCGTGTCGAGCACCTGCTTGACCGCCAGCGTGGCGATCCCGCCCGCCCGCGCGTGCGCGGCGGCCATGGCCGCCAGGTCGATGTCGGTCAGCGCGTCGCCGGAGATCACCAGGAAGGACTGATCGCCGAGGAAGTCCGCGCATGCCCGCACCCCCCCGGCGGTGCCGAGCAGCTCGGGCTCGTAGTGGTAGGAGATGCGCGGGCCGAAGTACTCGCGGATGCTGTCGGGGAAGTAGTGCAGGTTGGCGATCACCTGCTCGAAGGAGTGTCGGGCGAGCAGGTCGAGGATGTGCTCCATCACCGGCCGGTCCAGCACCGGCACCATCGGCTTGGTGATCTGATAGGTCAGCGGACGCAGCCGCGTGCCCAGGCCCGCGGCGAGCACCATCGTCCTCATCGCGCGGTGAGCGGCGCGCCCGCCAGCGGCCGCCTAGTAGCGGTAGTGGTCGGGCTTGTAGGGACCGTCCACGGGCACGCCGATGTACGCGGCCTGCTCGTCGGTGAGCGCGGTGAGCTTCGCGCCGAGCGCCTCCAGGTGCAGGCGGGCCACCTTCTCGTCCAGATGCTTGGGCAGGACGTAGACCCTCTTGTCGTACTGCTCGTTCTTGGAGAACAGCTCGATCTGGGCGATCGTCTGGTTGGTGAAGGAGTTGCTCATCACGAAGCTCGGATGCCCGGTGGCGTTACCGAGGTTCAGCAGCCGCCCCTCCGACAGCAGGATTATCGAGTGTCCGTCCGGGAACACCCACTCGTCCACCTGCGGCTTGATGTTCACGCGCTCGATGCCCGGCACCCGCGCCAGCCCGGCGACGTCGATCTCGTTGTCGAAGTGTCCGATGTTGCCCACGATCGCCTGGTGCTTCATGCGGGCCATGTGCTCGGCGCGGATGATGTCCCGGTTGCCGGTCGCGGTGATGAAGATGTCGCCGGTCTCGACCACTTCCTCGAGCGTCCGCAGGGCGAAGCCCTGCATAGCCGCCTGCAGCGCGCAGATCGGATCGACCTCCGTGATGACCACGCGCGCGCGCTGGCCGCGCAGCGACTCCGCGCAGCCCTTGCCGACGTCGCCGAAGCCGCACACCACCGCCACCTTGGCCCCGATCATCACGTCGGTTGCGCGGTTGATGCCGTCGATCAATGAATGCCGGCAGCCATACAGGTTGTCGAACTTGGACTTCGTCACCGAGTCGTTGACGTTGATCGCCGGGAACAGGAGCTCGCCGGTCTCGACCATCTGGTAGAGCCGGTGCACGCCCGTGGTGGTCTCCTCGGTCACGCCTTTGATTCCCGCGGCGATGCGCGTCCAGCGCTGCGGGTCCTCGGCGAGCGAGCGCTGCAGCAGCGAGAGGATCACCGCCAGCTCCTCGGACTCCGCGCGCTCCGGGTCGGGCACCGCGCCCGCGCGCTCGAACTGCACGCCCTTGTGCACGAGCAGCGTGGCGTCGCCGCCGTCGTCGAGGATCATGTTGGGGCCCGGCGCCTGCGCGCCGTCCTCGCCTTGCGTCCAGCGCAGCGCGCGCTCGGCGCAACGCCAGTACTCATCGAGCGTCTCGCCCTTCCACGCGAACACGGGCACGCCGCGCGGGTCATCCGGCGTGCCCGCGGGCCCCACCGCCACGGCCGCCGCGGCGTGGTCCTGCGTGGAGAAGATGTTGCAGCTGCACCACCGCACCTGCGCCCCGAGCGCCGTGAGCGTCTCGATCAGCACCGCGGTCTGCACGGTCATGTGCAGCGAGCCCGTGATCCTCGCTCCTTTCAGCGGCTGCGCGGCGGCGTACTCCGCGCGCATCGCCATCAGCCCCGGCATCTCGTGCTCGGCCAGCGTGATCTCCTTGCGCCCGAAGTCGGCCAGGGAGATGTCGGCCACCTGGAAATCGGTCTCGGCGAGCGTCGCTGCTGGGTTCATCATGGCGTCCTTATGGTAGTGGGGCGGCTGGCCGCTCGACCGCGTCCTGGGCGGGGGCGGCGCCGGGCGCGGCCGGCGCCGGGCGCGGCGCGGAGATGCTCAATGGCGCGCGAGCGCCTGCTTGAGCTCCTCCAGCGCGCGCACTGGGCCTGGGTCCACGCCGCGCAGCGTGGCCAGGTAGATCGAGACGAGATCGCCGAGCAGCACCAGCGAGATCACGCGCTCGATCGAGGTCTGCCCGCGCGTCTCCAGGCGGAAGCTGGCCGCGGCGCTGCCGGCGATCTTGCGCTCGGTCAGCTCCATGCGCGCCTTGACGCGCGGATGCGCATCGGAGTCGTCGAGAAACACGGCCGAGAAGCGCCCCACGTCCGGCGCGCCCTCCCAGCCCTCGATTTCGTTGTGATCGAGCTCGGGCAGTTCGTTGAAGAAGCAGGGCTGCTTGGCGTTCTCGTTGATCTGCGTCTTCCAGCGATAGGCGATCGGCGTGGTCAGGCCGGCGCCCGCAATCACCGGCGTGGTGCCGAAGAGGGTACGGGCGAGCTGCTTGGCCAGGGAGTCCTGGGCCGCATCCGGGCCCCACTCGGCGACCAGGTGCTCGGTGTGGGATGCGGCCACGTCGATCTCCGAGGTCAGCCGCGGTCCCGCGCCGCACAGCGCCGCCACCTCCAGCGCGGCCACGGTCATGTACGCCACCGCCGCGCGCGGCTGGAAGCCGCCCGGCAGCGGTATCACCGGCACGCCGTCGGCGCGGGCCATCTCCGCCAGCTGGCCGCCGGTCGTCACGACCGTGCGCCTGGCGCCGAGCGCGCCGGCGGACTCATAGCAGGCGAGCGTCTCCTCGGTGTTGCCCGAGTAGCTGGCGCACAGCACCATCGTGTCCGGCGTGGTCCACGGCGGCAGCCCGTAGGCGCGGGTCACGAAGATCGGCCGCGAGGCGTGATCGCCGAGCGCCGCCCGCGCCAGCGCGCCGCCGATCGCGGATCCGCCCATGCCGGCCACGACCAGCCCGGCGGAGGTGTCCCAGTCCTGCATGATCGCCGACTCCACGCGCCACAGGGCATCGCGCAGGTGCTCGGGCAGCGCGAGCACGTCGCTGAGCTGGTCGGAGCTATCGACCTTGGCGATCTCCGCTCGCGACAGCGTCTCCGCGCCCGGCCGGGCGGTGAGGGGCCCTTCACTCATCTGCTGCTCTCCTGGAGTCGGACGATGGATTCCAGATCGTAAAGCTCCCTAGAACTCGATCGCGCCGTCGGGCAGCACGACCCCGGGGAAGATACGCGCCCCGCCGGCGATCACGTTGTCAGCGCCGATCGTGACGCCCTCGCCGAGCACCGCGCCGTCGCTGATCCTGGTGCGCGGGCCGACGCGGCAGCCGGCCGCCACGATGCAGTCGCGCAGCGCGCAGCCCTCCTCGATCTCGCTCCCGTTGAGGATCACCGCCCGCTCGACGGTGCAGGACGGGCCCACCGAGACGTCTTCCGCGAGCACCACCAGACTGCCCACGTGCGCGCCGTCGCCGACGCGCACGCCGCGCTCGATCACGGCCGGAGGGATCACCCTTCCTTTCACCTCCGCGCCCTCGTCCACCGCCAGCCAGTCGCTGCCCATCCGCTCGCTGACCGGCGAGCGGACGTTGCCCTCGATGATGTCGAACGTGCCCTGCAGGTAGCGCTGGGGCGAGCCGATGTCCAGCCAGTAGCTCTGCGACGGGAACCCGTACAGGCCCTCGCCGACCAGCAGCGGCCACACCTCGCGCTCGATCGAGACGTTGCGCTTGGCGGGCACCAGCTCGAGCACCTCGCGCTCGAGCACGTACGCGCCGGCGCTGATCAGGTTCGTGTCGATCGCATCCGCGCTCGGCTTCTCCACGAAGTCCCGCACCGAGCGGTCGTCCTTCAGGTGCACGAGCCCATAGGAGCTGGGGTCGGCCACCGGCACCAGCGCCAGCGTGGCCTTGGCGCCGGTCGCCTCGTGCTGGGCGATCTGCGCCGACAGGTCGAGGTCGGTGAGGATGTCGCCGTTGAGCATCACGAAGCGCTCGTCGAGCAGCGACTCGGCGAACTTCAGCGCGCCCGCGGTGCCGCGCGCGTTGGGCTCCTCGACGAAGCGCAGGCGCATGCCCAGCCCGGATCCGTCGCCGAGCACGTTGCGCACGCCGCTGGCCAGAAAGCCGCACGACATGATCACATCGTCGACCCCGTGCCCGCGCAGCCACTCCAGCATGAACGAGATCAACGGCCGGTCGACCAGCGGCACCACCGGCTTGGGCACGGTCGAAGTCAGCGGGCGCAGGCGGGTGCCCTCGCCGCCCACCAGGATCACCGCCTGCATCAGCGAGACCCCCCCGGCACGCGCGCGTCTGGTTCCCGCTCGCCGGCGCGCCGCTGCGCCGACCGTCCGACGCCCTCGTAGGTAAGGCCGGCGGCGCGCACGGCGTCCGGGTCGAGCGCGTTGCGCCCGTCGATGACCAGGACGCCACGCATGCGCTCGGCGACCAGCCCCCAGTCGAGCGTCTGGAACTCCGGCCACTCGGTGACCAGCACCACCGCATCGGCATCGCCGGCGGCCTCCAGCGCCGAGCCGGCGAACTCGATCCCGCTCACCATCCTGCGAGCTTGCTCCTCGGCCACCGGGTCATACGCCACCACGCGCGCGCCGTCGGCGTTCAGGCGCGCGGCCAGCACGAGCGAGGAGGCGTCGCGCATGTCATCGGTTTCGGGCTTGAACGCGAGGCCGAACAGCGCCACGCGCCGGCCGGCCAGGCCGCCGAGGTGCTTGTGCAGCTTGGCGATCACGCGCCGCTTCTGCAGTTCGTTGACCTCGATCACCGCCGTCAGCAGCTGGAAGTGATAGCCCGAGTTGCCGGCCAGCTGCTTGAGCGCGTCGACATCCTTCGGAAAGCAGCTACCGCCGTAGCCGATGCCGGCGTGCAAAAAGCGTGGCCCGATGCGGGTGTCCAGGCCCATGCCGCGCGCGACCTCGACCACGTCGGCGCCGGTCTCCTCGCACACGTTGGCGATCTCGTTGATGAACGAGATCTTCGTCGCCAGGAACGCGTTCGAGGCCAGCTTGACCATCTCCGCGCTGGCGATGTCGGTGCGCACCAGCGGGACCCCCAGCGATGCGTACAGCTCGACCACCGCGTCCCCCGCCCACGAGTCGTGCTCGTCGATGCCCACCACCACGCGGTCGGGGTGCATGAAGTCGTGCACGGCCGAGCCCTCGCGCAGAAACTCCGGGCACGAGACGTAGCCCAGGCCGCCCTTGCCGCGCTCGCGAAACGAGCGTTGCAACGCCGCCCCCGTGCCGCACGGCACCGTCGACTTCATCACCAGCGCGTGTTCCTCGCTCGGCGGGATCGCCTCCACGACCGCGTGCACAGCCGACAGGTCGGCGTCTCCGGAGTACGTGGGCGGCGTGCCAACGGCGACAAACAGCAGGCGCGCGTGCTCGAGCGCTCCCGCCAGGTCGGTCGAGAAGTGCAGCGTCCCGGCGTTGCGGCGCAGCAGCTCCTGCACGCCGGGCTCGTGGATCGGCACCTCGCCCGCGCGCAGGCGTTCGATCTTGGCGGCATCGATGTCCACGCACCACACCTCGCTGCCCAGCTCGGCAAAGCCGGCGGCGCTCACCAGGCCGACGTAACCGGCGCCGATCACCGCGATTGGTTCGCGCTCGCCCGCGGTACTCATCGCGCCGAGAAGGCTAGCCGCTGGCACCGCGCCCGGGCGCGGAGGCCCTCACGGCGCGCCCGAGCGCAGGCGGAAGACGGGGTGCTTGGGCGCGATCCGGCGCAGCTCCTGCTCGCTCGCGCGCGCGCCGACGCCGTCGAAGAAGGCGCCCACCTCGAGCCCCCAGCGCTGCAGGTACGCCCGCAGCAGCGGCGGCTTTTCCTCGTCGCTGAGCTCGCTAGCGGTGAAGCGCTCGCTGCGGCGGCCGACGAGCAGCCTGCCCTCCCTGGCGACGCGCAGGTTGCGCGCCCACTGCGTGTCGCCGCGCGGCGCTACTAGGTAGCGCTGACCCTCGAACTCGAGCAGATTGACCGGCGTGCGGCGCGGCACGCCCGAGGAGCGCCCGCGCACCTCCAGCACGCGCGAGCCGAGCAGGCTCAGACCCACGCGCGTGAACGCGGCGACGATCGGGTTGAAGACGTGGCGGGTGAACCACCGCGGGCGCTTGCGCGCGAAGTGCTCGCCGGCGGCGCTCGAGCTCTGCACGCCTATCCGGCTACCTTCAGGAACGCCTCGTAGCGGCGTACGTCGCGGTTGGCGCGCGCGGCTTCCTCGCTGCCCTCCGCGGCGCGCTCCGCGGCCGCGCGAGCTTCGGTGAGCCTCGTCTCGACCGTGGCGCGGTCGAGCGCGTCCGGCGCGATCGCCTCCTCGACCAGCACGAGCGCTCGGTTTTCGGCGAACTGCAGATAGCCCTCCGCCTGGGCGAAGCGCACGATGTCCGACTCCGACCTGTACAGCCGCAGCTCGGTGGGTTCGAGCAGCGCCAGCACCGGCTCGTGGTTGGCGAGGATCCCGATCGAGCCCAGCGCCGTGTGCGTGGAGAGCATCTCCACCTCCTCGTTGAACAGCTCGCCCTCGGGGGTGAGCACTTCGGCTGGGAATTTCGTGCGCGCCACGGGGCTATTTCTTGGCCGCCTCGACGACCTCGTCGATCGTGCCCTTGAGGAAGAACGCGCTCTCGGGGACGTCGTCGTGCTTGCCGTCGATGATCTCCTCGAAACCGCGGATCGTGTCGGCGATTTTCACGTACGCCCCTGGGGTGCCGGTGAACTCTTCGGCGACGAAGAACGGCTGCGAGAGGAAGCGCTCGATCTTGCGCGCGCGCTGCACGGTCAGCTTGTCCTCGTCGGAGAGCTCGTCGATGCCGAGGATCGCGATGATGTCCTGCAGCTCCTTGTAGCGCTGCAGGATCTCCTTGACGCGGTTGGCGACGCGGAAATGATCCTCGCCGAGGGTCTCGGCCTTGAGGATCGTCGAGGTCGAGTCGAGCGGGTCGACCGCGGGGTAGATGCCTTTCTCGGAGATCGCCCGCGACAGCACGGTGGTCGCGTTGAGGTGCGCGAACACCGACGCCGGCGCCGGGTCGGTGAGGTCGTCGGCAGGCACGTAGATCGCCTGCACGGAGGTGACCGAGCCCTCGCGCGTGGAGGTGATCCGCTCCTGCAGCTGTCCCATCTCGGTCTCGAGCGTCGGCTGGTAGCCGACCTGCGAGGGCATCCGCCCGAGTAGCGCCGAGACCTCGGAGCCGGCCTGCACGAAGCGGAAGATGTTGTCGATGAACAGCAGTACGTCCTGGCCCTGGTCGCGGAAGTACTCGGCCATCGTGAGGCCCGACAGCCCCACGCGCATGCGCGCGCCGGGCGGCTCGTTCATCTGGCCGAACACGAGCATCGTCTTCTCGAGCACGCCCGACTCCTTCATCTCGAGCCACAGGTCGTTGCCCTCGCGCGAGCGCTCGCCCACGCCGCAGAAAGCCGACAGGCCCCCGTGCTCGGTGGCGAGGTTGTGGATCAGCTCCTGGATCAGCACCGTCTTGCCGACGCCGGCGCCGCCGAACAGACCGACCTTGCCGCCCTTGGCGTACGGCGCGAGCAGGTCGATCACCTTGATGCCGGTCTCGAACATCTCGGTCGAGGGGATCAGGTCGGCGACGTCGGGGGCGTCCTGGTGGATCGGCCGGCGCTCGACTCCCGCAGGCAGCTCCTCGCCGTGATCGATCGGTTCGCCGAGCAGGTTGAAGATGCGCCCCAGCGTGGCCTCGCCGACCGGCACGCTGATCGGCGCTTCGGTGTCGACCACCTCGAGGCCACGCGAGAGCCCATCGGTGGTGTCCATCGCCACCGCGCGCACGCGGTCGTCGCCGAGGTGCTGCTGGACCTCGCACACCAGCAGGCTGCCGCCGGCGCCCGCGCTGATGCCCTCGGCCTCCTCCTCGGCGGCGGCCGCCGGGCGCACGACGGTGATCGCGTGGTTGATCTCGGGCAGCCGCTCTGAGAACACGGCCTCGATCACGACGCCCTGGATCTCCTCGATGCGCCCGAGGTTGCGCTGCCCTGCGCCGCCATTGGCCTGAGTGGCCGCGGCGGGCTCGGTTGCGGTGGTGGCATCCATCAGCTGTCTTCTCTCCTCGTCGGTGTGGTCATAGGTGTCGGTCTGGCCGTGCCCAGCGCCCTTCTAGCTCAGCCCCTCTGCGCCCGCGACGACCTCCATGATCTCCTGCGTGATCTCGGCCTGGCGGGCGCGGTTCATCTGCAGCGTGAGGCCGGTGATTATTTCACCGGCGTTGTCCGATGCCGAACGCATGGCGGTCATCTGCGCGCCGAAGAAGCCCGCGGTGGACTCGACGAGCGCGCGGTAGATCGAGATCTCCACATAGTCGGGCACCAGCCTTCTCAAGATCGCATCCGGGTCGGGCTCGTACGCGACGGCCGCGCGGGCGCGTGGCTCATCCCCGTCCTGAGCCTCCTCCTCCTCCTCGCCCGTGATAGTGGCGTGCGCGAGCGGCAACAGGCGCTCCTGCGTGACGGTCTGGCGCAGCGGCGAGACGTACGCGTTGTAGATCATCTCTACGCGGTCGATGTGGCCGTCGACGTACGCGGTGATCAGATCGTCGGCGATTGTGCGCGCATCGGCGTAAGCCGGCCGGTCGGCGAAGCCGACGTAGCTGCCGGCGAGCTCGTAACCGCGGAATCCGAGCGAGGAGACGCCGCGGCGGCCGGTCGCATACCAGCTGCCGCGCAGGCCTTCCTGGCTCAGCTCGCCCGCGATGCGCACGCCGGCGCGGATGATCTGCGAGTTGAACGCGCCCGCGAGCCCGCGGTCGCCGGTTACGAGCAGCACCGCCACGTTTGTAGTCGACTCGTGCTCGGCGAGCAGCGGTACGCGCGCAGCCTCTGAGGTGCCTGCGGCCTGGGCGGCCTGCCGCGTCATGCGCCTGATCGCGTTGGCGTACGGCCGCAACGCCGCGATCCGCTGCTCGGCGCGGCGCAGCCGCGCCGCCGCGACCATCTCCATCGCGCGTGTGATCTTCTGGATGTTCTTGACCGAGGAGATCTTGCTGCGGACGTCGCGCTGAGAAGCGGCCATTGGACTACAGGCGCGGCGCTAGGCCGCGGCCGTCGCCTCCTCGAGCGGTTCGCCCTCCTCGTCGAGGTCGTAGCCGAAGTCCTCGGCGAACGCCGCCACCGCGTCGTCCACCTGCTTCTGGATCTCATCCGACCAGTCGCCGCCCGCGATCTTCTCGCGCACGGCGCCGTGAGATGCGTGCATGCGTTCGGTCAGCTCGAGCAGGAACTCCACCACGCGCTCGACGCGTATGCGGTCGAGGTAGCCGTTGGTGGCGGCGTAGATCTGCACCACCTGGTCCTCGACCGGCAGCGGCGCGCGCTCGTGCTGGTTGAGCGTCAGCACGAGTCGCTCGCCGCGCGCCAGCGTGCGCTGCGTGTCTGCGTCGAGGTCCGAGCCGAACTGGGCGAACGCCTCGAGATCGCGGTACTGGGAGAGCTCGAGCTTGATCCGCCCGGCGACCTTTTTCATCGGCGCGATCTGCGCGTTGCCCCCCACGCGCGAGACCGAGATGCCAACGTTGATCGCCGGACGAACGCCGGAGTTGAACAGCTTCGACTCCAGGAAGATCTGCCCGTCGGTGATCGAGATCACGTTCGTGGGTATGTACGCCGACACGTCGCCTGCCTGGGTCTCGATGATCGGCAGCGCCGTGAGCGAGCCGCCGCCGAGCTCCTCGTTGAGCTTCACCGCCCGCTCGAGCAGGCGCGAATGCAGGTAGAAGACGTCGCCTGGATAGGCCTCGCGGCCGGGAGGCCGCCGCAACAGCAGCGACATCTGGCGGTAGGCGTAGGCGTGCTTGGTGAGGTCGTCGTAGATGCACAGCGCGTGGCGGCCGCTGTAGAGGAAGTGCTCGCCCATCGCGCAGCCGGCGTACGGCGCCATGAACTTGATCGGCGCGGCCTCGTCGGCGGGCGCGGCGACGATGATCGTGTTGTCGAGCGCGTTCGCTTCATCGAGCGTCTGCGCGAGCGACACGACGGTCGACATGCGCTGACCGATCGCGACGTAGACCGACACCACGCCCGTGTGGCGGTTGTTGATGATCGTGTCGATCACGATCGCCGTCTTGCCCGTCTGGCGGTCGCCGATGATCAGCTCGCGCTGGCCGCGGCCGATAGGAATCATCGCGTCGATCGCCTTAAGGCCGGTCTGCATCGGCTCCTTCACCGGCTGGCGCTGGACGACGCCCGGGGCCTTGAACTCGGCCGGGCGTGTGTCTGAAAAGTCGATCGGACCCTTCCCGTCGAGCGGGCGTCCAAGCGGGTCGACGATCCGCCCCAAGAGCTGCTCACCGACAGGGATGTCGAGCAGGGCGCCGGTGCGCTTGACGGTGTCGCCCTCGGAGATTCGCTGCCATTCGCCGAACAGCACCGTGCCGACGTTGTCTGACTCGAGGTTCAGCGCGAGGCCGGTGACCTCGTGCGGCAGCTCGAGCATCTCGAACGACATACAGCTCTCGAGCCCGTGCAGGCGCGCGATGCCGTCGGCGACCGAAAGCACGGTACCGACCTCGGTCAGGTCCGCCGCACCTGAGCCGAGGCCCTCGATGCGGCTCTTCAAAATGCTCGTGATCTCATCGGGGTTGATCTGCATGTGTTCTCCTATGAGGCTCCCTGAGCAACGTGCCTGCGCAGCTGCTCCAGCCGGTTGCGTATCGAGGCGTCGAGAATCGAGTTTCCAACCCGCACGACGATGCCACCGAGGATGTCGGGGTCGACGCGCGCCGCGAGCGTGACCCTGCGTCCGGTGCGCTCGCCGATCGCCCGGCCGACGCTGTCGGTGGTGGCGCTGTCGAGCTCCACGGCGCTCGTGATCTCGACCGGCAGTGTGCGGTTCTCCTCCTCCCACAGGCGCTCGTATTGCGAGCGGACGCGGAAGATCACGGGCATGCGGTGCTTCTCGATCAAGAGATTGAGGAAGTTGACGAAGAGCGGATCGGCGCCGTCGAGGACGCGCTCGAGCGCATCCTGCTTCTCCTCGGTGGAGAAGTAGGGCGAGAAGAAGAACGTCTGCAGCTCGCGGTGCTTGGCGATCGCGTCGGCGACCTGCCCCAGCTGCTCGCGCAGCAGATCGAGCTTGTCCTGCTCGCGCGCGACCTGAAACAGCGAGCGGGCGTATACCTGGGCGAGCTCCTCCATCAGTTGTTGGGTGCGCCGGAGGACAGGCCGGAGAAGTCGAGCTCGCCGAGCGCTTCCTCGACCAGGCGGCGCTGGTCGGCGTCGTCGAGCGTCTTACGCGTCACCTTCTCCGTCGCCATGATCGTGAGGTCGGCGACCTCTCTGCGCAGGTCGTCGAGAGCGCGTTTGGTGGCGGACTCGATGTCGCGCTGGGCGCGCTCGCTGGCCTCGGCAATCATCTCCCGCCCCTGCTCCTTGGCCTCGCGCTCGTGCGTCTCCGCGGCCTGCCGCGCGCGCTGCACGATCTCATCCGACTGCGCGCGCGCCTCCTTCAGCCGCTCACGGTATTCGTCGAGCACCTTGTCGGCCTCCTTGCGCAGCTCCGCCGCGGCGTCGATGTCGCCCTCGATCTTCTTCGCGCGATTGTCGAGCGCTTCGCCGATCCGGGGGAACACCGCTCGGCGCAGGATGAACATCGAGATCACGAACACGACGATCGTCCAGATCATGATCCCGACGTTGGTGCTGATCAGGAACGAGCCTTTGGAGCCGATTGGGATGTGCGCGGCGCTAAGCATCGGGGCTTAGAGGAAGAAGGCGATGAAGCCGCCTACGAGGCCGTAGAAGAAGGTCGCCTCGGTGAGCGCGAAGCCAAGCCACTGGTCGCGCTCCACCTCCGCGCGCAACTCGGGCTGGCGGGTCTTGGACTGGATCGAGGCGTTGAACACGGCCCCGATGCCCGCTCCGGCACCGGCGGCGCCACCGCCCGCGCCGAAGCCCAGCGCGATCGCGCGGCCGGCCGCCTTTCCGTATTCGAGGGGTTCCCCCGTGGCTGCGATTAGTGCATGAAGCATCGTCAAGCTCCTTGTCTTTTTCTAGTGACTCTCGACCGCCCCGCCGATGTAGATGGCGGTCAAGATGGCAAAGATGAAAGCCTGGAGGCCCGCGATCAGCACCGCCTCGAAGATGAAGATCGCGACGCCGAACGGGAGCAGCACCCAGGACACGAGCTGGAGCCCGACGAGCACGCCGAGCTCGCCGCCCATGAACGCGATTAGCAGGTGGCCCGCGAGCAGGTTCGCCCACAGCCGAACCGTGAGCGAGATCAGGCGCAGGAAGTTCGAGAGGATCTCGATCGGGAATATCAGTCCCACGATCGGTCCTTTGACTCCTCCCGGCATGAGGCTTTTCACGTATCCGATCGGGCCGTGGTGCTTGACCCCCTCGTAGGTGAACAGGACGAACACGCTCAGCGCGAGGATCAGCGGGAACGCCACATTCGTGTCGGCTGCGTAGATCTGTAGCGACGGGATATGCGCTCCGAAGACCTTGAACGTCGAGCCGGAGTTGACGGGCAGCGGGATGTAGCCGATCAGGTTCGAGACGAGGATAAACACGAAGATCGTTGCGATCAGCGGGAAGTATTTGCGCTCCATGCGCTGGTCGAGGTTTTCCCTCGACATGCGGCGCGCGAGGTCGTAGAACATCTCCACCGCGACCTGCAGGCGCCCGGGGCGCTGCTGCAGGCGCCTGGCGATGTAGAACATGACCCCGAGCGTGATCCCGGTGGTCAGAAGCAGGTACAGCACGCCCTTGTTGAACGCGACCGGGCCGGCCTTGAACCAGGTGTCGAGCCTGAACTCGTCAACCGGGGAGAAGGCGCTGCTGGCGACGTCGGGCGCCTTGTGCGCGGTGACGCCGAACAGGATCACGAACAGCACGATGCCGCCGAACCACACGCCGAAGACCGACAAGCCGATCTTGCGTTTGGTGCTCATCCCATGCTTCTCGGCGGGCGGCGTTCCGCCCACGCCGGGTGCGATCGGCGGCGCCCCTGCGACGGCACTCATCAGCCCGGCCCTCCCGACCGTCCCCTCGCCAGGCGCACGGCGAACGCCAGCGAGTAGGCGCCAAAGATCAAAACCGCCGCGGCGAGGCCGTCGCTGCGGCCGCCGATCGCGCCCGCGGCGACGATCGCGCCGGCGAGCAGCCAGATGCGGGCGAACGCGTCGACGAAGTTCAGCCCGAGTCGCGAGCCCGGCTCCGCCGCTTTGACGATCAGCCTGCGGTCGAGGAGCGCCAAGGCGCGCTGAAGGAGCCACCCTCCCGCGCCGACGAGCACCCCGAACGCGGGTGCCCCGAGCGCCAGCGCGAGCGCGACGCCGACAGGGAGCAACACCAAGTCGAGATTGCGCAGGACGGCAAGCACGTCTGCGGGCCCGACGCCGCCTCCGGTTCGGACTCCGGCGAGACGATTGGAGTGAAGATTGGCGTCGAGATCAGGCATGGGGATACCGGCACCCTATAGACGCGAAAGTCCGCACGCGCTCCCGCGGCGGACCAAGACTGAGGGTTTGTTCGCCTCTCGGGCGGCGCATCTAGTCTACCTGATCGCGGACTTCGTAACAACTTTGTGACATGCGCTACGGGCCGTGGATAAGCCGATCTCGGCCGTTTTTGCGCTCGCAGAAGCGCGGCGCCCGCGCAGCCCGCGGGCCGGCTCGAGCCGCTACTAGTCACCGACCGATTCGACCTCGGCGCGCAGCGCCGAGGTCGCGCCGCGCGTGGCGCTTAGGCCGGGGCGGTACGCGGGCGCGGCGGCGCGTTCGCCGAGCTGGCGGCGGCGGTGGTCCAGGCGGCCGAGCCAGCGGCGGCGGGCAGCCGCTGAGCGCAGCCATGCCGCGCGGAGCGCCGCCGGCGCGGCCAGCACGAGCAGCGCCAGCGCAAGCGTCGCGACGCCGGCGAGAAGGTCGAGCACGAAGTGGTTGCCGGTGGCGAGCACCGCGAACCCGGTCACGCACGGATACACCAGCGCCAGCGCGCGCACCGCGCGCCGCTCAGACAGCCGCCACAAGACAAGCGCGCACCACGCCGCCCAGGCCATGTGCAGGGAAGGCATCGCCGCGAGCTCGTTCGCGTGCGACGCCAGCGCGCCGCCGTGGAAGTTGGGGCCGAACGCGGGCGCGGAGGAGATCACGTCGGTGAAGCCGGACAGCATCCGCGGCGGTGCGACCGGGCAGCGCCAGAACACCACGAAGCCGATCACGTTCACGAGCACGAGCGAGTTGCGAAGCGGCCGGTACAGATCCCCGCGTCGCCACCACAGCCATCCCAGCAGCCCCAGCGTGAGCCCCCAGTGGGCGTTGTCGTAGTAGTCCGCCAGGATCGCGCCGAGCGTGTGATGATGGGCAAGCCAGCGGTCGAGCGTCAGCTCGGGGTTCAGGTGCAGCGACTGCTCGAGGTGCAGCACCCCGCGCGCGTTGGCGAGCGCGGTGTGCAGGCGCAGGTGGGCGAGGTTGGTGATCGCGTCGTACACCCACGCGAGCCACGCAATCGTGAGCAGCTCCGCCCACCAGCGGGGGCGCAGGCGCGTCGGCGCCGTCGCGCCGGGACGAGCGTGCGCGCGCGAGCCCCCGCGGCTTGTCGGGATCGCGACGGACAAGTACGCGATCTTATCCGCCGCCCCGGAGAACCGCTCCAAACGCCTGCCGCGCTACGCCGCGACCGCGCGAAGGCCGCGCTGCGCGAGCGTGTCGATGATCTGCGGTAGCGCGGCCGCGGTGCGCCGCCACGAGCCAGCCGCCCCGTAGTCGTCGGCGTCGTGCAGCAGCAGCACCGCGCCCTCGCCGGCGCCATCGGTGGCGCGTGCTGCGATCGAGGCGGGGGTCGCGCGGGCCTCCCAGTCCCGGCCCCAGTGGCTCCACAGCAGCGTGCGCCAGCCACGCCTTCGGGCCAGGCGCAGGGCGCAGGCGTTGAGCACCCCGTAGGGCGGGCGGTAGATGCGCGGGCGCCGTCCGGTGGCATCGGCGATGATCGCCTCGGCGCGCGCGAGGTCCTCTCGCACCTGCGGCGGGGATAGGCGCAGCAGGTTGCGGTGGCGGTGGCAGTGCAGCCCCACCTGGTGGCCGGCGGCGACGACCTCGCCCGCCAGCGAGCGATCGCGCGCCACCTGCTCGCCGACCAGGAAGAACGTCGCCGTGACGCCCGCGCGCGCGAGGATCTCGAGCACCGCCGGGGTGCCGAGCGGGTGGGGGCCGTCATCGAATGTCAGCGCGTAGCCGCGTCCGCTGGCGGTGCGGTCCTCGATCCCCAGCGGCCGCCGCAGCGGCGGCCACGCCCCGGCGAGCGCCGGTAGCGCGTAGCTCGCGAGCGCCAGCGAGGCCAGCCCGCCCAGGAGGCGGGGGGCGGGAATGCGATGATCGGGGCTGGACATGGTCGATCTGGTGCTGGGAATCGCAGCCGCCGTAGGCGCGTCGACCCTCTACAGCCTAGGGATAGCGCTCCAGGCCATGGACGCCAGGGAGGCGCCGCACGAGGCGCACCTGCGCCTGGAGCTCGCCCGCGGCCTGATCAGGCGGGCGCGGTGGCTGCTCGGCACCGGCCTTTCGATCCTCGGCTTCCCGCTGCAAGTCGTGGCCCTGCTGCTGGCTCCGCTGGTGGTCGTGCAGCCGGCGCTCGCCGCCGGTCTGCTGGTACTGATGCTGCTGGGGCAGCGAATGCTGGGCGAGCACGCCGGGCGCTACGAGTATGCGTGCGTGCTCGCGATCGCGATCGGCGTGACCGGCGTTGCGCTCGCCGCCCCACCGCGCAGCACCGCTCACACCTCCCAGCAGCTCACGATCACGCTCGTGCTCCTGGGCCTCGGCTGCGCGAGCCTGCTGCCGTACGTGCTGCACTTGCTGCGCCATTCGCCCGCCGCGGTGACAATGGTCGGAGCGGGGCTGGCGTTTGCGTGGAGCGGCGTGGCGACCAAGCTCGCTTCCGATGACCTCGCTCAGCACCACCTCGTGCCGGCCGCAGCCTGGGCGCTGTCAACGGCCGCGGCCTCCGGGGTCGGCGTGCTCAGCGAGATGAGCAGCCTGCAGTCGCGCCCGGCGATCCAGGTGGCGCCGGTCGTGTTCGTCACTCAGACGGTCGTGCCGGTGGTGCTCGCGCCGCTGCTGCTGGGCGAGAGCTTCGCCTCGACGCCACTCGGTGGCGTGCCGCTGGTCGCATCGCTCGCCCTGCTGGTTGCCGGCGCGGCGCTGCTCGTGCGCTCGCCGCTGCTGCTGGCGCTGATGGCGGGCGAGCGCGTGAGCCAGCCCAGCGGCTCGGCGCTGAGCCCGTCGCCCGCCAGCCGGGCGACGATCCGCTCGAGCCCGGCGACCGAGGCGATGGAGCCGTCCAGTTCCACGACCAAGACATCGCCCGCACGCGTGGGGCGCTGAGGCAGCCCGCCGATCGCGCTGAAGCGCTCCGAGCCGCACACCGGGGTGGCGCCGGCGGTGCGCGCGAGCACCAGCTGGCCGACCGACAGCCCACCGCGCGGCTGCAGGTAGTAGAAGCGCTTGTGCAGGCCGAGCACGCGCGCCTGCGAATGCAGCACCGAGCGCGTCCGCACCCAGCGCAGGGGGGCGGAGTTGGGCACCTCCGGCAGCATTTCATCGCCCAGCGAGCGCAGCGTCGCCACCGTCTCCACGGCCGGCACGCGACCGTCGTCGGTGAACGACACGTGCGTTCCGCGGCTGGCAAGCAGCGCCGCCACCGCGGGCACCGCCCGCGACGGCATGCGCACGATCACGCCCACCTCGGGGCGGTCGGTCTTGACCTGCGTCAGCGGACGCACGTGCAGGATGCGGGTGGCCAGGGCGGTGACCTCGTCGGTGGACATCATCCACGTGCCCGCGCCCAGCAGCAGCGCGAGCTGCGTGGCCAGCGCGGCCGCGCGCAGCCGCCACCTGGGAATCGGGCGCACGCGTCGGGGCGCCGCCAGCACCACATCGGCGGCCGCGGCGTCCTTGGGCAGGATCTGCGCGCCGCCGCCTCGGTCCGGCGCGCCGCCGTCGCCGGCGAAGCTCGCCCGGACCTGCTCGCGCAGCTCGCTCGTGTCCTTCGCCAGCCGCACCAGGTCCAGCGCCGCCATCGCGCGCGTGTTCACGCGCGCGTGCCCCACGGGCAGCCCGTAGGAGACGACCGGCGTGCCCGCCGCCATCGCCTCCAGGCACGTCACGCCGCCGGTCGAGTGCACGAGCACG
This sequence comes from Actinomycetota bacterium, assembly GCA_005885515.1. Taxonomy (GTDB): domain Bacteria; phylum Actinomycetota; class Thermoleophilia; order Solirubrobacterales; family Solirubrobacteraceae; genus Palsa-744. The sequence continues at coordinate 52,606 of VAWK01000019.1, read as the reverse complement.
TCCGCCGCGGCCAGCACCTCGGGCATCTTGTCGGTGAAGCCATACACGTGCACGCGCGGGACCTCCACGAAGGCCCGGCGCAGTTTGCCCGCGAGCTGCTCGTTGCGGCCGGTCAGGCACACGATGCTGCTCACCTCCGGCACCGCGGTGAACTCGCGCACGGCGCCCGTGATGTCCCCCACGCCCCAGCCGCCTCCGGAGACGACCACCAAGCGGCCCTGCTCCGGCAGGCCCAGCGCGCGCCGGGCGGCAAGCGGGCAGCGCGCCCGCAGGAACTCCGCCGAGATCAGCGGGCGCACCAGGCGCGCGCTGCCGCGGCCCGCGATGCGCTCGACCGAGGGCAGCGACTGCCCGTACATCACCATGTGCATGTCGATGCCGCGCTGGGCCCAGAAGAACAGGCCGGTCAGGTCCGTGATCGTCGCCACCGTCGGACAGCCGACGGCGCCCGTGCGGCGTAGCCGCGCCAGCACGACCGTCACCGCCGGATATGTGGACACGACCACGTCGGGGTCGTGGCGGGCGATCGCGCGCGCCAGCGGACGCGACCCGAACACGCACAGCAGCCAGCGCGTGAAGGCCCGCATCGGGAGCACGCGATTGAGCAGCCAGTACACGATCGTGTACGTCCACGGCACGAAGCGCAGCTGGATGCGGTAGCCGTCCTCGACCACCGGCCTGAGCACGTGGCCCATCGCCCGCAGGCCGTCGATCACCGTCACCTGCGCCGGGTGCGGCGACTCTTCGATCTGCCGCGCGAGCGTCCGCGCCGCGGCCGCGTGACCCTCGCCGACGTCGGCGGACAGGATCAGCACGCGCCGGCCCGGCGGACTCTCTGGCCCCTGCCGGTGGAGCGCCCCCTCCCCGGTGCGCGACCGGCGGCCGGCCCGGCCTGAGCTGAGTGTGCGATGGGGGCGTCGCATTGCTGGTCAGACTGCGCGTGCCACGGCCGCGGACGCAAGCGAGCATCCAGTCGGTACCTGCAACGCGCGCCACCCGACTGCGGCCACAGTCTAGGAGCGCAAGCATACCGGCGGGGGCAGCAGAGGTAAGAATGGGCCGATGCAGGCGGCCACCGGATCGCGCCGGGCGCGCCTCGGCGCGCCGACGGCGCCGGGCAGCGACCGCCGCGCCGGCGTGCGTGCGGTGATCCGCGTTCGGCCGGGCTGGCCCGCGCGGGCGGTCGGGAACGCGGGCCTGGTGGCGGTGGTGGCGAGCGCCTTCCTGCTGGCGGCGGGGACGGCCGCCAAGCCCTCTGTGCTCGTGCCCGCCCGCAGCGGCGGCTGGCCGGGCTGGCTAGCCGGGCCGCTGCGGGGGCTTGACTTCAGCATCGGTCGCGGCGGCTTTCAGGCGTTCACGCTGCTCATGTGCGCGGGCTACCTCATGGTGCTCGCGTGCGCGCGGCGGCTGCAGGTGCGCGCGATCGTGGCGGCGATCGTGGCGGCGCACGTGGCCTTGTTGCTCGGGCCGCCGCTCATCTCCCAGGACGTGTTCGGCTATCTCGGCTACGCGCGCCTCGGCGCCCTGCACGGCCTCGACCCCTATACGCATCTGACCGCTGAAGCGCCATCCGACGCCATGTTCCCGTTCTTGGGCTGGCCGTTTAAGCACTCCCCCTACGGACCGCTGTTCACGCTGGCGAGCTACGCAACGGTTCCGCTGGGCGTCGCGGGCGGTCTGTGGGCGTTCAAGGCGCTGGCCGCGCTCTGCAGCCTCGGCGCGGTGGCGCTGACCGCGCGCGCGCGCGCCCGGCTGGGTGGCTCGCCCGCCTGGGCGGCCGCGTTCGTGGGCCTGAACCCCGTGCTGCTCGAGCTGGCCGTCGGGGGTGCCCACAACGACACGCTGCTGCTGCTGGCGCTGGCGGCCGCGCTGGCGCTGACCGCCGGCGCGAGCGCGCGCTTTCGCGCCGGCGCCGCCGCGCTGGTCGCGGGCGTTGGCGTGAAGGTCACGGCGGGACTGACGCTCGCGTTCCTGCTGCTCGGGCCGGCCCGTCGCCGCGAGCGCCTGCGCGCGGCAGCCAGCGCCGGGCTCAGCCTGGCGGCGCTTGCGGCGGTCGCGCTGCTCGGCTTCGGCGAACACGCGCTCGGCTTCCTCGGCGCCATCGACGAGCAGCAGCAGCTCGTGGCGGTGCACAGCGTCCCCGCCGAGACCGCGCGGCTGGTGGGCCTCAGCGGCACGCCCAGCTGGTGGCGCGAGCTCTTCCTGGGCGCGTTTGCCGCGCTGCTGGCAGGCGCGCTGTGGCGCACCGCGCGCGGCGCAGACTGGCGCGCGGCCGCGGGCTGGGCCACGCTAGGGCTGCTCGCCTCGACCGCCTGGCTTTTGCCTTGGTACGTGATCTGGGCGCTGCCGCTAGCGGCGGTCAGCGGCGACCGGCGCCTGCGCGCCGCCACGCTGGTGTTCTGCGCCTACGCGATCGTCATCCACCTGCCGTTCGCCGAACCGCTGCTCAGCCCGCACCGCTGAGGCGCGGCCGTCCTCGTCGAACGACACGGTGCGGAATTCGCCCGTTTCCAGGTCTTCGGCCACGCCGCGCTCGATCTCCGCAGCGGAGGCGTCGGGCCGCAGACGGCGCAGGTGCACGGCCGCCAGGTGCCTGAACTTGAGGATCTCGAGCACGTACACCAGATAGACGCTCGCGGCCACCGCGACCAGGCCGAGCGCGACGATCACGAGCGTCCAGCCGGTGTCGAGGTGCCCTTTGTGGTCGCTGTAGGGAACGAACCGCAGGGCCAGCGCGAGCCCGGCCAGCATCAGCGTCCACGCGTACAGGTAGCCGATCGTGCGCCGGCTCGAGAAGCCGATGCGGGCCATGCGATGGTGGAAGTGCTCGCTGTCGGGACGGTAGATCGGCTGCCTGTACTTCAGCCGCTTCAGGACCACGAAGGTGGTATCCAGGAACGGCACCGCGAGCAGGATCAGCGGCAGCACGAACGAGACCACCGCCGCCGTCTTCACGGCCGCCTCGACGGTGATGCAGCCCATCAGCAGCCCGAGCAGGTTGGCGCCACAGTCGCCCATGAAGCTCGACGCCGGCGGGAAGTTGAAGAGCAGGAAGCCCAGCGCGGCGCCGGCCGTCAGCGCCGCCAGCACGCCCGGCTGCCCGCGGTGCAGGTCGAACGCGATCACCGCCATCGCCGCGGCGATGATCACGCACACGCCCGCCGCCAGCCCGTCGACGCCGTCGGAGAAGTTGACCACGTTCATCATCAGCACCAGGCCGATCACCGTGAGGATCGGACCGGCGTTGGTGACGCCCGCGTTCGGGAAGTGAAGCGTGCCCGCAAACGGCAGCGTGATCGCCTTCACCGCCACGCCGAAGTGCACCACGATCACCGCCGCCACGAGCTGGCCCGCCAGCTTCACGATGGGGGGCAGCTCGAAGCGATCATCGAGCGCGCCCACGAGCGTGATCACCGCGGCGGCAAGCAGCACGCCGTGCCACAGCTGCCCGTCCTTGCCGAAACCGGCCGGCAGCCAGATCAGCCCCGCCGCGAGCACGCCGGCGAAGATCGCGAGCCCGCCCAGCAGCGGCGTCGGGCGGTCAGACAGGCCGCGCTCGCGCGGCTCGTCGATCGCGCCCACGGCGGTCGCGATCCGCATCGTGAGCGGCGTCAGCAACGCGGCCACGATCGCGGCGGTAAGGAAGGTAAAGACGGCGTCGAGCTCGCTGGGATGCGACATCGAGTGCGCTAAGCATCGCAGGCACCGTCGTCGTAAGCGGAGCGGGCCGCCGCTAGGTGCGCCCGCCGCGCTGGACGCGGTCGCGCGTGGCTCGCGCTCTCCCTACGCGGGCGCCTGGGCGCCTGCCCTACGCGGGCGCGTGGGCGCCGAGCTCCTCATACACCGGGTAGCGCTCGACGATCGCGCCGACGCGCGCCTGAAGCTCGGGCGCGCGCGAGTCGTATTCGGGCGTCAGCGCGCTCGCCAGGATCCTGCCGACCTCCTCGAAGTCCTCCAGCCGCAGCCCGCGCGAGGCCAGCCCCGGCGTGCCGATGCGCAGTCCCGACGCCTGCATCGGCGGGCGCGGGTCAAACGGGACCGCGTTGCGGTTCACCGCGATGTCGATCTCCGCAAGCCGGTCCTCCGCCTGCTTGCCCGTGAGCTCCGGCTCGCTCTCGCGCAGGTCGACCAGGATCAGGTGCACGTCGGTGCCGCCGGTGAGCACGTTGACACCGTGGCCGGCTCCGAGCAGCTGCGCCGCCAGCGCCTGGGCTCCGGCGACCGAGCGCCGCTGGCGCTCGGCGAACGGCTCGCCCGCGGCCAGCTTGAAGGCGACCGCCTTGGCCGCGATCACGTGCTCGAGCGGACCGCCCTGCTGGCCGGGGAACACCGCCGAGTCGATCTTCTTGGCCAGCTCGGCCTTGCACAGGATCGCCCCCGCGCGCGGGCCGCCGAGCGTCTTGTGCGTCGTCGTCGTGACCACGTCCGCCCCGTAGGCGAGCGGGTTCGGGTGCAGCCCCGCGGCCACCAGCCCGGCGAAGTGCGCCATGTCCACCATCAGCACGGCGCCCACTTCGTCGGCGATCTCGCGGAAGCGCGCGAAGTCGAGCCGGCGCGGATACGCCGACCAGCCCGCCAGCAGCAGCTTCGGCCTGCGCTCGCGCGCGAGCCGCGTCACCGCGTCCATGTCGATCAGGCTCGTGTGCGGGTCGACCTCGTAGGCGGCGATGTCATACAGGCGGCCCGACACGTTGACCTTCATCCCGTGCGTGAGGTGGCCGCCGTGCGCCAGCGACAGCCCCATGATCGTGTCGCCGGGCTCCAGCAGCGCGTGATACACCGCCGTGTTGGCCTGCGCTCCGGAGTGCGGCTGCACGTTGGCGTGCTCTGCGCCGAACAGCGCCTTGGCGCGGTCGATCGCCAGCTGCTCAGACACGTCCACCCACTCGCAGCCGCCGTAGTAGCGGCGGCCCGGATAGCCCTCGGCATACTTGTTCGTCAGCACCGAGCCCTGACATTCGAGCACCGCCCGCGGCGCGAAGTTCTCGGAGGCGATCAGGCCGAGCGTGCGCTGCTCTCGCTCCAGCTCCCGCTGGAGCACTTCGGCGATCTCAGGATCCACCTCGGACAGCGGGCGGTTCAGATGATCATTGCTGGGCTCGGACACGATGGCCTCCTTGGCAGCTATCTGATCGCAGCAGCACTGCTGCGATTGCCCAGGCGCGCGGCGTGGCGGCTCGCCGCTTCCCGATGGTCGATTCCATCTCCTGCGCCAGTCGCGGCGGCCTGATCACGAGGCTAGCAGGAGCGCTGGCGCCGCGGCTCACCCCAGCGACGCGAGCTTCCGCTGCACGTCCTCGCGACCGAGCGCGCCCTCGCGCAGCAAATGCCAGCGGCCTTCGGCCTCGAAGTCGCGCATGTCGAGCACGGTCGAGGCGACGCCCGGGAGTTCGCCGCCGTCCAGCGCCAGATCGGCGCCCTCAAGCAGGCTGCGGGGTACCTGCGCCAGCGTGCGCGCGTCGGGCTGGCCAGACAGGTTGGCGCTCGACTGCATCACCGGCCGGCGCATGCCACGAAGCGCCGCCAGAGGGCCTGGCAGGCTGGGCACGCGCAAGCCGAGCGTGGCCGGATCCTCGCGGCAGGCCGGCGCGAAGCGCAGCGCGCGGTTAGCCAGCAGCAGCGTCACCGGGCCGGGCAGCAGCCCCTCGAGCACCAGGCGCTCGCTCTCGGTTAGCTCCTCGAGCGCCGCGAGCGCGGCCGGCAGCGAGAAGAACATCACCGCGCTGGCGCGCCTCATCGAGCGCCCCTTCAGCGCGTACATCCGCCGGGCGGCGGCCTCATTCTCGGGGTCGCAACAGACGCCGTACACGGTGTCGCTCGGGAACACCGCCACGCCGCCGCTCGCGAGGCACGCTTCGAGGCGGCTGGCGTCGTCGCGCTCGAGCCCGACGCTCATCGGCGGCGCCCTTCCCCCACCACGATCCGCTCTATACCCGCGAGGTCGCGCTCGCGGCGCACGTGCGCGAAGCCGGCGGCCTGCGTCATGCGCACGACCGCCGGCGCCTGGCCCGCGCCCACCTCGAGCGCCAGCATCGCCACCGTCGCCCGCCGTGCCAGCTGCGCGAGCAGGGCGGCGATCGCGGCGAGCCCGTCGGGACCCGCGAACAGCGCGCCGGGCGGCTCGTGCCGCAGGATCTCGGGCGCGAGCGACCGCCGCTCGGCGTCGGCCACGTACGGCAGGTTCGCCAGCACCGCGTCGAACTCGTCCGGCACGCCGCTCAGCTGGTCCGCGTGCAGCCAGCGCACGTCGAGCCCCAGGCGCGCTGCGTTCTCCGCGGCCAGGTCGAGCGCTGCCGAGCTGCAGTCGCTGCCGCTGAGGACGAGGTCGGGCCGCTCGTGCTTGAGCGCGAGCGCGATCGCGCCGCAGCCCGTGCCGACATCCAGCACGCGCGCCCCGGCGGGGAGCTCGAGCGCAGCCTCTACGAGCAGCTCGCTCTCCGGACGCGGGATCAGCGCGCGGCGATCGACGCCCAGCTGCAGGCGGCGAAACGCACGCCGGCCGACGATGTAGGCGACCGGCTCGCGCTCGATCGCGCGCCGGCGCACCGCGAGCTGGAACGCGCGCACCGCGCCGCCCCTCACCTCGAGGCGCTCGTCGCTCAGCAGGCGCTCGCGCTCCACGCCGAGCACGTGCGCGAGCAGCAGCTCCGCATCCAGGCGCGGGGTCTCGCACCCGCCCGCCGCGATCGCGGTCACGGCACCCGCGATCGCCTCGCCCACCCGCGTGCCGGTCTGCAGCGGGGCGCCGGGGGTCTGCTGCGGGGCGCCGGGGGTCTGCTGCGGGGCGCCGGGGGTCTGCTGCGGGGCGCCGGGGGTCTGCTGCGGGGCGCCCGGGGTCTGCTTGGCGCCGGGGGTCTGCGGCGGGGCGCCGGCCACGCTCACGCGGCCACTCGCCGGCCCGCTCGCGGGCAGCCCGAACGCCGTCCGGGGCGGCCCCTCCCGGGCCGCCCCTCCTGTAACGATTGCTCGCGCGCGCAGCTCATACAGCCGCCTGGGCCGCGAGGCGCCTGCGCTTCTCGTCGGCGACCAGTGCCGCCGTCAGCTCGTCCAGCTGGCCTTCCAGCACCTGGTCGAGATTGTGCACCGTCAGCTTGATGCGGTGGTCGGTCACGCGCCGCTCGCCGAAGTTGTATGTGCGTATCTTCTCCGCGCGGTCGCCCGTGCCAACCTGCGAGCGGCGGTCGGCCGCCTGCTCGGCCTGCTGCTCGGCCAGCGCGCGCTCTGCCAGCCGCGCGCGCAGCACGCGCAAGGCCTTCTCGCGGTTCTGCAGCTGGGACTTCTCGTCCTGCATCGAAACCACGACGCCCGACGGCGCGTGCGTGACGCGAACGGCCGAGTCGGTCGTGTTCACCGACTGGCCGCCCGGGCCCGATGAGCGGTACACGTCGATCTGCAGGTCGCCCGGATCGATCTGCACGTCCACCTCCTCGGCCTCGGGCAGCACCGCCACGGTCGCCGTCGAGGTGTGGATCCGCCCCTGCGACTCCGTCTGCGGAACCCGCTGCACGCGGTGCGTGCCGCCCTCGAACTTGAACACCGAGTAGGCACCGGCCCCTTTGACGGCGAACGTGAACTTGCCGTCTCCCACCTCCAGCGGCTCGACCGCCCAGCCGCGCCGCTCGGCGTATTTGACCAGCATGCGGTACACGTCCCCCGCCCACAAGCCGGCCTCCTCGCCCCCCGCTCCGGCCTGGACCTCCACGATCACGTCCTTCTCGTCGTTGGGATCGCTCTCGACCATCGCCACCCGGATCTCCTCTTCGAGCTGCGCGATGCGCTCGCGCGCGTCGCCGAGCACGCCGCGCAGCTCCGCGTCCTCGCCCTCCTCCGCCAGCAGCTCCTCCGCGCCCGCGGCGTCGTCCTGGGCGTGGCGCCACAGCGAGGCCAGCCTGGCCGCGGGCTCGAGCTGGCGGTAGGCGCGCCCGACCTCGGCGTAGCGCTCGCGGTCCGCGATCACCTCGGGGTCGGTCAGCTGCTCGCCCAGCTCGCCAAAGCGCGTCTCGATCTGCTCAACCAGCCCCTCGATCATCACGCTGAGTGTAAGCAGCGGTGTCGGCGGCACCGGCGCGCTGCGTCCGGCGCGCTCGGGCAGGCGCGATACTGGGCTCACTGTGGCGGACAACGTCGACGTCGTGCGCAAGCCCCTCGTCGAGCGTCAGCGATCGACGCGCACACCCGACGAGCGCCTCGCCTTGCGCTTCCCGGCGATCGCCGCCGCGAGTGCACGGGTCTTCTCCGGCCTGTCGCCCGGTTCGCGCCTGCGTCGTGCAGCCGGTGGCGTGCCCACCGTCTCGCAGTGGAGGCGTACAACCGCCGCGACCTGGAGGCGGTCGTAGCCACCTGGCACCCGGAGTTCGAGTACCGCCGCGACCCCAAGTGGGTCGCGGCCGGGCTCGTGGAGCCGTGCTACCGGGGGTTCGCGGGTTACCGCAGGTACGTCGCCACCGCCGACGAGGTCTGGGGTGGGGCGAACTACCTGAAGCTGCTTGAGGTGTTCGACCTGGGAGAGCGGCTCGTCATGCTCGCGGAGGGGTCGATGCGGGGGCAGGCCAGCGGCATCCCGCTCACCGAAACCTATGCGGCCGTCAACACCCGGGCGCATGGCAGGGTGATCGGCGTGCAGGAGTACTTCGACCACGCGCAAGCCCTGCACGCGGTCGGGCTATCGCGCTAGGCGATAGCGCGGCCCGGACCCGGCTGCGAGCGCGCTCAGGCCGCCAGCTGGACCGGCTGGGCCAGCTCCAGCAGCGCGCTCACGATCGCCTCGAGCTGCTCGCGCGCGGCGCGGTCGCGCGGCAGGCCATCATCGCCGAGCGTCTCCTGTGCCTGCGGGATCGGCAGCTCGAGATCGACCACGCGCGCGCCGATCGTTCGCAGCACCTTGCGCAGCTCCGCCTGCGCCCACACCGCTCCGAACAGCCCCGTGCTCGCACCCATCACCGCCGCCGGCTTGCCTCGCAGCGGCGAGGCCGCCGGAGGGCGCGAGACCCAGTCCAGCGCGTTCTTCAGCTGTCCCGGGATCGAGCCGTTGTACTCGGGCGTCGCGATCAGCACCGCGTCCGCACCGGCGATCGCCGCCTTCAGGGCGGCGACCGCCGGGGGCAGCGCGTCCTCCTCATCCTCGCTGTACGGCGGAATCTCCGCCAGGCGCGAGAACACCTCAAGCTCGGTCCCCGCCGGCAGCAGGCCACGCATGGCCCGCAGCAGGCGCGTGTTGTGCGACCCGCCGCGCAGGCTGCCCGAGATGGCGAGAACGAACATCGCCTACGCCTCGCGCACCAGCTCGAGCGACACGTCCAGCCGCACGTCGTTGTCGAGCGCGAACCCGCCCTGCGGCAGCGGCGCGTTCCACTCCAGGCCGAACTCGCGGCGATCGACCGTAGCCTCCAGCTCGACGCCGAGCTTGTCGTTGCCGGCGATGTCAACGTGCGGGCCGCTCACGCTGCCGCGCGCGATCACCGGTCGCGCCCGGCCCTTGATCTCGAGCTCGCCCTCGACCTCCAGCACGCCGCCATCGCCCACGCGCACCGCGCTCGAGGTGAAGCGCACGCGTGGGTAGCGCTCGCTGTCGAAGAAGTCCGGCGAGGTCAGATGCGCCGCCAGGTTCTCGTCCGCCACCGCGATCGAGTCCACCGACACCCAGCCCTCCAAGCGCGGGTTGCCGTGCTCATCGACCGCCAGCGCGCCGTCGTAATCCTCGAAGCGGCCGCGAAACGTCGATACCACCATGTGCTTGACCGCAAAGCCCACGTGCGAATGCACGCGGTCGATCTTCCACGTGCCGGCCGTCAGCCTGCCGTCGGTTGCTGCTGTTGCTGTGCTCATCTGCTCGCTCCTCGTGTTCGCTGGATTGCGTGTGTTCGATTGATTTCGTGTCTGGATTCGGACCCTAGTCCGCTGAGCGGACTTTGGTCCGCTTCCTACTGGAGAAAGCATAGCAGACAATTGGACTACGGTCCGGTTTAGTAGGATGTAGGTATGGCGACTCAGCCACAATGGCCGATCACGAGCTCCCAGCTGCCGCTGATCGAACCCGACGGCGGCGAGCGCGCCGACGCCGCGCGCAACCGCGCGCGCATCCTCGCGAGCGCCGCGCAGCTGTTCGGCGAGCGTGGAGCCGACTGCGTCTCCATGGACGACGTCGCCGACGCGGCCGGCGTGGGCAAGGGCACCGTGTTCCGCCGCTTCGGCTCGCGCGCCGCGCTCGCGCAGGCCGTGCTCAGCGAGCACGAGCGCGCGTTCCAGGAGCACATCATCCGCGGCGACCCGCCGCTCGGTCCCGGCGCCGCGCCGCGCGAGCGCCTGACCGCGTTCGGCGAAGGGGTGCTCGACCAGCTCGACCGCCACGCCATGCTCGTGGCGGCCGCCGAGGTCGGCGGCGCGCGCTTCCTGTCGGCGCCCTATGGCGTCTACCGGCTGCACGTGACCCTGCTCCTGCGCGAGGCCGATCCCGACTGCGACGCCGAGCTGCTCGCCGAGCTGCTGCTCGCAGCGCTGGGCGCAGATCTGTTCCTGTACCTGCGCCACATGCGCTCGCTGCCGCTCGAGCGGCTCAAGTCCAGCTGGCGCCAGCTGGTCTGCCGCGCCATCCCCGGCGCGGTCCCGCCCGCCTCCGCCGAGCCGATGCGGCCCGGCGACGCGGACAAGGCGGCCCTCCCCGCGGCCGGCGAGCCGCCACTGGCCGCGGCCGGCGAGCCGCCACTTGCCGCGGGCGACGCGTCGCCGCAGCCCTGAACGCGCCGCCGCAGCCCTGAGCCGCGCCGCGGCGCTAGGCCACGACCTCGAGCCCGAGCAGATCGTCCGCCGAGAGCTCTCCCGGCTTCTCGAGCACGAGCACCGCCTGCAGCGCCGAGATCGCCACCGCGAGCTGGTCCAGATCGGGCTCGCGGGTGGTTAGCAGCTGCAACTTCATCCCCGGCCACATCAGCGCGCGAACCCAGCGGCGGCGGCGGTTCTTGCCGGCGAACTTGATCAGCTCGAACGAGATGCCCGCGATCAGCGGCACGCCCAGGATGCGCGTGGTGAGCAGCCAGTACCAGGCCGGCAGGCCGATCGGCGCGAACAGGAAGATCGCCACGATCATCACCACCAGCAGGAAGCTCGTGCCGCAGCGCGGGTGCAGCCGCGAGAAGCGGCTGCAGTTGCCGGGCGTTAGCGCGATGCCAGCCTCATAGCAGGAGATCGTCTTGTGCTCGGCGCCGTGGTACTCGAGCACGCGGCGCAGGTCGCGCAAGCGAGAGAGCAGCACCAGGTAGCCGAGGAAGATGCCCGTGCGTACGCCGCCCTCGACCAGCCAGAACAGAAGCGATGAGCCAAGCTGGTGCTTGATCAGGCTGGTGAGCCCCACCGGGATGAGAAAGAACAGGACGATCGCGAACGCAAGGGCCACCACCACCGTGCCCGCCCACATGCCGCGCGAGATCTCCTGCTCCTGCCCGCCTTCCTCGTCGGCTGGGAGCTGCGCGTTGGCCGAGATCTCCAGCGCGCGGAAGCCGATCGCCAGCGACCCACCCAGCGCCACCACGCCGCGAACGATCGGCAGGCGCAGCACGCGGTGGCGCCTCTGCGCCGAGCGCAGCGGGAAGCTGCGCACATCGATCTCACCGAGCGGTGGCCCGTCCGACGCTTCCGCCTCGCCCGCCGGTCTGTGCTCGGGCGCCGGTACCTCCTCGGGCGCGGGTCCTTGCTCGGCCACCGGTCCCCACTCGGGGCTCGGCTTGCGCACCGCCACCGCCCAATTGCGCACGCCGCGCATCATCACCCCCTCGATCACCGCCTGGCCGCCCACCGGCGCGTCGCGCTCGGCGCTCAGGTAGCCATCGTCCCCGGACCGCGGCGTCCACGCGGGCGTCGCGTCGACGGAGGCGCCGTCCGCCGCCGGGGCCGCCTGTCCGGCGGCGTCCGCCGCTAGAGGGTCCGCCGGAGTCCCCGGCACGCGCGCGGCCGGAGAGGAAGACACCGGGCTACTTCGCAGGACGAGCCTGTGCGGTCTGCAGGCGGCCCTTGGCCACCCTGCGCTGGAAACGCTCCACCCGGCCGCCCGTGTCCACGAGCTTCTGGCGCCCCGTGTAGAAGGGGTGGCAGTTGGAGCACACCTCGACGCGCAGCTCCTCGCTGGTCGCGCGCGTGAGGAATTCGTTGCCGCACGTGCAGTGCACGCGTGCGGTCACGTACTTGGGGTGGATGCCCGCCTTCATAGCTGCGCCCATTCTAGACGCTCACCTAGCGCCGCTTTGCGGCGCTGGCTGTGCTCGCCGGCGCGGTGCGCTCGCCCGACGCGGCGCGCGAAGCCGGCGGGGCGTGCGAAGCCGCCGCGGCGCGCGAAGCCACCGCCGCGCGGCGTGCAAAGGCCGGCGGCTCCTCGGAGCGCGACCGGCTGCACTTGGCGCGCCGGTCAGGCGGCCGGCGGCGGGACGGGAGGGGCCGCCGGCTCCTCGCATCGTGGCGTGACGTGCTCGGCACGCCTCAGCATATGGCCTCTCGCACTCTCCCAGCGGAAGCGCACGAGCGCGCGATACACCGCCGGCGCCGAGAGGTTGGTGACCTGCTTGAGGTACTTGTAGATCTTCACCTTCGGATCCGACATGCGCCACACGCCCAACCCAGGCGCGGTCACCGTGTGAAAGCCGGCTCGGCCGGGCACCCGCTCCTGCACGTCGATGCGTATCGCCATGCGCAGCGTGCCGGGGATCGCGCTCATCTCCCCCGCGAACGTGGCGGAGCGTTCGAGCTGCTCCACCGAAGTGACGCACTGTTCGAGCGTGGCCGTGCTCGGTAGCGCGGGCCCGGCACCCGACTGGCCGGGCGCCGCGGCGCACAACGCCAGCGCGCCCGCGGCGGCCGTCGCGGGCAGCGCCGGCACGCCCCGGGGGAGCGACAGAACGAGGTCGCCGATCCGCATAGCATCCCTGTAACACCCGCAACGTGCGCATGTTTCGCGGCGTCGGGAGCGCTCCGAGCGCGCCTCCGGCGGCGCGCCCGCGCGCGAGCAGCGCAGCGCCCGCGAGCTGTGAGCGCAAGCTCAGAGCTGCTGATATAGCGGGCCGTCGCCGCCCTCGGGCGTGGTCAGGCGACCGCCCTTGGCCGTGATCGCGCCGCACTGCACACAGTTGGTGTAGTTCACGATCACGTCCACGTCCCCGTGCTCGGGGGCGTCCTCCGGGATCTCATACACGCCCGCCGGGCACATCCAGCGCCAGGTGTCGGCGATCACGCGCGGAACATGCCGGCGCACGCGGATGTGGTTGGGAGCGTCGTCGCGCGTGGCGTTGCCGCTGATGAACACCGAGGACAGCTTGTCGAAGGTGTACTTGCCGTCGGGCCTGGGGTACGCATCCTTGGTCTTGCCGATAAACATGGGCTGGATGTCGTTGCGGTGAAGCGACCAGCGCCCGCCCGGGAAGCGTCCCTTGGTGGCGATCATCAGGCCGATCACCGGGCCGCCCAGCAACAGGCCTTTGGCGAACGGCTGGCGCGTGTTGCGCTGCTCCCACAGATCGGGGCCGATGCAGGACTCCTCGACCGCCTCCTCGTAGCGTTCGAAGCTCGATTCGCCGCGCTTGAGCGCGCCGTAGATGGCCTCGGCGGCGAGCATCCCCGACTTGATCGCGTAGTGCACGCCCTTCAGCGCAGCCAGGTTCACCATCCCGCCGGCGTCGCCCACGATCACCGCCCCTGGCATCGACAGCTTGGGCATCGCCCAGTAGCCGCCCGCGGGGATCGCGCGCCCCCCCCCACGCGCTGTCCCCCGTCGAGGATCTTGCGCACCATCGGATGAGTCTTGAACTCCTGCAGCAGATCGTGTGCCGAGGTGGTGGCGTCGGCGTAGTCGAGGTCGATCACGAAGCCGATGCTGACGAGATCGTCGCCGCTCCTCGCGTCCTTCATCGGGTAGATCCAGGAGCCGCCGATCTGGTGATAGCGGGCCGAGAGCTTCAGCGGCCAGCCGGCGATCGTGTGGATCACCCGGTCCAGCGGCTTGGGCACCTTCCAGAGCTCCTTTACCCCGAGCTCCCACACCTGCGGCTCGCGGTCCTCGGCGAGATTGAACTCGCGGATCGCCGCGCCGGTCATGTGGCCCCAGCAGCCCTCCGCCAGGACCGTGACCTGGGCCTTGATGTCAGTGCCCGGCTCGAAGTTGGACAGCGGCTCGCCGTCCTTGCCACGGCCCTTGTCGCCCGAGCGCACACCCACGACGCGCCCGTCCTGCACGATCAGCTGCGTGGCCGCGGTCTCGGTGAGGATGTACGCGCCCCCCTCCTCGGCCTGACGCTGCTGGAAGCGCGCCAGGGCCGCGACCGAGACGATCTCGTTGCCGTGATTGCGCTGCGGCGGCGGCGGCGGGATGCGCACCTTGGTCCTCGCGCTGGGCAGCACGTAGATCGCCTCCTTGCGGACCTCGCCGAAGGCGAAGCCCTCCTCGCGCCACTGCTCCCGGGTCATGTCTGGAAACAGCTCCTGCAGCGGACCGGGGCGCATCACCGCGCCCGAGAGACTGTGGCCGCCGCACGTCTTTGCCTTCTCGATCACCGCCACGGGCACCTCGCCCAACCGCTCCATCGTCTCCGGGTCCTCGGCCAGCAACTGCAGCAGGCGATTGGCACAGGCCAGGCCGGCGGTGCCGCCGCCCACGATCGCCACGCCGACCTCGATCACCTCATCCTCGGGGTCGAGCCCGCGCTTGATGAACTCCCGCTGCGGATCGACGGCCGGCGGGTACGCCGCGGGCGCAACCGCGCCGTTGCGGGCGGACATCGCCTCAGCCCGCCTTCCTGGCCTTCACAGCCTCCGTGAGCTTGGGCAGGATCTTGTTCAGGTCGCCCACGATGCCCAGGTCGGAGAATTCGAAGATCGGCGCATTGGCATCCTTGTTGATCGCGACGATGTTCTCCGAGGACTGCATGCCAACCTTGTGCTGGATCGCGCCCGAGATACCGGCCGCGAGGTACAGCTTGGGCGCCACCGTCTTGCCGGTCTGACCGATCTGGGCCGCATACGGGTACCAGCCGGCGTCGACCACCGCGCGGGTGGCGGCCACCGCGCTGTTGCCGCCAAACGCCTGCGCCAGCTCCTCGACCAGCGTGAAGCCCTCCGGCTTGCCTAGTCCGCGGCCGCCGGCGATCAGGATGTCGGCGCCCTCGATGTCCACGTCCGCGCCGCGCTGTTCGCCCCGCACCAGCATCGTCGCCTGGCCCGCGTGCGGGCTCAGCTCGAAGGCCAGCTGTTCAACCGCCGCCGGCCCGCCGCCGCTCTCGCGGGCCTCGAAGGCGTTCAGGCGGCCGATCACGATACCCACCGGCGAGCGGTATTTGATCTCCGAGATCGCCGAATCGCCCAGGATCGGCCGCTCCGCAATCAGCTCGCCGCCCTCCACTCGCACCGCCGTGACCTCCATCACCACGCCCGCGCCCAGCCGCGCGGCCAGGCCAGCGCCGATCTCGAAGCCGAGCAGGCCACCGCCGAATAGCGCGTATCCGTAGCCGCCCCCTTCGATCGCCTTGGCCATCGCGTCCACGACCGGCTGGGCAAGACCCTCCGGACCCTCGGCGACGAGCACCTTGCTCGCGCCGTGTGCCCCGAGCGAGGCGGCCAGCTCCTGCGGGATGCCTTCGCCCAGCATGATCACGTGCGCCTCACCCCCGAGCTCGCCCGCCAGGCGGGAGCCCTCGCTGACGGCACCGAGAGAGTTCTTGTTGATTGCGCCTTCGTAGTGCAGCGCGTAGATGAGGATGTTCGTCATCGCTTTTAGTTCACTCCCTTTCGCCCACCCGCGCCTAGATGAGCTTGCGCTCGTCGAGCCAGGCGATGATCTTCTCCACCGTCTCGCCGGTGTCCTCGTCCTCGATGATCTCCCCCGCCGCCTTCGCCGGCGGCGGCTTGGCGGCGACCCACTGCGCAGCCGAGTGCTCGCCTCCCACCTTGTTCGAGTCGATCTGCGCGTCGCTCGCGCTGAGCGCGTCGAGGGGCTTCTTCTTGGCGCCCATGATCGCCTTCAGCGACGGGTAGCGGGGCTCGTTGATCGCGTCGCCGACCGAGATCACGGCCGGCAGCTTGACCTGCACGGTGTCGTAGCCGTACTCGGCCTGGCGCTCACAGCGCAGCGCGTCGGCCTCGACGTCCATCTTGATCACCTGCGTCAGCGATGGCATGCCCAGGTGCTCGGCCACCACCGCGCCGATCGTGTAGCACTCGCCGTCGTCGGATTGCTGTCCCAGCAGCACCAGATCGGGGCTCTCCCGCCTCAGCGCCTGGGCCAGCGCGTATCCCGTGGCCGCCACGTCGGAGCCGGCCAGGACGCCGTCGCACAGGTGCACCGAGCGGTCGGCGCCGAGCGACACGGCCTTGTGCAGGGCGCGTACCGCGCTCTCGGGACCCATCGTCACGGCCACGATCTCATCGACCTCCGCCGCGCCGCCCTCGCGAATCTGCATCGCCGCCTCGATCGCGTGCGTGTCGTAGGGGTTGAGGTTCTTCTCGCCGCTGCGGTCCATGCGCCCGGTCGAGGGGTCGAGGCGCTTCTCCACCGCGGCGTCGGGGACCTCCTTGACCAGCACGCATATCTTCATCTGTAGGGCCGCTCCTTTGACTCTGTACGTGCGATCCTAGCCGCTCGCGTGGTTGACTGACGAGTCAATCAACGCGCTCGGCGGTGGCTGTGCGGATGAAATCCACGATCGCCTGCGTGGGCGCCCCCGGGGTGAACACCTCCGCCACGCCCAAGCCCTTGAGCTCGGGGATGTCCTCGGCCGGGATCGTGCCGCCGACGGTCACCAGCACGTTCTCGACGCCCTGCTCGCGCAGCAGCTCGACCACCCGCGGCACGAGCGTCATGTGGGCCCCGGACAGGATCGACAGGCCCACCGCGTCGGCGTCCTCCTGGATCACGGTCTCGACGATCTGCTCCGGCGTCTGGTGCAGGCCGGTGTAGATCACCTCCATCCCCGCGTCGCGCAGCGCACGGGCGATGATCTTGGCTCCCCGGTCATGTCCGTCCAGGCCCGGCTTCGCGACGACGACGCGAATCTTGCTGTGGGCTGGCGAGGCGGCGGGCATGGCGCGGCCCGGTTTAGCGATCGGCACCCCGGCGAGCGCCACGCGGGCGAGCCGAGCGGGCCCAGCGACCGGGCGGGCGGGATTGTAGAGCGCGAGCGCCCGCGCCCGCGGCCCGCGACCCGCCCGCCGCGGCCGAGCCGCGCTCGCGCACGGCCTTGCCCAGCGACGCCAGGGCCATGCCCGCGCCGAGCGCCGCGAGCACCTTCAGGCGCTGGCCGAGGCGGTCGAGGTGCAGCACCTCCCAGCCCTGCTCGGCGGCGATCCGCCGCAGTTCGGCGTCGGGGTTGACCACCACCGGATAGCCCACCGCCCGCAGCATCGGCAGGTCCGAGGCGGAGTCCGAGTAGGCGAAAGACAGACCGAGGTCGATCCCCTGCCGCTCGGCCAGCTCGCGCATCGAGATCACCTTGCCCTCACGGTAGTTGAACGGCCCCGCGGGCCGGCCGGTGTAGCAGCCGTCGACGATCTCCGAGCGTGAGCCCAGGCCGCCGTCGAACGCGAGCACGTGCGCCAGCAGGTCGGCCATCTCCTGCGAGGCCGCCGTGATGATGTAGACGCGCACGCCAGCGTCCTGGTGCGCGTATGCGCGCGCGAGCATCTGCGGATAAAGGCGCGGCAGCACGCCCGCCAGCACGCGCGGAGACAGGCGCTGCAGGTCGCGCACACGCGCGCCCGCGATCATGCGGCCCACGCGCCTGCGCACGTCGTCTGCGCGCTGGTCGGTCGAGCCGAGCAGGCGGAAGCGCAGGTTCTCGTACGCGTCACGCGCGAGCCTGCCGCGTGAGATCATCCCCGTCTCGTACGCCGCGCGGGCGAAGAAGATGCCCGACGAGCCGGCCATCAGCGTCTTGTCGAGGTCGAAGAACGCCGCCGCTCGCCGGTAACCGTTGGCGCTCGGCTGGCCCGCCGCGAGCAGGCCATCGGCGGCTTTCCCGGCGCGCGGCTGCGACACGCCGGGCCGCGGCTGCATGCGGTCCGGCATCTGCCGGGCTAGGCCTCCACCCGCACGATCAACGCGTCGCCCTGGCCGCCGCCGGAGCAGATCGCCGCGCAACCCAGGCCGCCGCCGCGACGGCGCAGCTCGAGCACGAGGCTGCCGAGGATGCGCGCGCCAGAGGCGCCGATCGGGTGGCCCAGCGCGACCGCTCCACCGTTGACGTTCACGCGCTCCTCCTCGATGCCCAGCATGCGGATCGAGTTCAGCGTCACCGACGCGAACGCCTCGTTGATCTCCCACACGTCGATGTCGTCGGGCTGCAGGCCGGCCTTCTCGAGCGCCTTGCGCGCCGCGCTGGCCGGCGTGGTCGCCAGGTAGGCGAAGTCGTTAGCGCTCTGCGCGTGCGCGATGATCTCGGCCAGCGCGTCCCTGCCGTGCGCGGACGCCCACTCGTCGGAGGCGAGCACGAGCGCGCCGCCGCCGTCGTTGACGCCGGGACTGTTTCCGGCCGTGTGCGAGCCGTCCTTGCCCACCAACCCCGGTAGCGCGGCCAGCTTCTCGAGCGAGGTGTCGCGGCGCGGTCCCTCGTCCACCTCCACCAGCTGCTCGCCCTTTCGTCCCTTGACCGTGACCGCGACGATCTCTTCCGGCAGGCGTCCCGCATCGGTGGCCTTCAGCGCCAGCTCGTGCGAGCGCAGCGCCCAGCGGTCCAGGTCGGCGCGCGTCATCTCCAGCTCGTCGGAGACCTCGGTGGCCTCCACGAACATCTGCTTGCCCGAGAAGGGGTTGGTGAGACCATCGTGCACCATCGCGTCGAGCATCCGGGCGTCGCCCATGCGGTAGCCGAAGCGAGCCTCGGGCAGCAGGTAGGGAGCCTTCGACATCGACTCCATCCCCCCGCCGACCGCGACCTGCAGATCGCCGGCGCGGATCGCCTGGTCGATGAGCACCGACGCGCGCAGACCGGAGGCGCACACCTTGTTGATCGTCTCCGACGGCACCTCGTTGGGGATGCCCGCTTTGACCTGCGCCTGGCGCGAGGGTATCTGGCCCTGTCCGGCCTGGAGCACCTGACCCATGACCACGTGCTCGACCTGCTCCGGCGCGACCTCGGCCCGCTCCAGCGCCGCGGCGATCGCGATGCTGCCGAGCTCGGTGGCCTCGAGCGTGGCCAGCCCGCCGCCCATCTTGCCGATCGGGGTGCGCGCTGTGCCGAGGATCACGGTCTTGGGCATGGGCACGAGTCTCCTGTTGGTGGCCGTCGGACTGACGGCTCGGCAATCCTAGCGATCCGGATATGGTGCGCCCGGAAATGCAGGTATCGGCCACCACACAGCCGCCCGGCGCGACCGACGCCGATACGGTTGCGATCGGGAGCTTCGAGGAGGAGGACCCGCCTGCCGCGGCTCCGCCCGAGCTGCGCGAGCTGCTCGCGTCGGGCGAGGCCAGCGGCTCCTTCAAGACGCTCGCGCTGGCGCACGCCGGCGGCAAGCGCTGGCTCTCGGTCGGACTCGGCGCGGGCGCGCGGTTCACCCCCGAGCGTGCCCGTGTGGCGGCGGCCGTGGCGCGCGAGCGCGCGCGCGAGCTGTCGACGCGCGTGCTCTGCTGGCAGGCGCCGGCGGGCAGCGGTCCGGAGGTGGCGGCGGCGCTCGTCGAGGGCACGATCCTGTCCGACTACCGCTTCGAGCGCTACAAGTCCGCCGCCGCGCAGGAGGACTCCTCCGACCGTAGGCCCAAGCACCTCGAGCGCCTGATCATCTCCTCGCCGGAGGAGCGCGAGCTCGCCGTCGAGCAGGCAGCGGTGGTCGCCGAGGCGGCAAACGCGGCGCGCGACCTTCAGAACCGGCCCGCGAACGACCTCACGCCGAGCGCGCTAGCAGAGCACGCCCAGGCGCTCGCGAGGGGGCTCGATGGGATGACCGTCGAGGTCGAGTCGGGCGAGGGCATCTCGGCTCGCAAGATGGGCGCCTTCGCGGCGGTCGCGCAGGGCTCCGAGCAGCCGCCCGCGCTGATCACGCTGCGCTACGACGGGCCCGCAGCCAGCGGTCCCGTGCTGGGGTTCGTGGGCAAGGCGATCACGTTCGACAGCGGCGGCATATCGCTGAAGCCGGGAGCGAAAATGTCCGAGATGAAGTTCGACATGTCCGGCGGCGCCGCCGTGATCGAGGCCGCCGGCGCGATCGCGCGCATGCGCCTGCCGCTGCGGCTTCGCGCGATCGTCGGGGCGGCCGAGAACCTGCCCAGCGGCCGCGCGGCCAAGCCCGGAGACATCGTGACGGCCGCCAACGGCACGACGATCGAGATCAACAACACCGATGCCGAGGGACGTCTGGTGCTCGCCGACTGCCTGTCCCACGCCGTGGCCGAAGGCGCGGAGCGGATCGTCGACGTGGCGACGCTCACGGGCGCCGTGATCGTCGCGCTCGGCTCCACGCACGCGGGCCTGCTGAGCAACGACGACGAGCTCGCCGAGCGGATCACGGCGGCCGGTCAGCGGACCGGCGAGATCGTGTGGCGCCTGCCGCTGCACGGCGAGTACGACGAGCTGATCAAGGGCACCTACGCCGACCTCGACAATGCCCCCGAAGCGCGCAAGGCGGGCGCGATCGTCGGCGGCGCCTTCCTGTCGAATTTCGTCGACGAGGTGCCGTGGGCGCACCTCGACATCGCCGGCTCGGCCTGGGATCTCGACCGCGCCTACGTCGGCAAGGGCGCCTCCGGGTACGGCGTGCGGCTGCTGGCCGAGCTGGCACGCTCGTACTGCCCGCCGGCCTGAACCGGAGAGTGGCGCGGTCAGCTCGCACGCCGCGCCAGCCAGCGCGCGACCGTTGCCCAGGCGCTGCCGCGCGGGTCTATGTACGCGCGGTGACGGCCCGCGGCGCCGTCGATCTCGACCAGCTCGACGTCGCCGCCGGCGGCGCGCGCGGCGCGCGCGTAGGCGCGGCTGAGCCTCACCGACACAGTCTCGTCCAGGCGGCCGTGCACCAGCAGCGCGGGCGCCGCGAGCGGCACCTGGACGAGCGGATCGCCGAGCGCGAAGCGCTCGGGCACCTCCGCGGGCGAGCCGCCCATGAGCGCCCGCACCGCGCCCCCGTGCCAGTCGCGATAGGCGCCGGCCAGGTCGCACACTCCTGCCAGCGAGACGACCTGCGCGACGGATACCCGCGGGCGGCCGCCGAGCTGAGCGGCGGCGTCGGCGGGGAGCTTGGCGCGGCCGGCCGCCCACAGCGCCAGATGACCGCCGGCGGAGTGACCGACGGCCGTCGTGCGCGCCAGGTCTAGAGGCGAGCTCAGGTGCTCCAGGTGGTCGATCGCGGCAGCCGTGTCGGCGAACGTGGCCGGCCAGCCGCCGCCCTCGCCGAGCCGGCGATACTCGATGTTCCATACCGCCCAGCGGCCCCGCACGAGGTCCGCCGCCAGTGCCCGCATCACAAAGGAGCCGTAGCGCTTGCGCCACGAGCCGCCATGGATCAGCACGATCACGGGATGCGGACCGCCGCCGGGCGGCAGGTGCAAATCGGCTCGCTGGGAGCGATGCGGGCCATAGCGATACGTCCGTCCGCGCGTGAGCAGCAGCTCGGCGATCAAGCGCGGCCCGGGCATGGGCGGCCATCCTAGAGGCAGCCGAGGTGTGAGAATTGGCCGCGCTGTGCAGTTCGAGCTGTCGCCCGATCACGAGCTGATCAAGCGCACCGCGCGCGAGTTCGCCGAGGGCGAGGTGGCGCCGGTGGCGGAGGAGCTCGACCGCTCCAAGGCGTTCCCCTACCGGATCGTGCAGCAGCTCGGCAGCCTCAACATGATGGGCATTCCCTTCCCGCCCGAGTACGGCGGCGGCGGCGGCGACACGCTCGCGTATGCGCTGGTGGTCGAGGAGCTCGCGCGCGTGGACTCCTCGGTCGCGATCACGCTGTGCGCGCACACCTCGCTCGGCACGCAGCCCGTGTACCTGTTCGGCAACGAGCAGCAGAAGCGCGACTGGCTGCCGCGCCTGTGCTCGGGCGAGTGCCTCGGCGCGTTCGGCCTGACCGAGCCCGAGGCCGGCTCGGACGCGGCCAACACGCGAACGCGCGCGCGCCTGGAGGACGGCCAGTGGGTGATCAACGGCACCAAGCAGTTCATCACCAACGCCGGCACCGACATCTCGGGCATGGTCTGCATCACCGCCGTGACCGGCGAGACACCGGCGAGCGACGCGAGGGGCGGCCAGGCGGCCAGGGAGATCTCGAACCTGATCGTGGCCAACGGCACGCCCGGCTACGAGCAGGGCGAGCCCTACCGGAAGATGGGCTGGAACGCCTCCGACACGCGTCCGCTCGGCTTCAGCGACTGTCGCGTGCCGGAGGGCAACCTACTCGGCCGCCGCGGGGCGGGCCTGCGCCAGTTCCTGCAGGTGCTCGACATCGGCCGGATCGGCGTGGCGGCGATGGGGGTGGGGCTGGCGCAGGGCGCGCTCGAGATGGCGCTGGCATACGCCAAGGAACGGCGCGCCTTCGGCAAGGCGATCTCCAGCTTCCAGGCGATCCAGGCCAAGCTGGCCGACATGTCCACCGAGATCGAGGCGGCGCGCCTGCTCGTGTACAAGGCCGCTCGCGAGAAGGACGCCAAGCACAACTTCACCCTCACGGCCGCCCAGGCCAAGCTCAAGACGGGGCGCCTGGCCGTGCGCTGCGCCGAGGAGGCGGTGCAGATCCACGGCGGCTACGGGTACATCGAGGAGTATCCCGTGTGCCGCTTCTACCGCGACGCCAAGATCCTCACGATCGGCGAGGGCACCGACGAGGTCCAGCAGATGGTGATCGCGCGCGCGCTCGGCGCCTAGAAGCGCGCCCCGACTAGCGCGGTTCGAGCACCACCAGCGGGATCTGCCGGTCGGTGCGCCGGCGGTAGTCTTCATAGCCGCGGTAGACGCCCACCATCAGCGCCCACAGACGGTCTCGCTCCTCGGGAGTGGCCGAGCGCGCATGCACCGCTCTGCGCCGCGAGCCCACCTGCACGGTCGTGTCGGGATGGGCCATCAGGTTGTGGTACCAGGCCGGATTCTTGGGATAGCCGCCCTTCGACGCCACCAGGACGAGGTTCTCGCCGTCAACGCCGTAGACCAGCGGGCTCGTGCGCGGCTTGCCGCTCTTGGCCCCGACGTGATCGAGTAGCAGCGACGGCGCGAAGCCGGGAATGCGGTGCCCGATCAGACCGCCCGTCGCGCGGTAGATGGCGGTGTGGCCTCCCATCGCCCGTCGCAGCAGCGGCCAGTTGCGATCGGCCCAGCTCAGATAGTCCATCGCCCGCTGAGCCTACACGCACCCGCCGCTCGCATGGGTCGCGGACGCCGCTCACGCGCACACGAGCGCCGCTCACGCGCCCACGAGCGCGGCTGCGCGCGATGAAGAACGCCGCTCGCGCGCCCGCTCACCCGGCGGCCGCCAGCAGCGCCGTCGCCGCGCTTGCCGGATCCAGCCGCCGGTCGACGACCTGCTCGAGCAGCCGCTGGAACTCCGCGTCCTCGCGCAGGTCCTCCTCCAGGCGCCGGCGCATGCGAGCGGCGGCGATCGAGAGCACCTCGTTGCGCAGGTTGCGCCGACGCCGCTCCGCCAGCTGGCCCGCGGCGAGGATGTGCGAACGGTGCTCCTGCAGGCGCTCCACCAGCGCGTCGATGCCCTCGCCGCGGGCCGCCTCGGTCTTGACGATCGGCACCCGCCAACCGCCCCCCCGCTCGCTGACGGCCTCGGGGCCCGCAAGCGAGAGCACGCCGCGGATCTCGCGCACCATCGTGTCGGTAAGCGGATTGTCGGCCTTGTTGATCACGATTACGTCGGGAATCTCCATAATGCCCGCCTTCAGCGCCTGGATCGAATCCCCCGAGCCGGGCATCAGCACCAGCACCACCGTGTCGGCGTGATCGATGATGTCGATCTCGGCCTGGCCGACGCCGACCGTCTCCACGAACACGTCCTCGCGCCCGGCGGCGTCGAGCAGCAGCGCCGCCTGCAGCGCGGCCTCTGACAGGCCACCCAGCGCGCCCCGGTTGGCCATCGAGCGAATGAACACCCCCTGGTCGAGGAAGTGCTCCGACAGACGGATGCGGTCGCCGAGCAGGGCGCCCTGGGTGAACGGCGAGGACGGGTCGATCGACAGCACTCCCACGCTGCGCCCGGCGTTGCGCCGCGCGCGCGTCACGGCGGCGATCAGCGTCGACTTGCCCACGCCGGGCGGTCCGGTGAAGCCGACCACGGCCGCGCTGCCGGTGTGCGGATAGACCTCTCTCACCAGCTCCCAGCCCTCGGGGCGGTCATCCTCGACCAGCGAGATCGCGCGCGCCAGCGCGCGCCGGTCGCCTTCGAGCAGGCGCTGTGCGAGTGTGTCTGCGCTCATGGCGCGAGCAATCATCGCAGGGCGCTCTGGGGCAATACGATTTGCAGGCGATGGAGCCGCTGCTGTACGACGAGGCCACGCCGGCACAGGCGACCGCGACCGCGGCGCAGGGCGTGCCGCCCGACGCGCCGCAGGCTGCGATCGCGTGGCGGCGCGCACCGGAGCCCCTGCACGGCGGGCCGCTGGCGCTGCTCAGGTTCATGCGCGCGCACGACATGCTGCGGCCCTCCTACGCGCGCCTGCTCGTGCGCTACGCGCGGTTTCGACTCCGCTATCGCGGCCGCCTGCGCACCGATGGCCTGTGCTTCATCTGTCCCAACGTGAAGCTCGAGATCGGACGCCACGCGGTGCTGCGCGTGGGCCGCTGGGCGTGGATCGGGCACGGCAGCAAGATTCGTGTTCACGAGGGCGAGGTGAGCATCGGCGCCAAGACCGTGATCGGCCAGGACTGCACGATCTCGGCCTATCAGCACATCTCGATCGGACGCGAGTGCATCCTCGCCGACCGCGTGATGATGATCGACTTCGACCACGGCGTGGTCGAGGTCGAGCGCCCGATCAGGTTGCAGGGCATCTACAAGCGCGACGTGCACGTGGGACACAACGTCTGGATGGGCTATGGCGCGTGCGTGCTGCGCGGAGTAAGCATCGGCGACAACAGCATCGTCGGCACGAGCGCCGTGGTCACGCGCTCAGCACCCGAGAACGCGGTCCTCGCCGGCGTGCCCGCGCGCGTGATCCGCATGCGCGAGGCGCCCACCGTGATGCGTTGGGAGTGACGATGGTGCAGGCGGGCGTCCACGCGCGTGATCCGCATGCGCGAGGCGCCAACCGCGAGGGGCTGGGGGCCAGTGGCGCTCAGACCGCCAGCGCGTAGGCGGGATCGGCATCCGCGGCGAGATTGCGCAGGCCGTTCGGGGTCGCGCCCGCGCCGCCGGCCAACGCCTCGGCCAGCGCGCGCCGGTGGCCCTGGAAGCGCTCGCGCGCGTACGGTGCCGCGAGCCCGTGGGAGACCATGAACGACCAGTCGCTTGCCTGCAGCGCGAGCAGCTGGCGCACGGCCGCCGCGCCGGCTCGGGCGGGCGCCGCGATCAGCTCGAGCTCGGCCGCACGCGCCGCAAAGGCCATGTCAGCGACCGCCGGTCCCGACCACGTGGACAGGTCGCCATCCTTGCCCCAGCTGCTCGCGGCGCAGTCCTCGCCGCATCGCAGCGGGACGGGCTCCCGCAGCTGCACCGCATCGTCGAGGCGCACGAGCTCGAGGCCCTGGCGCGAGCACTCCTGCACCACCGCCGCCAGCCACGCGACCCCCTCATACCACCAGTGTCCGAGCAGCTCGGTGTCCAGCGCGCAGACGACCAGCCCTCCGCCCGGCAGCGGCGCTTCAGTCGATGCCGCGCCGCGCAGGCGGGCGAGGGTGCGCGCCACGAAGTCCGCCGCGTGCTGGCGCGCCAGCGCAACCGCGGCGTCGTGGTCGTACGCGCCGCCGTCGTTGCTCCAGGGGTTGTGGTGGTGGACGGTGTGGTGGTGGTAGTCGCGGTAGCAGCCGCTGGCCGGATAGCCGCGCTCGCTCCACACCAGCGAGATGGTGGCGCGGTCGATCGGCACGAGCACGATGCCTGACTCGCTTACGAACGTGCACAGGTGCTCGCGCGCCGCGAGCCCGAAGCGACGGGTCAGCTCCACGCACACCGCGGTGACGCCCGCGGAGCGCAGGATCTGCTCGAGCCACGGCGCATACGCGCACTCCGGCAGCCAGAAGCCTCCACGCCAGCCCCCGTCGCAGCGGCGCCGGTGCGCTGCCACGCCGCTGTGCACCTGCAGCCGCAGGCCGGCGTCCGTTGCGATCAGCGGCAGCACCGCGTGCGTAGCCGACGAGGTCCACTGCGCGTGCGCCAGCAGCCTCGCCAACAGGTCCGAGCCGCGCCGGGACAGACGCTCGGCCGCGCCGGCGTAGTCGCCCCACGATCGTTCCAGCTCTCGCGCCAGACGCTCGTGCCCTCCCGCGCGCAGGCCCGCGGCATCGCGCTCGTGCGTGCCGCGACGAACCTCGCGCACGAAGGCGCTGAAGCGCTCGGTCAGCCCCGGTGCCTCAAGCTGGTCGCACAGCACGGGCGTGAGCGACAGCGTCAGCGGGGCGCCGCCGTCCAGCAGCTCGAGCAGCGGCACGTAGCTGCCCGCGATCGCCTCCCACAGCCACTCCTCGCCAAACGGCCAGGTGCCGAAGCCCTCGACATAGGGCATGTGCGTGTGCAGAACGATGGCCAGCGCGCCGCGCTCGCGGCCGAGACTCATCCCCGGCACACCGCGAGGAAGTCAAGCGCGCGTTCGAGCCCGCACGCGGGCGCGGCGCGCAGCGTGAAATCCGAAGCTGCGATCGCCGCGGTGAAGCGCTCATAGAAAGGCTTGGTCAGCCTCAGGCGCGGATGGAGCGCGTCCCAGCCGAGGCGCAGCGCATACTCGTGCAGCCGCAGCTTGCGCGCGTGGAAGAGCCCGTACATCTCGACGCTGGCAAAGCAGCCGCGGCACAACCGTTCGAACTCCTGCGCGCGGTACTCGCGCAGGTGCCACGGGTTATCCGAGCGCAGAGCGCCCTTGGGCGCCAGAGTGAGCACGTTGGGTGTGGACACGAACGCCACGCCGCCAGCGCGCAGGAGCGAGCGCAGGTGACCGAGCGCGCGTGCCGGGTCGCTGAGGTGCTCGATCGTCTGCAACAGCACGACGGCATCGGCCGGTTCGCTGAAGCTCTCCAGCAGGGCGCGCTCGAAACGCAGGTTGCTCGCGCGGTAGCGCAGCCGCGCGTGCTCGTGGGCCTCCGCGTTGGCATCGACGCCGACCACGGCGGCCGCGACGCTCGCCAGCACGGCCGACCCGTAGCCCTCGCCGCAGGCCATGTCCAGCACCCGCATGCCGCTTAGGCGGCGCGCGATCCACTCGTACACCGCGAGGTGACGGCGGAACCAGTAGTTCTCCTCGGGCACGTCGGGAAGCGTGCGCTCGCCGGTCAGCATCAGCGGCGGCACGCCCGTGGGCTGGTCGCGTTGCTCGTGCACCGGCACGGACACGACGGGCGAGTATATGGTCCGCTGCATGCCCGCAGCGCTCACCGCCGAGCAGATCCGCGAGGCGAACGCCCGCTACCACGACGTGGCCGCCGGGGACTACGACTTCAAGTGGGGCATCGACTTCGGCGTGACCGGTCGCGGGCAGGTGATCGCCAAGCTGCACAAGGCGCTCGGGCATCCGCCCGGCCGCTTCGCGCGCTCGCTCGAGATCGGTGCGGGGACCGGCTACTTCACGCTGAACATGCTGCGCGCGGGCATGATCGGGCGAGCGACATGCGGCGACATCTCGCCGGGCATGCTGTACACGCTGCGGGCCAACGCGCGACGGCTGGGGCTGGAGGTCGAGACGGTGCGCGCCGACGCCGAGTGCCTGCCATTCAATGACGCCAGCTTCGATCTGGTGTTCGGCCACGCGGTGCTCCACCACATCCCCGACCTAGCGCGCGCGTTCGCCGAGTTCGAGCGCGTGCTCGCGCCCGGTGGCACCGTGCTGTTCGCAGGTGAGCCATCCCGCTACGGCGACCGCTTATCGATGCTGCCCAAGCGCCTGGCGGGAGCGATCGCGCCACTGTGGCGCCGCGCCGTCGGCGCCGGCGCCGCGCTGGGCGCGCGCGGCGCGGCCTCGGACGCCGCGCTGGAGCGGTTCGTCGACGTGCACGCGTTCGCCCCCGGCGAGCTCCGCCGCGCGGCGCAGCAAGCGGGGCTGGGCGACGTGCGCGTGGCCGGCGAGGAGCTGCTCGCGAACTTGTTCGGCTGGGCCAACCGCACGCTGGAGGCGAGCGCCGACCCCGGTCAGGTGCCGTGGCTGTGGCGCCAGTACGCCTACCACGGCTACCTGCTGCTGCAAGCGCTCGACCGCGCCCTGCTCGAGGCACGGCTGCCCGCGGCGGTGTTCTACAACCTCATGATCTCGGCACGCAAGCCCGGCGCCATCGCCGTCCGGAGCGCACGGCGCCGACCGGGCAATCCTAGATCGGCAGGTGACACACGCGCTGGGCGGTCTGCAGCACGAACAGGGCGAGCCGGTGAAAGACCTTCGGCTGCCCGCTCGAGTCGTCGCTGAAGCTGACACTGCCGCTTTCCTCGCGCACGCGGTAGCTGAACACCGGCTGCGGCCCGGGCGGCAGCGAGATGTGCTTGGAGGCCGGGTCGCGCAGGTCTTCCTGGATGCCTCGCGCTTCGACCAGCTGCGGATCGGCCAGCTTGAGCGTGGGCCCGCCGTTGCAGCGGACGCCGCCTTCTTCGTTCACGAGCAGCGTCAGCCGCGCGCCCGGGACGGTGCCGGTGCGCTGCACCAGGAAGAGGTCCGGCGCCCTGATGCCGCCGCAGCCGGCCACCGAGCCCGCGGCCGCAAGGCCGGCGCCGAGAGCGCGCCAGCGCCACGACGGCCGCGGACGCACCAGGCGGCGCGCCCAACGGCGCCCGGCCGACGGGCCCGCGCGGCTCACACGAGACCGCCACGCCGCCGCGGCGCGCGCAGCCGCGCCGGGCCGACGGCGGCGCCGCTCACACCACCACCGCCACGCCGCCGCGGCGCGGGTCGCCTGCGCCGCTCAAGCGCCCGCCGGCTCGCAGCACCGCCTGCACTCCGCCGAAGAACAGGTTGAGCGCGCCGAAGCGCACGATGCGCGCGTCGATCGTCTCGAGCGCGGCCTCGTCGATGCCCGGCTCGACGTACACGACGCCATCTTCGAAATGCACGCGCGGCGCGTCCACGGCCGCGCGGGCGGACAGGCAGTGGTCGACCACTCCGACGATCGTCTGCAGCAGCGCGGAGCGGATGCGATTGGAGCCGGCGCTGCCAAGCACCAGCTCGACCTTGCCGTCGCGCATCACGATCGACGGGGCCATCATGCTCGGCAGGCGCCGCCCGGGCAGGTGACGGTGAAAGCCCAGTGGGTTGAGGTCCTCCTCGCCCATCACGTTGTTGAGATGCATCCCCGTGCCCGGCACGACCACGCCCGAGCCCTCTCCGTTGGTGGCGGTGGCGCTGCACGCGCACCCGTCGCCGTCCAGCACCGAGATGTGCGTGGTAGCGCCCAGGTGGGCGCTGAGAAAGCGCTCCAGGAAGCCGTCCTCAGCCAGGCCTTCGACGAACTCGGGGGTGCGCTCGGACTGCGCCGCTTGCATCGCGTCCACCACGCCGCGCAGCGTCGGCGGCGAGGGTCCGCGGTCGAGCAGGGCCAGCGCGTAGGCGAGCAGCGTCCCCCCCGCCGACGGCGGCGGGTTGGTCAACACCTCACGATCGCGGTAGGAGACGCGCACGGGCGCTCGCGCGATCGCGCTGTAGCCGGCGAGGTCGGCACGCGTGAGCGACCCGCCGCGCGCGGCGAGCCAGTCGCAGACCGCCAACGCCACCTCGCCCCGGTAGAAGGGCTCGGCGCCGCGCTCACCCAGCCGCTCCAGAGCATCCCCCAGCTCCGGATTGTGCAGCACCTCGCCCTGCTGGAGGATGTGGCCGCGGGGCGCCCACAGCGCCGCGCACTCGGGAGTGCTGCGCAGCAGGTCCGCGAGGATCTTGGCGACGTAGGCCTGCTGGGCGTTCAGCTCGACGCCGTCCCGCGCGAGCTTTGCCGCCGGCGCGGCCAGCACACCCAGCGGCATGGTCCCCCAGCGGCGTACCGCCTCGCAGACGCCGGCGGGCGTCCCGTATACGCCGCACGAGGCCGGGCCGATGTGGAATACCTGGGCGGCGTCGCCGAAGGACACGTCGATCGCCTCGAGCACGGCGCCCACGCCCTCCTGCGGGCGCGTCGGCGCCTGCACGAAGAAGTCAAGCAGCGCCGGCTCGCGCCCGGCGCCGGCGACAAGCATGTAGCCGCCAGCGCCCAGTCCGGTCAGCAGCGGCTCGGCCGCGAACGACGTCAGCATCGCGCCCACGGCTGCGTCGACCGCGTTGCCGCCTTCGCGTAGGACCCTGGCGCCCGCCTCGGCGGTGAGAGGATGCCCCGCCGCCACGACGCCCCGCTTCGCGTTGCTCATTCCCAAGCGATAGCACAGCGCTCACGCACGACGGCGCTGCGCGGACGCGCCGCGGCATCCGCGCCGGGGCGCCGCGGTCAGCACCGCTGGCGCTGTTCAGCTGTACCGCCGGCGCTGTTCAGCTGTTGGGGATGAACTCGGGCACTTCGAGCTCGTCAACCCCGAGGCCTCGACGACCGCTCGCCGGTCCGCCCGCGTGAACGCCGACGCCCGGGCGCTCGCGGCGGTTGCCCGCTCCCGGGCCGGTGCGCTGGACCCTCGGCTCCCCCGCCGGCTCCTGCATGCGCCCAACGCTCCTGCGCCTGCCGTGGTCGCCGTAGCCGGTGGCCACCACGGTGACCCAGACCTGGTCGTCCAGCTTCTCATCGACCATCGCACCGAAAATGATGTTCGCGTCGGGATGGGCGGCGTCCGACACCGACCTTGCGGCCTCGTTGACCTCCCACAGGGACAGGCTCGTACCGCCGGTGATCGACAGCAGGATCGAGCGTGCGCCCTCCATTGAGGTTTCCAGCAGCGGCGAGGCGACCGCCTGCATCGCGGCCTCGGTGGCGCGGCTCTCGCCGACGCCCATGCCGATGCCCAGCAGCGCGTTGCCAGCGTCGCTCATGATCGTGCGCACGTCTGCGAAGTCGAGGTTGATCAGGCCGGGTAGCGTGACGAGGTCGGCGATGCCCTGGACGCCCTGGCGGAGCACGTCGTCGGCCACGCGGAATGCCTCCACGATCGCGGTCTGCTTGTCCAGCACGGCAAGCAGGCGGTTGTTGGGCACGACGATCAGGGTGTCCACCTCGCCGGCGAGCGCGCCGACGCCGCGCTCGGCCTGCTCGCCCCGGCGCGTGCCCTCGAAGCCGAACGGCTTGGTGATGATCGCGACCGTCAACGCGCCGACTTCATGCGCGATCCGGGCCACGATCGGCGCCGCGCCGCTGCCCGTGCCACCGCCCGCACCGGCGGTGATGAAGATCATGTCCGATCCCTTCAGCAGCGCCTTGATGCGGTCGTAGTCGTCCATCGCCGCCTGGCGCCCGATCTGCGGATCCGAGCCCGACCCGAGCCCGCGGGTCAGCTGCGCGCCGATGTGCAGCGTGGCATCGGCGGTCGACTGCTGCAGGGACTGCAGGTCGGTGTTGACGGCGATGAACTCCACGCCCTCGACCTCGGCCTCGACCATGCGGTTGACGGCATTCACGCCAGCCCCACCGACGCCGACAACGCGTATCACGGGCTGTCCGGTGGCGTGCTCCTCGGACCGCTCGAGCGCATGCTCGCGGGGGTAACCATCCATCACCTTGGCGACGCCCTGCCGATCCATCATGTCCTCGGGGATCTCGGACGAGAAGGCGTGGCGCAGCCGCTCGCGCGGCGTGGGCACGCGCGGCGGAGCGTCCTGGACGTCCGCCGTCGCCGGCGCGCTCGAGCCTGCCTGGGGCCGGACGTGCCCCTGCGCCGTCCCTGTGGGATCGGGCGTCGCCGCCTCGGCCGGCGGCTCGGGCGGCGCGGACTCCGCCGGCCGGTCCTCGTCAGCTTCCGTTTTGCGGAACAGCGCCGCCAGCGGCCCTTCCCGCATGCTCGCCCGTTTAGCGCTTGCCACCGTCGAGCACCTCCTGAGCCAGCTGCCGGTAGGACTGAGCCGCAACCCCGTCCGGCTCGTACTTGAGCACCGACATCCCCTTCACCGGCGCCTCTGCGAAGCGGATCGTCTTGCGGATTCGCGAGGCGAACACGCGATCACCGAAGTTTTCCTCGAGGATCTCGATCGCCTCCTTGGCGTGGATGGTGCGCGAGTCCACCAACGTGGGCAGAATACCCTCGATGTCAACGCCCGGATTGAGGTTCTCGCGGATCATCGCGAGCGTGTTCTGAAGCTGGATCAGTCCGCGCATCGACAGATACTCGCACTGCACGGGGACGATCACCTTGTCGGCCGCGGTCAGGGCATTGATCGTGAGCAGCCCGAGGCTGGGCGGGGTGTCGATGCAGATGAAGTCGTAGTCCTCGAGGATCGGCTGGAAAGCCTTCTGCAGCGCGCGCTCGCGGCCGATCATGGTCGACATCGCGATCTCCGCGCCAGCCAGGTCGATCGAGGCGCACGCGACGTCGATCTCGCGCCGGCGGATCACCTCGCGGATCGAGACCTTGTGCACGAGGACGTCGTACATCGATTTCTCGAGCGTGTCCGGGTCGATTCCCTGGGACATCGTGAGGTTGCCCTGGGGGTCCATGTCGACGCACAGCACGCGGTGGCCCTCCTCGGCGAACGCGGCCGCGAGGTTCAGCGTTGTCGTCGTCTTGGCCACGCCGCCCTTCTGGTTGGCGAACGCGATGACCTTGGCCCGTCCTTCCACGGTTGGCTCCGATGCTCGTTGTGGGAAAGCCCGTCCGGTGGGTATTCGCATAGCGCAGGGGGATTCCTGCACGAGAAAACTAGGATCGGCTGATGCCGGCCAGCGAGCGTTCGGGCGCGGGCGAGCGCCTGCGCGGAAAGCACGTCTGCATCTGCGTGGGGGCGGGCGGCGTCGGAAAGACCACGACCTCGGCGGCGCTCGCGTTGGGGCTGTCGATGGCGGGAGCCAAGGTGGCAGCCGTCACGATCGATCCGGCGGCGAGGCTCGCCGAGGCGCTCGGCCTGCAGGAGCTCTCTGGCGATCCGCGCCGGCTCGATCCGCAGCCGTTCGCCGCTCGGGGGCTTCACATGCGGGGCGAGCTGTGGGCGATGATGCTCGACGCCAAGCGCACGCTGGACGAGATCGTCACCCGCCTGGCGCCCGACGGCGCCACTCGCGAGGAAATCCTGGCGAATCCCATCTACCGGCAGCTCTCATCGACCGTCGCCGGCTCGCAGGAGCTGAGCGCCATAGCGAAGCTCTATGAGCTGCGCAACGAACGCGACTTCGACGCGATCGTCCTCGACACGCCGCCGTCGCGAAACGCCGTCGATTTCATCGAGGCGCCCACACGGCTGCTGGGCTTCCTCGAAGGCCGTGCCCTGAAGGTGTTCCTCACGCCCGGCGGGCTCGCGGCGCGCGTGTTCGGACGCTCCACCAGCCTGGTGTTCGCGATCTTCGCGCGCGTCACCGGCCTGGACATGCTCGGCGACCTGTCCGCCTTCTTCCGCTCGCTGTCCGGCGTGCTCGACGGCTTCAGCGAGCGCACCCGCGGTGTGGCATCGCTGCTGCGCGACCCTGCGACCACGTTCATGATCGTCACCTCCCCGGAGCCCGAGCCCGCGCGCGAGGCCGTGTTCCTGGCCGACCGGCTGGCCGCGGCGGGCATGTCGCGAGGAGGGTTGATCATCAATCGCGTGCACTTCGACGGCCTCGGCGGCCGCTCCGCCGCGGCCGTTCAGGCGGAGCTCGCCGCCGATCTCGGGCCCAGTCTGGCGGCGCGCCTCGCCGCAAACCTCAGCGACTTCGACGTGCTCGCGCGGCGCGACCGGCACACGATCGAGCGGCTGTCGGAGCAGCTCGGGGAGGCCCATCCGCTGCTCATCCCCGACCTGGGCGAGGACGTCAACGACGTCGCCGCCCTGGCGCGCGTGGCCGAGCACCTCTTCCGCTGAGCGTACGACAGCCTCCTGGCCAAGTGCCAGGCGCCTCGCGGCATGCCGTCGCGCGCATCCGGCGCTCAGCGCCGCTTGACCGCTCGCCTGCGGCTCCGCTTCACAGAGCGCGCGCCGACGGGGTCGTCCGCCTCATCCCCCTCATCCGCCTCATCCGCCGCCGCGCGCGACGTGGCCCCGTCGCCAGGCTCGGCCTCTGCTCCCGTCGAGGAGCCGGCGTAGACGGGGCCGGCGCTCCTGGGCGGCCCGACCTCCGCTACGCCGTCGACCTCTGCTTCGTCGTCGACGTCGGCTTCGCCATCGACCTCGGCTTCGTCCTCGCCGTCGACCTCGGCTTCGTCGTCGACGTCGGCCTCGGCCTCGTCGTCGGCCTCGGCTTGGGGGTCGCCCTGCGCCTTGCCTTCGAGCTCGGGCTTGGCGTCGCCGCCCGCGCAGTCGGCTTCCGCGACATCCTCGCCATCCGCGGGAGCCAGCAGCAACTCGTCGGCCAGCGTGACCAGGTCGGGGTCGAGATGCCCGCAGATGACGTCGCTGAGCAGCGCACGCAGGTGAGCGGAGAGCTCGTCCACGAGGGCGCGCACGGTCGCCGGCTTGACCGATGTCCCGGCGATCAGGGAGCGCTCGACGGCGAGCGCCTCGGCCACGCGCTCGCTCAGCTGTGCGCGGCCCTCGGGGGCCGCGCACAGCGCGGCCACGCGGCCGGCGAGCAGACCGCTGGCGGGTCCCTCCGGCTCGAGCAACGCGCGCAACGCGACCACGTGGTCGGTCAAGGCCTCGTGCGCAGCGTCGCGCTCACATCCCAGCTCGAAGCGCCGCAGCGCCCACGCGACCTCGTCGCCCTTGGGCGCGCGCCGCGCGACCAGGTTGCGAAAGGCGCGCAGCTCGTCCTCCTGCTCGATGGTGACCACGAGCGTGCCGTGCCGCCTGCCGCCGCCCCCGATCGCGACCGGGGCCCAGGTGCCCGCCGCGATGCGAAACCAGCCGAGCGCGCCCAGTGCGACCCTTCCGTCGCCGAACAGTCGCAGGGCGCGCAGCAGGTCCCTGAGCAGCTGGCGCCCGCGGGGCACCCCCTCGCGCGGGTCGTCCTGCTCGGTCGTGTGGACGACCAGGAGGTGGCTGTCAGCGCCCGCTTCGGCGCTCGCAGCGAGGGCGCCCTGCGGCACTCCTTCGATCGCCTCGGGGTGGGCGATCACAAGCCCCTTGGCAAGCTGGAGCTCGGGCGAGCAGATCGCGAGCCCGTGCAGCGTGGCCACAAGCGTCAGCTGGCTCGGGGAGGCGAACGCCGAATGCTCGAGCCGCTCGATCGCAGCGCGCACCCTATCGGGACGCGCCTGAAAGTCGGTCTGCTCCTGGAACACGTCCTCCAGCAGCAGTCTCATAGCCGCGCGCGCCCGCGCCCGGCGTGTGGCGTGCGCGACATCGGCGCCCGCGTTGGCGAGGTAGCGCTCGAGGCCGTCGAAGCCCTCGAGCAGCTTCGCCGCCTCGGCATGGCAGGGCAGGCGTTTGAGCGCCGCCTCGCGCTCGTCGATGAACTCTCCGGTGAGCGCGCGGTAGCAGTACAGCGGCGTGCCACGTGTACCCGCGCGCCCCACGCGGGATCCGACCTCGAACGGGACCTCCGCGCCGGCCTGCACCTCAGCGCGCAGATGTCCGGCCGCGGCCTCAACGTAGTCGGTGAGGACGGTCTGCAGCTGCCGCGAGCGCATCGCGCGCTCCCTTCGCGCTCCCGCGGCACGCTCCTGCTCGGCGCACCCCGATTTGCAAGGCAGCGGCGCGCGCGGCGGCGCGAACGGGCGCCCTACGCCACGGCGAGCGCGTCGGTGTCGATGCGCTCGGCGCAGCCCGAGCGCGAGCCGTCGCCGAGCCACTGCTCGCCGTAGGCGCGCATGTCGTCGATGATCGGCAACAGCGCTTGCCCCTTCTCGGTGAGCGCGTACTCGACGCGCGGGGGCACCTCGGGGAAGGTGTGCCGCGCGACGATGCCCTCGTCCTCGAGCGCACGCAGGCGCAGCGACAGTGTGCGCGGGCTTATTCCCGCGAGCGAGCGTTCGAGCTCACAGAAGCGCGAGCAGCCCTCGGCCAGGTCCCGCACGAGCAACAGCGTCCACTTCCCGCACACGATCTCGGCGGTCCTGCATACAGGACAAGTCTCACTGGAGGCCATTCCAGCCTTTACTTTACCAACTGAAGTGCCGTACGCTAAGCGACGGGGGCGGGCGTGCGCCCTGGCTCGGACCCGGACTGGGGCGCGTCGTCGGTGCCCGCGCGCCGATCCTCCGCCTGGGCCACGTCCTCCATCGTCGTGCCCCGGCGTCCATCGGCTTGCATCAGCAGCTTGAAGTCGTGCGGGCTCGAGGCGACGCGCATGGCGTCCTCGAACGTGACGCGTCCGGCCTTGACGTGGCCGAACAGCGCTTGATCGAACGTCTGCATGCCGTAGTAGCCGCCCGAGGAAATCACCTCGACCAGATTCCCGGTCTGGGCGGGGTCGATGATCATGTCGCGCACGCGTCCGGTCATACGCAGGATCTCGCACACTGCGACGCGGCCGCCATCGGCGGCGGGGACCAGGCGCTGGGAGATCACCCCCTTGACCGTGCCGGCGATCATGCTGCGCGCCTGCGAGTGCTGGTGGGGCGGAAAGAAGTCGAGCATCCTGTTGATCGACTCGCTGGCGTCGACCGTGTGAATCGTCGAGAGCACCAAGTGGCCGGTCTCGGCCGCGGACAGCGCGGTGTGCACGGTCTCCTCGTCGCGCATCTCGCCGATCAGGATCACGTCCGGGTCCTGGCGCAGGACCCGGCGCAGAGCCCGCTTGAAGGAGGCGGTGTCCATCCCGACCTCGCGCTGGTTGATCGCGGAGCGTTTGTCGTGGTGCACGAACTCGATCGGGTCCTCGATCGTGACGATGTGCTTGCTCATCGTGTAGTTGACGTGATCGATCATCGCCGCCAGGGTCGTCGACTTGCCCGATCCAGTGGTTCCCGTGAGCAGCACGATCCCGCGCTCCTCCTCGGCCAGTTCGGTGACCACCGGCGGCAGCGCCAGCTCTTCGATCGTGCTGACCTTGTGGGGGATCAGGCGGCAGGCCATCGAGACCAGGCCGCGCTGCTGAAAGGAGTTGATGCGGAAGCGGGCGAGGTTCGGGATTTCAAAAGAGAAGTCGACCTCGCGCTCGGTCTTGAACTCCTCCCGCTTGGCCTCGTCGGTCAGCAGCTGCTCGAGCGCAGCGATCGTGTCTCCCGCCTCCAGCGGCGGCGCTCCCTTGGCTTGAGCCAGCTCGCCGTTGACGCGAAACAGCGGTGCCGAGCCCACCTTCAGGTGCAGGTCGGAGCCGTTTTTGGCCACGAGTTCGCGCAGCGCCTCCATGACGTCGAACATGTCCCGCTGATCGGCACCTAGCCGATGCGGCTTGAATGCCGATTCAGGCGCTGGACGAACTACGCCACGTCGCGAAGCTTCTGCGCCTCGGCCAGGCTCTGCAGCTTCTTCAGCGACTGGTTCTCGATCTGGCGTATCCGCTCGCGCGTGACGTTGAACGTCCGCCCGACCTCATCGAGCGTGCGCGGGTGCTCGCCGCCGAGGCCGTAGCGCAGCTCGAGCACGCGCCGTTCGCGGTAGGAGAGATTCTCCAGTGCCTCCCGCAGCGCCTCCTTGGTGAGAATCTCGGCGGCGCGCTCGTACGGAGACTCGGCGCGCTCGTCGGCTATGAACTGGCCGAACTCCGACTCCTCCTCGTCGCCCACGGGCTTCTCCAGCGACACCGGCGCCTGCGCTGAGCGCTTGATCGAGTCGACCTCCTCCGGGTCGATGCCGGTCACCTCGGCGATCTCGTCCGCGCTCGGCTCGCGGCCGAGCTCGGTGACCAGCTTGCGCTCGGCGCGACCGATCTTGTTGAGCTTCTCGACCACGTGCACGGGGATCCGGATGGTGCGAGCCTTGTCCGCCAGCGCTCGCGCGATCGCCTGCCGGATCCACCACGTCGCATACGTCGAGAACTTGAAGCCCTTGCGGTAGTCGAACTTCTCCGCCGCCCGCACGAGCCCCAGGGTGCCCTCCTGGATCAGATCCAGGAACGGCAGGCCCTGGTTGCGGTAGTTCTTCGCGATCGACACGACCAGGCGCAGGTTGGACTCGACCATCTTCTGCTTCGCGTCGAGGTCCCCGCGCTCGATCCGCTTTGCCAGGTCGACCTCCTCCTGGGCCGTGAGCAGGCGCACCTTGCCGATGTCCTTCAAGAACAGCTGCAGCGAGTCCGTCGTCATGTCGGGCTTGAGGTCCAGCTGCGTCTTCGCCTTGCGGCGCCCGCGCTTGTCGGGCGCGCGCTCCAGCTGAGAGGAGGCGGCGATCGCGGGGTCGATGTCCTCGACGAGCTCGATCTCCGAGCGCTCGAGGAACCCGTGCAGGTCTTCGACGTCGGACTCGTCGAGATCGAGCTCCGACATCGCCTTGCCTTGGCGAGGAGCCCCTTCACCTCGTCCAGCTCTTGAAGCTCGATCACCGACATCTGGTTCCGTTTAGCTAAATCGACCACAAAGCCCGCGGGCATGAGCCTGCGGCCCTCATGCTAACGCGTCGCAGATTCAGTTTGCGAAGCGCTCGGCGGCGCGCTTGCACCTAGACCGCTTAAGCAATCATGTGCGCGTGGCAGATCACAACGCAAGCGACGGCGCATCTCCGACCAACGAGCAGGGGGTGCTGGCCAACCTCCCGCGGACGCGGCCGCAGCGCTCCACGCCGCGGCGAGCCGCCGCCCGAGGCGAGGCCAAAACCGCGCGGGCGGCGCCGGCACGGGCACCTGCTCACGGCAGCCGCGCTGGCGGCTCCGGGCAAACCCGTGCGCGGCCAGCCTCGCGCTCCAAGGCCGCGCCGAGGCGGCAGCCGGCGGCGCCGGTCCAGGGCTTTGAGTGCGAGACTGAAGCCGCGACCGGCAGCGTGCAGCCGCCAGGTGCCGTCGAGCTCCTGGCCTCGGCCGCGGAGGTCGTGAGCGAGCTCACCAAAGCCGGCCTCTCGCGCAGCGAGCGCCTGCTCAAGGACCTCGTTTCGCGGCTGCCCCTGTCCTGAGGAGCGAGGGTCCCCACGCGCGGGCGGGCGCCCGCTGGCTGCCTGGCGCGGGCCGGAGCCCGCCGGCGCTGCCCGGCGCTGCCGGGAGAGCGATGTGTATACTCGCGCCACGCCGAGCTTCCGCGACCCGATCGCGGAAGGCGGGGGACCCAATGCGGACCGCAGGATTCGGTCCGCGGGGGCGAATCGGCCCGGCTGGGCCGTAGCGCCGCATCTGCCGCGCGAGCCCGTCAGCTCACCCCGTAGGCGCCCAGATGATGCGCATCGCGTTCAGACAGACCGCCGTTCTCATCCTGCTCGCCGCGCCCGCCGGCCTGGCCGGACCCGCGGCGAGCGCGCTCGCGAGCGGCGGCACGCCCAACCCGGGTGGCGTGCCGAGCTCGCCGGTGACGCCTGCGCCGCGGTCGGCGGCGCTGGCGACGTGGTTCGGACCCGGGTTCTACGGCCGGCGCACGGCGTGCGGGCAAGTGCTGACCCCCGCGGTGGTGGGGGTCGCCAACCGCACGCTCCCGTGCGGCACCCTCGTCACGGTCGTCTATCGCGGCCACCGTCTGACGCTGCCGGTGATCGATCGCGGGCCGTACGGCGGCAACGGCGCGCAGTGGGATCTCACCGCGGGGGCGGCGCGCGCGCTGGGCATGACCGACACGGCCCGCATCGCGACCCGTGTAGTCGGCAGCGCGCGCAACACGCCCACGCTCGGCCAGCCGCCCGCGGTCCCGGTCCTCGCCTCTACCGGCGGGATCAGCGCCGGCTGACGGCCACGCTACTCGGGGCGACGCCGCTCCGGCTCGTCCCGCGCCTCGCCGCGATCGCCGCGCAGCGGGGTGTCCCACGGCAGCGCCCGCGCGTGTGTCGGCCTGGCTGCGGCACCTGCCGAGGAGCGCACGGCGGCGGCGGACGGAGCCTGGAGCGCATCCTCGGCGCGGCTGCGATGCCCGTGGGCGTGCGAGCCGCGTCGCACCGCGGCCTGGCCCTCATCGACGATCACGACCCCGTTGCCGAGCGGCGAGCGCTGGGAACGCTCCACGATTGGCTCGCGGTCGGCGGGCACGCCGCCCGACACTGCTCGCACCTCGGCGGCCTGCGCCGCCGCGGCTTGCGCGGCCTGCGACGCAGCGGCTTGCGCGGCCTGCAGCGCCGCGGTCCGCGCGCCGGCCGGCGCTGGCTCGGCGAGCGAGCTGACCAGAGCGCTGGAGCACACGTAGGCCAAGCGGTCGGCGAGATCGGCGACCTCACGCGCCGGCGACTGATCGAAGCCCGCCCAGCGCAGCTCGTCCAGCAGCGCCTCCCACAGCACCCCGCGCAGCGCCTCCACGGCCTCGACCGTCGCCTGGCCGTCCCTGGCCCCTGTCACCTCGGCCAGCCACAGCGCGGGCGAAGGCTCACGCCCCCCGTTCGCCCGCGATGCGATCCGCTCGAGGTCGGCGTCTGACTGCAGCGCGCGAACCACGTGCGCACACAACCGGGGCGCGTGGCGCGCGAAGCTCTCCAGCGGGAACTCGCCGATGCGCTCCAGCGGCAACGCGAGGATCAGCGCGATCGCCCAGCGCCTGGCCAGCTCATCGGCGCGCTCGACCAGCGCTTCGACGGGCGCCCCGGCCACGGCGCGCACGCGGCGCGCCGGCTGCATGCGGGCGTGGCTGCTCACGGATGTTGAATATCACCAACCGAGGACAAGACGCAGATAGCCTGCAGCCGACATGACCGGCACCTGGATCGCGGTCGCGGTCGCGGTTGCGCTCGCCGCGGCGGCCGGCGTGGCGCTGGCGCGCTGGCTGCGCAGGCGCGGTGGCCGGATCGGCCGGGCGGTCATCTCGGACCCTCCCGCGGCGCGCTCGCAGCCGGATCGCAGGGGCGCGGTGCGCTCGGTGCAGGCCGCTGACATCTTCCTGCCCGCGCAGGCCCTCGAGGAGATTTGGACGCCGATGCACCTGGAGCGCCTCGCCCGCACCTACTGGCGCTTCCTCTCCCGCGTGACGCTCGGGCTGATCCGAGTCTGCTACACCGAGCGCGAGCGATTCGTGGTGCTGCTCGTGCGGCCGCTGAAGCTGCTCACGTTCCGGGCGCCCGAATACGAGATGGAGCCCACCCGCGCACTCGTGCGCTGGCGCATCGCCAGCGGCCTGCTCGTCGCCAGGCGCGGGCGCGACCAGGACGGGTACCTCCAGATCGAAATCCGTCGCCATCGCCAGCAGGAATCCGACCGGCGCCGGCTGCACGTCGAGGTGGAGGTGGCCAACTACTATCCCGCGATCGCATTCGGGCTCAGCCGCCGCATCTACAACGCCACCCAATCGCACATCCACGTGCTGGTCACGCACGGCTTCCTGCGCTCGCTCGCGCGACTGGACCTGGCACAGTCGCGCGCGGGTCGCCTGCAGCCGCGGAACACGCTGGGCACACGCAGCCAGTAGTACGTCCGCGCCGCTAGTACCCCGCGCCGTATCGCACACCGCCGATCGCCCGCAGCTTGGCGCGGTCATGGGTGGCGGTGATCCGCCGGATGGTGCCCGACCGGGAGCGCGTGACGAGAGATTCGGTGGTCGCGCCGCCGGCGCTGGGATAGCGCACGCCCTCCAACGCGTCGCCGTCGGTGATGCCGGTGGCCGAGAAGAAGACGTCCTCGCCGGCGACCAGGTCATCGCGCGTGAGCACCCGCTCGAGGTCATAGCCAGCGGCAGTGGCGGCGTCGCGCTCGGCATCGTCGCGGGGCCACAGGCGACCGAGCAGCTGCCCCTCCAGGCACTTCACGGCCGCGGCGGAGATGACTCCCTCGGGCGTGCCGCCGATGCCCCACAGCAGGTCGACCGGCGAGCGCTCGGTAACCGCCAGCAGCGCCGCCGACACGTCGCCATGGGAGATCAACCGCACGCGCGCGCCGGCCGCGCGGATCGCCTCGATCCCGTGCTCGTGGCGAGGACGGTCGAGCACAACCACCATCACGTCGCTGACCGCGGACCGCTTGCGCTCGGCCACCAGCCGCATCGTCTCCCCCAGGGGGCGGTCCAGGTCGAGCAGGTCGGCGATCTCGGGCGAGCCGGCCATCTTCTCCATGTACACGCACGGTCCTGGGTCGAACATCGTGCCGCGGCTGGACAGCGCGATCACGGCAAGCGCGCTCGGCATCCCGTTCGCGGCCAGCGCGGTTCCCTCCAGCGGGTCCACCGCGATGTCGACCTGGGGCGGCGAGCCGTCGCCGATCTGCTCGCCGTTGTACAGCATCGGCGCCTCGTCCTTCTCGCCCTCGCCGATCACCACGACGCCGTCCATGCTGACCGAGTGCAGCATGTAGCGCATCCCGTCAACCGCCGCCTGGTCGGCCGCCTCCTTGTTGCCCATCCCCACCAGCGGCGCAGCGGCCAGCGCCGCGGCCTCGGTCACGCGGACGAGCTCCAAGGCCAGGTTGCGGTCGGGCTGCTGCTGCGTCTGGTGTCCGCTCAACGATTCTTAGGTGAACTCATCTTCGCGCGCGCGACGGGCGAGCTCACGCCCGGCGGGCCGCGCGCCGGCTGCGCGACCGGGCAGTCGCGCTTGAAACCTACACGAGCATCCGCCGCGCGCGCCGCTGCGACTACGATCGTGGAGTGAGCGACGCTGCCCTCACGCTCGAGGCCCGCATCCCCGACTCGCTCGCAGCGGCGGTCGCCGAGCAGCTCCGCGCCGCGGCCAGCGCGCGCGTGTCGCAGCGGCTGACTCAGGCCGACGCCACGCTGTGGGGGCCGGCCAGCACGCCGGAGGTCGCCAACCGTCTTGGGTGGCTGACGATCGCCGAGCGCATGCTCGCCGAGCTCGATGACATATGCGCGTTCGCCGACCGCGTGCGCGACGACCGCATCCGCGACGTCGTGCTGCTCGGAATGGGCGGCTCCTCGCTGGCGCCGGAGGTGCTGCGCCGCTGCTTTCCCCGCCAGCGCGAGCGCCCCGCGCTGCATGTGCTGGACTCCACCGACGCGGCCACCGTGCGCGCCGTCGAAGCGCAGGTGCAGATCCCGCGCACCTTGTTTGTGGTCTCCTCGAAGTCAGGCGGCACGATCGAGCCGCTGTCGCTGTTCGCGCACTTCTGGGCCCTGAGCGGAGCGGGCGAGCGCTTCGCGGCGATCACCGACCCGGGCTCGGGGCTCGAGCAGCTGGCCAGAGCGCACGGCTTCGGGCGGGTGTTCGCGGGCGACCCGGACATCGGCGGGCGCTACAGCGCGCTGTCGGCGTTCGGCATCGTGCCGGGCGCGCTGATCGGCGCCGACGTCGCCGCGCTGTTGAACGGCGCCCCGGAGGCGCGCCGCACGCGTGTGCGCGGGGTCGCGGACGCCGGGTCGGGCGAGCCGCCTGACGGCTCTGACGGCGGCGAGACGGAGGCAGGCGTGTGGCTGGGAGCGGCGCTGAGCGCGCTCGCTCGGGCCGGGCGTGACAAGCTCACGTTCATCATCTCGAGCACGCTGCCGGGACTGGGCCTGTGGCTGGAGCAGCTCGTGGCCGAGTCCACCGGCAAGCACGGCAGGGGCATCCTGCCCGTGGCCGAGGAGCCGCTGGGGGAGCCCGAGCAGTACGGCGAGGATCGCGTGTTCGCATATCTGCCCGACCTCGAGATGCCCGACCGGCCGCGCGAGCAGGCCGTGCAGGCGCTGGCCGGTGCGGGCCACCCGGTGATCACGGTGCCCACGCGCGGGCCCGGCGATCTCGGGCGCGTGTTCATGCTGTGGGAGATCGCGGTGGCGGTCGCCGGCTGGGGGCTTGAGATCAATCCGTTCGACCAGCCCAACGTGCAGCAGGCTAAGGACGCCACCAACCGGGTACTCGCCGAGTATGAGCGCAGCCACGAGCTGCCCGAGCTCGCCGACGCCGACGCTCCGGCACTCGACCAGCTGCTGGGCGAGGCGGCCCCGCCGCAGTACGTCGCGATCATGGGCTACCTGCGCCCCACCGCCGAGGTCGACGCCGCCGTAAGCGAGCTGCGCGTGGCGCTGCGCCGGCGCACCAGGGCGACGACCACGTTCGGCTACGGCCCGCGCTTCCTGCACTCCACGGGGCAGTTCCACAAGGGCGGTCCGAAGACGGGCCGTTTCCTGCAGCTGCTCCACGACGAGCCCCCGGACATCGACATCCCGGGAGCCGCGTACGGCCTCACCACGCTCAAGAACGCGCAGGCCACCGGGGACCTGCAGACGCTGCGCGAGCTCGGCCTGCCCGCCGAGCGCGTGCGATCGTGCGGAGATCCCGCGCGCGCGGTGCTGGACCTGGTCGCGGACATCAATCGGCTAGCTGGATCCGGGAGGAGCGCATGACGCAGCAGATCGGCTTTGTAGGGCTCGGCAAGATGGG
Organism: Actinomycetota bacterium; assembly: GCA_005885515.1. Taxonomy (GTDB): domain Bacteria; phylum Actinomycetota; class Thermoleophilia; order Solirubrobacterales; family Solirubrobacteraceae; genus Palsa-744. Next base: position 8,256 of record VAWK01000019.1, on the reverse strand, counting down.
CGGGAACATGGTGCACCGCATTCGGCGCGACTCAAAGCACGAGGTGGTCGCGTTTGACTTCGACAAGCGAGCCGTCAAACGCGCGGTCAAGCGCGGCGCCGCCGGCGCGGACTCGCTGAAGGACCTCGTCAAGCAGCTGCGCCCGCCGCGGATCGTGTGGGTCATGGTGCCCGCCGGCGACCCCACCCAGCAAACCGTGGACAAGCTGGCGAAGCTGCTGGAGTCAGGCGATGCGATCGTCGACGGCGGCAACTCGCGCTGGACCGACGACAAGCGGCGGGCCAAGGCGCTCGGGCGCAGCGGCATCGACTACGTCGACGTCGGTGTCTCCGGCGGCGTGTGGGGGCTACAGGTCGGCTACTGCATGATGGTTGGGGGACCGGCCAAGGCGGTCAAGCGGCTGGCTCCGATCCTCGACGTGCTGGCGCCCGAGACGGGCGCGAACAGTCGCGCGGCGATCGGCCCGCGCGGCTGGATGCACTTCGGCCCGACCGGCGCGGGGCACTACGTGAAGATGGTCCACAACGGGGTCGAGTACGGGCTCATGCAGGCCTATGCGGAGGGGTTCAACCTGTTCGACGCGTGCGAGTACCAGCTCGACAACGCCAAGATCGCGCACCTGTGGGGCCAGGGCTCGGTCGTTCGCTCGTGGCTGTGCGAACTGGCGGCGCTCGCGTTCGAACAGAGCGGCAATGAGCTGGACGCGATCGAGGGTTACACCGAGGACTCGGGCGAGGGCCGCTGGACGATCGCCGATGCCACCGCGCACGACGTCCCCACGCCGGTGATCACGGCCTCACTGTACGCGCGCCTGCGCTCCCGCGGCAACGGCGAGTTCGCCGACCGCGTGCTGGCGGCGCTGCGCCACGAGTTCGGTGGGCACGCCGTCGAGCCCGCGCCCGCGAAGTCGAGCTCGCAGTGAGGCCGAGCCGCTGATGGCCGTGGTCGCCACGGGCCGCTCGGGCGGCGCCGGCAGCGCGCTGGAGCGCGCGCCGGAAAACCCGCTCACGGCGGGACTCGAGCGGCTTCCGGTACCTCCCACCACGCTCGTGATCTTCGGCGCCACCGGTGATCTCGCGCGCCGCAAACTCCTGCCTGCGCTGTACAACCTCGCGCACGACGGCGCGCTCCCGGAGCGCTTCCACCTGGTGGGGGTCGCGCGGCGCGAGCGGGCGCACGAGGACTACCGCGCCGAATGCGAGCAGGCGATCCGCCGCTTCTCCCGGCGCGAGCCCGACCCCGACGTGCTCGCGGGACTGCTCGAGCAGGTCAAGTACGTGTCGGGCCGGTTCGACGAGGAGTCCGTCTACGAGCGCCTGGCGCAGGTCCTGGACAGCTTCGACGAGCGCGCCGGCGAGCCGCTCAACCGCGCCTTCTACCTGTCCACGGCACCGGACTTCTTCGCCACGATCGTCGGGCACCTCGGCGACTGCGGCCTGTCGCGCCGGGCCGAGGCGGAGGTGCGCGTGATCATCGAGAAGCCGTTCGGCACGACGCTCGAGGAGGCCCATGCGCTGAACCGGCGCGTGCTGAGCGTGTTCAGCGAGGCGCAGGTGTTCCGCATCGATCACTACCTGGGCAAGGAGACCGTGCAGAACATGCTGGCCTTTCGCTTCGCGAACGGCATGTTCGAGCCGCTGTGGAACCGCAACTACATCGACAGCGTGCAGATCACCGCGGCCGAGGACATCGGCATCGGCACCCGCGCGGGCTACTACGACGAGGCCGGCGCGCTGCGCGACCTGATCCAGAACCACATGCTGCAGCTGCTGTGCCACGTGGCGATGGAGCCGCCGGTCAACTTCACCGCGGAAGAGGTTCGCAACGAGAAGGTGAAGGTGCTCGACGCGATCCCCGAGCCGACGCCCGAGGAGATTCCCGGCATGGCCATGCGGGCGCAGTACAGCAGCGGGCACTCGGGCGGGGAGGACGTGCCCGGCTACACCGAAGAGGAGGGCGTCGCCGAGGGCTCGCGCACGGAGACCTTCGCGGCCCTGCGGCTGGAAGTCGACAACTGGCGCTGGGCGGGCGTACCGTTCTACGTGCGCACGGGCAAGCGCCTGGCGCGCAAGATCACCGAGATCGCCGTGACCCTGAAGCCGGTGCCGCATCTGGCCTTCAGCCAGGACGGCTCGCTCGGGGTGCGCCCCAACCAGCTAGTGCTGACCGTGCAGCCAAACGAGGGCGTCTCGCTGCAGCTGGGCGCCAAGATTCCGGGCACGCGCATGGTCATCCGCCCGGTGAACATGGAGTTCCTGTACGGCGCGGCGTTCATGTCGCAGTCGCCGGAGGCGTACGAGCGGCTGATCACCGACGCCATGCGGGGAGACGCCACGCTGTTCACCCGCAACGACGAGGTCGAGGCGCAGTGGCGCATCTGCGATCCGATCGTGCAGGCGTGGGCGGCCGATCCCGGCCCACTGCCCCTCTATGAAGCGGGCTCACAGGGCCCCGAGGAGGTCGGCGCGCTGCTGCGCAGGGGCGACCACTGGAGAGCGATTTGACGCGCGCGCGATGACGGACGTCGTGTGGAGCGAGCAGGGCACCACGCCCGACGACATCGAAGCCGCGCTGCGCCGGCTGCTGGCTCGGCAGCACGCCGAAAACAACGACTACGTGCCCGCGCGGGTGCTGAACATGATCGCGTTCGTGGACCGGCAATGGAGCGGGGAGATCGCCAACCGCCTGGGCGGCGTGGGGCGCTACAACGCCTCCCGCCTGCTCGTGCTCGCCTACGAGCCGCGCCGCGAGCGCCTCGATGCGCGCGTCGCGATCGCCACCGAACGGCGTGCGCCGGGTGAGCTGGGGCTGCTGCGCGAGACGATCGTGGTCGAGATCGGGGACAGGCATCTCGACGACCTGCTGACGATCGCCGACCCCCTGGTCGTTACCGACATGCCCACGCTGCTGTGGTCACCGCACGGGCACCCGGAGGCGCTCGACGCGCTGCTGCCGCTGGCGCAGGCGGTGCTCGTGGACTCGGTCGACGAGGCGGTGTGGCGAGAGGCGATCGACCGCGCGTGCGCGCTGAGCCGCGAGGCCTACGTCGTGGACCTCGCGTGGCTGCGCTCGACGCCCTGGCGGGAGCGCATCGCGGCGATCTTCGACCCGCCGCACAGGCGGCGCGAGCTGGGCGCGATCGCCAAGGTCGCGGTGCGTCACCACCCGGCCTCGACCGTGGCGGGCATGCTGCTCATCGGCTGGCTGGCCGCGCGCCTGCAGTGGGACGTGGAACCGCTGCTCGGCCACGGCGAGGCGCTGATCGGCAAGGCCCGCGCGCGCCGCCAGGATGTCGCTCTGCGCCTGCAGGCCGCGCCCGAGCAGCAGGTGCGGGGTCTGGCGGGCCTGAGCTTGGAGGTCTCCTCCGGGCGGCGCTTGAGCCTCGATCGCGGACCCGGCGGGCTGCAAGCCCACGCGAGCGACCGCGGCGCCGAGCGCAGCTGGACGTTGCTGGGCGCCTCGCGCGGGGAGCAGGGCATCCTCGGCGAGGGCATCCGCCAGGCCTTGCTTCGCGATCCCACCTACGTGCCCGCGCTGGAGGCCGCCCAGGCGATGCTGCCATGACGCGACTGACGACGTGTGCGGACCCCGAGGCGGTCGCGCTGCGCGCTGCCGATGAGGTGCTGCGCCACGTGCGGGCGGCGAGAGCCGACCATCGCCGCGTTCACGTCGCGCTCGCCGGGGGACGCTCGCCGAAGCACACCTATGAGCTGCTCGCGCGGACGCCGCAGGAATGGGCTGAGGTGCAGGTGTGGTTCGCCGATGAGCGCTGCGTGGGGCCCGAGGACGATCAGAGTAATTACCGGATGGTCGCCGAAAGCCTGCTCGCGCCGGCGCGCATCGCGCCCGAGCGGGTCCACCGCATGGAGGGCGAGCTGGGCCCCGAGGAGGGCGCGCGCCGCTACGCACGCGCCTTGCTGGCGAGTGTTCCGCGCGCGCGAGCGCCTGGTCAGCAGGCCGGCCCGCCCGCGCTCGACCTGGCAGTGCTGGGCATCGGCGAGGACGGGCATGTGGCCTCCCTGTTCCCCGATGCGCCCTCGCTGCAAGACGAGGCGAGCGCGTGCCTCGGCGTGCGCGACTCGCCCAAGCCGCCGCCGGAGCGGATCACGCTCGGGCTGCCGGTGCTGCGCGCGGCGCAGCGCTGCCTGCTGCTGGCGACGGGCGCCGAGAAGACCGCCGCGGTCGCGGCGATGCTCGCCGAGCCTTCGCCTCACGTTCCCGCGAGCCTGCTGGCGCGCGAGCGCCTGACGGTCATCGTCGACGATGCCGCCGCGCCCGAAGCGGCCCGCGGATGAGCCCCGGCCTCGACGCGCGCGACGGCGAGATCGTGCTCGTGCGCCACGCGGAGACCGAGTGGAGTCGCGCCGGACGGCACACCGGTCGCAGCGACGTGCCCCTCAGCGAGCACGGCAGGTCGCTGGCGCGCGCGCTCGCGGCCGCGCTCGCGCAGTGGCGTTTTGAGCACGTGCTCGTGAGTCCCGCCCGCCGGGCGCGCGAAACCTGCGAGCTGTGCGGGCTGGGCGGGCAGGCCAGCGTGCGCGAGGAGTTGCGCGAGTGGGACTACGGCGACTACGAGGGGCTCACGAGCGCCGAGGTGCAGGCCCGGCGGCCCGGTTGGAGCCTGTGGCGCGACGGGTGCCCGGGGGGCGAGAAGGTTGAGGCGGTCGGCAGGCGTGCCGACCGCGTGATCGCCGAGCTGCAGGCGCCGGGCGGCGCGGTGGCAGTGTTCTCTCACGGCCACCTGCTGCGCGTGCTTGGCGCGCGCTGGATCGGGCTCGCGGCGGCCGAGGGCGCGCGGCTGCTGCTGGCGACGGCGGCGGTGTGCGTGCTGGGCGAGGAGCACGAAACGCGGGCGCTGGCGCGCTGGAGCTGCGCCACCTCCTACAGTGAGGCGCCATAGCGGTCATGGCCAGCGGCACCCAGAAGACGATGCAGCCCGCGCGCGATGCCCGCCGGGCACCGCGCGGCGAGCCCGAGCGCACGCTGGCCGCGCTGCAGGAGGCGCGCGATCGCACGCTCGCGCTGGTGGCGGGGCTCGCGGACGCCGACCTGGAGCGGGCGCACTCGCCGATCATGAGCCCGCTCGCGTGGGACCTGGGGCACATCGCCGCGTATGAGGATCTGTGGCTCGCCCATCGCCTCGGCGGCCTGGAGCTCCTGCGAGCAGAGCTCGCGCAGCGCTACGACGCCTTCGAGACCCCCCGCCCGGTGCGCGCTGAAATAGCGATCCTGGGCCCGGCCGAGGCCCGCGAGTACATGCGCGCGGTGCGAGCACGCGTCGTCGAGGCGCTGCAACGTGGGGGGGTTGGCGACGGCGTCGTGTGCGAGATGGTCATCCGCCACGAGCTGCAGCACAGCGAGACGATGCGCCAGACGCTCGCGATCGCCGGCTTGCTGCCGGCGGGCGAGCCCGCGCTGGCACCGATGGAGGAGCCGCCGGGCTGGGTCCGGATCGCCGCCGGAGCGTTCCAGATGGGGGCCTCCCAGGAGGGGTTCGCGTACGACAACGAGCGCCCCCAACACCCGGTCGAGCTGGCGGCGTTCGCCATCGCCCAGCGCCCCGTGAGCAATGAGAGCTGGCTGCGCTTCAGCGACGAAGGCGGGTACGAGCGCCGCGAGTGGTGGTCGCCGGAGGGCTGGGCCTGGAAGCAGCGCGAGGGCATCGGCCACCACCCCGCCATCGCCGCGGGTGACCCGCGGGCGCCGGTGTGCCACGTCTCCTGGTTCGAGGCCGAGGCGTTCGCGCGCGCGCGCGAGGCGCGCCTGCCAAGCGAGGCGGAGTGGGAGAAGGCGGCGCGCGCGAGCGGCGGGCGGGACGCGCCCGATGGCAGCGGCGCCGGAGCGCTGGCGGCGGCCGGACAGGTGTGGGAGTGGACCCGCAGCGCCTTCCGGGGATATCCGGGGTTCCGCGCACATCCTTACCGCGAGTACTCGGAGGTCTTCTTCGGCGACTCCTACCGCGTGCTGCGCGGCGGCTCGTGGGCGACCGCCCCGCGGGTGGCCAGTGTGACGTTTCGCAACTGGGATCTACCGCAGCGCCGGCAGATCTTCGCGGGCGTACGGCTGGCACGCGACGCGATCAGCTGAGCGGCCGCCGGTGTCAGTTCGCAGCGGCGGCGCCAGGCCGCGGCGGCGGCGGTACGCCGGCGAAGGCGATCTTCGCTAGCGTCCCAGCCGACGGGAACGACTGATGGAGCCGCTCACGCCACCACCGCCCCTCGCCGAGCCGGCGGTTCGGATCGACTCCCACCTGGAGGGCGCCGACGAACGCTCCCTGGCGGACGATGTGCTGGACGGGCTCACGCGGCCGTTCAAGGAGCTGCCGCCCAAGCATTTCTACGACGAGCGCGGGGCGGAGCTGTTCGATCGCATCTGCGAGCTTCCCGAGTACTACCCCACGCGCGCCGAGCGGTCGATCCTGCAGGAGCAGGCGGAGGAGCTCGCGAGGCTGACCGGCGCCAGCGAGCTCGTCGAGCTCGGCTCCGGCACCGCCGCCAAGACACGCGTGCTGCTGGACGCCCTGCACGAAGCCGGCACGCTGGTGCGCTACGTGCCGGTGGACGTGACCGAGCAGATGGTTCGCGCCTGCGCCGAGGAGCTGACCGAGGAGTATCCCGGCCTGCAGGTGCACGGCGTGATCGGTGACTTCGAGCGCCATCTGGACCGCGTGCCGCCGGCGGTGGGCCGGCGCGTGGTGGCCTTTCTCGGCGGCACGATCGGCAACTTCCCACCGGGCAGCCGCCGCCGCGTGCTGAGGCAGATCAGACGCCTGCTGGGACCGAGCGACTACCTGCTGATGGGGACCGACCTGGTCAAGGATCCCGAGGTGTTGGAGGCGGCATACGACGACCCCCAGGGCGTCACGGCGGAGTTCAACCGCAACGTCCTGCGCGTGCTCAACCGCGAGCTCGACGCGGGGTTCGACCCGCAGGACTTCGACCATGTGGCGCTGTTCGATCGGCAACACGAGTGGATCGAGATGCGCCTGCGAGCGCGGCGCGCGCACACGACGCTCGTGCGCGCGCTCGATCTGCCGGTGCGCTTCGAGGCGGGCGAGGAGATGCGCACGGAGATCAGTGCCAAGTTCACGCACCAGCGTCTCGCCGGAGACCTGTCGGCGGCGGGGCTGCAGCTGGTTCGCTGGCTGACCGATCCCGAGCAGCTGTTCGCGCTGAGCCTGTCCCGGCGCGTGGCCAGCTAGGTCCGCAGATGCGGCACGCCGGCGTGGGCCGATGAACATCGATGGCAGCTCGGCCCTGGTCGTGGGCGGAGCCTCGGGTCTCGGCGAGGCGACCGTGCGCGCCCTGCACGCGCGCGGCGCCGGCGTGACGGTGGCCGACGTGAACGCCGAGAAAGCGGATGCGCTGGCGTCCGAGCTCGGCATCCAGTCGGTGACCTGCGACGTCCGCGAGGAGGATCAGGTGCAGGCGGCCGTGACGAAGGCGGCCGGGGGCGAGGGCGGGCTGCGCGTGGCGGTGTGCTGTGCGGGAACCGGCTGGGCACAGAAGGTGGCGGGCTCCAAGGGCCCTCACCCGCTGCTGCCGTTTGAGACGATCGTCTCGATCAACCTGATCGGCACGTTCAACGCGATGCGCTTCGCCGCGGCGGCGATGATCGCCAACGAGCCGCTGGATGACGGCGAGCGCGGCGTGTGCATCAACACCGCGTCGATCGCCGCGTTCGACGGTCAGGTGGGACAGATCGCCTACGCTGCCTCCAAGGGAGGTGTCGTGGCGATGACGCTGCCGGCCGCGCGGGACCTCGCCCAGTACGGGATCAGGGTCAACACGATCGCGCCGGGCCTGTTCGACACGCCGCTGCTGGCCGCGCTGCCGGAGGAGGCGCGCCAGAAGCTCGGCGCGGGTGTGCCCTACCCCCAGCGCCTCGGCGCGCCAACCGAGTACGCGCAGCTGGCGTGCCAGCTGATCGAGAACCGGATGCTCAACGGCGAGACGATTCGCCTCGACGGAGCGCTGAGGATGCCTCCTCGCTGAGCGGCGCGGCCGTGCGCCGCGCGCGCCCGGCATGACCGCTCAGAGGCGTTCTACGAGCATCGCCATGCCCATGCCGCCGGCGACGCACATCGACTCGAGGCCATAGGTCCCATCCAGGGTCTCGAGGTCGTTGAGCAGCGTGGTCATGATGCGCGCGCCCGTCATGCCGAAGGGGTGCCCGAGCGCGATCGCGCCGCCGAACGGGTTGAGCTTCTCGTCCTCGATCGACAGCTCCTGCTTGCAGGGCACGATCTGCGCGGCG
>VAWK01000018.1:86281-136511 GCA_005885515.1 Actinomycetota bacterium | reverse complement strand
CCAGGAGTGGTGCCTTCGCTGCGGCGCCGCCGCCCGAACGCGCGTTGCGTCTTCCTCGAACTGGAAGGCCCCGATCGTCGCGGTCGCGGTCGTGGCGGCGTTTGCGCTGGCTGTACTAGCCGCGGCTCTGGTCAAGCTGGCTGGAAACTCCGGCTCCCCGGCAAGTGCCGTCGCGACGTCCGTGACGCGACCGGCCTCGGTCACCTCACCCGGCACGGCCACGACGACCCCGGCGCCGAGCGCAACCACTCCTAGCGCAACTACGCCGGGTGCGAGCACGCCGGTCACCGCGCCGCCCGTGGCGCTCGGGCCAGTGACCACAGTCACGTCGTCGATTGTGATCCTGAACGGCATGGTCACCCCGCAAGGGGTGCCCACGACATACCAGTTCCAGTACGGCTCGACCCCCAGCTACGGAGGCCGCGCCCCCGGCAAGCCCGTGGCACTGGGCGCCGGCGCCTCAGCCGTTTCCGTGAGCGCCAGGATCGCCTATCTGACGCCGGGAGCCACGTACCACTACAAGCTCACCGCGTCGAAAGCAGGCCGCGAAATCGGCACCGCCGACGCCACGTTCACCACGGCAAGACGCTGAAGCTGGCGGTCGCCGCGACGAACGTGCAGGCGGCGGAACTGGCACAGCGCGAGCAGGCAGAGCGCCAGGCGGCGCCGAAGCGCCACGCTGGGCACAAGGCCAACGTGGGCGCGGTGGCGTCGGAAGTCAAGTTCGACTGACGGGCGGCGGCCCCGTAATCGGTACCAATTGGTACTGAGGCGCGGGGCGGCGGACGCTCCATCGCAGAACCTCAACGCGCCCGGGCCGATTCGAACGGCCGACCTCTCGCTCCGGAGGCGAGCGCTCTATCCACTGAGCTACGGGCGCGGGAGGCGCAGTTTATTGGCTGTATGGGCACATCAGGTGCGATCTGGCGGACGCCTGCTTCGTGGATGAGCATCGCGTTGGGGCCCGGGCTGGCCCAAGCAACGCGATCCGAGTGCCCGAAACGCCGCCACGGGGCACGATCTCGCCAGCCCAGTAGGTGGGCTCCTGAACCTAATCTCGTCGAGGAATGCAGCTGATGTGACCGTCGTCCTCCAGGATTGCCCATTGGAGGTCGGCCAGCGACGCGATCTGCGAGCGTCGCGCTTCCTCCTGCACCTCCTCGAGCGTGACCCGCTCGCGACGCAGGTTGCGCTCGATCGGGCGGCCGTCCTGGACGAGGACCAGCGGCTCGCCAGCGGTCAGCAGCTTCACGCGCCGGGAGCGGGACGAAACCCAGCTCACGGCCACGGAGAGCAAGGCGATCGTCGAGATGACCGTGAGGGTGCCTGTCACCGACTCGTCACTCTGGGTGATTCCCTGTTGCACGAGATCGCCGAGCACGACCAGCAGGATGAGGTCAAACGGCTGGAGGTCCGACAGCTCCCGTCGGCCCGCGATGCGTGTGACGAGCAGGATGAAGAAGAAGATGACCGTGGCGCGGATGACGAGATCCATGGCAGCTCAGGGGAAGATCGTGATTGCTCGATGGATGCGCAACAGCGGCGTCGGGCCGTCTCGCAGTTCGAGATCCTCGGAGCGCTTCGCGACATTGGTGGGATTTACTTGGAAATAGATCCAGCTGACGTGTTGCTGGCCCGCTGCCAACTTGCCGTAAGTGAGCACGACTTTGCCTTCTTCTGAGGACTCTTGGCTGGGTTCGGGTACCAGCGAGTTGACGCTCATCGACTCCCACCATCCCTTGTCGAGCACTAGCTGCAATTCCTTGATGTCGCGGCGAGCCGACACCTGTACGCGCACCTGGAAGATCAACCCGCTGCGAAGGCGCGCGGGCGCTGTCACGTTCATGCTTGCGATCGGGGAGCTTGCGGAGCTGGTCGTCGGATGCTGCCCGAACACATTGAGCAGGGCGAGCAGCGGCAGCGCTGCGACGCCGCACAGGAGCACACGCCGAAGCCACGGGGCCTGAATGCTGGCGCCGGTCAGGTCGCGGTGGCGCTCGAGGGAGATCCCATCTGGAGGCGCAGCCACGCGTTGAGATTCGACGAGCCTGCGCGTTCACCCTCCCCAGCCTCGCGCTTCCCATGGGTCGCCGTTTCTCGGCCGGTGATATGACAGGCCGCGATTCGCCTGTCAGCGCCCGCCGACGTGCGCCTGGCCTCACGCCGACGGCGATCGGCAGCTCGTGCCTGGTCACGGCTCGCAAACGGTCGACCGGCGCACTAACCCACCCCAACGCCGCGGGCGGGTGGGAGCGTGGTTCGCTGTTGAGACACCTAACTGCAGCGCCAGTTGGTCCCAGGTTGCAGATCGCCGCCTCGGGGTAAAGATCTGCCGCGGCACGACCCGGTCCGTCGACCGTCGCACTCCCGGCGTGCCGGGCTGAGTGACTTGGAGATGGAGGCGCTCGCTCTCCTTTGAGGAGGAAGAGGGCTAGGGCGTGCCGCGCCACTGCCCTTGAGCTATCTCGCTCCGGTTGACACCTTTGGTTTAGGCCTGGAGCCACCGTGTCGAGATGGGGCGTGCCGTCCCGCGATGTCTCTTGGGTGACCTCCTGGGCACGGACGGGCACGAGCACGGACCGCCGTCCGCGGCCGCCCACGTCTTTCGCCGGTGCCGCTCAGGCGCTTGCCGGCCCGACGCCAAGAACGCCGCCGGCCCCGACCAGGTCGAGCTTGTCCGAGGGCTTGAGCGCGCCCTCCAAGCGGATCCCGTCGAGTAGCTTCTCGATCCGCTCGGGACCCTGGGGGCGGGCCAGGAAGTATCCCTGGGCCAGATCGCAGCCCATGTCTCGGAGGGCGTCCCACTGCTCGACCCGCTCGACGCCCTCGGCCACCACCTGAAGGCCGAGGTTATGGCCGAGCTCGATCATCCCGCGTACGAGCGCAGTGTCCTGTTCGCCCGCGGGAATCCCGTCGAGGAACGGCCTGGCGATCTTGATCGCGTCGATCGGGAAGCCCCGCAGATAGCTGAGCGAGGAATAGCCGGTGCCGAAGTCGTCAACCGACAGCAGCACACCCAGGGCCTTCAGTTCGCCGAGCTTGGCGTTGGTGGCGTCGGTGTCCGACATCAGGACGCGCTCGGTCATCTCGATCACGACCGTCGTCGGGTCGAGCCCCGACTCGGCCAGTGCGCGCCCGATCTCATGGACGATCTCCGCGGAGACAAGCTCCTGGGGTGAGAGGTTGACGCTCATCGTCAGCCTCTGCTGCTGGTACTTCGACTGCCAGAGAGAGGCCTGGATAGCGGCGTGGCGCATCACCCAGCGCCCAATCGGGCGGATCAGGCCGGTGTCCTCGGCGATCTGGATGAACTCGTCTGGCCCGACCAGGCCGCGCTCGGGGTGGGTCCATCGGACCAGCGCCTCGAAGCCGGCGATCCGCCCCGTCCCGGGCTGCACGAGCGGCTGGTAGTGCAGGCGAAACTCATCGCGCGCGATCGCGCGGCGCAGTTCGGACTCGAGGTCCAACCGCTTGAGCGCGCGCAGATGCATGTCGGGGCGGAAAACGATCGAGCGGCCCTTGCCACGGCTCTTCGCGACGTACATGGCGGCGTCGGCATTGCGCAGCAGCTCGTCGGCGACGCCCTGGGAGAGTTGGCTGACGCTGATCCCGATGCTCGCGGTGACGAACAGCTCTTTGCCGTCGATCTCGAACTGGGTGCTGAGCGCCTCGCGGATCCTGTCCGCCACGACATCCGCGGAGCCCGGGTCCTCGAGCAGAATTGCGAACTCGTCGCCGCCGAGCCGGGCGGCGGTGTCGCCGGCGCGCACGCAGCTACGCAGGCGGTCCGCCACCCCGACGAGGAGCTGGTCGCCGACCGAGTGCCCGAGGCTGTCGTTGATCGTCTTGAAGTTGTCGATGTCCAGGAACAGCACCGCGATCGATTCGTCGGCTCGCTCGCGGCGGTCCAGCGCATGCTCCACCCGGTCGCGGAACAAGGTCCGGTTGGCGAGGTCGGTCAGCGGGTCGTGGAAGGCCTGGTGGGAGAGCCGCTGCTGCAGGGCCACCTGTTCGGTGACGTCACGGGCGTTGAGCACGACGCCGCCCACGGTGGGATCGGCGAGCAGATTGGTGAAGGTGGTCTCGACCTCTCGCCAGCCTCCGGTGCGATGGCGGCAGCGGAACTGCACCGACGTGTGCCGGTCGGTGGGGTGGGCGCAGACCTCTTCCAGCACCGCGAGCGTGGCGGCGCGGTCACTCTCGTGGATCAGCTCGAGCAGGGGTTTCTCGAGCAGCTCGTCGTTGCGGAACCCGAGCACGCGTTCCACGGACGGGCTCTGGAAGGTGACCTTCGCGCCGTCGGCAATTCCGCCGGCTGAGCCGTTTCCGCTCACGACGAGCACGACGTCGGATGCGTGCTGCACGAGCGAGCCGAAGCGCGCCTCGCTCTGACGCCGGCGCCGCTCGGCCAGCTCGTGGCGCTCGAGCGCGGAGCTGAGCGCCTCCACCAGAAATGACATGCGGATCATGACCAGGACGAACAGGATCACGGTGGGGAGAACGGTCGTGAACGGCGGGAGATCTTGATGCCGCGCCGTCTCGAAGATCCGCACGGACGGTGCGAGCAGCGAGGCGGCGCCGAGCACCACCATTCGCCCTCGCGAGATCGTGAGGTCCTCGGACTGCTTGACCGGATTGGCAAGCTCCGACATCGACGGATGCAGAGCTGCTGCGCCCCAGAGCAGGTAGGACACGAGCCAGCCGGCATCCACTGGGCTGCCGGTGTGGTAGGTGTTGTTGAGCAGCGTGACCGTGTAGAAGCTGTCGGCGGTGAGGAGCGCTGCGAGGCTGCCGGCCAGGAGGTAGTACGCGGGGGTGCGTCGGCCGGGGCTGAACATCAGGCGGGCCGCCACGCCCAGCAGCACGAGGTCGAGAACGGGGTAGGCGACCGAGATCGTGGTCTCCAGCCAGTGGAGTTCGGGATTGACCGTGTAGGGCCTGATCAGATAGACCCAGAAGAGCAGGCCCGCGCTGGTGGCGATCAGCAGGGCGTCGATCAGATTTCCGCGGTCGCGCACCTTGTCGCGGTTGCGCACCAGCAGCACCACGCCGGAGATCAGGATCGGGTATGCGATCAGGTAGGCGACGTCTGCGAGTCCGGGGAACGGGGCGGGTTGCCCCGTCGTGGTCTCGTAGAACGCACGGATGCCGTCGCCTATCACGAAGGCGAGATTCCCGTAGGCGAACAGGTACCAGGGCAGCGCGTTGGCCGGTCGGCGCCGGCGGATGCCCAGCAGGATGGCGATGATCGATGAGATCCCGATCGTGTCGTAGATCGCGTGGTGGCCGAGGCCCTTGGGGGCGAAGAAGTAGGCGGTCGCGACCACGGCCCCTGCAGCCAGGTAGATGCGCCACGCGCGGCTCATCGGCGGCCTTGCAGAAGGGCTCATCGCTCCACCGCCACTCGGATCGTCCGCAGGCTCGCGTCGCTCAGCCCGCGAACGGTGCCGCCGTGCTCGAGCGTGCGCCTGATGTAGCTGAGCGTCTGCGCCGTCAGCCGCTCGCCAGGGAATACGTTGGGGATGCCGGGGGGATAGGCCGCCAGCGACTCGGCGGCGACGCGGTTGACGGCCTGCTCGACCGGCACCGCTTCCTGCGGGCCGAGGAACGCCTCGCGCGGGGTCATGGAGAGAGGCCCCCAGCGCGGTGGGGGCTGGAGCGCGCGCCGCCTGCGGCCACGGGTGCGGTCGGAGAGCTGCTCGACCGCGGTCTTCAGGCCGCGGATCAGCCGGTCGATGGCCGCGCGCACCGGCTCTGCGATCCCGAACACGGCCACCAGCAAGTTCTCGCTGCACAGCTCGAGGTGGTCGTCGCTGCCGCCGCGCAGCAGCGCGGCGAGCTCGTACCCGCTGGCGCCGACTCCGCGGACGTCGATCGCCAGCCGCAGCGGATCGTAGTCATAGACGCTCGGGTGCTTGAGCATTCTGTCGTCCAGGACGTCGAGGCCCGGGATCGCGCGGATGGCCGCCCGCGCGTCCGCCAGCGCGGCGAGCGCGTCGTCGATCAGCGCCGTTCCTTGCAGCACGGCGTGCCGGCGGGCGGCGTCGAGAGAGCTCAACAACAGGGAGCTCGGGCTGGTCGAGCTCGTGAGCATCAGCGCGCGCTGAATGACGCGTTCGTCCAGCAGCTCGCCGACACCGTGTCCGAGGTGCAGCATCGCCGACTGCGACAGGCTGCCGACCATCTTGTGGGTTCCGGACAGGACGAGGTCGGCGCCCTGCGACAGCGCGTGCTTGGGCAGCGCCGGGTGAAAAGGGAAGTGCGACCCCCAGGCCTCGTCCACGATCAGCGGCACGCCCCAGCCGTGGGCGACATCGGCGAGGGCTCGCACGTCGGCCACCACGCCGTAGTAGGTGGGGGAGACGACGATCACGCCCACGGCGTCGGGCGAGTCGGCAAGGGTGATCTCCAGCGACTCGGCGGTCGGACAGTGGGCGATGCCGAGCTCAGGATTCAGCTCCGGGGCGACCCATGTGGGGCGCAGCCCGGCGAGGATCAACCCGTCGATCGTGCTGGCGTGGACGTTGCGCTGGACGACCACCTCTGTGCCCAGTCCGGCCAGCGCGACGCAGATCGCATGACTGCCCTGGGTGGCGCCGTTGGAGAGGAACCAGGTTCGCCTTGCCCCCCACGCGTCGGCAGCGAGCTCGAGCGCCTCGTCGAAGGGCGTCGGCGACGCGCCGACGTCGACACCCGGGATCACCAGCGGGATGTCCAGCTCGAGCGCGCTCTCGCCGAGCGCCTCCCGAAACTCGGGGTCTATGCCCAGCCCGCCCTTGTGACCGGGCACGTGGTAGCGACCAGCGCCGCGGGATCCGTAGTGGCGCAGCGCCTCGAAGTACGGCGCGCGGGCATGGTCGAGTTCCTTGCTGGGCCGCTCGGGGAGGTGAGTGCTGGGTGAGCCGCTTGCTCGCCCGGTCAGACCATCCGCTCTTTGCGTGGCGGTGTCCAGCGATGCGGGCATCGCCGGTCTATCGGCAGGTGAACCACCGTACATAAGATCTTGCAAACTCGATCTGGCCGCATTGGGACCTTGCGTTCAAGGCGCTTCCCCGGTCGCTCGATACGAGAGGGATGCTTGCTGTGGTGCTTGCTCTCGGCGCAAGCGCGGCTTGGGGCTCCGCCGACTTCATCGCGGGCGTCGGCTGCCGCCGCGTCACGCTGCTCACCGTCCTGCTGGTCTCCCAGGCGGCGGGCCTGGCCCTGCTGGCGCCCGTCCTGGCGGCGTCCTCCGAAGCTCCGCCGCCGGCGTCTACCCTGGCGCTCGGCGCTCTGGCGGGCCTGTTCAATGCGCTGGCGCTCGCCGCCCTGTACCGCGGCCTGGCGCGCGGGAAGATGGGGCTCGTCGCGCCCATCGCCGCCACCGATGCCGCGATCCCGGTCGTGTTTGGCGTGCTCGCCGGCGAGCGCCCCCGGGCCATCGCGATCATGGGGATCGGGCTCGCGCTCGCCGGTCTCGTGCTGGCGTCGCGCGGCAAGGCGGAGGTGGAGGTCGATGGCGAGGCGTCGGCTTCGCGCGATTCACCGGCGACGAGCGTGGCACTCGGGCTTACAGCCGCCGTCTGCTTCGGCGCCTTCATGGTCGCCCTCGGCGGCGCCAGCGGGGCGAGCACCCTGTGGGCGGTGGTGATGACTCGGCTCACCACCTTCGTCCTGCTGATATGCGCCGCTATGGTGCTGCGCCCGGAGAGGCGCCCCCACCGCGCATCGGGACGCCGGGTCGCCAGCGAGGCGAGCACCCTCTGGGCGGTGGTGGTAGCCCGGTTCACCACCGTCGTCCTCTTGACAGGCGCCCTAGTGTTGCTGCGCGCCGGCCGCGCATCGGGACACCGTGGGGCACTTCCGCTGGTGGCCGTCGGCGCCCTGGACCTCGGCGCCAGCGCCCTGTTCGCGGCTGCCACCACGGTCGGATTGCTCAGCATCGTGGGAGCCCTCTCGTCTTTTTACCCGCTGGTCACGATCGTCCTGGCGCGGTCTCTCCTCCACGAACGGCTCGATTACCTCCAGCGCGCAGGCGCGGCCGCCGCGGTCATCGGTGCGGCTCTGATGGCCTCCGCTTCGTGACCGACGGTCTCGGCACGCGAGAAAGCTCTGCCGCTGTCGCGTGGGTGCTGCGCCGCTACCGTTTACCAAGCCATGGACCTGTCCCTGTTCTTCGCCGGCACAGGCGGCTCGGTGCCGGCCGCTCGCCGGGGACTGCCCGCCGTGCTCGTGCGCCGCGGGGGGGATCGCCTGCTATTCGACTGCGGCGAAGGCACCCAGCGCCAGCTGTTGCGCTCGGTGGGGCTGGTCGACATGGACAGCGTGTTCGTCACCCATTTCCATGCCGATCACTGGCTGGGGCTGCCGGGCATGCTGAAGTCGCTGGCCCTGCGCGAGCGCGACCTGCCGCTGGCCGTCTATGGTCCGCGCGGCATCGCCGAGCTGATGGGGGTGATGCGCATCATCTACGGGCGGCTGCCGTTCGAGCTCAGCGTGGTGGAGCTCGATCCGGCGCAGGCCGTGGAGCGCGACGGCTACCGAGTCGCCGCGGTGCCCGTGCAGCACGGCGCCCGAGAGGCATATGGCTACGCGCTCGTCGAGGATGAGCGAGCCGGCGAATTCGACCCCGGCGCCGCTGAGCGGCTGGGCGTGAGCCCGGGACCCGATTTCGGCCGCCTGCAGCGAGGACACCCGGTCGACGGCGTGAGTCCCGAGCAGGTCATGGGACCGCCAAGGCAAGGCCGCAAGATCGTCCTCTCGGGCGACACCGCGCCGTGTGAGGCACTTGCCGTGGCCGCCCACGAAGCCGATGTGCTCGTGCACGAGGCCACATTCAGCGACGAGGAGGCCGATCGCGCGCGCGAGACCTTCCACAGCACCGCGCGCCAGGCCGCGGAGCTGGCGCGCGGGGCGCAGGCGCGCATGCTCGCGCTCACCCATATCTCCAGCCGCTACGCCGGCTCCGAGGTGCGGGAAGAGGCGCGAGCGGCGTTCGCGGCCACGGAGGCGCCGCGCGACTTCGACACGATCGAGGTCCCGTTTCCGGAGCGCGGCCCCGCGGCCTTGATCCGCTGGAGCGGCCGCGGCGCCCGGCCCGGGGCCGAGCCCGGCGAGGCCGAGCCGCCGGCGGCGGGCGAGCCCGCGGCGGCCGGGACGATCAGCTCGCCCTGATAGATTCTGCGTGCTCCTTTAACCCGGTCCCGTGAGGCCAGGAAGGAATCGATGGACGAGGCTAACTCGCAAGGCGACCACGCGGCCGGCGCCTATGGTGCCGCCACGATCATCCTTCGCGAGGCAGACGTGCGGCGCGCGCTCACGCGCATCGCGCACGAGATCGCCGAGCGTAACGCGAGCGATCCCGGGCTGTGCCTCGTCGGCATCCATCGCCGCGGAGCCTTTCTGGCGGGCCGCCTGCGCGACATGCTCTCGGCACTGCTCGATGTCGCGGTCCCGCTCGGGGACCTCGACATCGGCTTCTACCGCGACGACGTCGCCAGCCGACCGGACTCCCCGATCGTGCATGCGTCGCATATCGACTTCGACGTGACCGGGCGCACCGTGGTCATCGTCGACGACGTGCTCTTCACCGGCCGCACCGTGCGCGCGGCGATCGAGGCGCTGTTCGACTACGGTCGGCCACGACGCGTGCAGCTGGCCGTGCTAGTCGACCGCGGCCACCGCGAGCTGCCGATGCGACCGGACTACGTCGGCAAGAACCTGCCGACCTCCACCTCCGAGCACGTGCACGTTCACGTGCGCGAGCTCGATGGCGTGGACGAGGTCGCAATCGGCGCGACCACCGAGGCTCGCCTATGAGACACCTGCTCTCGATCGAGGATCTCGACCGCGACGCCATCGAGCGGATCGTCGCGCGGGCCGCGCGCTTCGCCGAGGTGTCTGACCGCGAGATCAAGAAGGTCCCCGCGCTGCGCGGGCGCATGGTGCTGAACCTCTTCTACGAGGCCTCGACGCGCACGCGCAGCTCCTTCGAGCTGGCGGCCAAGCGCCTGTCGGCCGACGTCGTGAACTTCGCGGCCACCGGGTCTAGCGTGGAGAAGGGCGAGTCGCTCAAGGACACCGTGCTCACGCTCAGCGCGCACAAGCCCGACGCGATCGTGCTGCGCACACCGTGGGCCGGCGCGGCGGAGCTGGTCTCTGGCTGGTGTAGCGCGGCGATCGTCAACGCCGGTGACGGCAAGCATGAGCACCCCACCCAGGCGCTGCTCGACGTGTACACGCTGCGCGAGCGCCTTGGCGCGATCGACGGGGCCTCGATCTGGATCGTCGGCGACGTCGCGCACTCGCGCGTGGCGCGCTCGAACATAATCGCCTTTCAGCGCATGGGCGCCAGCGTCACGGTCGCGGGGCCGCCCACGCTGATCCCGCGCGGGATCGAAGCGCTCGGCTGTGACGTGCGCTACACGCTGGCCGAGCTTGCTTCGGCCGACGTGGTCTATGCGCTGCGCATGCAGCGCGAGCGGATGAGCGAGACGTGGGTTCCCTCGCTGCGCGAGTACGCCGCCTGGTATCAGCTCAACGCAGGCCGCCTGACGCCACGCCAGGTGCTCATGCACCCGGGCCCGGTCAACCGCGGCGTGGAGCTTTCAGGCGAGGTGCTCGACTCGCCGCAGGCCGCCGTCACCGCCCAGGTCGAGGCCGGCGTGGTCGTGCGCATGGCTGTGCTCTACGAGCTGCTCGCCGGGGCCAGCGCGCCTTCGCCCAGGCGGCGCGGCAGGCAGATCGCGCCGGCGAGCGATCGGGCGCGCACCGGCCCCGGCGCCGAGCTCTCCGATGCCGAGGGCGTGCCCGATGCCGCGATCTTCGGCATGCAGGACGGCGCGTGACCGACGCGCTGGCATACCAGCCGTGCACGCCAGCCGACGTGCTGCTGCGCGACGTGCGCGTGCTCGACCCCCGCGCCGGACTCGACGCGCGCTACGACGTGCGCGTGCGCGGGGGCCTGGTGGCCGAGCTCGCGGCGCCCGAGACGCTGCGCGCCGATCCCGGAGAGGAGCTCCTGGAGGGGCGCGGATGCCTGCTGGTGCCGGCCTTCTTCGATCCACACGTGCACCTGCGCACGCCCGGGCAGGAGCACAAGGAGGACATCTGCACCGGCACCAGCGCGGCCGCCGCCGGCGGATTTGCCGGCGTGCTGGCGATGCCCAACACCGATCCCGTGCTCGATTCGGCTCCGCTGCTGCGCTCGCTGGGGGAGGCAGCGACGCGCCAGGCGCGCGTTCCCGTCGGGTTCTTGGCGGCGATCACGAGAGGCCTGCAGGGCGAGCAGCTGACCGAGATGGCGGAGCTGCGCGAAGCGGGCGCCCTCGGCTTCACCGACGACGGCCGGCCTGTGCAGAGCGCGGGCATGCTGCGCAAGGCGCTGCAGTACCAGCGCCTGTGCGGCGGCGTGATCGCCCTGCACGAGGAGGACACCACGCTTTCACGTGACGGCACCATGCACGAGGGGCCGGTCAGCGCAGCGCTGGGGGTGAGCGGAATCCCGACGCTCAGTGAGTCAACGATGGTCGCCCGCGACGCCGCGCTGGCTGGCTACGAGGACGCGCGCGTGCACTTCCAGCACCTCAGCTGCTCCGCCTCGGTGGAGGCGGTGGCGGGCGCCAAGGCGCGCGGCTGGCGGGTGAGTGCCGAGGTCACCCCGCACCATCTGCTGCTCACCGACGAGCACGTGCGCGGCATGGACACGCGCATGAAGATGCATCCCCCGCTGGCCAGCGAGCAGGACCGCAGGGCGCTGATCGAGGGGCTGCGGACGGGCACGATCGACTGCGTGGCGACCGACCACGCCCCGCACGCGCGCGAAGAGAAGGAGGTCCCGTTCGAGCAGGCGCCGATGGGCACCACAGGCCTCGAGACGGCGTTCGCGGCGCTGTACACAGGTCTGGTCGAGAGCGGTGAGCTTCCGCTCGAGCTGCTCGTGCAGCGCATGACTGCGGGCGCCCAGCTGTTCGGCCTGCCCGCTCCGACGATCGCGCAGGGCCAGCTGGCGAACATGACCCTGATCGACCTGGATGCGAGCTGGATCGCCGGCGAGCACGGCTGGCACAGCCGCTCGGCGAGCTGCTGCTTTGCTGGAGGGCGGCTGCGGGGCCGGGTGATGCTCACGTTCGCCGCCGGGGGGATCGTGCACCGCGAGCAGGCCCTCTCGCCGGTCGCCGTGGCATGAGCCTGCTGGTTCGCGACCGCGCGGCGCTGGTCGTCGTCGATGTGCAGGAGGCGTTTCGCCCCTATGCCTCGTTCGCCGGGGTGGCCGAGTCATGCGCCAAGCTGCTGCAGGGAGCGCGGATCCTGGGGCTTCCGAGCGTGGTCACCGAGCAGTACCCCAAGGGCCTCGGCCACACCGCGCCCGAGCTCGGCCTGCAAGACGAGCGGCCGATCGAGAAGACCGTCTTCTCGGCGGCGCGCGCCGAGCGCTTCGATCTGGCCGGGCGCGAGCAGGCGCTCGTATGCGGGATCGAGACCCATGTTTGCGTCAGCCAGACCGTTCATGACCTGCTCGCCGCGGGTATCGAGGTTCACGTCCCGGCCGACGCGGTCGGGTCGCGTCACGAGCTCGACCACGCGCGAGGCCTCGAGCGCCTGGAGCGGGCCGGAGCTGTCGTGAGCACCGTCGAGGCCGCCTTGTTCGAGCTGCTCGAGCGCGCCGGCACGCCGGAGTTCAAGGCCGTGCAGAAGCTGATCCTGTGATGACGACTTGCGCGGGCTACGTGCTGCTCGAAGACGACGCGCGCTTCGACGGCGAGCTGAGCCAGGCGGCCGACCACGCGGTTGGAGAGGTCGTCTTCACCACCGGCATGTCCGGCTACCAGGAGTCGATGACCGACCCGTCCTACGCAGGGCAGCTGATCGCCTTCACCTATCCGCACATCGGCAACTACGGGGTGAGCGCAGGGGCGATGGAGTCCGAGCAGCCATGGGCGCGCGCGGCGATCATGCGCGAGGCCTGCAACCGCGAGGACGCCCCCACCGCGGAGGGTGGCTGGCTCGACTGGCTCAGCGATTGCGGCGTGACGTGGATCACCGGTGTGGACACGCGTGCGCTGGTGCGCCACATCCGCCACGCCGGCGCGATGCGGGGAGGGGTGTTTCCCGCGTCGATCGTCCAGACCGAAGCCCGCGAGCTGATCGCCGCGGAGCCACCGATGGCGGGCCAGGACCTGGCGGGACTGGTGACGCCCGCGCGCGTGAGCCGGCACGGTCACGGCAGCGGGCCGCGGATCGCCGTGCTCGATACCGGCATCAAGGGCTCGATGGTGCGCGAGCTGGCGGCGCGCGGGGCGCGCGTGTCTCTGCACCCCTGCCGCAGCCGGGCCGAGGAGCTGCTCGCCGAGGAGCCCGATGCTGTGTTCCTGTCCAACGGCCCCGGCGATCCGGCGGCGCTCGGCTACGTGGTCGACACCGTTCGCGAGATCGTCGGCCGCAAGCCCGTGTGGGGGATCTGCCTCGGCCACCAGCTGCTCTGCCGCGCGGTCGGGCTGGACACCTTCAAGCTGCCGTTCGGGCACCGCGGGGCGAACCACCCGGTCAAGGACCTGCAGACCGGGCGCGTGCAGATCACCTCCCAGAATCACGGCTTCGCCGCGGTCGGACCCAACGGAGCGCGCACGATCGCCCTCGACGAGCCGGTTCGCTGGCAGACCGACTTCGGTGCCGCCGCGCTGTCGCACGTGAACCTGTATGACCGCACCGTCGAGGGCCTCGAGCTGCTCGAGGTGCCCGGCGGGACCGTGCAATACCACCCGGAGGCGGGTCCCGGTCCGCACGACAGCCTGTACCTGTTCGACCGCTTCCTGGAGCGCATTGCCGCGGCGTAGCGACATCAGAAAGATCCTCATCCTGGGCTCGGGCCCGATCGTGATCGGACAGGCGGCCGAGTTCGACTACTCGGGCGTGCAGGCATGCAAGGTGCTGCGCGAGGAGGGCTACGAGGTGGTGCTCGTCAACTCCAACCCCGCCACGATCATGACCGACCCCGAGTTTGCCGACGCGACCTACATCGAGCCGCTGCTCCCCGGTCCGGTCGCGCAGGTGATCGAGCGTGAGCAC
This sequence comes from Actinomycetota bacterium, assembly GCA_005885515.1. Taxonomy (GTDB): domain Bacteria; phylum Actinomycetota; class Thermoleophilia; order Solirubrobacterales; family Solirubrobacteraceae; genus Palsa-744. The sequence goes on along the minus strand of VAWK01000018.1, from coordinate 122,465 downwards.
CCCGATGCGCTGCTGGCGACGCTTGGCGGGCAGACCGGGCTGAACATCGCCAAGGCGCTGCACGACGACGGCACGCTCGAGCGCTTCGAGGTCGAGCTGATCGGGGCCAACTACGACGCGATCGCCTGCGCGGAGGATCGCGAGCTGTTCGCCGCCAGGATGGCGAGCGTTGGCCTGCGCACGCCGAACAGCGCGATCGCCACCAGCCTCGCGCAGGCACGCGAGGCCTCCTCGCGCGTGGGCCTGCCGTGCATCGTGCGCCCAGCGTTCACGCTCGGCGGGCGCGGCGGCGGCATCGCGCGCACCGCCGAGGAGTTCGAGCGCATCGTCGCGCTCGGGATCGAGGTCTCGCCGATCGGCCAGGTGCTGCTCGATCAGTCGGTGCTCGGCTGGGGCGAGTTCGAGCTGGAGGTCATGCGCGATGGCGCCGACAACGTGGTGATCGTGTGCTCGATCGAGAACGTCGATCCGATGGGGGTGCACACGGGCGACTCGGTCACGGTGGCGCCGCAGCAGACGCTCACCGATCACCTCTACCAGCGGGTGCGCGATCAGGCGATCGCGGTGATCCGCGCGGTCGGGGTGGAGACGGGCGGCTCCAATGTCCAGTTCGCGGTCGATCCGCGCAGCGAAGAGATCCTCGTGATCGAGATGAACCCGCGCGTCTCGCGCTCCTCGGCGCTCGCCTCCAAGGCGACCGGCTTCCCGATCGCCAAGATCGCCGCGCGGCTGGCCGTGGGCTATCGGCTGGACGAGATCGACAACGACATCACCGGCGTCACGCCCGCTTGCTTTGAGCCGGCGATCGACTACGTGGTGGTGAAGTGGCCGCGCTTCGCGTTCGAGAAGTTCCCCGGCGTAGATCCCACGCTGTCGACGCACATGAAGTCCGTGGGCGAGGCGATGGCGATCGGGCGCACCTTTCAGCAGGCATTCGCCAAGGCGCTGCGCTCGCGCGAGCTCGACAAGCCCCCGTGCCTGTCCGAGAGCAGCGATGAGACCCTGCTCGACGGCCTGCGCACGCCTGGGCCGTCGCGCTTCGAGACGGTGCTCGAGCTGCTGGGCCGCGGCGTGAGCGTCGAGGCGGTGCACGAGCGCACCCGGATCGACCCCTGGTTCCTCGCCGAGCTGCGCGCGCTCGCTCACAACGGCGGGGAGCGAGCGTTCGCGGGCGAGCGCTCGTTTCGCGCCGTGGACACGTGCGCGGCCGAGTTCCCCGCGCGCACGCCCTACTACTACTCGGGCTGGGAGCGGCCGGCAGCCCCCGGCGCCCCCGCGCACGAGGTGCGCCGCGGCCAGCGCGAGTCGGTGGTGATCCTCGGCTCCGGTCCGAACCGCATCGGGCAGGGGATCGAGTTCGACTACTGCTGCGTGCACGCGGCCATGACCGTGCGCGAGTCCGGCCGCGACGCGGTGATCGTCAACTGCAATCCCGAGACCGTCTCCACCGACTACGACACCTCCGACCGGCTGTACTTCGAGCCGCTCACGCTCGAGGACGTGCTCGCCGTGGTGGGGGTCGAGCGGCCGGCCGGCGTGATCGTGCAGTTCGGCGGCCAGACGCCGTTGAAGCTGGCGCGCGGGCTGAGCGAGGCCGGCGTGCCGCTGCTCGGCACCCCGGTGGAGGCGATCGACCTCGCCGAGGACCGCGGGCGCTTCAGCGCGCTGCTCGAGCGTCTCGGCTACCAGGCGCCGGCCTTTGCGACCGCGGCGTCGATCGCAGAAGCTCTCGCGAAGAGCGATCAGGTTGGCTTCCCGCTGCTCGTGCGTCCCTCCTACGTGCTCGGCGGGCGGGCGATGGAGATCGTCTACTCGCGCGAGGGCCTGGCCGACTATCTCGGCCGCGAGGCTGGCGAGGAGGGCGACGGCGAGATCTTCCTCGACCGCTTTCTCGAGAACGCGACCGAGGTCGACGTCGATGCCCTGTGCGATGGCAGCGAGGTGTGGATCGGCGGCATCATGCAGCACGTCGAGGAGGCCGGGGTGCACTCAGGCGACAGCGCCTGCGTGCTGCCGCCGCACTCGCTGGGCGAGGAGATGCTCGAGCAGATCCGCGCGGCCACCCGCGAGATCTCGCTGGCGATCGGGGTGATCGGGCTGGTGAACGTCCAGTACGCCGTGCATGCGGGACAGCTATCTGTGATCGAGGCAAATCCACGCGCCTCGCGCACGGTCCCGTTCGTGTCCAAGGCGGTCGGGCTGCCGCTGGCCAAGCTGGCCTGCCGGATCATGCTGGGGGAGAAGATCGCCGACATGGCCCTGCCCCAGGGCAGGGAGGGGCTGGGACGAGGCGAGCACGTGTCGGTCAAGGAGGCGGTGCTGCCGTTCGACCGCTTCGAGGGCTCCGACGCGGTGCTGGGCGTGGAGATGCGATCGACCGGCGAGGTGATGGGCATCGCGCGTGACTTTCCCACCGCCTTCGCCAAGGCCCAGGCCGCCGCCGGCGTGCCGCTCCCGCGCAGCGGCACGGCCTTCATCACAGTCACTGATTCCGACAAGGCGGGAGCCTTCGCGGTGGCGCAGATCTTGCACGACAACGGGTTTCGCATCGTGGCCACGCGCGGCACCGCCGAGGCGATCGCCCGCATGGGGGTGCCGGCGGAGCGTCTGAACAAGATCGGCGAGGGCTCGCCGCATGTGCTCGACTGGATCGAGCGTGGCGACGTCGACATGGTCGTGAACACCCCCACGGGGGTCGGGGCGCGCACGGACGGGTATGAGATCCGCCGCGCTGCGGTGATGCACGGGATTCCGTGCCTGACCACGCTTTCGGCGGGGGTGTCGGCGGCGCGCGCGATCGCGAGCGCCAGCCGCGAAGGCCAGCCCGCGGTGCTGTGCCTGCAGGAGCTGCACGGGGCCAGGACCGCGTGAGCGTGGCTCCCTTCACGCGCCGGCGCCTGGCCGTCACGGGGATGGACGAGCTGGGCGCCTACCGCGTCCTGCGCGTCGCCGACCCGGACGCACCCGAGCCCGATCCGGGACAGTTCGCGATGCTCGCGGCCGCCGAGCGCTGGGGCGGAGGCGATGAAGAGCGGCCGTACCTCCCGCGGGCTTTCTCGATCGCGCGCCGGGTGGGCGCCGAATCGCACTTCCTGCTCGAGGACGTCGGGCCCGGCTCGCGGCGGCTTTGCGAGCTGCAGGCGGGCGAGCGGGTTTGGCTGCTCGGGCCGCTTGGGCGCGGCTTCAGGCTGCCGCCGGCGCGGCGGCGCTCGCTGCTCGTCGGCGGCGGCGCCGGGATCGCCCCGCTGGCGATCCTGCAGGACGGGCTCGCCGGCGAGGTCGTCGTGCTGCTCGGCTTTCGCGACGCCGCACGCGCTCAGGGCGCGGGACTGCTCGATGGCGCCAGGGTGGCGACCGACGACGGCTCGGCCGGCCATCACGGTCCGGTCACCGACCTGCTCGCCGCCGAGCTCGAGCGCGATCCGCTGGCGCTCGTCTACGCCTGCGGGCCGGCGCCGATGCTCGAGGCGGTGCGGGCGATGTGCGCCGAGCGCTCGGTCCCCGCGCAGCTCGCGCTCGAGGCTCCGATGGCGTGTGGGTTCGGCGGCTGCTTCGGATGCACCGTCGCCAGGCGCGGGGGCGGCTACCTGCGGGTGTGCGTCGATGGTCCGGTGATCGACGCCGAGCAGCTCGAGCATGTCGATCCGCACGCTGGAGCGCCGGCGTGAGCGTGCGCTTCTGCGGCCTGGAGCTGGCCCATCGCGTGATCAACGGCTCGGGCACGTTTGACGTGATCGCCGCGCGCAAGGCGTTCGGGCGCGCGCTGGATGCGGAATTCCCGTTTGCCGCCTACGTCTCAAAGACGATCACGCTCAAGCCCCGCCCGGGCAACCCGCCTCCCCGCCTGTGGGAGACCCCGGCCGGGCTGATCAACTCGATCGGGCTGCCCAACGCCGGGCTCGAGGCCTACATGCGGTCGGACCTTCCCCAGCTGACGGGCCTGACGACGCCCGCGCCGGCAGCCGATCGCGCCGACGGGCGCTCCCCGCCGCGGGACCGAGCCGAGCGCTTCCCGGTCCCGCTGATCACCAATGTGATGGGCTCTACCGCCGAAGAGTTCGCGCGGCTGGTCGAGGCCTGCGAGACGCGAGCCGAGATCGCGGCGATCGAGCTCAACGTGTCCTGTCCGAACGTGCGCACCGGCCTGGACATCGGGGCCGATCCGGGCCAGTTGGAGCGGGTGGTCGCGCAGCTGAGACCGCGCACGCGCAAGCCGCTGATCGTGAAGCTGACGCCGAACACCGCCGATGTGGCCAGTTGCGCTGCGGCTGCGCAGGCCGGCGGCGCCGACGCCGTGTCGCTCATCAACACGCTGCGGGCGATGGCGCTCGTGCGTTCGGCTGCGGGAGCCCCCGCGTCGGCCTGGCTGGGCGGCGGCACGGGTGGCCTGTCGGGCCCCGCCGTGCGCGCGGTCGCGCTGGCGCAGGTGGCGACGGTTGCCGCGCGCGTGAGTGTGCCGGTGGTCGGCATGGGGGGAGTCGAGAGCACCGCGCATGCCCGCGACATGATCGACGCCGGCGCCACGCTCGTGGCGGTCGGCACCGCCTCTTTTCGCGATCCGGCCGCGGCGGCGCGGATCGCCGACGGTCTGGCCCGAGGACGCCGCGGAGCGGCCGCGGCGGGGGCCGCTGCACAGCCTCCACGTGCGGTCGGCGTCGCCGGCGAGCGAGCCGGCGAAGACGCGAAATAGCCCGAGATTACGGGTCAAAACCAGTTTCCGAAGCGAGCGCAGCGTCCACCACGCTCGACACGACTCGACCTGAGGTTGAGGTGCAGGTGAATTCGAGGCGTTTGGCTTGATCGCCGGGCGCTGGTGTGTAGACTCGCCGCCCATGACGACGGCGACCCGCGCGACGTCCTCAAATGCTTCCTCCATGGCACCAGAGCGCTCACTGAACCAGCGAATGGATGCGCTCGCGAGGGCCAACCAGATCCGGATCAAGCGGGCCCAGCTCAAGCGCGATCTGAAGGCCGGCCGCTTGTCGATCCACTCGCTTCTCCTCGACCCGCCGGAGTACGTCGAGACGGCAAAGGTGTTCGACATGCTTCTCGCCGTCCCCAAGTACGGCCGGGTGAAGGTCAACAAGATCCTCACCCACTGCCGGATCGCCCCCTCAAAGACGATCGGCGGTCTCTCAGAGCGCCAGCGAAGCGCTGCACCGGTAGGCCTACGCGAGAAGCAGCCTGGTCATTCCTACCGGCCGGCGGGCTAGGGTGGACCGGTGGCGCGCGTGTTCGTCATCACGGGGCCCTCGGGCGTGGGCAAGGGGACGCTGATCCGCGGGCTGATGGAGCGGATCCCCGCCCTCCAGCTGTCGGTGTCGGCGACCACGCGCGCGCCGCGCCCCGGCGAGCGTGACGGCGTGGACTACCACTTTCTCAGCCGCCAGGACTTCGAGCGGCGGGTCCGGGCGGGGGAATTCGTGGAGCACGCCGACTACGCCGGCCGGCGCTACGGGACGCTGCGCAGCGAGCTCGAGCAGCGCGTGCGCGCGGGCGTGCCAGTGGTGCTGGAGATAGAGGTGCAGGGCGCGCGCCAGGTGCGCGCCGCGGTGCCCGATGCAGTGCAGGTGTTCATCGCGCCGCCCTCCCTGGAGGCGCTCCGAGCGCGGCTCATCGGACGCGGCACCGACGATCCCGATGAGGTCGAGCGCCGCCTGCGCGTGGCCGAGCACGAGCTCAGCGCGCGGCGGGAGTTTCGCCACGTGGTGGTCAACGACCGGCTCGAGCAGGCGCTCGAGCAGCTCACGGCGATCGTCGCGGTGGAGCTCGAGCGCCCGTGCCGGGGGGCGCGCGGGCCTCACCCCACTACACTGGAGAGCCAACCAGGAAAGGTGGCCAATCCGTGATCTCTCCGCGCATCGACAGCCTGCTCGAGCACGTCGACTCGAACTACGCCAGCGTCGTCGTCGCCGCCAAGCGGGCGCGCCAGATCAACAGCTACTACCACAACCTCGGCGAAGGCACGTTCGACGAGTTCCCGCCGCCGATGGTCGACACGGCGTCGAAAAACTACCTCACGATCGCGCTCGAGGAGGTCGCGGCGGGCAAGCTCCGCTACCAGTACCGCTGAGGGCGCCGGCAAGGCCTGCGCCACGGCTTGCCCGCGGAGCGCACGTCATCTAGAAACCTGGGGAAATGGCTCGCATCCTGCTCGGCGTCAGCGGCGGCATCGCCGCGTATAAGGCGCTCGAGCTCGTGCGCCTCGCGACCGCCGGCGGGCACGTGCTGCGCGTCGTGCAAACGCCGGCGAGCCGTCGCTTCGTGGGCGCGGCGTCATTCGCCGCGCTGAGCGGCGCGCCGGCGCTGGTGAGCGAGTTCGAGCGCGACCCCGCGCGAGGAGCCTTTCCCGATCAGCCGCCGCCCGCGCATGAGCCGCCGAGCCATCTGGAGCTGGTCGCGCAAGCCGACCTGTACCTGATCGCGCCGGCGTCCGCCAACACGATCGCCAAGCTCGCTCACGGCCTGGCCGACAGCCTTCTGGGCAGCTGCGCGCTCGCCGCCACCTGCCCGCTGATCGTCGCGCCGGCGATGAACAACCACATGTACGAGCACCCCGCCGTGCAGGCCAACCTCGACGTCCTGCGCGCGCGCGGGGTGAGGATCGTCCCGCCCGGCAGCGGCCGGCTCGCGACGCCGGGCGAGCACGGCGTGGGGCGCCTGGCCGAGCCGGCCGAGCTGCTGGCCGTCTGCGAGGAGGTCCTCGCCGCTGACGGCGCCGGCGGATCGCGGGCAGGACGCAGCTGGGCCGGCCTGAGCGTGCTGGTGACCGCCGGAGGCACGCGCGAGCCGATCGACAGCGTGAGGTTCCTCGGCAACAGCTCCTCCGGGCGCATGGGCCTCGCGCTGGCGGCGGCCGCCCGCGCGCGCGGGGCGCGGGTGACGCTGCTGGCCGCCAACGTGGCGCTGCCGCCGCCGCCGGGGGTGGACTGCCGCCGCGTGGTCACCGCGGCACAGCTCAAGGAGGCCTGCGAGCAGGCCTTCCCATCGTGCGACGTGTTGCTGATGGCCGCCGCCGTCGCCGACTTCAGGCCCGCAGCGCCGGCGGCCGCGAAGATCACCAAGTCGGGGCGGGAATCGCTGGCGCTTGCGCTCGAGCCCACCGCCGACGTGCTCGTCGCGCTGAGCGCGCGGCGCCGCGACGGACAGATCCTCGTCGGCTTCGCGGCCGAGCACGGCGAGCGGGCGCTGGAGGCCGCGCGCGCAAAGCTGCTCGCCAAGCATCTGGACGCGATCGTCGTAAACGACATTTCGCGCGCCGACATCGGCTTTGACTCGGATCACAACGAGGTCACGATCCTGACCGCCGACGCGTCGGCGCACGAGCGGCCGCCCGCGGACAGGGGCGAGGCCGCCGGAACGCGCGACGCGAGCGCCGGCCTGTTCATCTCGCGCGCTCCCAAGACGCAGGTCGCCGAGCAGATCCTCGACACGGTCGAGCGCCTGCGCGCCCGCTCCTAGCCGCCCGTCGTCAGACCCCGCGCCCGGACTGGGCGCACACGGGCGCCTGCTTGCCACACGCGGCGGGCGTTAAGCTTTCGCGCATGGAGAGCGTGTACGACCTCTACCAGCGCGGCTGTGAGCTGCTCGACCACGGCGACTACCAGGCGGCGATCGTGCCGCTGAGCAAAGCACGCGATCTGGAGCCCGAGAAGGCTTCGATCCGCGAGACGCTCGGGCGCGCGCTGTTTCACGCTCGCTACTACGCTCGCGCGGCGATCGAGTTCCACGCCGTCGCCGACAGGGCGCCGACAAACGATTACGCGCTGTTCTGCCTCGGCCGCTCGATGCAGCTGCTGGGCCGCCACCGCGAGGCCTGCCAGCCGCTGGCGCTCGCGTGCTCGCTGCGCCCCGAGCGCGAGGACTACCGCCTGTATCGGGACCGCGCACGCCGTGACGCCCACGGTTGCTGAGCTTGCTCGCGCGCGCCGCGGGCACGCACCGCAGCGGCAGCCGCGTGCGCGTTCCGCGCCCGGCGCGATGCTATGCTCGATATACAGCTTTCGTGCCGGTGCGCAGGCGCCGGCTGTCGTACCGAAAGTGGGCGCACGCCCGCTTTTTTTACGTAGAGGAGCGGATTCAATGACCACATTGCAGGGGGAAATCGAGACGCGGCTGGCGCGCAGCGAGCCCGACGTCGAGGTGCTGCTCGCCGAGGTCGTCGGCGGCGACTGCCTGCGTGTGTACATCGACCATCCCGACGGCGTCACGCTCGGGCTGTGCGAGCGGGTCACGATGCTGCTCGGCGACCTGCGCGAGCGCTACTCGCTGGAGGTGTCCTCGCCCGGAAGCGAGCGACCCCTGACCAAGCCCGCCCACTTCCGCCGCTTCGTCGGCCGCCGCGCCCGCGTGCGCACGCGCGGCCCGCGGGCCGCCGCTCGCTCGCGTGACCGCGCGGCCTCGGCGCCGCCGGCACGCAGCAGCTTCACGGGCGAGCTCGTGGCGGCCTCGGAGGAGGAGGTCACGCTCGCCGCTGACGGAGGCATGGTCGCGATCCCCTACGCCGACATTCGCCGTTCGAACCTGCTCGAGGAGTAGCGCGATGTCACGCGAGATCCTCGAGGCCATGCACGCGCTGGCCCGCGAGAAGGGAATCGAGCCAGAGAAGCTGATGATGGCGCTCGAGGACGCGCTGCTGTCGGCCTACAAGAAGCAGCCCGGGTCGGCCAAGTATGCCCGCGTAGAGATGGACCGCGACACGGCCGACTTCCGGGTGATCGAACTGATCATCCCGGAGCGCCTCGAGGCGCACCTGATCGTCGAGACGATCGATGAGGGAACCACGATCGACCCGGAGACCGGCGAGATGCGCGAGCCGGAGGAACCGGAAATCGATCCGCGCAAGTTCGAGGAATATCGCGACCAGATCGAGGAGCGCGACGTCACCCCCGACGACTTCGGCCGCATCGCCGCCCAGACCGCCAAGCAGGTGATCCTGCAGCGCATCCGCGAGGCCGAGCGCGACATGATGTACGAGGAGTACCGCGACCGGGTGGGCGAGCTGATCACGGGCATCGTGCAGCAGTCGGACTCGCGCTACACGCTGGTCCAGCTGCGCGAACGCGTGGAGGCGCTGTTGCCGAAGTCCGAGCAGGTCGAGGGCGAGCGCTACGACCACTCTCAGCGGATCAAGGCCGTGATCAAGGAGGTCTCGCCTTCCACCAAGGGTCCCGCGATCATCGTCTCCCGACGCGACCCCGAGCTGATCAAGAAGCTGTTCGAGCTCGAGGTGCCCGAGATCGCCGACCGCCTGGTGGAAATCGCCAACGTGGCGCGCGAGCCGGGCTATCGCTCCAAGATCGCAGTCGTCTCCCACGCCGACGGCGTAGACCCAGTGGGCGCGTGCGTCGGCCCGCGCGGCTCGCGCGTGCGCATGGTCGTGTCCGAGTTGCGTGGCGAGAAGATCGACATCATCCCGTTCAACGACGAGCCCGCTCGATTCGTCGCAAAGGCCCTGTCGCCTGCGCGAGTGCGCGAGGTGCTGGTCGATGACGACGCCAAGCAGGCGACGGTGATCGTGCCCGACGACCAGCTCTCGCTGGCTATCGGGCGCGAGGGCCAGAACGCGCGCCTGGCGGCGCGGTTGACCGGCTGGCGCGTGGACATCCGCTCGGAGACCGAGTTCGCCGCCGAGGAGGCCGAGCACGCCTACGAGGAGGAGGAAGTCCAGGGCCGCTGCGCGGCGATCCTCTCAAACGGCAGGCGCTGTCCCAACGCGGCGCTGCCCGGCTCGCGTTATTGCGGGCTCGAGATGCACCAAGCGCTGGCCGCCATCGACAGCGACAAGATCGCCGACCTCACGCCCGCCGCGCCGGCGGGCGCAGCCGCCGAGGCCGTCCCGGATGCAGCCGCCGAGACCGTCCCGGATGTAGGCGCCCAGTCGGTCCCGGATGCAGGCGCCCAGCCCGTCCCGGATGCAGCCGCCCAGCCCGTCCCGGATGCAGCCGCCGAGGCCGCGGACGATGTGCCCGCTGGGGACGAGGCTTCCGCGGCGGGCGAGTCTCCCCCGACGGGTGATGCGCCAGCGACGGGCGCGCCGACCAGCGAGCCCGTGGGCACCGCCGCGCAGGCCGGCTCGGAGCCCGACGAGCCGTCCGGCCGCGAGGCGGCTTCCGAGCTCGCTCAGGCGCAATTGGACACCGAGGAGGCGACCCTCGCCGACGGCGGCGAGCACGCCCGCGTGCAGGCGGCGCCCGAGGCCGCCGAGGGGCAGGCCACATAGGAGCAGCGAAGCCCCGTCGCCGTTGCGTGGGCTGTGGGCTGGTGGCGCCCAAGGCCGAGCTCGTGCGCATTGCGCTCGCCGACACCGGCGCGCGTGCCGCGCGCGCGGTGCTCGACCGCGATGGCAAGATGGGGGGGCGTGGCGCCTACCTGTGCCGCGAGCGGCAATCCGGCCGGCCGGCCGCCGCCTGCCTGGCGCGCGCACAGCGCAACGGTGGCGTGGCGCGTGCTCTGCGCACCTCGGTGAGGATCGACGCCGAGCTCATAGAATCGGTGGGCTGATGAGCAAGAAGCGCGTGTATGAGATAGCGAAGGAGCAGGGGCTCTCGAGCAAGGAGCTGCTCGACCGGCTGACCGCCGCCGGACTCGACGTCAAGGCGGCCGCCTCCACCGTGGACGAGGCGATGGCGCTGAAGGCGCTCGCGCCTGACGGCGCAGCTCACCGCGGCGATGGCGACGGTGCGTCGGGGCGCGCCCCCAGCCCGGCAACGGCCCCGGCCGGCTCGCCAGCGCCCCAACCCGGCGCCTCGCCGCCGACCTCGACATCAGCGCGCGCGGCCACCCCGGCTGGCGCGGACGCTTCTGCGGGCACCGCGGCGCCGCCCGTCGCCGTGGCGGCAGGCGCGCCACAGGCGCCGCCGCCACGCGCGTCAGCCCCGGCCGTCGAACGGGTGCGGCCCACGCGCGACTCGCGTACCGGTGAGCGCACCCCGGGTGAGATCGGTCCTGGCGGGCGCCGGCGCGTGGTGATCGATTCCCAGGCCTCCCGGCGCCAGCAGGGAGGCCCGGCGAACCTGCCGCAGCGCCGACCGCGCCGTGGCCGGCGCCGGCGCGGGACCTACGAGGAGACGATCGCGCCGATCGACACTGCGGCGATGGAGGCGACCGACATGATCCGGGTCAACTCGGGCTCCACGGTCAAGGAGGTCGCGGAGTACCTCGGCGTGGCGGTTCCAGAGGTGATCAAGAAGCTGATGACGCTCGGCGAGATGGCCACGTTGACGCAGACGCTGTCCGATGACGCGATCCAGGTGCTGGCGGACGAGTTCGACAAGAAGATCGAGATCGCCCACGCCGCCGACGACGTCGACCTCGAACCGGAGTTCGCGGACGCCGACGGCGAGCTGGAGGACCGGCCGCCGGTGGTGACGGTCATGGGGCACGTGGACCACGGCAAGACCTCGCTGCTGGACGCGATCCGCGAGACCGAGGTGGCCGCGGGCGAGGCTGGGGGCATCACGCAGCACATCGGCGCCTACCAGGTCCACCATGGCGATAAGGAGATCACCTTCCTGGACACCCCCGGGCACGAGGCGTTTACAGCGATGCGAGCGCGCGGCGCGCGCGTTACGGACCTGGCCGTGATCGTGGTTGCGGCCGACGACGGGGTCAAGCCGCAGACCGAGGAGGCGATCGACCATGCCCGCGCCGCCGAGGTGCCGATGATGGTGGCCGTGAACAAGGTCGACAAGGAGGGCGCGCAGCCCGAGCGGGTGCGCACCGAGATGACGCAGCGAGGGCTGCAGCCGTCGGAGTGGGGAGGCGATATCGAGTTCGTCGATGTGAGCGCGAAGACCCGCCAGGGGCTGGACGCGCTGCTGGACACGATTCAGCTGGTCACCGACCTCGAGGAGCTGAAGGCAAATCGGGACGCCCCCGCGTCGGGCACCGTGATCGAGTCCAAGCTCGACCCCGGCCGGGGACCGGTCGTGAGCGTGCTGATCCAGCGCGGCACCCTGCGCGTCGGCGATGCGCTGGTGGCGGGCGCGCACTTCGGCCGCGTGCGTGCCATGCACGACTTCATCGGCGCGCGCGTCAAGCGCGCGACTCCTGGCCAGCCGGTCGAGGTGTTGGGCTTCGACGGCGTGCCCGAGGCGGGCGAGATCGTGCGCGTGGTCGAGCACGAGCGGCGCGCCCGCCAGCTGGCCGGCGAGCGTGCCAACCGACTGAAGACGGAGGCGCTGGCGCGCCGTTCGGGGCGCAAGGTCTCGCTCGAGGACGTGTTCAAGCTCGCGCAGGAGGGGGCCGTCAAGGAGCTCGCGCTCGTCATCAAGGCCGACGTGGCCGGGTCGCTGGAGGCGATCGAGGACGAGATCGCGAAGCTTCCCCAGCAGGAGGTCAAGGTCAACATAATCCACCGCGGCGTTGGCGGCATCAACGAGTCCGACGTGATGCTCGCGGCCGCATCCGACGGCGTGATCCTTGCCTTCAACGTGCGCCCGGTCGGCGATGCGCGCGCGATCGCCGAGCGCGAGGGCGTGGAGATCCGCTCCTACGCGGTCATCTACCGTGCGATCGAGGAGCTGCGCGCGGCGATGCAGGGGATGCTGGAGCCGGCCGAGGTCGAAACCACCCTCGGGCAGGCGGAGGTGCGCCAGCTGTTCCGCGCCTCGCGCGTAGGCACGATCGCGGGAGCGTTCGTGGCCGAGGGCAAGGTCACGCGCGGCGCACGCGTGCGGGTCGTGCGCGACGGCACCGTGATCTACGACACCACGATCGCCAGCCTGCGCCGCTTCACCGATGACGCGCGCGAGGTCGCGAGCGGCTTCGAGTGCGGCATCGTGCTGGCGAACTTCCAGGACCTGCACGAGGGCGACGTGCTCGAGACGTACGAGACGCGCCTGCAGGAGCGTGTGCTCACCTCCTGATCGACGGGGCTCTCCGCCATCGAAGCGCACTCCGCCGGCGCGGAGCGCCGCAGAGCAGGGTCAGGTCGAGCCCGCCGGCCGGCTACTAGGCGGCGCTCGGGCAGGGTTGCAGGCGAGCGCTCAAGGCTGGCCGGCTCACCGGGCGGGCGGGTAGGATGGGTTCCGGACGGATGCGGCGCGTCGATGAGGCGATCCGCCAGGTGATCGGCGACGCGGTATCAGGAGAGGTGAAAGACCCGCGGGTGGGATTCATAACCGTGACCGACGTGAGGACCAGCGCTGATCTGAGGCACGCGCGCGTTTACGTGAGCGTGCTCGGGAACGCCGCGCAGCGCGAGGCCAGCCTCGATGGGCTGCGCAGCGCGCATGGCTTCCTGCAGGCGCGGGTGGCGGGCGAGCTGCGACTCAAGCGCACGCCGATGCTCGAGTTCAGCTACGACGACACCACCGATCGCGCGATGCGTGTGGACGCGCTGATCGATGAGATCGGCTCGTCATGAACGACGTCGGCGCCGCCGCGGCGACGCGCGAGCAGGTTCTCGAGCACATCCGCCAGGACGCGCGTTTCGTGCTGGCCACGCACGAGAGTCCCGACGGCGACGCGCTGGGGTCGCTGGTGGGGATGCAGGGACTGCTGGAAGAGCTGGGCAAGCACTCGGAGATTTTCATCGCGCCGGATGATCTGCCGCTGCCGCTCGAGTACCGCATCTTCAGCCTGGAGAGCCTGATCCAGGCGCCTCCCGCGGACATCGCGCAGCGCACGGTCGTGTTCCTTGACTGCGGCAACATCGACCGCAACTCGGCACGGGTCCTGCGCGACGGCGCGCACCTGGTCAACATCGACCACCATCACGACAACACGCGCTTCGGGACGCTGAACTACGTCGATCCTTCGGCCTCGTGCACGGCGGAAATGGTCTGGGACCTCACGCGCGACCTTGGTGTGCGCCTCACGCCAGACGTCGCGCAGGCGCTGTATGTGGGCCTGATCACCGACACGGGGCGGTTCATGTACGAGAACACGGGCTCGCGGGCGCACATCATGGCCGCGGACCTGATCGAGGCCGGCGTCGACGTTCCCGGGGTCTACCGCCGGCTGTACGAGGAAGTGCCGCAGGAGAAGCTCGCGCTATACGCGCTCGCGCTCGGCCGCGTGCAGCGCTTCGACAGCGGCGCGATCACGCTGGCCGTGCTCAGCGCAGAGGACTTCGCGCAGGCCGGCGCCGAGGACACCTACTCGGAGGGGATCATCGACCAGCTGCGGTCCGTGCAGGGAACCAAGGTGGCGGTGCTCGTGCGCGAGCTCACCACCGGGGAGCGCAAGGGCCAGCACAAAGTATCGCTGCGGGCGACCGACGAGGTTGTCGATGTGTCAGCGATCGCCAGGGCGCAGGGAGGTGGGGGCCACAGGCGCGCGGCGGGCTTCTCGACGAGGCTGGCGCTCGCGGAGCTGATCTCCTTCCTGCGCGCAGCCGTCGCCGCGCAGCTGCACGTCCGCTCCGGCGAGCAGGCCGCCGTCACGCCGGCCTGACGCGTTCGCGCCGCAGTGGACGGCGTCCTCTTGATCAACAAGCCCGCCGGGGCCACCTCGCACGACGTGGTGGCCGCCGTGCGGCGCTCGCTGGGCGGCCCGCGCACGGGTCACGCCGGCACGCTCGACCCGTTCGCGACCGGCCTTCTGCTGATCCTCGTGGGACGGGCCACGCGGGCACAGCGCACGCTGATGAACCTGCCCAAGCGCTACGAAGCGGTTGCGCGGCTCGGAGCGCGCTCGAGCACGGGCGACACCGAGGGCGAGATCACCGAGACCGGCCGCTTGCCCCCCGACCCGCCCGACCTGCCAACAGGCGAGGTCCGCCAGCGCCCGCCCGTGTACTCGGCCGTGAAGATCGCGGGCGAGCGCGCCTACCGCCGCGCGCGCCGCGGAGAGCAGCTGGTGATGCCCGAGCGCGTGGTCACCGTGTACCGCTTCCGGCAGCTGTGGCGGGAGCAGGGCGGCGGGCCCGCTCGCACGGCGACGGCCGCGTTTGAAATCGAGTGCGCCGCCGGCACCTACGTGCGCTCGCTCATCGCCGACCTGGGCGATGCCTACTGCCTGCAGCTCCGGCGCATCGCGATCGGTCCCTTTGACGTGCGCGACGCCGTCGCGCCGCCCCGGCGCGGGGCAGCCTGGCCCGACGCGCCCGTGATCGCGCTCGGCGACGCGCTTGCGATGCTGCCCGGCGAGCCACCGCACTAGGCTTTGGCGGCGTGAAGATCGTTGCCCTGCCCGAGGTCGAGCGCCGCGAGCGAGCAAGCGTGGCGGTCGGCACCTTCGACGGGGTGCACCTCGGGCACCGGGAGGTGATCGACGCCTCCGAGAGCGTGCTCACCTTCGACCCGCATCCGGTCTCGGTGGTCGCGCCGCAGCACACTCCCAAGCTCCTCACCCGGCCCGAGCGCAAGGCCGAGCTGATCGCCTCGCTGGGCGTGCAAGAGCTGATCGTGATTCCCTTCGATGGCGCTTTCGCGAGCCGCTCGGCGGCCGAATTCGTCGACGAGGTGCTCGTCGACGCGCTCGCGGCCAGGCAGGTGGCGGTCGGGGAGAACTTCCGCTTCGGGCACAAGGCTCAGGGCGACGCCCGCATGCTCGCCGCCGACCGGCGTTTCAGCACGATCGTTCACCCGCTGCTCGAGGTCGATGGCGAGATCGTCTCCTCGAGCCACATCCGCGGCCTGCTGCTGGCGGGGGACGTGGCCGAGGCCAACAAGTTCCTCGGCGCGTCGTTTCAGCTGTGCGGGGAGGTCGTGTGCGGCGACGAGCGCGGGCGGAGGCTAGGCTTTCCGACCGCCAACCTGATCCCCGAGGAGGCGCTTGCGTGCCCCGGCCACGGCGTCTACGCCTGTCTCGCCAACGGCTACGCGGCGGCCGTCAGCATCGGCGTGCGGCCCACGTTCCAGACCGGTCGCGGAGAGCTGATCGAGGCCTACCTGCTGGACTTCGAGGGCGACCTCTACGGCAGCCAGCTGTGCCTCCAGTTCCTGCAGCGGCTTCGCGGTGAGCGTCGCTTCGACACGCCCGAGGCGCTGGTCGCGCAGATGCGTCGCGACGTCGAGCGCACGCGCGAGCTGGTCGACGTTCACGCTGCCCGGGAGTAGCCGGGCGTCTGCTAGCGTGTCCGCGCCGATGGCCGCGATAACGAGTGAGCGCAAGCGTGAGATAGCCGCCAGGTTCGGCGCGGGCGAGCGGGACACGGGCTCCACCAAGGTGCAGATCGCGCTGCTGACCGAGCGGATCAACCATCTCACCGAGCACCTGCGCGAGCAGGGCAAAGATCACCACTCGCGACGCGGCCTGCTGATGCTCGTGGGTCGCCGGCGGCGCTTCCTGGACTACCTGCAGCGCACCGACCTCGAGGGCTACCGGTCGCTGATCAAAGAGCTCGGCCTGCGCAAGTGAGGCACGCCCCATCAGCGTGATCGCCCCCGGCACGCCTGCGCCGGCCTTCCGGCTTGCGCGCGAGGAGGGATCGAGTTTCACCGAGCGCGAGCTGCGGGGCCAGCACAGCATGCTGGTCTTCTATCCGTTCGCGTTCAGCCCGGTGTGCACCGATCAGCTGCAGCTGTACGAGGGGCTGCTGCCCGAGCTAGCCGAGCAGGGGGTGGCGCTATACGGAGTCTCCTGCGACTCCACCTGGGCGCAGAAGGCCTTCCGCGAGAAGCTCGGGGTGAGCAGCCAGCAGCTGTCTGACTTCGAGCCTAAGGGCGCCGCCTGCGCGGCCTTCGGCGTTCTGCACGAGGGCGGCTTCGCGCAGCGAGCGCTGGTGGCGGTCGGCAGCGACGGGATCGTGCGCTGGAGCTTTCAGGCGGACTCGCCGGCGGAGCTGCCGCCGGTCGAGCTACTGCGCGAAGGGGTCACAGCTCTGACGGCCGCTCGCCCAGCGGCCCGAGCGTAAACGGTGGCGGCGCACTGCGAGCAGTGCGCCGCGCGCGCGGCGCACGCCGGGGGGCGGCAAGGCGTCCGCTAAGCTCGTTGCGTTCAACTGAAGATCGAAAAACGGACCGCCGAGTGAACGGGGCGGAACAGGAAGGCAGTGGATATGAGCAGTGATGCCGTTACGCGGGTTTCGGTAGAGATCGCGGGCAGCGAGATCTCCTTCGAGACGGGCAGGATGGCCAAGCAGGCCTCAGGCGCAGTGGTGGTGCGCCAGGGCGACACGATGGTGCTCGCCACCGCGGTCGCCGGAGCCGTGCGCGATGTCGATTTCCTGCCGCTCACGGTCGACGTGGAGGAGCGAATGTACGCCACGGGGAAAATCCCGGGGTCGTTCTTCAAGCGCGAGGGCCGGCCGGGGGAGAAGGCGACCCTGACCGCGCGCATGATCGACCGCCCGCTGCGGCCGCTGTTTCCGAAGCACTGGCGCTACGACACGCAGCTGGTCGCGATCCCGCTGTCCATCGACCACGTCCATCCGTACGACATCCTGGCCATGAATGGCGCCTCGGCGGCCGTCATGCTCTCCGACATCCCCTTCCCGGCGCCGGTCGGAGCCGTGCGCATCGGCAAGGTCGACGGCAACTTCGTCGTCAATCCCAAAGAGGAGGACCTCCTCTCGGATGCCGACGAGGGCTCGGACCTCGATCTGGTTGTGGCCGGCACCGAGGAGGCCATCCTGATGGTCGAGGCGGGCGCCAACGAGATCCCCGAGGCCGAGATCCTCGACGCTCTCGACATCGCCCACGAGGAGATCAAGAAGCTGTGCGCGCTTCAGCGCGAGCTCGCCGAGCGGGCGGGCAAGGAGAAGATCGTGCACGAGTCCGTGCCCGTCGAGGAGGAGCTGGTGCGGTCGATTCGCGGCTCGCACGGCCAGGCGCTGGACGAGGCGACCCAGGTGGAGGACAAGCTCAAGCGCCAGGACGCGACGCTGGCGGTGCAGGCGGCCGTGCTCGAGCAGTACGCTCCCGCGCCCCCGGAGGGGGCGTCCGAGGAGCAGGTGCAGGCGTCCAAGGAGCGTCACGCCGCCGTGCAGCTCGCGTTCGAGGCGCTCGAGAAGTCGATCATCCGCGAGCACATCGCGGTTCACAAGAAGCGCCCGGACGGGCGCGCGGAGGACGAGATCCGCGACATCACGATCGAGGTGGGCGTTAGCCCGCGCACCCATGGCTCGGCGCTGTTCACCCGTGGCCAGACCCAGGCGCTGAGCGTTACCGCGCTCGGCACGCTGAAGGAGGAGATGCGCCTCGACACGCTCGGCCTGGAGACGAAAAAGTACTACTGGCACCACTACAACTTCCCCCCGTTCTCGGTCGGGGAGGCGGGCCGCATCGGCGGCGTGAAGCGCCGCGACATCGGCCACGGCGCGCTGGCCGAGCGCGCGCTCGCGCCGATGGTCCCCGCGATCGAAGACTTCCCCTACTCGATCCGCGTGGTGTCGGACATCCTCGAGTCGAACGGCTCTTCCTCGATGGCGTCGGTGTGCGGCTCGTCGCTGGCGCTGATGGACGCCGGCGTGCCCATCAAGCGGCCCGTGGCCGGCATCGCGATGGGCCTGATCAAGGAGGGCGAGGACTACATCATCCTCACCGACATCGCCGGCGTTGAGGACCACCTCGGCGACATGGACTTCAAGGTCGCCGGCACCGAGCGCGGGATCACCGCGCTGCAGATGGACATCAAGATCTCCGGCGTGACCTTCGAGATCCTGCGCGACGCGCTCACCCAGGCCAACGGCGCGCGCAAGTCCATCCTCGCGGACATGGCGGCCGTGATCGGCAGCCCGCGCGAGCAGCTGAGCCAGTTCGCGCCGCGCATCCAGACGATCCAGATCGACCCCTCCCAGATCGGGCTCTTGATCGGCAAGGGCGGGGAAACGATCCGCGCGCTCTCGGAGGAGTTCGAGTCCCAGATCGACGTCAACGACGACGGACAGGTGCTGATCTACTCCGCCAACGGAGAGCTCGCCGACGCGCTGGTCGAGCGCGTGCGGATGATGCTGAAGGAGGTCGAGGTTGGAGACGAGTACGTGGGCAAGGTGGTCAAGACCACGACCTTCGGCGCCTTCATCGAGCTGGCCAAGGGCACCGACGGCTTGCTGCACATCTCCAACGTCTCTCCGGGCAGGCGCGTGGACAGCGTCGAGGACGTGCTCAACCGCGGCGACGAGGTCACCGTTCGCGTGGTCGAGGTGGACCGCGAGCGCGGCCGCATCGGGCTGCGCCTGGCCCACGACCCGGAGGTCGCCGGCAAGTCGGTGGAGGAGCTCGTCGGCGTGGGCACCGGCTCGGCGGGCGGTCGCGCGCCGCGTGAGGGCGGCGGACGCAGTCCGTCCAGCAATGGCCGTGAGCGTGGCAGGCGACGCGACGGGGCGCAGTCCCGCGAGTTTGGCTCGGGCGGGGCGCCGCGCGGCTCGGGGCGCCCACGCCACAGGCGCGAGCGCGATTGAGCTCGCGCGGCGAGCACCACATCACCACGCTTGAGTCGGGCGTGCGGGTGGTCACCGAGCGCGTCCCAGGCGTGCGCTCGGTCGCGCTCGGCTTCTGGATCGCCACCGGCTCGGCGGCCGAGCATCCGGCGCAGGCCGGCATCTCGCACCTGCTCGAGCACATGCTGTTCCGGGGCACTGCGCGCTACGAGTCCGAGCAGATCGACCAGATCTTCGATGCCATGGGGGCAGAGATCAATGCCGGCACGGACAAGGAGGCCACCTCGCTCTTTACGCGGGTGCTCGATCGCCACCTCGAGCGCGCCTTCGACGTGATGAGCGACATGATCTGGCATCCGCGCCTCGGCCAGCTGGAGGCCGAGCGCGAGGTGGTGCTGGAGGAGATCGCGATGTACGAAGACGACCCTCAGGACAGGGTCTTCGACCTGCTCGGCAGCGCGGTGTTCGGCGCACACCCGTTGGGGCGAGCCGTGATCGGCGACGCGAAGGTGGTGGCGTCCACAACGCGCGAGCAGCTGCTGCGCTTCCATCGACGCCGCTACGTGCCCGAGCGGATCGTGATCTCGGCCGCGGGCTCGCTGGACCACGATGAGCTCGTGCAGATGGCGCGCGCGGCCGACCCGCGGCCCGCCGCGGCCGAGCAGGGCCCGCCGCCCGGGGGCCTCGCGTTTGAGCGACGCGTGCGCTTCCTGCAGAAAGACACCGAGCAGTACCACGTGTGCATCGGCGGAGCGGGCCTGGCGCGCGATGACGAGCGCCGCTTTGCCCTGCGCGTGCTCGAAGGGGTGCTGGGCGGGACCTCGTCGTCGCGGCTTTTTCAGGAGGTACGCGAGCGCAGGGGTCTCGCCTACGCCGTGTTCTGCTTCTCCAACCTGTTCGCCCACACGGGTGAGGTGGGCATCTATCTGGGGACCCGGCCAGAGAACCTGGCCGAGACGATCGCCGTGATCGCGGGCGAGCTCGAGCGCTGCGCGCGCGAACCGGCCACCCCGCAGGAGCTCGACCGTTCGCGCGAGAACCTCAAGGGGCGGATTGTGCTGTCGATGGAGTCCACCGCTGCGCGCATGACCCACCTGGGCGGATCGGTGCTGAACGCGTTGCCGATCCTGTCGGTCGACGAGCTCATCGAGCGCATCGATTCCGTCCAGCTGGACGCCCTCGCGGAGCTTGCGGGCACGCTGTACCGCAGCAGCGACCTGTCGGTCGCGGGCGTCGGGCCCGACGAAGCGGCTTTCCTGGCAGCGATCGAGCCGCTCGCAGTCGGCAGCGCCAACGGTAGCCATCACGCGGCGCGCGGCGATGGCAGCGGCGATCGCGATGAGCGCCGCGAGGCGGCCCGCGCGGTGGCCAGCCGGCCGCCCGCGCGATGATCCGCGTCGCCGTCGCGGGCGCCGCCGGGCGCATGGGAGAGGCGGTGTGCGAGGCGGTGCAGGGCGCCGACGACATGGAGCTGACCGGTCGCGCGGACCCGCTGCTGGGAACGACGCTCGAGCAGCTGCTTTCCGGCGCGGAGGTGGTCGTGGACTTCACGCGCCCCGATGCCGCCCTGCAGAACGCACTGGCGTGCGTGCGCGCTGGGGTGCACGTCGTAGTCGGCACCACCGGCTTCGATCCCGCGCCGCTGCAGCGGGAGGTCGAGCGTGCCGATGGCCGCGCGCACGCGTTCCTGGCGCCCAACTTCGCCATCGGCGCGGTGCTCATGATGCGCTTCGCCGCCGACGCCGCCAGGCACATGCCGCGGGCGGAGATCATCGAGCTGCACCACGAGGGCAAGGTCGATGCCCCGAGCGGCACCGCCGCGCGCACGGCCGACCTGATCGGCGCCGCCGGTGCGGCCGCCCGCCCGGCGATCCACTCCGTGCGCCTGCCGGGCCTCGTCGCCCACCAGGAAGTGATCTTCGGCGACGCGGGCCAGACACTCACGATCAGACACGACAGCCTCAGCCGCGAGTCGTTCATGCCCGGCGTGCTGCTCGCGGTGCGCCGCGTGGCGGGCCTCCAGCAGCCGTTCGTGGTCGGGCTGGAGAGCCTGCTCTTCTAGGTGACGGCGCCGGACGGCGGGCGCGCGCCGCGCCGGCGTGACTCGCGAGCGCCGCCGGGACTCGCGAGCGCCGCCGGGCGCTTCTGGTAATACTGCAGCGGATGATGAACCTCGGCGCGGTCCTCACGGCGATCGTCACGCCCTTTGACGCCCAGGGGCGGGTCAACGAGGCTGCGTTCGTGGCGCTCATGCGCCATCTGGGCGACAACGGCTCCGATGGCTTCGTCGTGGCGGGCACCACCGGAGAGGCCTCGACGCTCACCGACGAGGAGCAGCTGAACCTGATCGGACTCGCCGCCAGGGAGCGCCCGCCGGGCAAGTCGATCGTCGCCGGCACGGGTACCAACGACACTCGCCACGCCGTGCACTTGACAGAACGCGCCAGCGAGCTGGGCGCCGACGCGATGCTGTCGGTGACGCCGTACTACAACAAGCCCAGCCGCCTGGGCCTCAAGCGCCACTACGAAGCGATCGCCAAGGCGACCGACAAGCCGATCGTGCTCTACAACATCCCCGGGCGCACGGCCACCAACGTTCCGCCGGACCTGCTCGCCGAGCTCGCCCAGATCGATGGTGTGGAGGGCGTCAAGCAGGCCAACGCCGCCGAGCTGCAGCCAGTCGAGGGACTGGAGCTGTACTCGGGGGACGACGGCACGTTCGCGCGCACGCTCGACATGGGCGGCGCCGGCGGGATCCTCGTGGCCAGCCACGTCGTCGGCAACGAAATGCGCCGCATGGTCGATGAGCCCGAGCGCCGGGCGGAGATCGACTCCTCGCTGCGCGACGTGTTCCAGACGCTGTTCCTCACCTCGAGCCCGACCTGCACGAAGGCGGCGCTGAACCTGCTCGGCCACGACGTCGGCGGGCTGCGCCTGCCGCTCGTCGAGGCCACCGAGGAGGAGCGTGAGGCGGTGCGCTCGATGCTGCTCCGGCACGGCCTGCTCGACGGCGAGCAGGCCGCCTCGCCCTCGGCCGCCGGCGCTCCCGCGCCACCGGTCCAGGCGCGCAGCGCGTGAGCGCGGTGCGCGTCCTGCCCCTGGGAGGCCTGGGGGAGATCGGCAAGAACCTGATGGTCGTCGAGCTCGACGAGCGCATCATCGTCGTCGACGTCGGCCTGCGCTTCCCGACGCCGGACATGATCGGCATCGATCTCGTGCTGCCCGACTTCTCCTACCTGAGCCGGCGCGCGCGGGACATCGAGGCGATCGTCGTGACCCACGGTCACGAGGATCACCTCGGCGCGCTGCCGTTCATCCTGCGCGAGCTGGGCGAACGCGGTGGCGACGAAGGGACCTACCCGCCCGTGTTCGGCGGCCCGCTGACGATCGCCATGGCGCGCTCGAAGCTCGAGGAGCAGCGGCTCGAGGACGCTGACCTACGCGAGCTGGCGACCGCCCAGCCGCTGCAGCTCGGGCCGTTCTCGCTGGAGCTCGTGCACATGACCCACTCGATCCCCGATTCATGCGCGGTCGCGCTGAGGACCGAGCTCGGCGTCGTGCTCCTGACCGGTGACTACAAGTTCGACCAGACGCCCGTCGACGGGCCCCCGGCGGACGTCTCGCGCCTGGCCGAACTCGGCCGCGACGGCGTGCTGCTGCTGTGCGGCGACTCCACCAACGTGGACCGTCCCGGGTTCTCGCCGTCGGAGTCGCTCGTGGGGCCCTCGCTCGAGGACGTCTTCGCCCGCTGCGAGGGCCGGATCGTGGTCACGAGCTTCGCCTCCAACATCCATCGCGTCCAGCAGGCGCTGGACGCCGCCGCCGCGCTCGATCGGAAGGTCGCCCTGGTCGGGCGCTCGATGCGCAAGAACGTCGGCATCGGTCGCTCGCTGGGGCACATCGAGGTCCCCGATGGCCTGCTCGTCGGGCCCGGGGAGATCGATGATCTCCCGGACGAGCGGATCGTCGTGATCTCGACGGGCTCGCAGGGCGAGCCGCTGTCGGCGCTGCGCCGGATGGCCTACCGGGATCACCGCCAGGTGGAGCTCCGCGAGGGCGACACGGTGGTGTTCTCGGCGACGCCGATCCCGGGCAACGAGCGAGCGGTGAACGAGACGATCGACCGCCTCTACCACATCGGCTGCGACGTCGTCACCCCCAGCGACGCCCCCGTGCACGCGTCGGGACACGGCTACGCCGAGGAGATCAAGCTGATGCTCAACCTGCTCAAGCCCCGCTACGTGATGCCGGTACACGGCGACTTCAAGCGGCTGCGGCTGCACGCCCAGCTGGCCGAGGCGGTGGGGGTGCCGGCGGCGGACATCTTTGCCGGCGACAACGGCCTGCCGCTGGAGATCGATGCACGCGGCGCCCGCTTCGGCGAGCGCGAGCAGTCGGGGATGGTGTTCGTGGACGGCGTCGAGATCGGCGACACGGCCGATGTCGCCCTGCGCGACCGGCGCATGCTGTCGGCCGATGGCATCTTCATCGTGGTGGTCACGGTCGCCGAGCAGGATGGCCGCTCGGTCACCGATCCGGAGGTGATCTTTCGCGGCGTGCCCTTCCTCAGGCAGGCCGACGAGCTGCGCGAGGAGATCCGCGGCGAAGTCGAGCGCACGCTCGCGCGCGCGGCTGGGGAGCAGGTCCGCGAGATCGACCTGCTGCAGCAGATGCTGCACGACGACCTGGCCGCGCTGGTGTACGAGCGCCTGCGGCGCAGGCCGATGGTGCTGCCGGTCGTGGTCGAGGTGTAAGGGCCCGCGCGGCGTCGGCGGCGACGGTCAGGCCACCGCGACCAGCTCGCGCGCGGGCAGGCGCACGACGAAGCGCGCCCCCCGGCTCGGCTCGGCGGGCTCGAGCACGACGCTGCCGCCGTGCGACTCCGCCACCGCCTTGACGATCGCCAGTCCGAGGCCAAACGAGCCCCCGCGGTCGCCGGTGCCGCGCACGAAGCGCTCGAACAGCGTTGGCGCCAGCTCGGCGGGCACGCCGGGGCCTGACCGTCGGAGGCGGCCGTCCAGATGCGGATCTGCGTGCCGGCGGGTGTGTGACGCAGCGCGTTCTCCACCAGGTTGATCGTGAGGCGGTGAAGCTCGTCCGGCGCCGCCTCGACGATCGCAGGGTGGACGTCGAGCACGATTTCGTGATCGTCGCTGACCGGACCGAGCTCGCCCGCCGCCTCGACCACCACCTGCGCCAGGTCGCACGGCTCGCGTGACACCACGCGCCCGACGTCGGTGCGCGCCAGCAGCAGCAGGTCCCCCACCAGGCGGCGCATGCGCTGGGACGAGCGCAGCGCCGAGCGGGCGGCCTCGCCGTGGTCTCCCCGCAGCGACTCGGCGAGCAGCTCCAGATTGGCGAGCACGCCCGTCAGCGGCGTGCGCAGCTCGTGCGAAGCGTCGGCTACGAACCGGCGCTGGCGCGCGAGCATCGCCTCGGTATCCGCGCGGGCTGCATCCAGCTCGCGCAGCATGCCCTGCAGCGTGCGCGCGAGCTCGGCCACCTCGTCGTGGGTCACCGGCTCGGGCACGCGGCGTGACGGGTCGCGCGTGCGCGCGATCTCGGCTGCGGTCGTGGTGAGCTCGGCGATCGGTGCCATCGCGCGGCGGGCGATCGCGATTCCGGCCAGCAGCGCAAGCCCGCTGCCCGCGAGCACGCCCAGCACCAGGAACAGCTCCACCCGCGCCACCGTCGCCTCCGTGTCAGACGTGCGGCGCCCGTACTGGATGGCCACCTCGCCGAGCAGCTGGTTGGTGCCGCTGATCCGCACGGGCGCGGGACGGCTGACCACGCGATAGCCGTGGACGGTCTGGGCGAACGCGCGCGGTTCCCCGAGCGACGGAGCGCGTGCCGGTTCCTGCGCGATCACCCGTCCGCCGAGGGTGAAGATCCTGATCACCGCATGGTCGGCCGGTGAGGCGAAGTCCGCCAGCGGGGGCTGGATCATGACCCCCTGGCGGAGGGTGGCGCCGATGCTGATGTGCAGCTGCGAGCGCAGCTGGTCGGCGGTGTCGACGACCTGCCGGTTGAAGTCGGCGCGGACGCGGTGCACGGTGATCCAGCCGACCGCGAGCGCGAACGCGCACAGGATCACGAACGTCAGCAGCGCCGAGGTGGCAGCGAGACGCACGCGTATGGGTAGCCGGTCGAAGCTCGCGGAGGCGCGCCGCGAGGCGCGCGCGATCGCGTCCAGGAGCCTAGGCACGAAGGACGTAGCCGGCCCCCCTGATCGTGTGCAACAGCCGTGGCTCGCCTTCGGACTCGAGCTTGCGGCGCAGGTTGGACACGAACACCTCGATCGTGTTGGTGGTCGAGAACGGGTCGTATCCCCACACCTCGTCGAGCAGCCGCTGGCGCGAGATGACGATGCGCTCGTTGCGCATCAGATATTCCAGCAGCTCGAACTCCCGCTGGGTGAGCTCGACGGCGCGCTCGCCGCGCTGCACTTCGTGGGTG
Organism: Actinomycetota bacterium; assembly: GCA_005885515.1. Taxonomy (GTDB): domain Bacteria; phylum Actinomycetota; class Thermoleophilia; order Solirubrobacterales; family Solirubrobacteraceae; genus Palsa-744. The sequence goes on along the minus strand of VAWK01000018.1, from coordinate 96,739 downwards.
TCCACGTTGAGCGTGAGATCGCCCACGCGCAGTGGCGCCGAGCCACGTGGCGGTCGCCGGCGCAACAGCGCGCGCATGCGCGCGAGCAGCTCCTGGCGCTCGAACGGCTTCACCAGGTAGTCGTCGGCACCGGCATCCAGCCCCTCCACGCGCGCCTCGAGCGCGTCGCGAGCGGTCAGGATGAGGATCGGCACATCGTCCTCGGCCCGCAGCGAGCGCGCCACCTCGAGCCCGTCGAGCCCGGGGAGGCCCAGGTCGAGGATCACCAGATCGGGGGCAAACGATCGACCGTGCTCGAGCGCCGCACGCCCGTCGGCGGCAGCGCGGACCTCATATCCCTCCATGCGAAGGGAGCGCTGAAGCGCCTGTGCGATGTCCTCGTCGTCCTCGACGACCAGGACACGCGGCGCGCGAGTGAAGTCGTTCATCTGGCTTGTGTGTAGCGATAGGCGCTAAAGCGATGGTAAGGCGCGGTGGGGAGGTTCCGCGGGCTCGGCGTCGAAGTTGCGCTGGATGGCCTCGAGCGGCAGACGTCCGTCCGCTGGCCGACGTTCGGTCGGCGCCGCGTCGGGGCGCCGTGGCGGGCGCGCGCGGCGGCGCCGGCGTGGCAGGGCGCGTGGACTACTCGGCCGGGCGCTGTCGTTGCCGGCGCGATTGCCCGGCCTGGGGCTGTGGAGCCCTTCGCCTGTGCAGCGCGAGCTGCTCGGGCTGGGGCTGGTGGCGCTGGGGGTGTTCATGGCGTTTGTCCTCTACGGCGGTTGGGACGGCGGCGGCGCCGGGCACGGCCTCGCGGTCGCCTTCGGCTGGCTGCTGGGCCGCGCGCGGGGGCTCGCGCCGCTCGCGCTGTGCTTCGCCGGGGGCACGCTGCTGCTGGGCGCGGTGCTGCCCGACCCGCGCTCGCGGCGCGGCGGGCTGACGTGCCTGTTCGCGTCGCTCACGCTCGCGCTCGCCGCGGGCACGTTCGGCATCAGCTCCGCCGCGGAGCGCGGCCAGGACCGGTGGACGCCAGCGTTCCTGCAGGCGCACGGGGGCGTCGTGGGGGAGGCGCTCTACCAGGTGGCCCATGGGCTCGTGCAGCAGGTGGGCGTGGACATCCTCGTCATCTTCCTGCTGCTCGGGGGCGTGCTCATGCTCACCGGAGCATCTCTGGCGAGCACACTCGCGGCGGGCTCCGCCGGGCTGGCGCGCGCGGCGCGCGGCGCGCGCGCGCTACTCGATCGTCGACTGGCCGCGGGCGGCGGCGCCTGCCCGGCCGAGATCGATGCCGCGCACGGCGACCCGCTCGACTCCGAAGCGGATATGGCCGCTCCCGAGCCGCCTCCGGGCGAGCTGGTGTTGCGCTCGATGTACCCCGACGATGACGCTGCCGGGCCCGAGCAGCAGCGCGCGTCGCCGCCGGAAGCGCTTACCGGCTCGCGCGCGGCGGGCGAGCAAGCGGCCGGCGGGGACGGCGATCCCGCCGAGGAGCAGATCCCCGGCGTGACCTATGCGCGCGCGGCCGCGCTCACGCCCCGCGGCCGGCTGTGCGAGGCGGTCACCGGCGATCCGAGCTTCGCCTGGCAGCTTCCGGACGCGGCCAAGATGCTCGTGCGCTCGACGGATCAGCAGCTGCGCCCCGACACCGCCGGCCAGTCCCAGATCGCGGCCGGCCTGCTCGAGGCGCTGGGGCACTTCGGCGTAAAAGCAAAAGTGATCGGAAGCGTCACCGGTCCCCATATCACGCGCTATGAGCTCAGGCTCGCGCCGGGAACGAAGGTCGCCAAGGTGGCGCAGCTGAAGGACGACCTCGCCTACGCCTTGGCGGCGACCGACATCCGCATCTTGGCGCCGATCCCCGGTAAGCAGGCGGTCGGCGTGGAGGTGCCAAACGCCCACCGCCGCATCGTCCGGCTGGGGGATGTCTTCCAGGAGCCACCGAAGGACTCCTCGCCGCTGGCGGTGTGGCTCGGCAAGGACGTGGCCGGCAAGGTGATCGGCGCGGACCTCGCCAAGATGCCGCACCTGCTGGTGGCCGGCACCACCGGCGCGGGCAAGTCGGCTGCGATCAACGCGATGCTCGCCAGCGTGCTGTTGCGGGCGACGCCGCACCAGGTGCGCCTCGTGCTGGTCGACCCCAAGCAAGTGGAGCTCAACCACTACGAGTCGATCCCGCACCTGCTCACGCCTGTGATCACGAGCGCGCGCATGGCCGCCAACGCGCTGAAGAACCTCGTCCGCGAGATGGAGCAGCGCTACGGGATCATGTCGATGGCACGCACGCGCGGACTGCCCGAGCTGAACGCGCGGCGCGCCGCAGCCGGCGAGCCGCCGCTGCCCTACATCCTGTGCGTGATCGACGAGCTCGCGGATCTGATGATGGTGGCGCCGGCGGACGTGGAGGACTCGATCATCCGCCTGGCGCAGAAGGCGCGCGCCGTTGGCATTCACCTCGTGCTCGCCACGCAGAGCCCGCGCGTCGACGTGATCACGGGCATGATCAAGGCCAACGTGCCCTCGCGCATCGCGTTCGCGGTGTCGTCGCAAACCGACTCGCGCGTGATCCTCGACCAGAACGGAGCCGAGTCGCTGCTGGGTCAAGGCGACATGCTCTTCAGCCCGGTGGGAAGCTCGCGGCTGCAGCGCATCCAGGGCGCCTACATCGACGAGCGCGAGATCGCGCGCCTGACCGAGCAGTGGCGGCGCCAGGGGGAGCCGGAGCTGCGCGAGGAGCTGCTCGAGCAGCTCGAGAGCGACGAGCACGCCGCGGAGGGGGAGGAGCTCGATCCGGACGAGGACCCCGTGCTGGCAGACGCGATCACCCTGGTGGCGGAAATGCAGACGGCCTCGACGTCGATGCTGCAACGTCGCCTGCGCCTCGGCTACACCCGCGCCGGCCGCGTGATCGACATGCTCGAGCGTCGGGGGGTGATCTCCGGTTATGAGGGGTCCAAGCCCAGGCAGGTCCTGATCACCGAGGCCGACCTGCCGCGCGTGCTGGCCGCGCTGGGCGAGCCCGCCGCGACTGCGAGAGACTAGCCTTTTCCCTCGGAAATGCCCGAGATTGGTGAATCGCTGCGCGAAGCGCGCATGCGGGCGCGGATCGACGTCTCGGAGATCGAGGCCAAGACCAAGATCCGCGCCAAGTACCTGCGCGCGCTGGAGAACGAGGAGTGGGGGCTGCTTCCCGGGCCCACCTTCGTGAAGAGCTTTCTGCGCACCTACGCGCAGGCGCTGGGCCTGGATGGCAAGGCGCTGGTCGAAGAGTACCGGCTCAACCACGAGACCCCCACCGAGACGGGCCTGGAGCCGGTCGTGGCCAGCCCGCGGCATGCGCGCACGCCCGGGGGTGGGGGTAGCCGTCCGGGGGGAACCGGCCCCTCGCGCGCGTACATGGCGCTGGTGGGGTTCGTGGTGGTGATCATCATCCTGCTGATCGTGGCGCTGGTAAGCGGTGGCTCCTCGAAACACGGCGGCTCCTCGAGCACCTCCCGTACGTCGGCAAAACACGCACGCACGCACGCCCGCCACGCCAAGCGCTCGGCTGGCGCCGGCGGCGCGCCCGCGCTCGTGACGCTGTCGCTGCGGCCGCGGGCGATCGTGTACGTGTGCCTGATCGGCGATGGCGGGCGCAAGCTGATCCCGGGCGTCGAGCTGCAGCCCGGAGCGAGCACGCCCACCTACCACGCGCGGCGTTTTGAAATCACGCTCGGCAACAGCTCCGTGACGATGATCGTGGACGGCTCGCCCCGCAGCGTGCCGCCGTCGAGCCAGGCGATCGGCTACACGATCACCAAGGCCGCCGGCCGCCGGCCGCTGCGCCTCGGCCAGCTACCCACCTGCACGTGAGCGCGCGCGCCGGGATAGTGGTGACCGGCACCGAGGTGCTGACGGGCAGGGTCAGCGACCGCAACGGCCCGTGGCTCGCCGATCGCCTGCACGAGCTCGGCGTCGAGCTGGCGCTGATCGTGATCGTCGGGGACCGGCCGCATGACATCCAGGCGGCGCTGCGCTTCATGGCCGACCAGCGCATGGACGTGGTCCTGACCAGCGGCGGGCTGGGCCCGACCGCCGACGACCTCACAGCCGAGGTGGTGGGGCGGTTCCAGGGCCGCGAGATGGTGCTGGACGAGGAGTTGCAGGAGCGCATCGCGGCGATCCTCGCGCCCCTGGCCAAGCGCTGGCCGAACCTCGACCAGGCCGCGATCAGGGCAGGCAACCGCAAGCAGGCGACCGTGCCCGACGGCGCGACGGTGCTGGCGCCCGTGGGAACGGCGCCGGGGCTGGTCGTGCCGCCCACCAACGACCGCGGCCCGACGATCGTGGTCCTGCCCGGGCCTCCGCGCGAGCTGCAGCCGATGTGGGCACAGGCGCTGCGGCAGGACGCCCTGCGCACGGCCCTCAAGGACACGGTGGACTATCGCCAGCGCACGCTGCGCCTATTCGGGATCCCCGAGTCCGAGATCGCCGAGACGCTGCGCGTGGCCGAGCGCGACGGCGTGGCACTGGAGCGTCTGGAGGTCACCACGTGCCTCAAACGGGGCGAGATCGAGGTGGTCACGCGCTTTGAGCCCGCCGCGCAACACGCCTATGAAGCGCTGCTTGAGGTCATCCGCGAACGCCACGCCGACACGTTGTTCTCCGAGGACGGCAGCTCGGTGGACGAGCAGGTGGCGGCGCTGCTGCGGGGCGCCGGCGGCGACGGCGCGGGGGGAGGGTCCGGCGGATCCCGCTCGATCGCCACCGCCGAGTCGTGCACCGGCGGGCTGCTGGCGGCGCGGCTGACCGAGCCGGCCGGCGCCTCCGAGTACTTCAACGGTGCGATCGTCGCTTATTCCAACGAGGCCAAGATGGACCAGGCGGGCGTGCCCGCCGAGCTGATCGAGGCGCATGGCGCGGTCTCGGCCGAGGTCGCCCAGGCGCTCGCCGACGGGGCGCGCTCGCGCCTGCGCGCGGACGTCGGAGTGGGCGTGACCGGCATCGCCGGTCCGGGAGGAGGCAGCGAGGAGAAGCCGGTCGGCCTGGTGTGGCTGAGCGTAGCCACGGACCCCGCTGCGCACCTCACGCGCTCCGTGCACCTACCCGGGACGCGAGCCGACGTGCGCGATCGTGCGACGACGGTGGCGATGCACCTGATCCGCCGGGCGCTGGCCGCGTGAGGCAGCCTCGCCACCGGTGCGCTCGCGTCCGCGTCGCGGGGCGCAGAGGGGCGGAGCTTGGTAGCGGGTCGGCCACTAGCATCGCCTGAGGCGATGACCCGTGATGCCACAGCGCGCCTGTTCATAGCGGTCGACCCGCCCGCGGAGGTGCGCGAGGGGTTGCTCGCGTGGGCCCGCGCGGCCACGGCGAGGCTGCCGATCCGGAGGGGGCGAGGGGCGCTCGCGAGCATGCGGTTGCTCGAGCCCGAGGCGCTGCACGTGACGCTGTGCTTCCTCGGCGGCCGTCCGGTGGGCGAGATTGCGGAGATCGCCGCCGTGCTCAGCGGCTGCGCGACCCGGGTTGGGGAGCTCTCGCTCGGCGCTCCCCTGTGGCTGCCGCCGCGGCGCCCCCGGGCGCTCGCGGTCGAGGTACACGACCGCGACGGAGGGCTTACGCGCCTGCACGAAGGGCTGCGCGGCGCGCTGGCAGACGCGACCGGCTGGCAGGCCGAGCGGCGTCGCTTCAAAGCGCACATCACCGTGGCCCGCATGCGCGGGCGCGGCGCCCCATCGCGCCCCGCTGGGCCAGCGCGCCTTCGCCCAGGCGGCGCGCAGGCCGAGGAGCCCGTCCTGCCGGCAACGCCGTCGCTGAGCTTCAGGCCCGAGGCGATCGTCCTGTACCGCTCGTGGCTATCCTCCGCCGGCGCGAGCTACCAGCCTCTGGCCACGTGCGATCTGCTCGCCGCCGAGCGCTGAGCGACCGTCCGCTCGGCGTGCAGGTGGCGCGAGGCCGAACGGCGCAAGCGGGCGGGAAAGGGCGCGAGCGGGCCGCTACGGCCAGGCCCGGCGGCCCATTGCGGGCGGCTGTTCCGTCCGCGGCGAGGAGTAGCTTGCTCGGTCCATCTCGAGCGAGGAGCCAGACCATGCCCGTGACCGACCAGGAGAAGGCAGCCAAGGCGCGCGACGCCGCTCTTCAGGGCGCGCTTACGCAGATCGAGCGCGAGTTCGGCAAGGGCACGGTCATGCGCATGGGCGACGAGGGCGCGCAGGTGCGCTGCGAGGCGATCCCCACGGGGGCGCTGTCGCTGGACCTGGCACTCGGGATCGGCGGCGTGCCGCGCGGGCGCATCGTGGAGGTGTTCGGCCCCGAGTCCTCGGGCAAGACCACGCTGGTCTATCACGTGCTGGCCGAGGCGCAGAAGCTGGGCGGGGTGTGCGCGTTCATCGACGCCGAGCACGCGATGGATCCGCTGTACGCGAAAGAGATCGGGGTCGACATCGACGAGCTGCTGGTCTCGCAGCCCGACTACGGCGAGCAGGCCCTGGAGATCGCGGACATGCTCGTGCGCTCGGGCGCCGTCGACGTGGTCGCGATCGACTCGGTCGCCGCGCTCACGCCGCGTGCCGAGCTCGAGGGTCAAATGGGTGACCAGACCGTGGGGGCCCAGGCGCGCATGATGTCTCAGGCGATGCGCAAGCTGGCGGCCAACCTGAACCGGACGCAGACGCTGTGCATCCTCACCAACCAGATTCGCGAAAAGGTGGGGGTCCTCTTCGGTAGTCCCGAGACGCAGCCGGGCGGCCGCGCGCTGAAGTTCTATGCCTCCCAGCGCCTTGACATCAGGCGCATCGAGACGCTCAAGGACGGCACCGAGGCGGTCGGCAACCGCGTGCGCGTGAAGGTCGTCAAGAACAAGGTCGCCGCGCCCTTCCGCCAGGCGGAGTTCGACATCGAGTTCGGCAAGGGCGTCTCCACCTCGGGCTGCCTGCTCGACCTCGGCCTGGAGCACAACATCGTCTCCAAGTCCGGCTCGTTCTTCTCCTACGGAAACGACCGCCTCGGCCAGGGGCGTCCCAACGCGAAGGCCCACCTAGACGCCAACCCCGCTTTGGCAAAGGAGATCGAGGAGAAGATCTATGCGGCGCTGGGCCTGAGCAAGGATGCCGTCACGCCGATCGACCGCGACGGCGAGGCACGCCCGCCGATCGCCAGCGAACCCGCCGCACCCGCGGCGGCGCGGGCCGCCTGAGCAGTCACCGAGGTCCCGGGCGACGCGCCGGATACGAGCTGCTCGGGCGCTGAGCCGGCGAGTGTGAGCGCCGGGCTTCGGCAGCCAGCGCCGGGCTACCCTGTGGTCCATGAAGCGCTACCACGTGACCACGTTCGGCTGCCAGATGAACGAGCACGACTCCGAGCGGATGAAGGGCATGCTTCGCTCGCTCGGCTACGCCGAGGCCGCGCGGCGCGGCGACGCCGACCTCATCCTGTTCAACACGTGCTCGATCCGCGAGTCGGCCGACAGCCGCTTCATCGCCCATCTCGGTGAAGCGCGGCGCCTGAAGCGGGAACGGCCCGAGCGGGTGGTCGGGGTTGGCGGCTGCTGGGCGCAGTCTCTGAAGGACGAGGTCTTCGAGCGCTTCCCGTTCGTCGACGTCGCATTTGGTCCCGGCCAGGTCCATCGGCTGGCCGAGTTCCTGATCAGCGATTCGCTCACGGCGCAGGGGTACTTCGAGTTCGAGGGCTTCACCGGCCACCTGCCGGCACTGCGGGCGAGACCGTTCCAAGGATGGCTGCAGATCAGCGTGGGCTGCAACTGCGCGTGCGCCTACTGCATCGTGCCCTCCACGCGTGGGCGCGAGGTCAGCCGCCCGCTTGCAGAGCTCGTGCAGGAGGCCGAGGCGATGGCGGCCGATGGCGTGCGCGAGGTGACGCTGCTGGGGCAGAACGTCAACTCCTACGGGCGCGACTTGCCGTCGCGCGCGCCAGCCACGGGCCCGCGTGCTGGCGGATCGCCAGCGACGCGCCCGACGTTCGCCGGACTGCTCGCGGCGATCGATGCGGTCGAGGGCATCGAGCGCATCCGCTACACGAGTCCGCACCCCAAGGACATGCGCGAGGACGTGATCTGGGCACACGCCGAGCTGGCGAGCTTGTGCGAGCACATCCATCTGCCCCTGCAGTCCGGCTGCTCGCGCATCCTCAAGGCGATGCGGCGGACCTATGACCGCCAGCGGTATCTGGACCGGGTGGCGTTGATCCGCGAGCACGTGCCGGATGTGGCGCTCACTACAGACATCATCGTCGGCTTCCCCGGGGAGACCGAGGAGGACTTCCTGCAGACGATGGAGGTCGTAGAGGAGGTGGGCTACGACGGTGCCTTCACGTTCATCTTCTCGCCGCGACGGGGCACCGAGGCGGCGAACACGGCCGAGGCAAACGTGCCGCATCCGGTCAAGGTCGAGCGCATGCAGCGTCTGGTCGAGCTCGTCCAGCGCAGGGCGCGCGAGCGCGCCCTGCGATTCGTCGGGCGCACGCTCGAGGTGCTCGTGGAAGGGCCCTCGCGCACCGACCCCGACAAGCTGCGCGGCCGCACGCGACACAACAAGGTCGTCAACTTCACCGGCCTGGCCGCACCCGGCGAGCTGGCGCAGGTGCGGATCGAATCCGCCACCAGCCAGACGCTGTCCGGCGAGGAGAGCTTGCTCGCCAGGGTCGCCGGCTGACGGCACCGAGCCAGGACGGCGACGCTCCCGCAGGCGCCGGCGTGGGCAGCGCCTGCGGGGTTATGCGCCGCGTGAGGACCCACCGGCGCTACTGGTAGGTCACGTCCGGGCCGCCCGCCGGGCCCGCTCCCGAGCTGGAGCCCGGTTCGTATGCCGAGCCGGAGCCCGAGCCCGAGCTTGAGCCCATGCCGGGGCAGGGGCCTTTGTGGTGCGGGGTCGGTCTGCGGGACGGGGGAGAGGGGGTGCCGGGTTTGGGCGTCGTGGAGCTGCCACTGGACGCGGCGTTGCTCGTTTCTGCACTGCCAGCGCCCGAACCCGACGCGCCGTTACTCGATCCGGTGCTGCCGGCGCTCGAGCTGGACGCGGCCGAGGCGCCGGTTATGCCAGAAGCGGCGCCTCCGGCGGCCAGCGCGCCGGCGACCATGGTGGCCCCGAGCATCTTGGATATGTTCATTGGGAAGGAACCTCCTGGAGAAATCGGCGGAGTGGACTCGGCTATCCTCGCCGTCCCCGCTAAGGCGCCACGAAGGCGCACCTAAGCATCTGCGCAGACGTGTGTAGGGGATTCGTAAGAGTCCGTGTCGGTCTGGCTTGCCAGCGCCTCGGCGCGAGCAGATCGCGCCGTTCTCGCCTCTGCGCTCGTTCCGCGAATTGGCTGCTGCTCTGACAACCGACGAGCGGCAAACTCCGACCTTACGTAGAGCTTCCGTCTAGGGTGCGCGCTACCTTCGCCCGATGCACTACTACCGGCTCCTCAGACACCCGGGCGGGCTGGCCCTCGTCGGTAGCCTCGCCGCCCTCGATCTTCTCTCACGGGCGCTCCTACGCCACCCGAGCGATTAGCACCGGCCGCATCCCAGACGGCGAAGACGACGTAGGCTTGGCGGACTCGCCGGACGCTACCCGTTGACGTCCAGGTAGGACCGGACACCCTCGACGAGCGCCACCAAGCGCCCGCTCGCGCCGACCCGCGACAATTCCTCCCTCGGTCCGCGCACGACGGGCGGCCCGTCATCGGCGCTCACCAACTCGTAGTCGTCGGCGAGTTCCTCCAGGCAGGCGATCTGCTGCTTCGTCAGCGTGTAGCCGTCGGACATGCCTCGCGTGCGTCCCGTCTGATGCTTACCCCCGCGAGAAAGCGTAGATGCCTGGAGCGGGATATCTCGCATTTTGGGAAATGAGACGCCGCAATTTGGGGTGGAAACCCACTCGGCGACGTTGCCGGAGATAGGCCCGACCGAGGGCCGCCCAACAGATTGGGGTCCCCGACCCGTGAAGGAGGAGGGTGCGGGCCGGGGACGCTCCCCCGCATCCGTGGGGCACTGGTAATCGTAGACCTGTGTCCGGCGGCAACCGCACAGCATCTTGCACTTGGGCCTGAGCGAGCCAGCCAGTCTAAGCCGCGGTCCGCCTGCGAAGTTTTCATAAGAAGCCCGGCGCCATTGCACCGCAGAGCCAATGCCGCGGGGTCCGCCCGCGCCGCGCTCGCCCCGAACCTCGGTGGCGCCGAGGGTTATGCGAACATATGTTCGTGCGCTGGGATGACCTCACCCTCGACGGCGGACAGCAGCGGCGCCTGCCCGGATACCGGGACGAGGCGACCCTGCGGCGCTTCGATGCGCCCGAGGCGCTCGAGACGCGGTTCTGGGAGGTGCGCGCCCGCTCGATCCTCAACCGCGTGCCCGAGCAGTCGCGGATGCCGTTCCGCTGGACGATCAATCCCTACCGGGGATGCAGTCATGCGTGCACCTACTGCGCTTCGGGCGACACGCGCGTCCTGTTGGCCGACGGCCGCACGCGGCCATTGGCGGACATCGAGATCGGCGCCGAGATCTACGGG
>VAWK01000018.1:35933-86220 GCA_005885515.1 Actinomycetota bacterium | reverse complement strand
GATGGCACCGAACTGATCACGAGCGAGGATCACCGATTCCTGACCGCCCGCGGCTGGAAGCACGTCATCGGCACCGGATCGGGGCGGCACCAGAGGCCGCATCTCACGCCCAACAGCAAGCTGCTGGGCACGGGCGGATGCGTCGCGCCGCCGGTCGTGGACGACGACTACCGCAGGGGCTATCTCCGCGGCGTTATCCGCGGCGATGGACACCTCGGGTCATACCTCTACCAGCGCCCGCGCCGCGCTACCAGCGAAGCCCACCGGTTCCGCCTTGCGCTGGCCGATACCGAGGCGCTGACGCGCGCACGCGGTTACCTGACCTGTCTCGGCGTGCTCACGAGCGAATTTGCGTTGTCAGCTGCCGCGGGCAACCGCCGCGGGATGAGCGCGATCCGTCCTCAGAGCAGAGCGAGCGTCGAGCGCGTCTCTGAGCTGATCCGCTGGCCGATCCTTCCAAGTCTGTCGTGGATCAGGGGGTTCCTCGCAGGCATCTTCGACGCCGAGGGCTCCCACAGCCTGCACACGCTCCGGATCGCGAACGCAGATCCTGAGATGCTCGCCTGGGTCCGCGCCTGTCTTGCTCGCTTAGGCTTCGACTACGCCGTCGAGCCTCGGGCGAACCGCAACGGGCTCACCTGCATCCGCCTGCGCGGCGGTCTGCCGGAGCGCATGCGCTACCTGCTCGGCACGGACCCGGCGATCACCCGCAAGCGCACGATCGAGGGCGACGCGCTCAAGACGGGTGCACGGCTCCGCGTGGTGTCGATCCGCCCGCTCGGCATGACGCAACGCCTGTACGACCTCACGACAGGAACCGGAGATTTCATCGCCAACGGCGTCGTCAGCCACAACTGCTTCGCCAGGCCCACGCACACCTACCTCGGCTTCAACGCCGGCCGCGACTTCGAGCGCGAGATCGTGGTGAAGGTCAACGCCCCGGAGCTGCTGCGCACCGAGCTGGCGCGGCGCTCGTGGAGACACGAACACGTCGCGCTGGGCACGAATACCGACCCCTACCAGTGGGTCGAGGGGCGCTACCGGCTGATGGAGGGCATCTGGGAGGCGCTGCGAGACGCGGCCAACCCGTGCTCGGTGCTGACGAAGTCGCCGCTGTTGTTGCGCGACCTGCGGCTGATGCTGCAGATCGCGCAGCGCACGAGCTTCACGGCCTGCCTGTCGATCCCGACGCTCGACGAGAAGGCATGGCGGGAAACCGAGCCACACACGCCCCATCCCCGCGCGCGCCTGGAGGCCGTGGCCGAGCTCAATCGGTCAGGCATCGCCGCCGGCGTGCTGATCGCGCCGCTCATGCCCGGGATAAACGACAGCGCACGTCAGCTCGAGCCGCTGCTCGCGCGAGCCGAGGCGGCGGGGGCAACGAGCGTGGGCGGGGTGGCGTTGCATCTGCGCGGGGAGACGCGCGAGGTGTTCATGAGCTGGCTGGCGGCGAAGCGCCCCGACCTGCTCAAGCGATACAGGGAGCTCTATCGGCGCGGCGCGTATGCGCCGCGACAGGAACGCGAGCGCTTGGCGCAGCTGGTGCGCCGGCGCGAGAGACCGAGCGGGCCAAGGGCGGTCGAGCCCGCACCCGCGCCCGCACGGCAAGGCGCTCCCGCGGCGCCGGGCGAGGGACGCATCGCGCGCCAGGGCACCCTGTTCTGAGTGCGCCGCCGGGACCGCATGCCCCTTGCGCGTTCGCACCAGCCGGTGGCGAGTGCTACGTGGCCGATGCGCTCGTCGGACTGGCGGAGGCGGCGAGGCTTCTGGCGGTGGCGACGATGTCGTCGACGAGAGGATTTGGATTGTGCTTGTGCCAAACCAGCGCGAGCACGGTGGGCGTCGCGTCCGGAAGTGGGATGGCCGTGATCCCGGGTACCGCCGAGCCGAACGTGGGACCGGCCGAGGCCGGCGCGGTGGTGATCGCGCAGCCCGAGGCGATCACTGCGAGCATCTCTTGCGGGTTGGCCGCCTCGCCCACGATTGCATGGCAAGGTCCGCCGCGATGGTCATCGAGCCGCCAGAACCCCGCTCTGACCGGCTCGAGCGCGGAATGGGTACCGCAGAAGGTCTCATCGAGGATCTCCTCGACGGTCAGCTCGGTCCGTCCAGCCAGCGCGTGGGTGCTCGCCGCAAGCACGACGCGGGACTCGGCTCGCAGTACGTAGACCTCGACGTCGGGATGGGGCGTGGGGGAGAAGAGCAGTGCGATGTCAACCGGCTGCAGCCACGCCGCCGTCGTGCCGCGCGGCCAGGAGAGATCGCGAAACGACACCCGCGCTTGCGGGTTCGCTGCCGTGAACGTGGCGAACAGCTCAGGCGCGCGCACCATCGGCGGCAAGCCGCTGAATCCCCACTCGACGCGGCCGCTGTCGGCCCGCGAGTGCGATTGCGCAGCGAGATCAGCGTCCGCCACAGCCGCCAGCGCATCGCGCGCCTTGGCGAAGAACGCCTCACCAGCGGGCGTCAGGCTGACGCCCCGGGCGTGACGCGCGAGCAGTTCCACGCCAAACTGCGACTCGAGCTGGGCGATCGCCTGCGACAACGCGGGCTGCGCGATGTGAAGCCTGCTGGCCGCACGCGTCAACTGCCCCTCTTCAGCCACCGCTACGAAATAGTGCAGCTGCCGCAGGCTGGTCACTGGCGACCCAGGCCCCATAGGCTCGGCTTATGACACAACGTCCAAAGAGTATTGGACAAACCCGCCGAAGTGAATAAACTCGGCTTTACATACGGGCACTGCCGAAGCGTGGGTCAGGTGTCATTACCGTTCACCGCCACTCACGCCGCTCGAGTTCCGAGTTCGGCGATGCTCTGACTCTGGTCCTCCTCGCCTGGTTGGCCGTCGCAGCCTGAGGTCGTGGCGGCCTGTCAGGTGCCGGGGGGAGGCGCGATCACCCAACGGACTGGCCCGGCGGGGGGCGGGCCCGGTCCGGCGAACGGCGGCTCAGCGTTTATCGCGCTGGCCCGCCGCTAGCTCGCTGGCGACTCGTTCTGCGCCCAGGCGGCGCGCGAGGCTCGCGGCAAGCTCGGGCGCAAGGCCGGCGAAGGCGGCGGTGGCGCGCAGCGCCAGCGGGGCTACGTCCAGCTCTGCGCGGTTGCGCTCGATCGCCTCGAGCACGGCCTTCGCGACGTCCTCGGGCGAGCGCGTGCCGACGCCAGGTGGCAGCTTGGCGCCGGAGTCGGCAAACATCCCGGCTCCGCGGATGAAGCCCGGAAAGACAGTCGAGACGCCCACGCCGGTCGCATGCAGGTCGGCGCGCAGACCGGAGGCGAAGCCGCGTAGCCCGTACTTGGACGCGTTGTAGAGGGCCGCGCCAGCGGTGGACGCCTTGCCGGCGAGCGAGGACATGAACAGCAGATGCCCGCTGCCGCGTGCGACCATCGGCGGTACGAGCGCTCGAGCGAGCACGATCGGCGCGCGCAGGTTGACGCTGAGCGCCCGGTCGATCTCCTCGACGCTGAATGACTCGAGCGTTCCCGAGGCCGGCAGCGCGGCGTTGGCAACGAGGATGTCGACCTCGCCGGCCTCGCTCGGCAGACGATCGACCTCCGCTGGGATCGCGAGGTCCACCGCCAGCGAGCGCGCGCCGAGCTCCGTGGCCAGCCGCTGCAGCACGTCCGTGCGCCGAGCCGTGAGAACCAGACTGGCCCCGCTCCGCGCGAGCGCGCGCGCGATGGCCTGGCCAAGGCCGCCGCTGGCGCCGGTGAGCAGGACGGTCGAACCCGAGATCTGCATGCGCGGGCGGCAAGCGTATGCCAATGACTCGCTGCGTGCACGCCCGACGGCCGCGGCACACCGCGCGAAGAGCCGCTGCGCGCGGCGTGCACCTCGCGATACTTGAACCCATGGACGCACATTCCTCAACGACGCGTGCTGAGCCGCAGACGCGCCTTGGGCCGCCGGCGCGCCCTGAGGTGCTCGCCCTGTTCGGCCCCACCGCGGTGGGCAAGACCGCGATCGCGATCGCGCTAGCGGAGCTGCTGCGCAGCCGCGGCGAGCACCCCGTCGCCGTGTCGGCAGACGCCCTGCAGGTGTACCGCGGCCTGGAGCTTCTCACGGGCGTTCCCTCGCCGGCCGAGCGCGCGGCGCTCGAGCACAGGCTGATCTCGTTCCTGCCGCTTGACGCCACGTTCAGCGCTGGCCAGTACGCGGCGCTCGCACATGCCGAGATCGATGGCCTGCTCGCTGCCGGGCGGCGGCCGCTCGTGGTGGGCGGGACGGGCCTTTACCTGCGTGCCGCCCTGGGCGAGCTTGACCTGCGCCCGCCGCCTGCGGAAGGAGCGCGCGAGCGCTGGAGCGCGGAGCTGCGCGCGCGCGGCGCAGTTGCCCTTCACGGGCTGCTCGAAAGGCGCGCGGCGTGGGCGGCCCGGGAGATCGACCCGCACGACGCGCAACGGCTGGTGCGCGCGCTGGAGCTGCTGGACGCGGGCGAGCTCGAGCCGCCGGAGGGGCCCTCGCAGCTGTGGAGCGGCGAGCTGCGCCATCCGACGCTGCTCGTCGGCCTGGTCATGGAGCGCCAGGCGCTGCACGCGCGCATCGACGCGCGCGTGCGCGAAATGCTCGCCGCGGGCGCTCGCGAGCAGGTCCTGCGGGCGCACGCGGCGGGCGCCTCGGACACGGCGCGCAAGGCACTCGGCTTCGAGGAGCTGCTCGCCGGCGACGTCGAGCGCATGCGCCGCCGTACTCGCAATTACGCCCGCCGCCAGCTGACGTGGATGCGCAAGCTCGCCGGGCTGCACCTGATCGACGTAAGTGGCCGCGATCCCGCCTCGGTGGCGCACGAGATCCTCGCCGCCTGGGGCTAGACTCAGGCCCCCGATGGTGATGCAGCCTCGATCCTTCAGCCCGCGGCGTGCGTGCTGGAGCGCCGGCGCGGGCAGTCGCGGATGAGGTTTGAGAGCTGGCAGGCGCTGGGCAACGACTATCTGATCGTCGAGCGCGAGGCCATGCCGTTCCCCGTCACGCCCGCCCGCGTGCGCCTGCTCTGCGAGCGCCATCGCGGCGTCGGCGCCGACGGGATCCTGCTCCTGTCGGCGCCGGCCGATCCGGCCCATGTGGCAGACCTGCGCATCTTCAACCCCGACGGCTCGGAGGCGGAGCTGTCGGGCAACGGCGCGCGCGAGGCCGTCCTATACCTGCGCCGGCGCGGCTGGACCGATCGCGACGAATTCACCGTTCACACCGCCGCCGGGCCGGTCAAGCCGACGATCACCGGTCCACTGAGCTGTCGCATGGAGCTCGGGCGGGCGAGGCTGCAGTCCAAGGACTTCCCCGCCGGCCCCGCCGATGGCTTGGGCGAGTTTGACGGCTGGCGCTTTCAGCACGTCTCGATCGGCAATCCTCAGATCGCGATCCGGGTGCAGGATCAGGCCACGCTCATGGAGCTCGACCTCGCAGAGCTGGGCCCGCCGATCGAACGCAACCCGGCCTTTCCCAACCGCACGAACGTGTCCTGGTACGCCGAGCTCGAGCCGGGATCGCAGGCACGCATTCGCGCGCGCATATTCGAGCGGGGAGTGGGGGAGACGCTGTCTTCCGGCACGGGAGCGAGCGGCGCTGCGGTGGCCTACGTGCTCGGCAATCGCGAGCGGCTGCTCGGGGCGGGCAGCGGACCCGCACGGGTGACCGTCGTGCTCGATGGCGGCGAGCTCGAGGTCGAGGTAGACACACGCTTGCATGTGTGCCTCTCGGGCTGGGCGCTGCCGGTGTTCGAGGGTCGCCTCAGCGAGGAGTTCGTCAGCGAGCTGCGGCAAGCCGCATGAACGCGACGCGACCCGTACGCATGCCCGCCGGCAAGCCGGGGTGGCGGATGCCATGAAAGCGAGCGGGCGCCTGCAGCGCATCCCGCCGTATGCGTTCGCGCGGCTCGAGCGCCAGATCGCGGCCAAGCGCGCCGCCGGGGTCGACGTGATCAGCCTGGGGATCGGAGATCCCGACCGGCCGACGCCGCCGCTGATCGTGGAGGCGATGCAGGAGGCCGTGAGCGAGCCTGAGACACATCGCTATCCGAGCAACCGCGGCCGTGCAGACTTCAGAGGCGCGGTACGTGACTTCTACGAGCGACGCTTCGACGTGAGCCTCGATCCCGAGCGCGAGATCATGCCTGCGATTGGCGCCAAGGAGGCGATCTTCAACGTCAGCCTCGCCTTCCTCGACGGCGGCGACTTCGCCTTGGCGGCGGACCCCGGCTACCCCGTGTACACGGGCGGTCCGTGGCTCGCCGGAGCCGAGCCGGTGCTGATGGCGCTCGAGCCAGAGCAGGGCTTTGCGCCGGACCTCGCAGCGATCGACGATGAGGTGGCGCGGCGCGCCAAGCTGATGTTCCTGAACTACCCGAACAACCCCACCGGGGCGATCGTGCCGGAGGGTCTCTTCGAGCGCGTCGTGGAGTTTGCCCGCGCCTACGAGATCCTCGTGGTGCACGACAACAGCTACTCGGAGATCACCTTCGACGGCTATCGCGCGCCTTCGTTCCTGGCCACGCCGGGAGCCAAGGAGGTGGGCATCGAGATCTTCTCGCTGTCCAAGGGCTACAACATGACCGGCTGGCGCTGCGCCGTCGCGGTGGGGAACGCCGAGGCGCTGGAGATCTACTGGCGGCTGAAGACAAACATCGACTCCGGCCTGTTCGAGGCCGTTCAGCTGGCGGGCATCGCGGCGCTGTCGCCCGAGACCGATGCGGAGGTGGCCTCGATGCGCGAGCTCTACCTGCGCAGGCGCGATCTCGTGTGCGAGGCGCTGCGCGCGATCGGTGTCCAGGTCCGCCCTCCGCGCGCGACGATCTACGTGTGGGCGCCGGTGCCGGAGGGATTCTCGGGCTCGGAGGCCTACTGCGCGCATGTGCTCGAGCACGCCGCGGTGGTGCTCTCGCCCGGCGCCATCTATGGCCCCGCGGGGGAGGGCTGGTTTCGCATCTCGCTCACGACGCCCGATGCCCGCCTGCTCGAGGCGGTCCACAGGCTCGGCGCCCTGGCCGCCTAGCCCCAAGACGCGACAGCGGGCGGTCCGGGAGCAGCGCAGCTGCGCGCCGCCGCGCGGGTCGGCGCCTGGATCGCCCTAGACTGGCACGTGGATGGACAGGAGCCGCAATGGCCGCCGCGCCGTAACGCCCGGGCCTGTCGCCGCGACGGTCGCGGACGGGGCCCAGGCGGCCGCACGCGCGCGCCAGCGCGCGCTGTGCGTCGCGGCCGTGTCGAGCGGCGACGAGGAGGACCTCGGGGAGCTCGGCGAGCTGTTGTGGACAGCGGGCGTGGCGGTCGTGGGCGAGCTCGTCCAGCGGCGCGAGCAGCCTCATCCCAACAGCTATGTTGGCCCCGGGAAGGTCGCTGAGATCAAGGTCGTCGCGCGGGCGTGCGACGCCAACCTGATCGCCTGTGATGACGAGCTCAGCGCACGCCAGGAGCGCACGCTCGAGGAGGCGCTCGGTCTACCGGTGGTCGACCGAACGACCGTGATCCTCGACATCTTCGCCTCGCACGCGGGCACCGCCGAGGGCAAGCTCCAGGTGGAGCTGGCCCAGCTCGAGTACAACCTCGCGCGCATGCGCGGGCTGTGGAGTCACCTCGAGCGGCTCGGCGGCGGCATCGGGACCAGAGGGCCGGGGGAGACCCAGATCGAGACCGACCGGCGCCTCGCGCGCGACCGCATCGCGGCCCTGCGGCGCCGACTCGAGCGCGTGAAGCGGACGCGCGCCGTCCAGCGTTCGCAGCGCGAGCGCGCGGCTACGCCGACGATCGCCCTCGTCGGTTACACCAACGCCGGCAAGTCCACGCTTCTGAATGCGCTCACCGACGCCGAGGTTGGAGTCCGCGATCGCCTGTTTCACACGCTGGACCCCACGATCCGGATGTTGCGCCTCAGCGGCAGGGCGTATCTGCTCACCGACACCGTCGGCTTCATCTCCAAGCTGCCGCACCAGCTCGTCGACGCGTTCGCGGCCACGTTGGAGGAGACGCGCAGGGCGGACCTGCTCGTGCACGTGCTCGACGCCTCCGCGACCGAGGCGCGCATCGAGGTCATGAAGGGCGCGGTCGAGCACACGCTGGCCGAGATCGGCGCGGCAGATCGCCCGCGCCTGCTGGTGCTCAACAAGATCGACCTGCTCGATCACGCCGCCCGCGAGGAGCTGCGGCTGCACCACCCCGAGGCCGTGCTCGTGAGCGGTCATTCGGGCGAGGGGCTGGAGGAGCTCGGCGCGCGCATCGAGGCGGCGCTGCTTCACTTCCTGCGCCGCGTCGAGCTGCTGGTGCCGTACGCGGAGGGCGGAAGACTGGCCGAGCTGCACGAGCTCGCCGGGGACGTGAGCCGCCAGGACACCCCCGAGGGGGTGCGGGTGCGGGCGCTGCTGCCGGCCCGGCTGGCGGCGCGCTTCGCGCGCTTCGTGGTCGCCCCGCCGTCCGCCTAGCGGCCGGGCGGCCAACTAGCGCTCATCACCACTGCCGCTCAGCACCCCGCGGCTCTGACGGGAGAGCAGCTTCTCCAGGTTCTCGGTTGCCACCTGGTCCAGCTCGAGCCCCAGCTCGGTGGCCAGCTGCGCCGCGTACCAGAGCACGTCCCCGAGCTCCTTGGCCATCGCCGCCCTGCGCTCATCGGTGATCGTCCCGGAGTCGTCCCTGATCGCCTTCTTGGCATGCTCAGCGACCTCGCCCGCCTCGCCCGCGAGACCCAGCGCGGGGTAGGCCAGCCACGCCGCACGCGGATACTGCGCAGTTCGCCGCGACAGGCGCTGGTACTCGCGGAAGTCCACTGACGCGAAGCCTAAGGCCCCCGCCGGGACGAGGGGCCGGCCGGTTGTCGAAAATGCCGGAAAAAACGGCTCGCCAGGCGGGCCGCCGCGGCGAGGCACGATGGGGCGCGCCGGCGGCGGGCCGGGCGCCTCACACGCCGGCCGCGCGCCGCGCGCCGAGATGTGCGGCGCGCTCCAGCCGGTCATCGAGCGGCGCGAGCTCGCCTGGATCGATCGCCAGCGCGCGGGCGATCAGCCAGTCGGCGAACCACGCGTTCTTGGGCAGCAGCGGACCGTGCAGGTAGGTGCCGACAATACTGCCCCGCCTCGCGCCCTCCAGCCCGCTGCGTCCATCGTTGCCGTGTCCCTTCAACACGCGCCCCAACGCCAGCGCCTCTGCTCCCAGCTGCGTGCGACCGCCATGATTCTCAAAGCCAGCCAGCACGTGGTCGCGCGCGGCGGCCGTCCCGCGCTGCGCGGCCGGTCCGGCGCCGTCGGGCAGCGAGGCCTCGATCGCGACGTTGCCGATCAGGCGCGGGCCCTCGGACCGCACGGTGCGCACGTCGAGCAGCCCGACTCCCGCGATCTGCTCCTCGCCGAGCGTGTAGGAGTGCCCGAGCAACTGATAGCCGCCGCACACGCCGAGCACGACGGCGCCGCGCGCGGCGGCCGTATGCAGTGCCTCGCGCTTGCGCTCGACCAGGTCAGCGGCGCACAAGCGCTGGTCGCGATCCTGGCCGCCGCCGAGGTAGTACAGGTCGTGGCGTTCCGCGTCCAGCGGCTCCCCGAGGCCGCTCGCGGACAGCTCGAAGCCGATGCCGCGCCAGAGGCAGCGACGCTCCAGCACGAGCAGATTGCCGCGGTCGGCGTAGATGTTCATCAGGTCCGGATACAGCGCGCACACGCGCAGCACGCGTGCGGCGCCGAGGCCAGCAGGAGACTCATGCACGAAGCATCACCACCGTGCTGCCCGTGTGGTCCGCGGTCGCCGACACCTCGCGCACCGGCTCCACGCGCATGCCGGCGGCGCCGCCCTCGCGCTGGAGCGTGCGCGGGCTGAGGCGCTCGAGCCCGACCACGTTGTGCTCGACGCGCAGCAGCCTTGTGCGCGATGCAGCCAGCGCCTTGAGCGTGCTGCGCCCCCGCGGCTCGAGGATGCGGCGCTCGCGCTCGATCACGATCTGCGTCCTGCCGACCGCGACGCGCGTCGCCCGGCTCGTGTAGAGCAGTCCGTCGATTCGCACCGTCTCCGGCGCGGGCCCAGCTTCCCCCGAGGCGCAGGCGAACGGGTCCACGCGCGCGAGCACAGCGCACGCCAGCAGCCCGCCGCGGCGCAGCGTGGCGCGAACGCGGCTCAGGAAGCGCGCTCGCTCACTCGGCCCGCTCAGCAGCTGGATCATCTGCATCGGCACCAGGCACAGCGCGAAGCGCGCCTGCGGAAGCTCAACGCCCCGGGCGTCGGCGCACACAGTGCGCGCCCGCTCTGCGCCCGGGCGGCGCCGCAGCGCGTCAAGCAGCGCCGGCTCGCGCTCGAGCGCCGTGACCACATGTCCGGCCCGGGCCAGCTCGAGCGCCACCCGGCCGGTGCCCGCGCCAATCTCGAGGATCGGCCCTGGATTGCGGGCCGCCAGCTCGCGCCACAACGGCAAGTCCGCGCGGTAGGAGCCGCACTCGAGGTCGTGCCACACGACTTCGGCGTGGTCGCTCGCGGGCGTCGCCGGGACGCGGGTGCGATGGGTCACGCTCAGCCCCACGCGCTGTTTGCCTCGCCGCGCGCGACCAGCAGCTCGCGCAGCGCGAGCATCGCGGTGTAGGTCGGAAGTGCATACAGCGGTGCGCCGTCCGCCGTGTCCGCCGCGGCCGCCGCCAGCGCGCGCGAGAGGTCGGGCTCGACCCTGATCCGCTGCTCGGCGACGCCGGCGTACTTCATCCGCAGCGCCAGCTCGGCCGCGCGCGTGCCGCTACAGCTCATCTGCCGCACGCGCGGGGCCAGCAGCTCGAAGTCGGCGTCCCAGATCCAGGACACGTCGCGTCCGTCGGCGATGTTGTCGTTGAGCACGCCCAGCAGGTCATGCTGGCCAGGCTCGAGCGCGAGCGTGCGCAGCACCTCGTTGGCGCCGGCGGGGTTCTTGACGAGCAGGATGCGCAGCTCTCGCGTGAGCGGACCGGCGCCCGCGGCAGCGGATGCGAGCGACAGCGTCACCGCCTCCGCCCGCCCGAACGCGGCCGTGGCGCCATCCAACCCCGCGAGGATGCTGTTCAGCTCCACCTCCAGCGCGCTCGCCAGGGCGGCGGCCGCGAGGGCGTTGTAGACGTTGTAGAGACCCGGCAGTCCCAGCGCCACGCGTCCCGAGCCCGCGGGGGTCCGCAGCGTGAAGGACGCCGAGCGCACGCCCTGCAGGGTCACGTCGGTGGCAGTGACGATCGGCTCCGGACGCTGCTGTCCGCAGCTTGGGCAGCGATAGTGGCCGAGGTGGCCCAGGTACACCCTCTCGAAGAAATAGGGCGCACCACAGCGCCGGCAATGCTTCGCGTCGGCGGCGTGGGCAAGGCCGGGAAGCGCCAGCGATTCGTCCTCGAGGCCAAAGTACAATGTCCTGTCCCGCCCGCGGCCGAGGTCCGCGACGAGCGGATCGTCGGCGTTCAGTACGAGTCGCTCCGCGCGCAGCCCCTCGGCCCAGCGCGCGGCGATCGCCTCCAGCTCGCCATAGCGGTCGAGCTGATCGCGGAACAGATTTCCGAGCAGCACCGCACGGGGTCCGAGCTGGCTCGCGATCGAGTCGAGCCATAGCTCGTCGACCTCGAACAGGCCGAGTTCGCCAGCGATCTGCTTGTGCGGGCGCGCCGCGGCCAGCAGCGCCGCTGCGATCCCCCCGGCCATGTTTGCGCCGGCGCGGTTGTGCACCAGCCTGATACCGGCGTGCTCGAAGATGCGCGCCGCGAGCGCGGTGGTGGTGGTCTTCCCGTTCGTGGCCGACACGAGCGCGCTGCCGCGCCCCAGCCGGGCTCCCAGCGTGGCGATGGCATCCCGATCGAGGGCCACGAGCAGCTTCCCCGGCGCGCTGGTGGCGCCGCCAC
Source organism: Actinomycetota bacterium (assembly GCA_005885515.1). Classification (GTDB taxonomy): domain Bacteria; phylum Actinomycetota; class Thermoleophilia; order Solirubrobacterales; family Solirubrobacteraceae; genus Palsa-744. The sequence continues at coordinate 74,413 of VAWK01000018.1, read as the reverse complement.
CGCGCAGGCGCGAGAGCGCGCCCACGGCGCGCGCGAGGGCAAGCTTGGGCTCGAGCGCGCTCGCCATCAGCCCCTGGTCGCTCGCGCGTCCGCAGGACCGCGATCGCCCGCGTCCGTCTCCGCCCGCCCAACCGGCGGGGGAGGGGGGGCGGCGAATGGCGGGTCCGTTGCCGCGGTGGGCGGGACGAGGACGCTGATCGCGGCTGAGACCGCGCGCACCCGCACCGGGAGCTCGCCGATTGGGTCTCCGTCGGCATACATGGTGAACGGACGGTCCGCCGAGATCGCGACCTCCGCGGCGCGAAACACGTGCACGCGCGGGTGCTTGACGTGCGTTCCCTTGAACACCCGCGACAGGATCAACGTTACGAACGCGAGCTTGCTGACCTGCTCGAGCACGAGCACGTCGAGCAGACCGTCGTCGAGCATCGCGTGCGGGGCCGCGCGCATGCCACCGCCGTAGGCCCTCGAGTTGGCGGCTCCCACCGAGTAGCCGGTGAACCGCCGGCGCTCGCCGAGCGAATCGAGCTGGATCTCAAAGTGGGCGGGCTTCCACGCGATCAGCGCCCTGAGCGCCGCGTACGCGTACGCCAGCCCGCCCAGCCAGGCAGGCGCCTCGTTGGCGATCCGGCTGGCGTCGCTGTCGAAGCCGGCCGAGGCGATGCCGACGAACGCCCGACCGTGCTCGCCCGACTCAGCGTCGATCACGGCTCCGAGATCCATCGCCGCCGGGACCCCGTGGGCGATCGTCGCGCAGGCCGCGATCGGGTCCTCGGGGATGCCCAGCACCCGCGCCAGGTCGTTGCCGCGACCACCGGGGAGCACGCCGAGCAGGGCGCCGGGGCGCTCGCGCAGCCTGTCCGCGATCGCGCCGATCAGGCCATCGCCGCCCAGCGCCACGACCGTCTCACCGGCGCGGGCGGCCGCGGTCGCCAGCGAGCCGGCGTGCTCGAGGTCGCGCGTGTCCTCGCGCCGCAGCGCCAAGCCGTGGCCGCGCAGGGCACGCTCAACGCCGCTTGCAAGGCGCCCAGACCTGCCGCCTCCGGCGGCTGGGTTGACGATCAGACAGACGGGTGCGGGCACCGCGACAGCGTAGTCGCCCGGCGCCGCGCTCCCGCGGCGCAGCGGCACCGCCTACGCGCGCGCGGCCCTCGCTCGATTGCGCCGTCGCCGCCCGATCGTGGCGATGATCGCGACGATTGCGATCGCCACGAACAGGCCCAGCAGGATGCCCGGCGCCAAGCCCAGGCCTCCGAACGGCAGCGACACGAGCTCCACCAGACCGAGTCCCATGCCGAGCAGGACGATGACCAGGGCGAGGATCAGCATGATCCCGCGCAGGCGGGCGAGAATCCCGGCCGAGCCCGGCGGCACGAGCAGGCCGATGAGGCGCAGCGCGAGCATCTGACGTCCGCTCGGCGGCTCTTGCCCCAGCCGCTCGACGGCCTCCTTGAGATCCCCGGCGCGCCGATCGGCGAGCGCGAGGGAGGCATCGGCCATGCGCCGCAGCTGCATCCGCTCTTGCGGGCGCGCGGCGGCGATCGCCCGCTGAAAGTAGTTCCGCGCCTTGGCCGCGTCGAAGCGCTCAGCGGCGCGCGCGCCGAGGATGGCCAGGGCGGCCGACTTATATTTGGTCTCGCTCTCCAGCTCCTCGTCAGAGCGCTGCTCGAGAGCTTGGATGGCCTCGATGCTGCCGCGCTGTTCGACCCTGATCTGGCGTTGCTTGGGGGGCACCGGCGGTCATTCTACGAGCTGGCCCGCCCGGAACGACGGCACCGGCGGCGGTTGAGAGGAGAAGACGGCGGTATCCTCGCACGAGTGGCTCCTCGCCGCCTGCACCGGCACGGCGTATCGGTGATCGCATGCGCAGCGCTCGCGCTGTCGCTGTCGCTGCTGGGCGCGCCTGCGGCGCTGTCGGCGGCGGTCAGCGAAGGTAACTCCTTCAACGAACTGACCAAGAGCCAGCCGGAAACGACCACGACGCAGACAGCCACCACACAGTCGACGAGCACGCCCACGAACTCGAGCACGCTGCTGCTTGCTGGCGGGGCAGTAGCGGTCGTGCTGCTGGGGGGCATCGCGTTCATCATCGTGCGCGACGCTCGCCGCGTCGCACCGGCCGGCGACGCTGACTTGATCGAGGCGCGATCGCGCAGCGACTCAGCTGCTCGCGTGCGCCGGCGCCGGGCGCAGGCCAAAGCCGCGCGCCGAGCCCGCAAGCGCAACAGGTAGGCTCAGCGCCCGACCGGCAGGGCGGGCCGCCGCCGAAGCCGAGAGCGGACCCGTCGCGGAGCGCGCGGGTCGGGGGTGCTGTGCGCGCCGCGACGCCGGGCCCCGACAGCCAATGCGGTCCTCGCGCGACTGCATGCCGGCCCGCGCGGACGGTCAGAGATGGGCCAGCGCGGATGTGGCGGTCGCGGCTCGTCAGGTGGGGTAGGCGAACCGCCATCTTCATCCGAGGGCCCCGAGCGCTCCGGTGGTTCCATCGCGGCGTCGTGACGGAACGGAAGCACGAGCATCATCGCTGCGATCGGCAGCTTGATCAGGGCGAACAGCACGATCAAAAGCCACAGCGACATCGCCACCGATGCTACTACTGCCTCGTGGCGACACGCCGTGGAAGCGAGCTGGCGACCCTCGCCGAGGAGGTGAGCCGGTGCCGGCGCTGTCCACGTCTGGTCGCCTGGCGTGAGCAGGTCGCGTGCGAGCGACGCGCCGCGTTCGCAAACGAGCAGTACTGGGCCAGGCCGCTGCCCGGCTTCGGCGATCCGCGGGCACGCGCACTGATCCTCGGCCTGGCGCCTGCGGCGCACGGGGGCAATCGCACCGGACGCATCTTCACGGGCGACCGCTCCGGCGACTTCTTGTTCGCGGCGCTGGCCCGCTGCGGCTTCGCCAATCAGCCGACCTCGCGCCACCGCGACGACGGCCTAGAGCTGCGCGACATGTGGATCACGGCCGCCGTGCGGTGCGCGCCGCCGGCCAACCGTCCCACGCCCGCCGAGCGCGACATGTGCCTGCCATGGACCGCGCGCGAGCTAACGCTGCTGACGAATGCGCGCGTGCTGCTGTGTCTGGGGGTGTTCGCCTGGGATGCGGCGCTGCGGCTGATCGCGGGCGCACCGGGGAAGGTGGCCGTGCCGCCGCGTCCGCGTCCGCGGTTCGCACACGGCGCGCAGTTCTCGCGCGAGCGCTACACGCTCGTCGGCTGCTATCACCCGAGCCAGCAGAACACGTTCACCGGCAGACTCACCGAGGCGATGCTCGATCAGATCCTGCTGCGCGTGCGCGACCTCGCTGAGCGATCGCGCTAGTTCGCGCGCGCTTCAGCGCGACGCCGGTTGCGCCTCGGCTGCCGTGCGTTCGCTCGACGACGTCAGTCGTGCTCGCCGCAGGGCAGCACCGACAGCCTGGGTGAGCGCGCCGACGTCATACGCCCCGTAGTGACGGCGCCCGTTGATGAAGAACGTGGGTGTTCCCGAGACGCCGCTCGCATCAGCGCTCGAGACATCGTCCGCCACGCGCGAGGAGTGCTCGTGCCCGCGCAGCTGATCCCAAAAGCGGTCCACGTCGAGCCCGAGCTCGGCCGCAATCCGCCCCAACTGCCGCGGGGTGAGCTCATCCTGGTGGGCGAGCATCGCGTCGTACATCTCCCAGAACTTGCCCTGGCTCGCGGCGGCCTCCGCCGCTTCGGCGGCCAACTGCGCGTGCCCGTGCACGTCGTTGAGCGGCAGGTGCCGCCACACATAGCGAACGTCGTCGCCAAAGGACGCGAGCAGCTCGCGGATGACCGACTCAGCCTGGCCGCAGTACGGGCACTCGAAATCGCCGTACTCGACGAGTGTCACCGGCGCGTCATCGGGGCCGCGGATGTGGTCGCGTTGCGGGTCCACGTCGCCGGCGAGGTCGAGGATGTCTTCGGCCGTGGCCCCGATCTGACGGGCAAGCACCCGGCGTGGCAGTCGCCTGTAGACCGCAAACACGCTCCACGCCACCGCGGGCGCCAGAAGCGCTGAGGCGAGCACGCCGAGCTTTGCCTCCTGCAGACGCTGCCCGCTGAACGCCAGGCTGGAGATCAACAGCGAGACGGTGAAGCCGATGCCCGCGATGGCTCCACCGCCGAGCAGCGAGGCCCAGCTGAGCGAAGGCCGCGGGCCACGGAGGGCGGGGCGCGAGGCGATCAAGGAGGCGCCGAGGATGCCGAGCGGCTTGCCTAGCACGTATCCGAACAGAATCCCGAGCGTGATCGGCGACCCGACGGCGTTCCCGATCAGGCCGCCGCTGAAGTGGACGCCGGCGTTGGCGAGCGCGAACAGCGGCACGAACACGTAGCTCGTCCACGGGTGCAGCCCGTACTGGAGCCGCTCGTTGGGGGAGATCGCCGAGCGTAGGCTGAGCTGCGCCGAGCGCGCGAGCTCTGGTGTCGGCTGCTCGCGGAACGAACGTGTCAGCGCGGTCGCGCGCTCGAGGTCCTCGCGCGCCGGCGGATACGCCGCGGTCGCCAGCCCAACCGCGAGCCCGGCGATCACGGGGTCGATGCCTGACTTGAACAGCGCCACCCACAGCGCGACGCCAAGCACGATCGAGACCTCTCGCCTCCAGGCGGGCGCGAAGCGCAGGGCGAGCAGTGCTGCTGCAAGTCCGGCGGCCGCGGCGAGCGCGGGAAGCGAGACGTGGCTCGTGTACACCGTGGCGATCACCAGCAGCGCGAACATGTCGTCGACGACGGCGAGCGTGAGCAGAAAGACCCGCAGCCGTGTCGCGGCCCGCGGTGTGAGCAGCGCCAGCGCGCCCAGCGCAAACGCGGTGTCCGTCGACATCGCGGCGCCCCATCCGTGCGCGCCGGGGGCGCCGGCATTGAACGCCTCGTAAATCGCCACTGGCACCGCCATGCCACCGGCTGCCGCCAGTACGGGGATCGCCAGTCGCCGACGCTCGCGCAGCTCTCCCATGTCGAACTCGCGCTTGGCCTCCAGTCCGACCACGAGGAAGAAGAACGTCATCACGCCCTCGTTGATCCAGTGGCGCAGGTCGGTCGAGAGCGTCCCGCCGCCCAGCCGGATGGAGAGCGTCGTCCGCCACACCGATTCATATGAGTGCCACCACGGCGAGTTGGCCCACACGAGCGCCGCGAGCGCCGCAGCCAGCAGCACGGCTGCACTGCCGGTCTCGGTGCTCAGGAAGTCGCGCACCGGCGCGGCCAGGCTGCGCGCCCAGGCCGTGCGGCCGCTATAGGGGGCGGCTGGCTCCTCCGGCTCCGGTACCGCAGCCGCGGGCGCCGCTGCTCGCGCATCTGCCATTGCCGGCGATTATGCTGCGCACGCGCCGGCTAGCCGGTCATGCCTGGCCGCAGCGGGGCTGCCGGGCCCGGCGCTCGCTGGCGTGGATGTCGCGACGCGGGCGGATCGCGCCATTGTTGACATAACATCGATTATCGAGCGTTGCATCAGCTGGCCCAGCCCTCAGCGCCGATGGCGATCATTGCCCTGGGTTGACTAGCGAGCTGCGCGCAGCGATGCTCGAGGCTGCGATGAATGTGCGCGGACTTTTCGAGACCCACCTGACGGTCTCCGATCTACAGCGCTCGGTGGTCTTCTACCGCGACGTGGTCGGGCTCCCGGTGGCACTCGAGCTGCCAGAGCGGGGCGCCACGTTTCACTGGATCGGCAAGGCGGGGCGCGCGATGCTCGGGCTGTGGTCGATCGGCTCGGCGCCGATGAGCATGCAGCTGCACATCGCGTTCGACATGGCGCTCGCCGACGTGCTCGCCGCCCCACAGCAACTCCGCGCCCAGGGCATCCAGCCTCTCTCGTTCTTCGGCGAGCCCACCGATGAGCCGAGCGTGATCGGATGGATGCCAGCTGCAGCGATCTACTTTCGAGACCCGGACGGTCACATGCTCGAGTACCTGGCCATGCTGGAGGGCTCACCGAGGCCGGAGCTCGGCATCGTGCCCTGGTCGCAGCAGCCCGGATGACACAGGCGTGGCTTGGAACTGAGCCGGCTGCCGACGACCTCAACCATCATCGAGGTTCAAGCAACTCGGCGGGCCAGACATAGCGCAGCTTGGTCGGCGATCCGGTGAGCCGGCTGGCGATCCCGCCCGGCGGTGCTGCCGGAGCTCGCTCCACGCATCTCCCGCCGTGGGCCCGGTAGAAGGCCTGGGCGTCGACGTTCTGCTCTAAGGCCCACAGATAAAGACCGGTCCGGTGCGGCCGCTCGAGGATGGCCTCGGCCGTCAAGGCGAGCAGGCGCGAGCCGATGCCCCGGCGATGGTGCCCGTCGGCAACGTGCAGGTTGTCGAGCAACGCGCCCCACCGTGGGTCATCGTCGAAGACCGTGTTGGCGAAGCCCACCAGGCTGCCGTCCTCGGCCAGGATCGTGCAGCGGCGCCGATCGGGCTCCCGCAGCCGGTCGGTCCAGAATGCCAGACGGTCGGCGAACACGTCGCCGTCGAGAAAGGCGTCGGAGTAGGCGCCCCGGTAGTGGCGGCGCCAGCTATCGGCGTGAAGGTTGGCGATCGCCTCAGCATCGGCGGCGCCGGCGAGGCGGAAGTGCAGCTGCTCGAGGGTTGCCATGGAAGCTTCACGCATCGCTCCTATGTTGATCGGCATGACACGCGCCATGAATGATCGAGAGTCAGATTCGTCGAGCCGTGTCCAGCTGCGGTTCGTCTTCGCCACCTCGTTCATCTCGGCTCGTCCTCCTGAAACGCTAACTCCCCGGCCGATAAAGAGATACACCGTCAATCGGTGACCGCGATGCGAAGGATCGATCGTCCCTAACCTTGATCTACGCGGCGTCGTTGTTGCGATGTGATTCATGCACGATCCTGCGCTTCCAATCCGAAGCCCACCCGAGCTTGGGGTCCCAGTAGGACTCTCGAGCGACGAGCGGCTTGCCAAGCTCGTCTCCAACGGAAGCGCGCGCGCGTTCGGTCTGCTGTATCGACGACATCATCAGGCGCTCTATCGCTACTGCTGCGCGATCGTGCGCAACGCGGACGACGCCCAGGACGCGCTGCAGAGCGCGATGCTGCGCGCTTTGGTGGCGCTACAGGCCGAGCAGCGCGACCTCGCGGTGCGGCCGTGGCTGTTCCGGATCGCCCACAACGAGGCGGTGTCGCTGCTGCGCCGGCGGCGGGTCGCCGTCCCGCTCGCGGGCGAGCTGGAACCCTCCGAAGCGGCCGCCGAGCACACCTGGGAGATCCGGGAGCGGATCGCAACGCTCGTGGTCGATCTGCAAGCGCTGACCGAGCGCCAGCGCTCGGCATTGGTCATGCACGAGCTCAGCGGATTGCCGATCAAGGAGATCGCGGTGGCGCTATCGATCTCGCCCGGTGCGGCCAAGCAGGCACTGTTCGAGGCGCGCTGCGCCCTGCAGGAGTTCGACGAGGGGCGCGCGATGGACTGTGAGGCGGTTCGCAGGGTTGTCTCCGACGGTGATCGGCGCGTCCTGCACGGGCGCAAGATCCGCGGGCACCTGCGCTCCTGTCAGGGCTGCCGTGACTTCCGGCGGACGATCGGCGAGCGCCAAGCGGCTTGGAGTGCGCTCGCACCCCCGCTGCCGGCCGCCGCTGCCAGCGCGATGCTCGCTCGTCTCCTCGCGCAGGCCGTCGATGGCGGCCATGTCGGCGGCGCCGCCGCGGCCTCCGGGATCGCGGTCGGCAAGCCCGGCGCCGCGTCTGTCGCGGCCAAGGTGCTCGCGTGCGCGGCCGTCGTGACGGTGACAGCGACAGGCGGCGCGCGGCTGGTACTGCAGCCCTCGCATCATCCGCACGCCAAGCCGCCCGCCCCGGCCGCCGGGCGGTCCTCAGGCGTCTCTCTGGCCGCCGGAACGCTGCCCGGCAGACAATCCAGCGGGTCTGTCGTCCCCACCCCCGCTCGCGGCACGACGCGAAGCGGTCGCGCTGCCGGAGCGTCGCCTTCGGGCGCCGGCACGGTCAGCCCCGCGACCCCCTCCACCGGCGCTACGCAGCCGAGCAGGGCACTTGGCCGATCCAGCGCGGGGCTGCGCGGCAGGGGACCATCGGCGAGCGGGCGCGGGCACCGGCACCGGGGACACCCTGCCGTCGGCCGGCGCCACTCGCGACGGCTGATACCGGCGAGCCGCGGCAAGGCGCTGCCGGCTCATCCCAGCAGACCAAACTCCGCAACGGCCCCTCGGCGTGAACCCCGCTCCGGTGTGACCGAGCCGAAGGGCTCAGGCGGCGCGGTCCTGGGAGTCACCGGTAGCTCGTATCTCAAGCCGGGCTAGTAGGTCGCAAGCCGGGCCCACCGAAAGACGCACGCGTCGAGGTGCCTAGCCGAGCGCGGGCCGCGAGCCTCCGGGAGCGGCCCGCGCGGCGGGCCGGTCTGGCCAGCGCGGAGTCCGAGCCGGCGGGCGCCGCGAGCGCGGCTCCCCGCCGGTCCTATTCGCCCTCCCCCTCTCCCGCGATCTGAGGTCCGCCCATCCGCAGCAGCGTCGCCTCGGCCCAGCGCAGCAGACCTACGCCCACGTGAGCTCGGGCGTCGCTCGGCCTCACGCGCACGTGCGAACCGTGCGGTCCGAGCACCTCAACGACCGTGCAGATGTCGCCGATCCGGCAGTCCTCTCCGTAATCCTGTTCGATCGCTTCCATCTGCGCAGCTATGTGCGCTCCCACCCTGGCTTGATCAATCGGCATTCTTCGCTCTCCCGTTTGCGAGTACGGGCCGCATGCTACGTCACGCTCGCAGCCCCGCCCTGGGGCGACGCTCGGCCATTTCCGCCGCGCTACTCGCGCGGACGCAGCGCATCCAGAAAGCGAGCCACCGAGGCACCGACCTCTGCCCGAGTCCGCCCGCCGTCCTGCGCGCGCGCGATGAGCATGGCGCCCTCGTCGATCGCGCCGAGCAGCAGATGCGCGAGCGGTCCCACCGGCTGGCGCTCGATCAGACCCGAGTCCATGGCGGCCTGGACCGTGCCCTGCACGAGCCCAAAGCCGTATCGCAGGCCGATCTCGCGCCAGCGTTCCCACCCCAGCACCGATGGTGCGTCCACCAGCGCGATGCGCTGGACCGCTGGGTCCTCGCAGGCGTCGAGGAATGCCTGCGCCCCCGCGTGAAGGGCCGCGAGCGGGTCACTGGCCGAGGAGATCGCCGAGGAGGCGATCTGCTCGACCAGTCCTCGCTCCACGTGCTCATACACGGCCTCGAACAGCTGCTTCTTGCCCGCGAAGTGGTGATACAAAGCGCCGCGCGTGACGCCGGCCGCGCGCACGATCTCCTCCGTGGCCACCGCGGCGTACCCGCGTGCGGAAAACAGCTCCTGCGCCGCATCGATCAGAGCGCCGCGCGTCGCCTCTGATTGGTCGGCCTTGAGCGTGCGCGTGCCTCTCCCCCGTGCCGTGCGGGTCTGCGAGTCCCCTGCCGTGCTGCTCTGGGAGTTGACATTCATGCTGTTTGTATGATAGACACATACTGTCTGTATGTATAGTGCCGGGGCGCGGTGCCCCCGCTCTCCCCCGGCTTTGCCGCACAGCAAGGAGCAAGGAGACCATGAGCACAACCATCGCCGCCGATCAGCGCAGCCCGTCCCCGCCGAGCGCCGAGGCGTGGGTGGCGGGATTCGTCGAGGGATGGCGCGCGCCAACCGGCCCGGACGCGTTCGCCGCGCACTTTCGACCGATGCTGGCGCCCGATGTGCGCCTGATCCAGCCGCGACTGCCGGACGTGACCGGGCCGCAAGCGTTCGAGGACGAATTTGTCAGGCCGTTGTTCAGGCTGATCCCCGACCTCCGCGGCGAGGTCGAGCGCTGGGCGGCGCAAGGCGAGGTGCTCTACATCGAGCTCACGCTGCGCGGAACCCTCGGCGGGCAACCGGTCAGCTGGCGGGTGTGCGACCGGGTGACGCTCAGAGACGGGCTCGCGGTCGAGCGCGAGTCCTACTTCGACCCGGTGCCCCTTCTGGCCGCCGTTGCGGCCAGGCCGCGCGCTTGGCTGCCGTTTGTGCGCCTGCAGGCCCGCCGGCTCGCAAACCAACTCAGCACAAGGAGAAAGCCATGATCGAGACACCAACCAACGAGGCACAACTGCCGCAGGGACGGATTCGCTACCGCGAGCTGGGCACGGGTGAGCCGATCGTGCTCGTGCACGGCCTACTGACCGACAGCGAGCTGTGGCGCGCGGTGCTTCCGCGCCTGGCGGCCGACTTCCGCGTGATCGCGCCGGACTGGCCGTTGGGGTCTCACGAGCTCCCCCTGGCGCCGGGCGCCGACCTCTCGCCTCTGGGGCTGGCGCAGATCATCGCCGACTTCCTCGGCGAGCTCGAGCTCGAGGGCGTCACGCTCGTGGGCAACGACACCGGTGGTGCGCTGTGCCAGCTCGTCGCCGCGCATCATCCCGAGCGTCTGGGCCGACTCGTGCTCACCCCCTGCGACGCCTACGAGAACTTCCTGCCGCCGGCGTTTCGTCCGCTGCAGGTGCTGGCTCGGGTGCCCGGGGCGCTGTTCGCGGTGCTGCAGTCGATGCGAGCCGCCCCGGCGCGACGCGCGCCGCTGGCCTATGGCTGGGTCACCAGGCGCGCCGATGACAAGCTCACCCGTTCGTGGATCACCCCGGCGCTCTCCAGCAGGGCGATCCGCCGCGAGCTGGCGGCGTTCTTGACCGGCATCTCCGATCGGTACACGCTCGAGGCGTCGGAGCACTTCGGCGAGTTCGCAAAGCCCGTCCTGATCGCCTGGGCCCCCGAGGACCGCTTCTTCAAGCTGCGCTACGCCGAACGTCTCGTCGACGCGTTCCCGCACGCCCGCCTCGAGCTGATCGAGGACAGCTACACGTTCGTGCCGATCGATCAGCCCGAGCGCACCGCCGAGCTGATCGCGGGGTTCGTGCGCGAGCCGGCGCTCAGCAGCTGAAGCGGCCTGGCGGCGACTCCGCACGCGCGCCGCTCACGGCGCCCGGCACCCCGTCCCGCGCTCCGCTTGCGCCGCCCGCGCCCGGCTTATTGCGCCGTGAGCGTGCCTTCCATGCCGGCCGCACGATGCCCGGGGACGGTGCAATAGAACTTGTACGTGCCCGGTTTGAGGTTCAGCGCGAGGACCTTGGTGCCGCCCTGGAAGGTGGCGGTCGCGCCTACTACGGCGCCGGAGGCCGATGCGACGGTCAGGTTGTGCGACAGGGTCGCCGTGTTCGTGAAGGAGATCGACACCGAGCCCGCCTTGGCCGTGAGCGTGGTCTTGTCGAACTTCAACAGGCCTTCGGAGTTGGCGGCCAGGCTCAGGGTGCTTCCCGCGGCCGGAGCCGGCGCCGCAGCCGAGGAGCTGGTGGTGGCCGAGGAGGAGCTCGTGGCGGCCGGGGAGGAGCTCGCCGAGCTTTTCGATGAGCCGCCACAACCGGCCAGGGCGAGCGCGCCCGCCAGCAGGAGCATCGAGACGGTCGGGACGAGGCGCGGCCTCGCTGCGTGAGTTACACGAAGAGTCACGTTCACATCCTCCATGGTCGGGGCCGTCGCTTGTGAGGACACCGCTCGCGGCGAATGCTTCCCAGGCCTGCAGCCGCGCGCGAGCCGTCGGTCAGAGCATATGTCAAGGCTGGGTGTGGATCACGACGTCGGCGATGTCCGGGATCCGCTGGCGCAGCTCATCCTCGAGCTCGCCCGCGAGACGGTGAGCATTGGGCAGCGACTCCTCGCGGTCGAGGCCCAGCGTCAGGAACACGACGCGTCCCGCCTCGGTGCTCAGCAGCTTCACAGAGCGCGGCCGCACGCCGGTGTGTTCATGCACGAGCCGCTCGATCCGATCACGGGCGTCGCCCTCGTCGCCCGCGTCCGGCGCGCGTGCCGCGAGCGGACGCTCGAGCGGCTCCAGGTGCGTCTGCACGGCGAGCACCCCGAGCGTGTCGCAGATCGCCTGCTCGACCCTGCGGGCGGTCTCCGCAGCCTCGCGCAGCGGAAGGTCGGCCGCGAACTTCAGGTGCAGTGACACGTTGACCGACCGGTCCTGCTCGAAGATCGTGATGTCGTGAGCCTCCAGCACGAGCGGCTCCGCGAGCGCGATCGCAAGCACGCGATCGCGCAGATCCAGTCCCCATCGCCGCGGCTCGACATGCACGACGACGTCACTTCCGGGCAGCGCGTCCTCGAGCGCCGCCTCGACCTCGTTGGCGGCCTCATGTCCCTCGACCACCGCCTGCCCCGGCGGGACCGTGACGACCACGTCGGCGAAGTAGCGTCCGGCCGACTCGCGCAGCCTCAGCCGGCTGAGCTCCACGTCGATCCCCAGGCGCGCGATTGCCTGTTCTGCCGCCACTCGCGCCTCTGCCGGCGTGCGATCCATGAGGACGTTGGCGTTCTCGGCGACCAGCCGGGCCGCCGCCGCACAGATGATCGCCGCCACCAGCAGCGCGGCGATCGAGTCGCCCTCCCCGAAGCCGGCACGCACCACCAGTAGGCCGAACAGCACGGTCAGCGACCCGGCCAGGTCGCCCGCGAAGTGATATGCGTTAGCACGCAGCGCCGCGCTGCCGTAGCGTCGCGCGCTTCGCAGCGAGACGGTGGTGCGAGCGAGGTCGACCACGATCGCGGCCGCCAGCACCGCGAACTGATACCAGTGGATCCGCGGCGGCGACGCGCCCGCGAACAGGTGGCGCAGCGCTTCCACCGCCACCAGCGCGCCACCCGCGAGCAGGATGGTCGACTCGCCCAGTGCGCCGAGGTTCTCGGCGCGCCGGTGTCCGTAGGGATGCTCGCGATCGGCCGGCCGGCCGCCGAGGCGCACGGCAAAGAAGGTCACGATCGCGGCGATCACGTCGCCGCTCGACTCGATCCCGGCCGAGACGAGCCCAAGGCTTCCGCTTGCCACCCCTACGCCGAGCTTCAGCGCCACGAGCAGGGCCGCGGCAGCGATCGACACGAGCGTGGTGCGCTGCTGCGTGAGCGCCTGCTCGGTCTCGCCGGTCGCCGCCATCGACTAGAAGACTAGGCGCGCCGGCGGGCAGTCGAACGGCGGCAACCTGCCGGGTCCTTCGGCGGCGTATGGTGGGGTGATGGCGCCCGAGCACCCATGGCACAGCCACGGCCTGCGCGCTCGAGCCGACAGCCGCAAGCTCGGCCGCGCGCTCGCACTGATCGTCGCGTTCATCGCCGTCGAGATCGCGACCGGGGTGCTCGCGCATTCGCTCGCGCTGCTGTCAGACGCGGCCCACATGCTCGCTGACGCCGCCGCGATCGGCTTCTCGCTCGTGGCGCTGAAGCTCGCCGCCCGACCGGCGGCCGGCGCGCTCACCTTCGGCCTAAAGCGCGTGGAGATCCTCTCGGCCCAGGCCAATGGCGTGAGCCTGCTGATCCTGGCCGCGTTCATAACGTACGAGGCGATCAACCGCCTGCTCGCCCCTCCGGCTGTGCGCGCCGGCCTCGTCCTCGCGGTCGCGCTGGTGGGCATGCTCGTCAACCTCGCCGCTGCGCGAATGCTCGCCTCCGCCAACCGGCAGAGCTTGGGCGTGGAGGGCAGCTTCCAGCATGTGCTGACCGACCTCTATGGCTTCATCGGTACCGCGCTGGCCGCCGCGGTCATCTTGCTGACGGGGTTTCAGCGCGCTGACCCGATCGCCTCGCTGTGCATCGCCGGGATCATGACGCGATCGGCCTACCTGCTGCTGAAGGCCTCGGGTCGCGTATTCCTCGAGGCAGCGCCGGAGGGGCTGGACCCGCAGGCAATCGGCCGGGCGCTCGCCGAGCGGGCGGGGGTCGTTGAGGTGCACGATCTGCACGTGTGGGAGGTGACCAGTGGCTTCCCCGCGCTGTCGGCACACGTGCTGGTCGCGGGCGAGGAGGACTGTCATGCTGCGCGACGCGATATGGAGGCGATGTTGCACGCCCGGTTCGGCCTCGATCACACCACCCTGCAGGTCGACCACGCCGGCGCGGAGTTGCTCGAGATTCAGCCGTCGCCTGCCTCGACGCGCGCGCGTGGCGCGGCCCGGCCGACGGCGCCGGGCACGTCGAGCCTGCTGGTGCAGGCGCGCAACAGAGAGGAGCGATAGCGATGGCGAAGCCGCTCTACACCGCCGAAGCACACGTCGTCGGCGGGCGCATCAACGGCCATGGACGCTCATCCGACGGAGCGCTCGAGGTCGATCTGCGCATACCCCGCGAGCTGGGTGGGCAAGGGGGAGGCACCAACCCCGAGGAGCTCTTCGCGGTGGGCTTTGCCGCCTGCTTCGAGAGTGCGATCGCGACCGTCGCACGGCGCACGAAGGACGAGGCCGGCGATGTTGCGGTCGACTCCAAGGTCATGCTGCTCACGACCCAGGAGCGCGGCTTCAAGCTGGCCGTCGAGCTGGACGTGAGCCTGCCCTCAATCGAGGATCAGGCGAAAGCGATCGAGCTGGTGCGGGCGGCGCACCGAGTGTGTCCCTACTCAAACGCCACCCGCAACAACATCGAGGTGAGCCTTACGGCCAACGGCCAGCCGGTGTCCTAGCTGAATTCGCGCGCGGGCTAGGAGGTGTCGACCTTGTTGCCGCTCGCTGACAGCACATACCACTCCGCGCCAAAGCTCTTGATCGCCTGCCCGTAGGCGTCCCCGGAATCGCCGTCGCGGGCGTAGAAGTACAGCGGGTGGCCCTTGTAGGTGACCTGCTTAGTCCCGTCGGAGCGGGTGATCACGCCGAGGTCAGCACCGCGCGCGCTGCCGCTCGCTGTGGGCGCCGAGCCCGTACGAACCGGTGGCCACAGCGACGCGCAGCCCGCGCTGCAGCTCGAGCTTGCGCCCTTGTCGGCCTCGTACATGTACACCGTCAGGTGCTTCGGCCCCGCCGCGAGGATCGTGCCGAGCTTGCCGTGCTTGGTGCTGATCGTCTCGCGCGCGCTTGCGGCGGTACTCGAGCTGCTCGCGGCCGTGGTCTGCGCCGGTGGGCTCGCCGCCGTCGGCCCCGCCTTGGTGGCGGTGCTTTTGCTGCCGCCTCCGCATCCCGCCACGGCGAGCGCCCCGGTGGCGATCGCGCCCAGCGCAAAGGTGTTTCTCATCGTGCCTCCAGCCGTAGTTGACAGACCGAGCGGTCCACTTGCTGCTAGACGCCATTAACCGGGGAACCTTCCCGGCGTCGAGAAGCCATATCGCGGTCGTCGCGCGCAAGCCGCGGCCGCGTGCATCCCCGCTCGCGAGCCGCCTAGAAGGGCTGTCCACTGGGCCGCACGAGCACCTCGTTGACGCTCACGTTGGCCGGCTGGCTGATCACGAACAGGATCGCGCGCGCTATGTCGTCGGCAGCCACCGGGGTGATGCCCTGGAAGCGTTTGGCCATCTGCTCGATGATCTCCGGGCGATTGTGCCCGGGCAGCTCGGTGGCGACCGCGCCCGGCTCCACCAGCGTCACCCGCACACCCAGCGGCACCCCCTCCTGGCGCAGCGACTCCGAGAAGGCCCCCACGCCGAACTTCGTCAGGTTGTACACGCCCGAACCCGCCCTGGCGACGCGTCCGGCGACCGAAGAGACGTTGATGATGTGCCCCGAGCCCTGTTCGGCCATCAGCGGCAGGGCAGCATGTGTGCAGTACAGCACGCCGAACACGTTGACATCGATCATGCGCCGCCATTCCTCGGTGGATGCGCCGGCGATCGGCCCCAGCAGCATCACGCCGGCGTTGTTCACGAGCACGTCGAGCCGGCCGAGCTCGGCGTGCGTGCGCTCGATGAACGCGCGTGCCTGGGCCTCCTCGGCGACGTCGGTCGGGATCGCGAGCGCCTGCCGCCCGTCCCGCGCGATGCGCTCGGCGAGCGCCTCGATGCGCTCGGCGCGTCGCGCGGCAAGCGCCACCGTCGCACCGGCCCGGGCGCAGGCCAGCGCCGTGGCCTCGCCGATGCCCGATGAGGCCCCTGTCACGGCCACGACCTGGTTCGAGAGCTCGCTGCTCATTCGCCGAGCTTATCCTGCAGCGCTCAGCGTCCGGGCTGCGCTGGCCGATGACAGTGCAGGCAACCGGCACAGCCTTTTGGCCCCCGCGGGTTATGGATACCCGGGGTTTATCCCGGGGTCCCCGGCGCTCGAATAGTTTCCGGCGCCGCGGGCAGGTAGGCATTACGCGGTGTCGAAGCAGACCAGCGGGAGCGCGCCGGGCAGGATAATTGACAACGCAACTATCAAGGCGTATAATTCCGACTGCAAGCATCGGATTAGAAGGACAGATGGCAGATTTCTCAACAAACGTAAGCACCACCCTTGACCCGGTGGAGTCCATCCAGGAGCCCGCGCGCACGGCCGACGGCGCAGCCGCGGCCGATGGTGCAGCCGTGGCCGCACCCGCACGCCTGGACAACCCGATCGAGCGGGCGGATCTCAGCGCGCCCGACACCTTCATCCCCGAGTCGGTGGACCAGCTGCTGGCCCACTCGCGCCGCTACCCCCTGCTCACGCCGGCTCAGGAGATCGAGCTCGCGCAGCGCATCGAGCGCGGCGACCTGGAGGCCAAGGAACTGCTCGTGAACTCGAACCTGCGGCTGGTCGCGTCCAACGCACGGCGCTACCAGAACCAGGGCCTGCCGCTCGCCGACCTCGTCCAGGAGGGCATGCTCGGCCTCATCCGCGCCAGCGAGAAGTTCGACTGGCGCAAGGGCTTTCGCTTCTCCACCTACGCCACGCTGTGGATCCGCCAGGCAATACAGCGCGGCCTGGAGAACTCGGGGCGCACGATCCGCCTCCCCGTGCACGTGGCGCAGCGCTCTCGCAAGGTGGGACGCGTCGAGCGCGAGCTGTCGGTGCGGCTTGGGCGCGAGCCCACGATCTCGGAGCTGGCGCACGAGACCGGGCTGACGATCGAGCAGGTCGAGGAGGTCCGCCACCAGCGGGCGGCGCTCGTTAGCCTCGACCAGCAGGTCGGCGAAGACGGCGACACCGCGCTCGGTGATCTGTTGCCCTCCGAGGCTCAGCCGCCGGAGGAGACGGCGTGGGACAACGAGCGCGAGCGCATCGTGCACCGCGCGATCTCGCAGCTGCCGGACACCGAGCGGACCGTGCTGACGCTCCGCTTTGGCACCGGACGCGAGGAGCCTCAGACGCTGACCGCGATCGGCAAAAGGCTCGGCTTCTCCGCTGAGCGCGCCTCCCAACTCGAGCAGCGGGCGCTGAAGAAGCTCGCCGAGTCGCCTGAGCTGGCCGCGCTGCGCGAGGCCGCGTAGCTCGGCGCCGCGCCTCCGGCGACGTTCAGATCGGCTGCGAGGTGTGCGCGCGGAAGCGCGCGAAGTCCGGCGCGCGCTTCTGTTCGAACGCCCGCAGCCCCTCGGCGGCCTCCTCCGAGGCGGCGAACTCGTGCAGGCCGCTGAACGCAAGCGCCGCCTGGCCGGCGAGGTGCTCGCTCTCCTGGTTGAAGGACTGCTTGAGGAAGCGCAGCGCGGTCGGTGACAGGGCGAGGATCTCGTCGGCGAAGCGGCGCACCTCGGCGCGCAGCTCGGCCGCGCCCACGACGCGATTGACGAGGCCCCATCGCTCGGCCTCGCTGGCGTCGTACTGGCGGCACAGAAACCAGATCTCGCGCGCTCGCTTCTCCCCCACCACCCGCGCCAGGTAGCCGGTGCCGAAGCCGGCGTCGAACGAGCCCACCCGCGGGCCGGCCTGGCCGAAGCGGGCGTGCTCGGCGGCGATGGACAGATCGCAGATCACGTGCAGCACGTGCCCGCCGCCGATCGCCAGGCCGTTGACCGCGGCGATCACCGGCTTGGGGATGTCGCGAATCGTGCGATGCAGGGTCTCGATCTCGAACAGGCCGCTGCGCGAGGGCCCGTAGTCGCCGCTCTGCGCGCGCTGCTTCTGGTCGCCGCCGGTGCAGAACGCCTTCTCGCCGGCGCCCGTGAGCGCGACCACGCCCACTTGCGCATCCGCCCATGCCTGCTTGAAGCAGGCGATCAGCTCATCGACCGTGTGCGCGGTGAACGAGTTGAGCCGTTGCGGGCGATCGATCGTGACCCAGCACAGCCCGTCCTCGACCTCGTAGCGCACGTCTGACAGAGGATCCAAAGTCATAACGCTCCTTCCACCGCGGATCTGCATGAGGGCGTCCTGCTCGAGCGCATTGTGTCGAGCCGCCGCTCACGCCATTGTCAGGCCTCCGCTCACCGACAGCGTCTGGCCCGTTATGTAGCCCGCCTGCTCAGAGGCGAGGAAGGCGATCGCCGCGGCCACCTCGTGCGGGCGCCCGAGCCGGCGCATCGGCACCGCGCGGGCAAGCGCCTCGACCAGTCGCTCGGAGTCCGGTGCGCTGCGCACCATCTCCTGCAGCATGTCGGTGTCCGTGGGCCCAGGACAGACCACGTTGGCCGTGACGCCCTGGCGTGCGAATTCGCGCGCGACCGTCTTGGTGAAGGCGATCACGGCCGCCTTGGCCCCGGCGTAAACGGCCTCCTGGGCTGACCCCACCCGCGCCGCATCGGAGCTCACGTTGACGATCCTTCCCCAATGCCGCTCGGCCATGCCGCCGATGACGGCGGCGGTGGTGCGCAGACAGCCTTCGAAGTTGATCGCGATCACGCGCCGCCAGAACGGCTCCTCGGTGTCCAGGAAAGGTCTGAACTCGTCCCATCCGGCGCAGTTGACGAGCACCTCGATCGGCCCCAGCGCCTCGCGCGCGCGCGCCGCCGCGGCGCCCACGGCCTCCGGGTCGGTGACGTCCATGGCCAGTGCCAGAGCCTCGCCTCCCTGGCCCCGGATCTCCCGCGCCACCTCGGCAGCCTGCTCCTCGCGCAGGTCGGCGACGGCGACCGCAGATCCGGCGCCGGCAAGCGCCAGCGCGCACGCGCGGCCGATGCCGCGCGCCGCGCCGCTGATCAGCGTTACCCGCCCGCCCGCGCTCTGGGAGCGCTCAAGCGGCGCCGGGCCGCGCTGCGAGCGCGGCTCGTCGTTACGCCGCGCGGGCGGCTCGTCGTTGGCCACGGCCCGGCTTTATACACCCCACGCGGCCGCGCGGCCGGCGCGCTCGCGTCCGCGGGGACGTCCGCTACGCTGCACGTCCAACGGGGCGCCTGCGTGGCCACCCTCGAGCGCGAACTACAGGAGGCCGGCACGTGTCAAAGACGCTGTGGGAGCGGACGGTGCAGCTCACGGTCGCTTTCGGCGAAAGGCTGCTCGCGCCGATCGAGCGCTGGATTGGCCGGCGATCACTCGTCGGCGACGCGACGTTCTTCCCGCTCGAGCGCTTTCCCTGGGTGCGACACGTCGAGGAGAACTGGCTGACCATCCGCGAGGAGCTCGAACGCGTGCTGGAGGACCGGGCGGCGCTGCCCAACTTCCAGGACATCTCCAAGGACCAGATCGGGATCACCGACGACGATCGTTGGAAGACGTTCTTCCTGTACGGCTACGGCTTCAAGGCCAAGCTGGGCACCGAGATGTGCCCTCGTACCGACGCCCTCATGCGCCAGGTCCCAGGGATGACAACGGCGATGTTCTCGATCCTCTCCCCGCGCAAGCACATTCTCGACCATCGCGGCCCCTACAAGGGCGTACTGCGCTACCACCTCGGGCTGATCGTCCCGCGCGAGAAGCAGGCATGCCGCATCCGCGTGGGCGAGGACATCCGCCACTGGGAGGAGGGCAGGAGCATGATCTTCGACGACACCTTCAACCACGAGGTCTGGAACGACACCGACGAGACACGCGTGGTGCTGTTTGTCGACGTGCTGCGCCCGCTTCCATTCCCCGAGTCCGCGATCAACGCGCTGATCGTCAAGGCGATCGGCTGGTCCCCGTTCGTGCTGGACGCCAAGCGCAACCAGGAAGCCTGGGAACGGCGCTACCTGCAACGATCGCGCGCCGGGCGCGCCGCGCCGCAGCCGGCGCAGGCCTCCTAGCTGAGCTGCCCACACACGTTGTGAACGACTGAGAAAGGCATCCGGACCGGCTGCACAAGCGCGAGCTCGGGATCACGCGCGTGCCGCCGTCTTCACCATTTCTTCACCAACGCCGCTGCTTGCCCCGGTAGCTTGCGGCACTGCAGACGTTTCGTCTGCCCAGCGAGCACCGGGTCCCCGGCCCCGGTGCTTGTGCATGCCAGGTCGCGGACGGCAGGCCAGCCGGCGCGGATTATGAGGCGAGGACTCAGATGGTCGTGCTCGGCAGCCCGAGGCTGGTGGTGAGTTCATTGGCCTTGGCGTTGAGCACCGTGAACTCGCCGGTGAGGATCAGTACTCCGAGCGCGATCATCACCGCTCCGCCCACCGCGATGATGGTCGGAAAGTGGCGTTTGACGATCGTCACCGCGGCCGTCATCCGCTCGAAGGCCACCGCGATCAGCAGGAACGGGATCGCCAGACCCGCGGAGTAGAACGCAAGCAACAGCGCGCCGTGCGCCGCCGAGCTCGAGATTGCGGCCTGCGTGAGGATCGCTCCCAGCGTGATGCTCGTGCACGGCGTCCATGCGATCGCGAAGGCGGCGCCGGCCACGAGCGGGCCCCCGCGCCCGGCCAGGCGCACGAGCGAGCTCCAGTGCCACTCCAGGTTGAGCACGCGCACGAACGGCGTGGCGAGGAACAGCACCCCCAGCGCGACGATCAGCGCCCCGCCGACCTGGGCGAGGGCGTGTTTGTGCGCGTTCAATGTGGAGCCGATGACGGTCGCGCTCAAGCCCAACAGGATGAAGATGGCCGAGAAGCTGACGACGAACAGCAGGCTCGGCCCAAGCACGCGCCGCACGCCGACGCTCCTCAGGTCCGCCGGGGTCACGCCGATCACGGTCGACAGGTAACCCGGCACGAGCGGCAGCACGCACGGCGACAGGAACGACACCAGGCCGGCCGCCAACGCGAGCGGGATTCCCACGCCAGTCGCGGCGTCCGAGCTGGACGCCAGGCTGAGCGCGAGGGGCGCGTGACCGATCGCCGTGCTCACACCTAAACGATACGACCCCGACGTCGCCCGGCGCCGCGCACGCGTGGCGACCGGCCGTCGGAGCGCTGCTCCAGGGCCAGGGCTACCAGAAGCGCGCCGATAGACTGCAACGGGTGTCCGAATCGGTTGGCGGCGAGGGGCTCTTCGGTTGAGCAGCCGGCCGTTCTTGCGGGGTCGCTCGGAAGAGGGACGCCGGCTCGCGCGCGCTGAGCTACGCCCGGAGGACGTTCCCGCCACGCCGGTGTCGCTGCGACGCGTCGGGCGCCTGTTCGCGCCCTACCGCGTGCGGCTGGGCGGGCTGCTTGGGCTCATCTTCACCTCCGCCGGCCTCGGCGTGATCAGCCCCTTCCTGCTGCGCGGCGTGCTCGACAAGGCGATCCCCCATCGCGACACCACGCTGCTGACCCTGCTCGTCGGCGGCATGATCGCGCTGTCGATCCTCACCAGCGTGATCGGCGTGGCCCAGACGTGGGTCTCAAACCAGGTCGGCCAGCGCGTCATGCACGACCTGCGGTCCGCCGTCTATCGCCACCTGCAGCGGATGTCGCTGGCGTTCTTTACGCATACGCGCACGGGCGAGGTGCAGTCGCGGATCGCCAACGACATCGGCGGCATCGACAGCGTCGTGACCTCCACCGCCACCTCGATCGTCCAGAACGTGACCACGGTCGTCGCGGTGATCGTCGCGATGATCCTGCTCGACTGGCGGCTCGCGGCTTTCTCGCTCGTGCTGCTGCCGTTCTTCGTGTGGCTCACGCGTCGCGTGGGCGAGGAGCGCCGCCGCATCCAGTCGGTGCGCCAGAGCCGCCTGGCCGACATGTCGACGCTCGTCGAGGAGTCCCTGTCGGTGTCCGGGATCCTGCTCGGCAAGACGATGGGGCGTGCGCCGGAGCTCGTGCGCCGTTTCAGCGGGGAGTCGGGCGAGCTGGCCGACCTGGAGGTCCGCGCGCGCATGGCCGGACGCTGGCGCATGGCCTCGGTGCAGATGAGCTTCGCGATCATGCCCGCGGCCGTGTACTGGTTCGCCGGCGAGAGCATCGCCACGGGCGGCCACGCGATCTCGATCGGCACCGTGGTCGCGTTCACCACGCTGCAGACGCGCGTGCTGTTCCCGATCCAGTCGCTGCTCTCGGTGGGGCTGGAAGTGCAGACCTCGCTGGCGCTGTTCGGACGCATCTTCGAGTACCTCGACCTGCCGGTCGACATCGTCGAGCGACCCGGCGCGCGGCCTTTGCGCGACGTTCGCGGCGACGTGCGCCTGAGCGACGTGTGGTTTCGCTACGCCCCGGACTCGCCCTGGACGCTGCAGCGCATCAGCGCCGACATCCCAGCCGGGACGCGCACCGCGCTCGTCGGGGAGACCGGCGCGGGCAAGACCACGCTCGCGTATCTGGTGGCCAGGCTGTACGAGCCGCAGCGCGGCCGCGTGAGCATCGACGGCATCGACGTCCGCGACGTGACCCTGGCCTCACTGGCCGCGACGGTCGGCCTGGTCTCGCAGGAGACGTATCTGTTCCATGCCTCGATCCGCGAGAACCTGCGCTTCGCCTGCCCGCAGGCCAGCGACGCGGAGATCGAGGAGGCGGCTCGCGCCGCTCAGATCCACGAGCTGATCGCGTCGCTCCCCGACGGCTACGACACGCCGGTGGGCGAGCGCGGCTACCGCTTCTCCGGCGGCGAGAAGCAGCGCATCGCGATCGCGCGCACGGTGCTTCGCAACCCGCCCGTGTTGATCCTCGATGAGGCCACGTCGGCGCTCGACAACGAGACCGAGCGCGCGGTGCAGCAAGCGCTCGACGAGCTCGCGCGCGGTCGCACCACGATCGCGATCGCGCACCGCTTCTCCACGATCCGCGACGCCGAGCAGATCCTCGTGCTGGACGCGGGGCAGATCGTCGAGCGTGGCACCCATGACGAGCTCGTGGAGCTGGGCGGCCGCTACAGCGCGCTGCTCACCGGCGCGGCCCTCGCGGACCTGAGCGCAGAGGCGAGCCCGCCAGCGGCGCTGGCGTGAGCAGCGGTCAGACGATGGCGTCGATGTTGAGGCGCACGTAGTCCACGATCACCGGCTTCCCGAGCTCGGCGAGCACCTCGTCCATGAACGGCTCGCGCAGCTGCTCGGGCAGGTGCTGGACATGCGGGCCCAGCACGATCGTGGCCAGGAACTCCCGCGGGTGCTCGGGCTCGCACGGCGCCGGCGTGAGCCAGCACTCGGCCTCGGCGAAGCCCGCGCGCAGCAGCCGCGCGAGCGTCGGCGCGGGGGCGGCGTAGTTCCACGGCGGCCGCCAGTCGCTGAAGTGCGCGGCATACGGCGGCCGCTCCTGCACGGAGCGGGCGCGGCCGCGCAGACCGTCGATGTTCCCCCGCCCCCCGCACTGCGCCACGAGGCGACCGCCGTCGCGGAGCACGCCGCGCAGGCGCCGGAACAGGGTGTCGTGGTCGGCGACCCAGTGAAACGTCGCGGTCGACAGCACGGCATCCACCGGCGCGGCGAGCTCGAGCTCGAGCAGATCCGCCAAGCGCAGCTCGAGCCTGCCATCGCGCGTTTGAGGCGCGCCGGCCAGCCGCTCGGAGGCGGCCGCGAGCATCGAGTGGGACACATCCACCGCGATCACCCGGCCGCGCGGGAGCCGCTCTAGCAGCGCCTGGGTGATCCGCCCGGAGCCGCATCCAGCGTCCAGCACCGTCTCGTCGCCCCGCAGCTGCAGCCGCGCGAGCACGCCGCGCCCCAGCGCCTCCATCGGCCCCGAGATGCGGTCATAACTCTGCCCATCCCACTGCCGCGTGGCTGACATACAGATGTACGTTATCACGTATGCTGCGCTGGGGGCCCGGCAGCCTCTTGGGCACCGCGCGCAAGGTCGAGGATGACCCCGGACAGCGCGCCGCCTCGCCACGCGATCGGCGAGCCCTCCTCCTCCACCACGAGCCGCGCGCGCGGGATCGCGCGCGCGTAGCGCTCGCCGACGGCCAGCGGATGGCCCGGGTCGGCCTCGTCGCGGCTGGCCACGACCACGGTCGGCGCGGCGACGCCGGCAAGCTCGCCCATGCTCTGGAACGGTCGCGAGCGCGGAACCACTTCCAGCGCGTCGGCCACTGCAGCCGGATGCTCGTGGGCTGCCAGGCGCTGGCGCAGGACCTGCTCGACCGTCGTCCGCCACCTCGCTGGGACCGTGGCCAGGTCATATGCCCGCACGAAGCCCTCCACGCCGTCCGTACGCAGGCCGCGGGCGAGAGCGTCCCAGGCGGCCAGCGCGGCCGGGTCCTCGCGCGCCGCGGGGTCATATGCCGGCGTGATCAGGCACAGCGCGCGCACGCGCTCGGGATGCGCGAGCGCGAAGCGCAGCGCCGTGTGCGCTCCCATCGAGGCGCCCGCCAGGAGCACGCGGCTCAGCCCAAGCCCGTCCAGCACCGCCTGCAGATCGCGTTCGAGCAGCTCATAGCCGTAGGCGCGAGTGTCGCCTGCCGGTGCGGAGCTCCCGTGGCCGCGCGCGTCGTATGCAACGACCCGCAAGCCCGAGCGCGCCAGCAGTCGCGAGCCCATCACGACGTAGCGCCGTGTCGCCGTGAGGCCGTGCATGAGCACGACGGCGGGACCGTCTCCTTCCTGATCTCCCGCGAGCGTCAGTCCGTCCGAGCGGATGCTGAACGCGGTGCCCTGGGCGGCCGTGCTTATGCCGGAACCGCCGCGTGCGAGCGCACCAGCTCCGCCGAGCGCTGAGGGCGTTCCCAGAAGAACAGGTGGCCGGCGCCCGCCAGGATCTCGAGCCGGGCCGCCGGGATCAGCGAAGCCAGCAGCCGGCCGTTCTCGACGGCGAGCAACTGATCCTCGCTGCCGTGCACGACGAGCGTGGGGATTCGCAGCCGCGGCAGGCGCGCGCTCGTGTCGTGCGCGGCGATGGCCTGCATCTGCGCCGCGATCACCGGCACCGCAACGGCTCGCCGTTCGGCGACCGCGAGGAAACTCGCATATGCGCCCGCGTCGGCGGCCATGTCCGCCGAGACGTTTATCTCCCACGCGGTCCGCAGAGCGTGCTCGCGGTCGCCGGAGCCCATCGCCTCGAGTATCCGCGCCAGCACCTCGGGGGAGGTCAGGGAGCTGCCTTCACCCCCGCAATAGGTGCAGCCGAGCGTCAGCGTGCGCACGCGCTCGGGGTGCGCGAGCGCGAGCTCCTGGGCGACCATTCCGCCCATCGAGATGCCCAGCACGTGTGCCGCGTCCACCTCGAGGGCGTCGAGCAGGCCGGCGGCGTCCTCTGCGAGCTGCGCGATCGTCAGCGCGCCCTCGAGCCGGCTGCTGGCGCCCACGCCGCGGTGGTCGTAGGCGATCACCTCGAAGTCCGCCCGCAGCGCCTGCAGGAAGGGCTCGCCCCAGTGCAGGGCACTGCCGCTCATCCCCATGATCAGCAGCAGTGGAGGCCCCGCGCCGCTGCGCTCGCAGTCGAGCACGATCTCGCCTACGCCGATGGCGCCCACGGGCGGATGCTAGCGGCGCGGCACCGGGCGGCCGCGCTAGACCGGTAACCCCAGCTGCCGAGCTCGCCCGCCTGTGCCGGTCGAGTCGCGCGCGCCGCGTGCGGGCTCGGCGTCGTGAGATGACGCGTCCGCCGCGCTCAGCCCGGCGACACGCACGCCGAGGAGGCGCACGGGCCGCGCCGGCGCGTACTGCGAGAGCAGGCGCAGCGCCACTTCGGACACGAGCGCCGGATCGCAGGTCGGCTCGGGCACCGTGTGCGCGCGCGTGACCGTCGTGAAGTCGTCGAGGCGCACCTTTATCCCGATCGTTCGACCGATGCGCCGGTGCGCGGCGAGGCTGTGGCACAGCTCGCTTGCCATCCGCGCCAGCGCCTCGCGCATGTGCTGGGGGTCGCGCAGATCGGTGTCGAACGTGCGCTCGCGCGACTCCGATGCGACCTTGCGCGGCGAGCCGACCTCGCCGTCGTGCTCGAAGCGGGCCCGGCGGGCCAGCTCGCGACCCATGTTTGGCCCGAAGTGCGCGATCAGAAGCTCCTGGGGGGCGGCAGCAAGCGCCGCCAGCGTCCTCAGCTCGAGCGCCGCCAGGCGGGCGGCCGTCTTGGGACCGATCCCGGGGACGATCGCCGGCGGCGAAGAGGCGAACCGAGCGCACGCCTGCTCGCGGGTCAGGACGACGAAGCCGGCCGGCTTGTCCGCGTCGGAGGCCACCTTGGCCACCAGCTTGTTGGGCCCCACGCCGACCGAGCAGGTCAGGCGCAGCGATCGCTCGATCTCGACTACCAGGCGCCGCATCGCCGCGCGGGGGCTGTACAGCCCCTCGAGATCGAGGTAGGCCTCGTCCAGGCCGACCACCTCGACCTTCTCGACGTGGGAGCGCACGAGCCGCATCAGCCTTGCGGACACCTCGCGGTAGGCTCGGAAGTCGGGCGGGAGGAACACAGCGTCCGGACACAGACGCCGGGCACGCGCGGCCGGAAGCGCCGAGCCGACGCCGTGCCGGCGCGCCTCGTAGCTGGCCGTCGTCACGACCGCGCGCGGACCGCTGCCGGCCACCACGACCGGCTTGCCGCGCAGCTCAGGATGGCGCAGCAGCTCGATCGCGACGTAGAAGGCATCGGCGTCGAGGTGCGCGACGCGCAGCTGGCGATCGCGCGCGGAAAGGTCGGTCGCCCCTAGCGGTGGCACGTCGCCGCGTGTACCTCCTCGGTCAGGACGTTCATGCTCTGAGTGAGCGTATGGATCTGTTCGGTCAGCTCGGTGTTCCTTTCGAGCAGTTCGGTCTGCCGCGTCGAGAGCTCCTCGCGGTGCGCGGCGGCCGCTTCCTCGTTGGCCTTGTCGGTCCGGGTTTGTGCCTTTTGGGCGATGATCACCAGCGCCCCCGTGTAGAAGGCGACCGCCGAGAACACGAGGTTCAGGAGGATGAACGGCGCGGGGTCGAAGCCATGCCCGTTGAGCAGCCCTTTCCAGGAGCTTTCAAGGAAGCGCACGACGTGGTTTGACAGCACCCAGCCGACGATCACGGCCGAGCTGACCACGAGAAACCCGACGCTGCCCATGCCGCTCGCCACGGCCTCGGAGACGCGCTCCATGAAGCTGCTTCCGCCGGCGTACGGCGAGGGCCCGTGCTTGCTTTCCTGGTAGTGCTTGTGGTGCCGCATCGGATCGCCGCTGGACGGCTGCGCTTCGACAGCGCTCGTTGACATCTGATCTCCCTTCGCGTGGTGGCCTCGCGGGTGCCCGCAACGGTACCCGGAGGAGTAGGCTCTCCGGGCAGGAATGGACCTGACCTTCAGCGAGCAGGAGACATCCTTTCGCGACGAGCTGCGCGATTGGCTGGCCGAGAATCCACCCGTGCCCAGGCCGGTGGAGGGGGGCGAGGACGCGCAGCTGGCCTGGCGGCGCGACTGGCAGCGGCGCCTGTACGAGGGGGGCTGGGCCGCGCCTCACTGGCCGGTCGAGTACGGCGGCCGCGGTGCCACGCCGACCGAATCGGCGATCTACTTTGAAGAGATCGGCCGGGCGAGGGTGCCGATGGCCGCCAACATCCTGGGGCTTCTGCTCGGAGGCCCGACGCTGATGGCGTGGGGGACGCCGGAGCAGAAGGAGCGCTACCTCGAGCCGATCCTCTCGGCCGAGGAGATCTGGTGCCAGGGCTTCTCCGAGCCCGACGCCGGCTCGGACCTCGCGTCGCTCAAGACCCGCGCGGTCAAGCGCGGCGAGGAGTGGGTGGTCAGCGGCCAGAAGGTGTGGACCAGCGCCGCCCAGCACGCCAAGTGGTGCATGCTGGTCGCGCGCACGGACGTCGACGCCGAGAAGCACAAGGGGCTGACGTACTTCCTCATGGACATGGAGCAGGACGCCGTGCAGGTGCGTCCTCTGCGCCAGATCACCGGTGAGGCCGAGTTCAACGAGCTGTTCATCGAGGAGGCGACGATCCCCGATGCGAACGTGGTCGGGGGCGCGGGAAATGGTTGGAAGGTCGCGCTCACGACGCTCATGAACGAGCGCGCGGGGCTGGGTTTCGCGCTGCAGATCCGCCTTCGGCAGCTGCTAGACGACCTCATCGCGATCGCCGCCGAGCGAGGGCTGATGGCGGACCCTCTGCATGCCGACTCCCTCGCGGAGCTGCACGTGCGCTGCGAGTCGATTCGCCTGCTCGCATGGAAGGGGCTGACGGACGTCGAACGCTACGGACAGCCGGGACCCGAGGGGTCGCTGGTGAAGTGGCTGTGGTCGGAGACCAACCAAAGGCTGACGCAGCTGGCAGTCGACATCGTCGGCCCGGAAGCGATGACGGGCGGCACGAGCTGGAGCTATGAGCTGCTCCGCGCGCGGGGCAACACGATCGAGGGTGGGACCACCGAGGTGCTCAAGAACATCGTCGCCGAGCGCGTCCTCGGGCTCCCGCGCTTGAAGGCAGCGGCGTAGAGCAGGCATGGACTTCGGCCTCACCGACGACCAGCGCGACATCAAGCGCACCGCACGGGAGCTGCTGGGCGAGCGCTCGCGCCCGGAGCGCGTGCGCGAGCTCGCGGAGACCGGGCGCACGGATGAGGCGCTGTGGCGCGAGCTCAGCGACCTGGGCTGGCCGGGCATCGCCGTGGCCGAGGAGCACGGCGGCCTCGGCCTGGGCTGCCTCGAGCTGACGATCCTGTGCGAAGAGCTCGGCCGCGCGTTGGCGGCCGTTCCCTTCCTGCCGACGACGATGGCAGCTGGACTGATCGAGCTGGCTGGCTCGCCACGGCAGCGAGAGCGCTGGCTGCCCGGATTTGCGCGCGGCGAGCTGACCGGCGCACTCGCAGCTGCCGAAGACGGCGGTGCCGAGCTGGTCATCGGCGGTGCGGACGCGGACGTGATCGTGCTCGTGTACGAGGACCGGACGGCGCGCGCGCTTACGCCGGCGGAGTGTGAACTAGTCCCCATCGCGTCGATTGACCCGACGCGCTCGGCGGCGCGGGTCAGCGCCTCGCTGGACGCGGGCGAGGAGCTCGCGGACGACGTGGCCGGCGGCGTCGACCGCGCGCTCGTGGCGATCAGCTCCGAGCTGGTCGGCGTGTGCGACCGCGCGCTCGAGCTGACGCTGGCCTACGTCAAGGAGCGCCGCCAGTTTGGCGTTCCGGTCGGCTCCTTTCAGGCCGTCTCGCACCGCTGCGCGCAAATGCTCCTTGACACGGAAAAGGCACGCGCGAACACGGCGTTTGCGGCCTGGGCCGCCGACGCAGACCCCGAGCGGCTGGCGGAGGCCGCGGCGATGGCAAAGGCCGCGGCGTCCGATGCCGGTCGCGAGGTAACGGCGAGCGCCATCCAAGCCCACGGCGGCATCGGTTTCACGTGGGAGGCCGACGTGCATTGGCTGTACAAGCGAGCCCAGCTCGACGCCGCGCTCCTGGGGAGCGCCCCGCGCCAGCGAGCCCGCGTGGCGACCATCCTCACCGAACGGGCCGCCCGCCTGGCTGTTCCACAGCTGCAATGACCGGCGCCGCAGATTCTGAGCGGAGCGCGCTGGAGATCGACAGCGAGCTGAAGGCAGACGCCGCCCGGCTGACGCCCGTCGGCGAGCTCGATATCGCGACCGCTCCACAGCTCGAGCAGGAGGTGCGCTCCGTGCTGGCGCGCTCGGTCCGTGAGATCGTCATCGACCTCAGCCGCCTCACGTTCATCGACTCATCGGCGCTGCGACTGTTCATCGTGCTGAACGAGCGCTCCGCCGAGCAGGGCTGGACACTGAGCCTCGTCCGCCCGACGGAGCATGTGCGCAGGGTCTTCGAGCTCACCGGCGCGGAGGAGAACCTGCCATTCATGGACGAGAAGGGCCGCCCGTGATGCTCGCCGCAGCCCGTTTGACGCATCCGCATTCGAGCATCCGGCGGCGTTCAACCATCCGGAGGGCGCAGTCGTGAGCGAAGTCGTCCAGATGACGGTCGGCGACGGCGTTGCGTTACTGACGCTCAACCGCCCGCAGCGACTGAACGCATGGACCGATGAGATGGAGCACGCGTACTTCGGCCTGCTCGACCGGTGCGCCGCCTCCGAGCAGGTGCGCGTGATCGTCGTCACCGGTGCAGGCCGGGGATTCTGCGCCGGCGCGGACATGCAGCACCTGCAGGAGCTGAGCGACGGCGGCTCCGACGAGCGCCACCGGACACAGGTCCGCCGCCCGCAGACCTTTCCCCTGTCGGTGCCGAAGCCGATCGTCGCGGCGATCAACGGAGCCTGCGCCGGCATCGGGCTGGTGCAGGCCCTGATGTGCGACATCCGGTTCGCCGCCCAGGGGGCCAAGCTGACAACCGCGTTCTCGCGCCGCGGGCTGGTGGCCGAGCACGGGATCTCCTGGATCCTGCCGCGCCTCGTGGGGCCCGCACGGGCGCTCGATCTGCTTCTGTCGGGCCGCGTCGTGCTCGCGCAGGAGGCGGCGGAGCTCGGGCTCATAAACAGGGCGCTTGCGCCCGAGCAGCTGCTGGATGAGACGATCGCCTACGCTCGCGACCTCGCCGTCAACTGCTCGCCGGCGAGCATGGCGACGATCAAGCGCCAGGTGTACGCAGACTTCGAGCACACCCTCGGCGACGCGCTCGCCGCTGCCGACTGCCTGATGCTGGCTTCCTTTGGCGCGCCCGATTTCACCGAGGGTGTCGCGAGCTTCGTGGAGCGCCGCGAGCCTAGCTTCGCTCCGCTCGCCGGTTAATCGGCCTCGAGCAGTCGCACCCGCACGCCGCCCACATCGCTCAGCTCGCGCCCTCGGCGCACGTCCGGAGGCAGCTCCACCACGAGCTCCGAGAGGCCTTCGGCGGTGCGACTGCCGGCTGGCACGAAGCGCACCTCGGCGTCCTCGAGCGCCAGCCGCGCCTGGCCGTCGAGGAGCGCCGGAACTCCAAGCACCTCTGCCCAGCGCGCCGCGACCGCGGACGGATCTGCGACCGCAACGGTGACCCCGCGCAAGCGCCCAGGCGCGCCGCGGCCGATGCGCCCGGTCCAGTCCGGTCCGCCCCAGCGCCAACTCCCGTATGGTCGTGAGCCGTCAATCGACACGATCGCCCCGCGCATATCGGCTGGGTGCAGATGCGTTCCAGAGATGTCCGGCAGGTCGATGCGCCACACGACGCGTATTCCCCCACTTTCCGCGCGGCGTCTCGCGGCGTCGAGGTCCTCGAGGTCGAACATGACCATGTAGCCGCCGTCGCCACCGTGTCGGGCAAGGTAGCGACCGGCGGCTGTGTCGGGCTGCGCCGGGGACACGATCTCCAGGAAGCAGTCGCCCAGCGCGAACACGACGTTGATAAGTCCAAACGCCGACACCCCGGGATCGCGGAAGGGCTCGCGCAACCCGAGCGCGGCCCGCAGCTCCGCGGCCACCGGCTCGAGCTGCTCTGCGACGAGCACAGCCTGACGCAGACGTACGCGCGGTGGAGCCTCGGCCACGTGTAGAGGCTACCGGGGTCCGCGCGCCCTCCCCCGCCGGGCAGGCGTCCGCGCGATCCGCTCAGGCCAGCCGCACGGGCAGCGTCTTCAGCTGGTTGACGAACGGGGATTCCACGTGCGCGGGCTTGCCCGCCAGCTCGATCGCCGGGAAGCGCCGCAGCGTCTCCTCGAACAGGACGCGCAGCTCCAGACGCGCGAGCGCGGTGCCGAGGCAGAAGTGGCGCCCGCCGGCGCCGAAGGCCTGGTGCTCGGGGTTGCGGCGCACGTCAAAGCGGTCCGGGTCCTCATAGCGGGTCTCGTCGCGGTTGGAGGACACGTACCACATCACCACCTTCTCGCCCTGCTTGATCTTCTGCCCGTGCAGCTCGGTGTCGCTGGTGGCCGTGCGGCGGAAGTGCGCGAAGGCGGGGAACATGCGCAGCGACTCCTCGACCGCGCCTGCGATCAAGCTCGGGTCCTGCAGCAGCAGCTGCATCTGGGAGCGGTCCTCCATCAGCGCGCGCATGCCGCTGCAGTAGGTGGCCTTGGTCGAGTCGTTGCCCGCTGCCACCAGCAAGAAGAAGCCCATCACGATCTCGTGCTCCTCGAGCTTCTCGCCGTCGACTTCGGCGTGCACCAGCACGCTCGTGAGGTCATCGGTGGGGTGCTCGCGGCGCGCGGCGATCAGCTTGCGGCAGCGCTCGAAGATCTCGGGGACGTCTTTTTCGACGGCTCCCTCGATGCCGGCGGGATTGAGGTCGACGTCCCCGGCACCGAGGGTGGAGTTCATCAACCTCGCCCAGATCGCGTCGTCCTCCTCGGGGATGCCCATGAAGCTGCCGATCACGCGCGAGACCACCGGCTGCGCCACCTCGCCGACCAGATCGCATTGCTCGCGTCCCCGCAGGCGATCGAGCACCCCGGTCACGATCTCCCTGATCGCTCCCTCGTGGTCGGCGATCCGCTTGGGCGTGAAGCCGGCCTGGAACAGCGCCTTCACGCGGTCGTGCTTGGGCGGGTCCATGCCGATAAACATCGCCCGCGTGAGCTCGATCGGAAAGACGCGCGAGACCGCGGTGATGCCGCCGAGTTCGGAAGAGTAGGTTTGCCAGTCGCGGCTGACCGCGTGGATGTCGTCGGCCGTGGTCACCGACCAGTAGCCGTCCTCCTCCGGGTACTCGCTGATCTGCTCGCTGAAGTGCACCGGGCATTCCCGGCGCATCTGCTTGAACAGCGCATGCGGAGGTCCCTGAAGCCAATGCTCGCGATCGCCGACGAGAACGTTCTCGAGGTCGCTGCCAACCGACGCCATCTGGTCCTCCTGGTCGTTGTCGCGGATCCTGGCGCGATGTTACTGGCTGCGCGGCCAGCGCGGGGCGCGCTTCAGCTGCTGCTCCACAACTGGCCGGTGTCGCCGAAGCCGAGCGCCTGCTTGGTGGCCTCGGTGAGGTCGAACTCGCGGCCAGCGACAAATGGACCGCGATCCACCACGGGCACGCGCACGGAGCGCCCGCTGAAGCGCAATGTCACGAGCGTGCCGCACGGGAGCGTGCGGCTGGCCACGCCCATCGTGGCGCTCGTCAGCGATCCGCCGCAGGCGAGCGCGCCTCCACCGCCGTACCACGAGGCCTCGACCGTGCGGTACACGTTCAGACGGCCGAGCTCGCGTGTTGTCCGCAGCAGGTACCTCTCGCCGGCAAAGCGCAGCCGCAGGCGCCTGCTGCCGAGTCGCCGCGGGGTAAAGCGCAGGTGGAAGCTGCCGCCGCCGCGGGTGCGAGCGACGGCGACGGTACCCCAGCCATGGCGGCCGAGGGCCTGCAGCGAGACCATCCGCCCGCCTAGTCCGGCGACCGGCGGGTGCGCGCTGAGCGCGCCGGTCACGGTCACGGGGTGCCACTCGAGCACGTTGTGCGTGCTACTGCGGGCGGCCAGGCTCGTCGTCATCGACGGGCCGGTGGTCGTGCTCGCCAGCGAGCCCGCGCCGGACAGCGTCGAGCTGAGCGCGGCTGAGTTGATGCTTGGGGGGTCCCACCCACCCGTGGGGGGAGGGGGCAGAGCCGGTAGGTACATCGATACAGACCTCCTTGTGTGTTTGTGCCCTCGCGTCAGCTGCGGGGCTCACGCGCGGCCGAGCGCGCGAACGCGCCGCGCGTCAGCTCGGCGCTTCGGCCGCGACAGTGGCCGCTTCGCCATCACCGGCCGCTCCTTTTCGGCGGCCGCGAGTCGGGGCTCCCCGATCGCCGCCCGCGGGGGCGGAGACTCGGCGGAGAGTCGAACAATTGTTCGCACCCTAGGGGCCCCGTGACGCCGCTTGTGTGACGCGCCGCACACTTCGGCATCCTCTGCAGATGCAGCAGAGCGCACAAGTAGACACATAGGGTCGGCGACGGGCAGATCTCGGGATGATCAGGGTGGCGCGTAGGACATGAACGACCTAGTGGCAGCCAGCGGTCCGCTGACCCGCTTCGCTCGCCGCATCGCGCTTCTGGGCGTGATCGTCACGGGCCTGCTGGCGCTTGGCACGATCGGCCTCGCGGTCGGTGAAGGGGTCGGGCCGTGGTACGCATTTCGGTGGGCGCTCGACACCGCGGCCACGGTCGGCGGCTTTCCCCAACCCCGCAGCACTGTTGGCCAGATCATCCATGTCGGACTGATCGTGCTGGGCGTCGGTACGCTCTTCTACGCGCTCGCCACGGTGGCGGAGTTCTTCGCGGCCGGACATGTCGGCGAACTTCTGGCTGCCAGGCGCATGCAGAAGATGATCGACTCGCTCGCCGACCACCACATCGTCTGCGCGTACGGTCGCGTGGGTCGCCAGGTGGTGCGTGACCTGCGCGCGGCTCGCGCCAGGTTCGTGGTCGTTGACGCCAAAAGCGAGAACCGGCACCTGGCCGAACGAGAAGGTGTCCCGTTCATCGAGGGCGATGCAACCGACGACGCCGTGCTGGTCCAGGCTGGCATAGCGCGGGCGCGCTCGATCATCGCCTGCGCCGACTCCGACGCGGACAACGTGTTCATCGCCTTAACCGCCCGCGAGCTGCGTGCCGACATCGCAATCGTGGCGAGGGCCGGAATCGAGGACACGGAGAAGAAGCTCAAACGGGCCGGAGCGGATCGCGTGATCTCTCCGTACAAGGCCAGCGCCACCGAAATGGCGCGTCTGGCGCTGCACCCGCAGCTGAGCGGCGTCGTCGACGTCGACGTCGAGTACCGCCTCGAGGAGATTGTCGCCGGGGAGGGCTGCGAGGCGACTGGACAGACGGTCGGCGACATCCGAGGAGGCTCGATGATCGTGGGTCTGCGCCGTCAGGCAGAGTTCCACCCCCAGCCGCCGGCCGACACCACGATCCGGCCAGGCGACATCCTCGTCGCCATCGGCACCCCGGCGACGCTCGAGCGCCTGGAGGACCTGCTGGCGCCGGCATCGACTCCTGGCCGCGGGCCCGAGGGCCTCCTCGCATAGCACTAAAGGCGCCGCGCCTGCGCAAGCGCTCCGGCGACCGTTTGGTGCCTCCGCGCCCAATCCCAGTGCTTTCGGACGCCGTCGTTGACGCGCGCCGCCGCAGCAGCGACAATCGACCGATGGCGAACCCCGACCGCCTGTCTGCGCTCGATTCGGCCTTTCTTCACCTCGAGGACAACTCCAGCGCCCACATGCACGTGGCGTCGGTGATGGTGTTTCAGGGCACCGCGCCGACGGCGCAGGAGCTGGTCGACCACGTGCTCAGCCGCCTGCACCTGGTGCCGCGTTACCGCCAGCGGCTGGCCCACGTGCCGCTGCAGCAGGGACGCCCGATCTGGGTCGACGACCCGTACTTCAACCCGCGCTACCACGTCCGCCACACGGCGCTGCCCAAACCCGCCGATGAGCAGGCGCTCAAGCGGCTTGCCGGCCGCCTCTTCTCGCAGCGCCTCGATCGCTCGAAGCCGCTGTGGGAGATCTGGCTGGTGGAGCGCCTGGTGGGCGGGCGCTTCGCGCTGATCGCAAAGACCCACCACGCGCTCGTGGACGGAATCTCGGGCGTGGACATCACGACCGTGCTGTTCGACGCGGCGCCCGAACCGGCCCCCACCGGGCAACCGCCGGTGCCGTGGACCGCCAAACCGCTGCCGGGTCAGGCCAAGCTGCTGGGCGAGGCGCTGCGCGAACGCATGACCGTGCCCGCCGAGATGGGCCGCGGCGCGCGGGCGCTCCTGCGGGCGCCCCGCAGGGCCGTCACGCAGGTGCTCGAGGGGCTCGTGAGCGTAGGCGCGACGGCGATCGCCGGCATCAACGCCCCGGCGCCTGATAGTCCGTTCAACGTCGACATCGGACCGCACCGGCGCTACACCTTCCATGACGCCGACCTGGCCGAGTTCAAGGCGATCAAGGACTCGCTCGGGGGCACGCTGAACGACGTCGTGCTCACCGCCGTCAGCCTCGCGCTCGGTCGCTACCTGCGCGACCGCGGAACCGACACCGAGGGGCTCGAGCTGAAGGCGATGGTGC
Source organism: Actinomycetota bacterium (assembly GCA_005885515.1). Lineage (GTDB taxonomy): Bacteria > Actinomycetota > Thermoleophilia > Solirubrobacterales > Solirubrobacteraceae > Palsa-744. Next base: position 38,716 of record VAWK01000018.1, on the reverse strand, counting down.
CGGTGTCGGTGCGTGCCGAGTCCCAGCGGGGCGCGCTCGGCAACCAGGTCGCCGCCATGTGGGCGCCGCTTCCCGTCGGCGTGCGCAATCCGGCCGAGTGCCTGCATCAGGTGAGCGCGGCGATGGCGGACCTGAAGAAGTCAGGCCAGGCCGTCGGAGCACAGGTGCTCACGAACCTCGCCGGCTTCGCTCCCCCCACGATCCTCAGCCAGGCGGCACGGCTGCAGGCTCGACAGCGCTTCTTCAATCTCGTCGTGACCAACGTCCCCGGTCCGCAGTTTCCGCTGTACGTGCTCGGACGCCGCCTGCAGGTGCTCTATCCGGTCGTGCCCCTCGCCCGGCGCCAGGCCCTTGGCATCGCCGTGATGAGCTACGACGGGCATCTCGGCTTCGGCCTGCTGGGCGACTACGACGCGCTGCCCGAACTGGAGGCCATCGCCCAGAATCTCAAGTCGGCGATCGGCTCGCTCGCTCGCGCCGCCGGCGTGCGCTCCGTTCGCAAGCGTCCGTCCAAGAGGGCGGTCGCCTCGCGCACGAACTCGGCACGCGCCCGCGTCAACTAGCCCTTCTTCCGGTGAGGCTCGGGCGGGCGACCAAGCGATCAACGTGCGCGGCAGCGTGACGGGCCACCCGGCGCGGCTACCGCATCCGCTCGCGCGCGGTGGGGGCGCCGCTATGCTGTCCGCACTGGTAGTCGTGGGGCTCGGGGGACGGCCGGCCAGGACATCGGACACGAATCGGAGGTCGCGGCCTACAAACGGGCGAACCTCGCGATCGTGGGCTGGCCGGTCGGTTTCTCGACGTTCATCGGTGGCGTCGCCGCCTGCGACCCGCAGGTCAAGTACGACCCCAAATCGAGCCGCTGGTTCTACGTGGCGATCCGCTGTGACGGAACCAGGACGGCAAGCGCGCTGAACGTGGAATTCCACGGTTCGCTGAAGCCGAAGGAGACGAACGGCTCGAGCATCGGCGCCGCGCCCTCCAAACTCGAATTCAACGCCGCGTCGGGCAGCCTTGAAAGCACTTCGGGTGCGGGCGAACTCACAGGCAAACTGAAGCTGTTGGGCTACGAAGCCCAGGAGCTCGTGCAGGTCAAGAACCCGTAGTCGGCTGCCGACGCGCGCGGGCCATACTTCAAGAGGTGCGCGCGACAACGTCCAGCTTGCGCCTGGCGCTCTGCCAGATGAACGCCACCGTCGGCGATATCGACGGAAACATCGAGCGGATCCGGGCCGGCCAGCTTGCGGCGCGCGACGCGCGGGCCGATCTCGTGCTGTTCCCCGAGCTGGCCGTGACCGGCTATCCGCCCGAGGATCTGCTGCTGCGGGAGGACTTCCTGGCGCGCGCCAGAGCGGCGCTGGAAGAGCTTGCGGCCGGGACGCACGGCCCGATCGCCGTGGTCGGCTTTCCGGAGCGCGCGGAGGACGTCTACAACGCGGCCGCCGTGCTCGCGGACGGCGCGATTCGGGCGATCTACCGCAAGGTCTACCTGCCCAACTACGGCGTCTTCGACGAGCAGCGCTACTTCCAGGCGGGCTCGGCCGGGGCGGTGCTCGACGTGGGTTCGCACCGCATCGGGCTGACCGTGTGCGAGGACGTGTGGGAGCCCGGCCCGCCGGCAACCGAGGAGGCGCTGGCCGGCGCCACGCTGATCGTGAACATCTCCGCCTCTCCCTATCACGCGGGCAAGGGCGCCGAGCGCGAGCGCATGTTCGCACAACGCGCCAGGGATAACCTGGCATACGTCGCCTTCTGCGGCCTGGTGGGCGGGCAGGATGAACTCGTCTTCGACGGACACTCCTGCGTGATCGACCACACCGGCGAGACGATCGCGCGCGCGGCCCAGTTCCGCGAGGAGCTGCTGGTGTGCGACGTGCACCTCGACCGCGCCGCGGCCGCGCGCCTGCGCGAGGCAGGGCATCGTCCCACGGCACGCTCACCGGGGACTGCCGCCGCTCGCATCCTCCCGCCGCTGCCGGCCCGTGCGCACGACCCGGCGGCGTCCCCGGTGGCCCCTTCGCTGGCGGTGCCGATCACGCCGGTGGAGGCCGAGGTGTACGCGGCGCTCGCGCTCGGCCTGCGCGATTACGTGCACAAGAACGGTTTCGGGCACGTCCTGTTAGGCCTCTCGGGCGGCATCGACTCGGCGCTCGTGGCCTGCCTCGCCGCAGACGCGCTCGGTGCCGAGAGGGTCAGCGCGGCCGTGATGCCCTCCCGCTATTCCTCGACAGAGACGCAACGCGACGCCCGCGCTGTGGCCGCGACGCTCGGCGTGGCCGCGCACGAGCTGCCGATCGACGACGTGCTCGATGCCTACCTGCACACGCTCAAGGACGAGCTCTCGCCTGCCTCCGCGGGCACGCCGCCCGCGCTCGCCGCCAAATCGGCCGTCCCCGCCGCGATCGGCACCGGCGGGCCGGGCACCGGGAGCGAGGACCTGACCGTGGAGAACCTGCAGGCGCGCATCCGCGGCAACCTGTTGATGGCGCTCTCCAACAGATTCGGCTGGCTCGTGCTGACGACCGGCAACAAGTCCGAGATGTCGGTCGGCTACAGCACGTTGTACGGCGATCTAGCGGGCGGGTTTGCGGTCATCAAGGACGTGCCGAAGACGCTGGTCTACCGGCTTGCGCGCTGGCGCAACTCGCCCGCGCGCGCCGCCGGCGGCGTCGCCGAACCGATTCCCGTGTCCGTGCTCGAGCGCCCTCCGACGGCCGAGTTGAGACCGGGACAGCGCGATCAGGACTCGCTGCCCCCCTACGAGCTGCTCGATCGGATCCTGC
>VAWK01000018.1:0-35887 GCA_005885515.1 Actinomycetota bacterium | reverse complement strand
CTCGTCGACCTGGCCGAGTACAAGCGCCGCCAGGCGCCGCCCGGCATCAAGGTGACCGAACGGGCGTTCGGCCGCGACCGGCGCATGCCCATCACCAACCGCTACCGGGGCTGAGCCGGCGAGCATGATCGGACGAGCGCTCGGGTCGCTCCGCGGCCGCGCCGTTGGGGGTGCATGCGCGCTGTGCCTGGCCCTGGCGCCGGCCGGCTGCGGCGACACGCTTCAGGACCGGCCGATCTCGCACAGCACGCTCGAGACGCTGCTGCTGGCGCCGTATCCGGTGTACTGGCTGGGGCAGTCCTTTCGCCGACTGGCCCTGACCGAAGCGACGCATGACCCGAGCGGGGCGTTTTCGGTTCAGTACGGCGACTGCAAGCAGGGCGGGCAGGGGACCTGCGTGCCGCCGCTGCGCGTGGTCACCTCGCCGGACAACAGCTTCTTGCCCGGGAGCCCGGCAACCCGGCGGGCCACGCCGATCAGGGGGGTCACGGGTCTGCTCACGCGAGGCGGACGCACGATCGTGATCGCCACCGCGGGCGTGGTCGTCGGCATCTATGCCCTCGATCGGCCGCTGGCCGCCGCGGCGGCGCAGGCGATGGTGCCGATCAACGACAGCGGCGTGCCCGGCGCGCGGTTGCCCGCGGCGCTGCCTGACACGGGATTCGCCGCCCAGCCGCTGCCCGCGCAGATGGCCCCCCCGCTGGGCCGCGCGCGCTAGCGGCTAACGGGTCGTACGGCGATCGTCATGCGCGTGACCGCGCAGGTGCGGTCGGCGTCGTCGCTGAAGCGCACGTCCCACACCCACGTGGTGCGACCGCGGTGCAGGCGCGTAGCGTGCGCGTGCACCCAGCCGCCGATGATCGGGCGCAGGAAGCTCGTGTTGTTTGACAGGCCAACCGCGCTGTTGCCTTCCCCGAGCACCGCTAGCGCGGTGGCCAGCGACGCCAGCGACTCGGCCACCGCGGCGAACAGGCCGCCGTGGACGAGGCCCGCCGGCTGCTTGAGCTCGTCGCGCACCCGCACGCGCGCACGCACCTCGGCCTCGCTGTAGTCGAGCAGCTCCAAGCCGTAGAGCCGGTCGAACCCGCGCAGCGCCGCGTTGATCTGCTGCGCGGTCGGCGTGGCCATCGCGGCGCCACGATAGCCTAGAAATGACCGACTCTGCCGGGCCGGGCTCCAGAGCGTTCTGGGCGGCGAAGGTGTCGAAAAAGATGAGCCGATTGGACGACCTCCCCCCCGACCAGCGAGCGGCGCTGTCGCTGCTGCTGCGCCAGCGCAAGGCCTATGCCGAGGTAGCCGCGATGCTGCAGATCAGCGAGCGTGCGGTACACGACCGCGCCCACGCCGCGCTGGCCGTGCTGGCGCCGCGCCAGGCGCGCGAGCTCGCGCCCGAGCGGCGCGAGCAGATCGGCGACTACCTGCTCGGCCAGAGCGCCGGCGGCTCGCAACGGCTGCACGCGCGACGGTTGCTCGAGGACTCGCCGGCGGCACAGGCCTGGGCGCGCGCGGTCGCCGAGCAGCTCGCTTCGCTCGCGCCCGGGTCGCTGCCGGAGATACCCGACGGCGCGGGCCCCGCGGCCGCCACCGCCCCGGCCACCCTCGCGGGCGAGCACCCACCCGCCGAGCCGGCGCGAGCGGAGTCGGCCACCACGCCTAGCGCGCCCCCGGCCGGGGCGGCCTCGCGTGCCGCCTCCGCGAGCCTGTCCGCCGCGCGCTCCGCGGCGCAGCTGCCGAGCTCGCGGCTCGGAGGAGCGATCGTGCTCGCGGCGATCGCCGCGGTCGTGGTCGCGGTCGTGCTGCTCACCAGCGGCGGCGGCTCTCACAGCCGCGCGCGCTCGCCCGCGGCCAGCGCAGGCGCCTCCACATCTACGAGCAGCACCTCCACCGCCTCCAGCGCCCCGCGCGCCACCGAAACCAAGCGCCTGACCCTTACCCCGCCGAATGCCTCCAGCAAGGCCCTCGGAGTCGCAGCGGTGCTGCGGGAAGGCAGCACCTACGCCTTCTATCTGGCGGCCACGGGGCTTGCGCCGTCGAAAGGCTTCTTCTACGCGGTCTGGTTGTACAACTCCGCCACCAGCTTCGAGCCGCTCAGCAAGAGCCCGCCCGTGGGATCCGACGGGCGCCTGCAGGGCGGCGCGCTACTGCCGGGCAACGCCGGCTCCTACCAGCAGATGATCGTGACCAGGGAGACGAGCGAACGCCCGACCAGCCCTGGGCCGGTCGTGTTGCGCGGCAGCTTCGCCCTGCACTGATCAGCCGAGCAGCTTTCCCGGGTTCATGATCGCCTCGGGGTCGAGCTCGCGCTTCAGCGCGCGCAGCGCCGAGAGGCTCGCCGCGCCGACCTCCGCGTCCATCCACGGCGCGTGATCGCGGCCCACGGCGTGATGGTGGGTGATGGTGCCACCGCCATCTACGATCGTGCGGCTGGCGGCCTGCTTGACCGCCTGCCACTGGCCGAGCTCGTCGTCCTGCCGGCGCGGCGCGAGGAACGTGAAGTACAACGAGGCACCCGTCTCGTACAGGTGCGAGACGTGGCACATGACGAGCCCAGGCGTGCCCGCCGCGCCCAGCGCGTGCCTGATCGCGTGCCCGACTTCGCGGTGCAGCCGGGTCAGGTCCGACCACTGCGCAGCGGTCTCGAGCGTCTCCACGAGGATCCCGTGCGTGAGCAGCTCATCGCGCAGGTAGGGCGCCATGAAGCGGCTCCTGACCCACGCCTCGCCCGCCGAGCGACCCACAGCCAGCCCGCCGCCACCGCGCACGAGCGCGCGTGCGCGCCGGCGCCGCTCGCCCAGCTCGCGCGCGACCCCCTCGAAGCCGAGGATCGCCAGGCAGCCGCGGCGGTAGCCGCGCGCGCCCAGGTACACGCGCCCGAGCGCATCCCTGATCCGTCCGGCGCCCGCGAACGCGAGCGAGGTCTGCGTCTCCTGCTCGTCGGACAGACGCGCCACCTCGGGCATCGCATGCTGCTGGGCCAGGGCCCGCAGCGCCTCTGTCCCGGCCGCGAAGTCGGGGAAGAAGAATCCCTCATAGATGCGCTCCTGCGGCGCCGGGCGCACGCGCAGCGCGAGCCGATCGATCACGCCGAGCGTCCCCTCCGAGCCGACCAGCAGCTGACGCAGGCCGGGACCGGCGGCGGTGGCGGGGATCGCGGGCAGCTCGATATCGCCCGCCGGGGCAGCCAGGCGCAGGCCGAGCACCATCTTGTCGATCGAGCCGTACCCGCTGGAGGCCTGGCCCGCCGAGCGCGTGGCGACGCAGCCGCCGAGCGACACGTACTCGAAAGATTGCGGGAAGTGCCCGAGCGTGAGCGTGCGCGCTTGCAGGTAGCGCTCGAGCGCCGCGGCGCGCATGCCGCCCTGGACGCTCACGGTGAGGGAGCTCAAGTCGAGGTCGACCAGCTGCCCCATGCGGCGCATGTCGAGCGCCAGCACTGCCTCGTGGGAGCCGCGCAGCGGCGCCACGCCGCCCACCACGCTGGTGCCGCCGCCGAATGGCACCACCGCCACCGACCGCGCGGCGCACAGCTCCAGCAGCGCGCGCACCTGATCGTGCGAGCCTGGCAGCACGACCGCGTCGGGCGCCGCCTCGAGCTGGCCCGAGCGCAGGCGCACGAGGTCCGGATAGCCTCTGCCGGCCGCGTGGGCGACGCGTTCGGCGCGATCCTCGCGCACGGCTCCGTCGCCCACGATCGCCCTCAGGCTCGCGAGCGTGGCGCGCCCGAGCGCCGTCCCAGGCAGCTGCACGCTCGCCAGCGCCACCGGGGGGCTTGCACGCGGCGCAGAGCCCAGGCGCGGCGACAGGTAGCGCAGCGCCCCGGCGGGAAGCTCCGGCGCGCGCGCCGGATCGCCCCACCCCCACCAGCGCATCGCCGGTGGCCCGAGCTCCTCAGCCACTGATCCGCTCCAGCCCGTCGAGTGCCTCCTCGATCGTCGCCACCGCGGCGCGGCGCACCATGTAGGAGCCGAAGCGCGGCAAAAAGCCGGTCAGCTGCTGGCGCAGCTCGATCGTCACGCGCGTGCCCCCGTCCGCCGCCTGGAGGCTGACCGTGGTCGTCGCCGAGCTGAGCAGGCGCCCGAACGGGGTGCCCGCCAGGCGCTGCTCCCAGCGCAGCGTGCGCGGCTCATCTGATGTCACCAGCTCGAAGTCGGCTCGCACGACTTTGCCCTTGGCGGTCTTCATCACCTCCGTGAACGCGTTGCCCTCGACGTCCTCCACGCGCGCCACGCGCGGCCACCAGCGCGGCAGGTGGTGCGGGTCGGCGATCACGTCCCAGAGCGCCTGCGTCTGCGCGGCGAGGATCCGGCTGCGACGCGCTGTGGGCACCGGCTCAGAGCCTACGAGGAGTAGCTGAGCAGCGCGTGAACGTCGCGCGGCTCGAGCCGCTTGCGTCCGTTCAGGAACGTCAACTCGATCAAGAAGCCGCACCCCACGACCTCGCCGCCGAGCTGCTCGACGAGCTCGCACAGCGCCGCCGCCGTCCCCCCGGTGGCCAGCAGGTCATCGTGCACGAGCACGCGCGTGCCGTCGCGCACGGCATCGGTGTGCAGCTCGAGCTCGCCGGCGCCGTACTCGAGCAGGTACTCGGAGCTGACCGTCTCGTACGGAAGCTTGCCCGGCTTGCGCGCCAGCACGAAGCCGGCTCGGAGCTCGAGCGCCAGCGCCGGGCCGAGCAGAAAGCCACGCGCCTCGGCTGCGACCACGCAGTCCACGCCGAGCGGCCGCGCGCTCTCGGCCAGCCCGCGCACGCTGTCGGAGAGCCCGCGCGGATCGGCGAGCAGCGGCGTGATGTCCTTGAAGCCGATTCCAGGTCGGGGAAAGTCCGGTATCTCCCTGATCAGCCCACGCAGCCGCTGTGGGTCCATCAGCGCACGATCTTGCGCAGGTCACGCACCAGCAGCAGGTGCTTGAGATGGGTGGCCACCGCGGCGAGGTTCTCGAGCGCCTCGATCGCCTCCTTGCGCCGCTCGGGGTTGCGCGAGCGCAGGGCGGGCGCGAGGATCTGTTGCAGCAGATTCGCCTCGCGGTCGGCCGAAGAGCGGAACACGCGCAGGTTGCGCCCGCCCACGCCATAGCGCGCGAGCTCGGCCACCGCGGCGACGATCTCGCGCTCGGTCTCGTCGAAGTAGCGCACGCCGCCACGCAGCTCGCCCTTGACGACGCCGAAATCTTCGAGCTCGTGCACGAGGCCCGCGTCGGCCTTGGTCTCCTCGAGCACGTCCTCGATCGAGTACAGAGCGCCGCTGGTCGCGCGCACGCTCACGCTCGGACGCCACACGCGCATGCCCTCTCGTGCCACGCGGCCCGGCTCCGGGGTCTCGTTCGGCGAGCGCCCCGCCGCGAGCTCCTGGCGGATCACGCGCAGCGGCAGGAACTCGTCGCGCTGCATCCGCAGGATCGTGCGCAGGCGGGCGACGTCCCCCTGGGTGTAAAGGCGGTAGCCGCCCGGCGTGCGGCGCGGCGCCAGCAGCTTCTGGTCCTCCAGGTAGCGGATCTTGGAGATCGAGATGTCCGGGAACTCCTGCAAGAGGGCCTTGCAGACGGCGCCGATCGTGAGCGACTTCGGGCGCGCCCCGGCCTCGCCCGGCGCCTTCCCGATCATCATCGGGGGACGCTGCGCGGCGGCCCTCGGCGCGGGCGCGCCCGCCCGGCTGGGCGGCCGCTCGGCGTGGGCAGCCGCTGGCCCACCGGCATCGGTGTCTGGTGCGCGCGGCGCCATCAGCGGACGTGAAAGGTCAGCTTGTACTTGCCGATCTGCACCTCATCGCCCTCCTCGAGGCGCTGCGACTCGATGCGCGTGCGGTTCACGTACGTGCCGTTGAGCGAGCCCAGGTCGTCGAGATACCACTGATCGCCACGCTGGATCAGCAGCGCGTGGTCGCGCGATACGGTGACGTCGTCGAGAAACACCGCGGAGTCCGGGCGCCGCCCGATCGTCGTGCGCTCGCCGTCGATCGCGAAGCTCTCACCCTCGCGCCCGCCGCCGGCGCGGATCACCAGCGCGGGGCCGTGGGCGGTGACCTCGTCGAGCTCCACCGGCACCAGCTCGCCGGTGTCATCGATCCGGTAGGTGGCGGTCGCGGGCTCACCGGCGCTCTCGGCGCGCGGCAGCAGCGCGCCGCAGCGCTGGCAGTAGTTGGCGCCCTCGGCGTTCACGAAGCCGCACTCTGTGCAGTGCAGTGCCACGGCAGCCGTCCAGGGCGCTAGCCGCCCGGCGGGCCCGGGGCGCCGTCTGCCGGCGGCGAGACTCTCACAGCTGGCCGTCTCCGGTCGCGCTCTCGGGCCCGGCCTCGGGCGAGGAGCGGCCGGCGAGGATGTCGGTGAGCCGCTGCACGTCGTCGCCGGTGATCAGGACCTCGCCCCCCTCGTGCTTCTTGCGCAGGCGATTGACGAGCTCGGCGCGCAGGATGTCGATCTTGCCGTGCAGGATCCGCCGCCGGTAGGAGATCTCCGTCTCCTCCTCGGTCAGGTGGCGGATCACGTCTTTCAGTTCGACATCCGACAGCGAGCCGAGATCGGGGAAGGTATCGTCCATGCTGGGCTCTCCTCCTCGTGCGAACTTGCGCCGGCCGGACGCCACGGGTCGCGGGCGCGGCAGGCAGGGGATGCGACGAGTATATAGATCAAAGGTCAGGCTGAGCCTGAGGCTAACGCGTTGTCCGCACCTGCAGCAGGCCCGCACGCACGTACAGCGCGCTCGCCGCCAGCGCCAGCGCGAGGCCCACGTACAGCATCACCTCGCCGACGCCTCTGAGCGCGACCATGGCAAAGAAGAACGAGCCCATCACCGGCGCCACGGCGAGGCGCCCGGGCCAGTTGATGCGCAGCTCCACCCCGCGCCCGATCCCGTAGCGCGCGAGCGCGAGCATCGCGAGCTCGCGCACCGCCAGCACGGCGAGCGCCCATCGCGGCAGCAGCGCAAAATGCCAGCAGACGACGACGCCCGAGACCACCAGCAGGCGGTCGGTGAAGGGATCCATGAGCGCCCCCAGGCGGCTGTACTGGCGCGTGAGCCGGGCCGCGATGCCATCGGCGTAGTCGCCCCAGCCGATCACCGCGAACAGCGTTGCGGGCAGGGCGCCGGTCCCGTGCGCGCTCGAGAAGGCGCTCACCAGGAACGCGGGGATCAGCGCCAGGCGCGCGAAGCCGATCGCGTTGGGCACCGTCCACGGCCGCAGCGGGCGCCCGGCCGCGGTCTCGGGCGGCGCTGGTCCGGAGCGATCGAGCCCGAGCAGCTTCAGGGAAGGCTTTGCCACAGCTCGCGCACCGCCCGTATGAGCTGCCCGTCCTCCCCCCGCAGGGGCAGTCCGGGGGCGTCGCGACGCCCCCGCCGCACCTGGACCTCGGCCTCGCCGGAGTCCAGCGCGCGACGCCCGACGGTAAGGCGCAGCGGGCACCCGAGCAGCTCGGCATCGGCGAACTTCTCGCCCGGACCGACGTCGCGGTCGTCGTACAGGAGCTCGACGCCACCCGCGCTCAACAGCTTGTACAGACGGTCGGCGGCCTGTCGCTCGGGCGAGCCGTCGCCGCCGATGACCACGAGGTGCGCCGCGAACGGCGCGAGCGCACGCGGCCAGGAGATGCCGTGCTCGTCGGAGAACTGCTCCACCGCCGCGGCCACGATCCGCGCCGGACCGATCCCGTACGAGCCCATCCACACGAATTGCTCGTCGCCGCGCTCGTCCAGGTAGCGCGCGCCCAGCGGCTCGGAGTAGCGCGTTCCGAGCATGAAGATGTTGCCCACCTCGATCGCCGGCTCGATCGACAGTTGCTCGCCCGCGCGCACGTAGCGGTCGTCCACCTTGCGCACGTCTGGATCGCGCAAGGCGACCTGCGCGTTGGCGGCATAGCCGGGCGCAAGCGCGATCTCATCCTCCCCGGCCGGGCAGGGGGCCATGTACTCGTGCGCACCCAGTCCGCCCATCATGCCGACGTCCGAGCGCACGCGGTAGAAGCGCAGCCCGGTGCGCTGCATGATGCGGTCATACGCGCCCACGTGCAGCTCGTAGCGCTGCTCGAGGCCGACCTGATCGCGATCGAACGTGTAGGAGTCCTTCATGATGAACTCGCGCGTGCGCAGCACGCCGGCGCGGGGCCGCGGCTCGTCACGCTCCTTGACCTGGAAGTGGTAGAGGATCAGCGGCAGGTCGCGGTAAGAGCGCACGATCTGCGCGACGTGGAAGGTGACGGCCTCCTCGTGGGTCATCGCCAGCACGAGTTCGGAGCCCTTGCGGTCCGAGAGCTTGAACAGCTCCTCGATCCCCAGGCGGCCGCTCTTGCGCCACGGCTCAGCCGGCTGCAGCACCGGCATCAGCATCTCCTGGCCGCCGATCGCATCCATCTCCTCGCGGATGATCTGCACCGCGTGCTGATGCACGCGCCAGCCGGCGGGCAGCCAGCTCCACATGCCGGCGCCCATCTGGCGAATCAGCCCGGCGCGCACCATCAGCTTGTGCGAGGTGGCCTCCGCGTCGCCTGGCGGCTGCTTCTCGGTTGGCAGTAGGTAGCCGGAGAGGCGGGTCATGGTCGAGCGCCTCCTGGCGGCTTGGGGCGCCGGGTCGAGCGTATAGATCCGCCGGGCGCCACGCATGCACACGGCACGGCCGCGGCTGGCGGCCCCTTTGATAGAACAGCGCCACCCGGCCGTTCACGAGACCTCGACAAGGAGCCACCAGACATGGCCTATTCCGTTCCGCCGCTTCCCTATCCGTACGACGCGCTCGAACCGCACATCGACAAGGCGACGATGGAATTCCACCACGACAAGCACCATCAGGCCTACGTCGACAAGGCCAACGGCGCGCTCGAGGGCACCGAGTGGGCCGAGCGGCCGGTCGAGCAGGTGCTGCAGAACCTCGACGGCCTGCCGGCCGACAAGCGCACAGCCGTCAAAAACAACGGCGGCGGGCATTACAACCACAGCCTGTTCTGGGAGAGCATGAGCGCGAGCGGGGGCGGCGCGCCCGATGGCGAGCTGGCGAGCGCGATCGACACCGCCTTCGGATCCTTCGAGGACTTCAAGTCCAAGCTGAAGGAAACGGGCGTCAACCAGTTCGGCTCCGGCTGGTCATGGCTCGTGCACGACGGCTCTGGCCTGGCGATCGTCGGCAGCGCCAACCAGGACAACCCGATCTCGCAGGGCTCCACCCCGCTGCTGGGCGTGGATGTGTGGGAGCACGCCTACTACCTGAAATACCAGAACCGGCGCCCGGACTACATCGACGCGTGGTGGAACGTGGTCCTGTGGAGCAAGGTGGCGGAGCGCTTCGCGGCGGTGTCCTAGGCCAAGCGCTTGACCGACGCGCCCAGAGGCGCAACGATCGAACGCACACCGACGCGAGAGGAGAGCCGATGGCAAGACGTATGGCAGACTGCCGCCGCTGGCCCAGCGAGTCCAGCTGCTCGCTGGTGATCATCGGTGAGGAGGACGAGGTGGTGCGCGCGGCGGCCGAGCACGCGGCATCGGTGCACGGGCACGAGGACACGCCGCAGCTGCGCGAGCAGATTCGCGACTTTCTCGAGCCTGCCGAGGCCTATGTACCGGGTCCGCGCGCGCAGGAGCCGCTCCCAGGATGAACCTCAGGGGCGGGCGACATGCGCGCCCGCCCCTGAGCTAACGCGCTCCTGCGGCTAAGCGCGTGCGCGCCGAGCCTGTCAGCTGCGGCTGAAGCGCCGCCCGGCCACGGGCGAGGCGATCTCATCGAGCCCGGCGGGCGCTGCCTCGAGCATCGACTCGAGCACCGCGCCGGCGCTGGCGTCGTTCTCCGCCGCCGCGGCCTCGAGCGCCGCGATCCGCTCGGGGGTCATGGCGCTCGCGTCCTCGTTGGCCGCCAGCCACTCGCGCGCCTGCGCGGCGGCGGTCTCGTCGCGCTGGATGCGCTTGCCGGCGGCGTAGTAGCGGTCGATCTCCTTGAACAGCTCGTCGACCAGCTGCTCGGTGGGAACCTTCTTCAGCGGCTCCCCCTTCGAATAGATCATGCCCATGTCTTTGGCGCCGGTGATGCCGAAGTCGGCGTGGCGGGCCTCGCCGATGCCGTTCACCGCGCAGCCCAGCACCGAGACCTCGATCGGATCCTCGTAGGCCTCGAGGCGCTGCTCGACTTCGGCGACGACCCTGTCCATGTCGAACTGCAGCCGCCCGCAGGTAGGGCAGGCGATCAGCACCGGGCCGCGCTCGCGCAGCTTCAGCGCCTTGAGCAGCTCCCAGGCGACCTTCACCTCCTCCTCGGCGTGGAAGGTTGACAGGGAGATCCTGATCGTGTCGCCGATCCCGTCGGCCAGCAGCGTGCCGAGCCCGACAGCGGACTTGAGCGAGCCCGACCACTTGGTGCCGGCCTCGGTGATGCCGAGGTGCAGCGGGTAGGGGATGCGCTCGGACAGCCTGCGGTTGGAGGCGATCGTGTTGGGCACCGAGGTGGACTTCATCGACACCTTGAAGTTGGTGAAGTCGAGCCGCTCCATCAGCTCCACGGTCTCGACGGCTGCCGTGACCAGCGCCTCCACGGGATCCTCGAACTCGAGCTCGCGCAGGTGCTTGGGCAGCGAGCCGGAGTTGACGCCCACGCGCAGCGGCGTGCCGTGTCGCCTGGCCAGCGCGATCACCTCGGCGACCTTCTCGGGGCCGCCGATGTTGCCGGGATTGAGCCGCACGCAATGGGCGCCCGCCTCGATCGCCTTCAGCGCCAGCGTGTGGTTGAAGTGGATGTCGGCGATCACCGGGATCGGCGAGGAGGCGACGATGTTCTTCAGCGCCTCGGCGTCCTGCTCGCGCGGCACGGCCACCCGCACGATGTCCGCGCCGGCCTCGGCGACGGCGCGGATCTGGCGCATCGTGGCGTTGAGGTTGGCAGTCTCGGTCTTGGTCATGGTCTGCACGGCGACCGGCGCGCCGCCGCCGATCGGCACCGAGCCCACGTGGATCTGGCGCTGTGAGGCCATAGGCTGATTCTAGATGGAGGACGTTTACGCGACTGCACGCGGCCCGCTGGCCCGGGTCGCCTCACCCCTGGCGGCGCGCGCCCGCGCGCGCCGCCACGCGCGCTTCTTCGCGCTCGCACGGCTGCCCGGCAGCGCGCGCGTGCTGGACCTCGGCTGCGGGCGTGTGGGGCTGCGCGCGCTCGAGCCCGGGCTGGACATCACCGGCGTGGACATCGTCGACCGTCCCGACTACCCGGGCGCGTTCGTGCGCGCCGATGCGGCGGCGGGCCTGCCGTTCGCGGCGGATGAGTTCGACCTGGTGTACTGCTCGAGCGTGATCGAGCACGTGCCGCGGGGCCGGCGCGCCGCGTTCGCCGCCGAAGTGCGCCGCGTGGGCAAGGGTTGGTACGTGCAGACGCCCGCGTACGCCTTCCCGATCGAGCCGCACTCGCTGCTTCCCGGCGCGCACTGGCTGCCGGCGCGCTTGCGCCGGCCCTACTGGCGCCTGGGCGCGGCCGGCGAATGGCAGGAGATCTCGCTGCTGCGACGGGCCGAGCTGGAGCGTCTGTTCGGCCCCGCGCTGCCCGAGCGGTTCGGGCCGCTGGTCAAGAGCTGGGTGAGCGTGCGCGCACCGGGCTAACCGGTGCCCGCGCGCGAGGCTGATCGAACGCGCGCGCTCAGCCGGCGAGCCGGCTGATGTCGTTGCTGAGGCCGTTGAGCACGAGAAACAGCAGCAGGATGATCCCCACGGAGCTGAAGCGGTACATGCTGGCGAGCGAAATCCGCTGACCCCGGACCTTCTCCGCGAGCGACCACAGCACGTGACCGCCGTCCAGCGGCAGGAAGGGGAACAGATTGATGACCGCGAGCACCAGCGAGATGAAGCCGAGCACGACCAGCGCGTAACCCGCGCCGGCGGCGACGCTTTCGTGGGCGATCTCGGTGATCCCCACGATGCTGTGGACTTCGTGCCGCACCCGTTCGCTGGTGAAGGCGTGGCCGAGGCTGGTGAGCGTCTGGGCTGTGACCCCCCACATCTCGCCCAGCGCGGCTCCTGCAGCGCTGAGCGCGCCGAATCGTTTCGCCTGCAGGCCAAACTCGAAGCCGAGCTCCATGCGCCCGAGCGCCTTGCTGTAGCGGGGCCGGATCTCGAGCCTGGCTTCGCGGCCGGAGCGCTGGACGGCTAGCGACACGGGCGTGGCCGCGCGGCAGCCGTCGATCTGAGGACCGAAACAGCGGTGGGAGGCGATCGCGTCGCGGATCGCCTCGGCGCTGCGCGCGGTCTGGCCGTCGATCGCCACGATGCGATCGCCGCTTCGCAGCGCCGCGGCCGCGGGCTCTCCGCGCTGGACCGCATGCACGGTATTGGTGGCCACCACGGTCTGGGTCGAGGGGCGAAGGTTGGCCAGCGTTTCGGCGCCGTTGAGATCGCCCGCCAGCAGCACGCCCCAGAACAGCGCGAACGCGATCAGCAGGTTCACGGCCGGCCCGGCGAGGATCACGACGATGCGCTTCCAGGGCGCCTGCGCGTAGTAGGCGCGCCGGGTCACGGCCGGATCCAGCTCGCCGAGCTCCTCCGGGTTCATGCCGGTGATCTTCACGTAGCCGCCCGCGGGGATGGCGCCGATCATGTACTCGGTCTCCCCCCTGCGCACACTGACGAGCTTGGGCGGGAAGAACAGGGAGAAGCGCTCGACGCGCATGCCTACGGCCTTGGCCACGGTGAAGTGGCCGAGCTCGTGAAGCACGATCAGCAGCACGATGCCGAGGATCGTGAGGAGCCAGCTCACGCCTCCAGTGTGGCAGGGGCGCCCCGGGCCGGTGGCGGGCGCCGCGCGCTCAAGCCAGCGCCGTGACCAGCTCGCCGGCGCGTGCGCGGGCCTCGCGGTCGGCCTCGTACAGCGACTCGAACGCGCGCACGGGCTGTGAGCCGAGCGCGGCGAGGGTGCGCTCGATCACCTCGGGTATCTCCAGGAAGCGCAGGCGCCCGGCCAGGAACGCGTGCACGGCGACCTCGTTGGCGGCGTTGAGCACGCAGGGCGCCGTGCCGCCGGCCTGCGCCGCTTCGCGCGCGAGCCGCAGGCACGGAAACGCATCGAGGTCGACGGCGTCGAACGTGAGCTGCCCGATCGCGGCCAGATCGAGCGGGGCGATTCCGACCGGCACGCTTTCGCCGCCGTGCAGCGCGTAGGAGATCGCGACGCGCATGTCGGGCGGGCCGAGGTGGGCGAGCATCGCGCCGTCGGCCAGCTGGACGAGACCGTGGATCAGCGACTGCGGATGCACGACCACGTCGATTCGCTCGTAGGGAATGCCGAACAGGTGGTGGGCCTCCATCAGCTCGAGGCCCTTGTTCATCAGCGTCGCCGAGTCAATCGTAATCTTGCCGCCCATCGTCCAGGTGGGGTGCGCGAGCGCCTGCTTGACGGTCACGTCCTGCAGTTCGCTCGCGTCGCGGCCGCGGAAGGGACCGCCGCTGGCGGTGATCGTCAGCCGCTCAACCGCCCCGGCTGGCTGTCCCGCGATCAGCTGGTGCAGGGCGGTGTGCTCGGAGTCGACTGGGAAGATGCGCGCCCCCGTGCCTTCGGCCAGCGCCACGACCAGCTCGCCCCCCACGACGAGCGACTCCTTGTTGGCGAGCGCGAGGTCGATGCCCTCTCCGAGCGTGGCGACCGTGGGGCCGAGACCGGCGGAGCCGACGAGCCCGTTGAGGACGAGATCGGCGCCCGACTCGACGACGAGGCGCACGAGCCCCGTGGCGCCGCCCAGCACCTCCCCGCCGCTCCACTCGGCGGCTGCGCGAGCGGCCATGTCCTCGTCGGTGAGCGCGATCCGGTCGACCCCGTGCGCGCGCGCCTGCTGCACCAGCGACTCCCACGAACGCTCGGCCGAGAGGCCCACCAGCTCGAACTCCTCGCTGCCCGCGCAGACCTCCAGCGCCTGGGTGCCGATCGAGCCGGTGGAGCCCAGAATCAGCAGGCGCTTGGCGCCATGGGAGTCCTCAGTCGGTCTCACCGCACACCCGAGAGCCGTAGGCCAGCGCCAGGCCGCGCGCCCGCGCCTGCGCCGCGGAGAGCTCAGCCCGCACGTCGTCGACCGCGGTCGTCTCCCCTTTTGCCGGGGCTTCGGCGAGGTCGATCGCGACGGTCGCCGCGACCGTCCGCGCGGTCAGCCAGCGCGTGATCGCGCCCGCGTCGCCTGGCGGCTCGGGCTGCGCTTCGAGCGTGGCCGTCGCCAGCCGACTCTGCGCCACCTGCTGACGGATCACACGGGGCGCGGTCAGCGCGCGTGAGAGCCGATGCGCACGCGCAGCGATATAGGCGAGCTTCGCCTGCTCGTGGCGGCAAACCGCGTCCGCGGAGGCGACGAATTGCGCCCGCGTGAGCCCTCGCTTCTCGCGCGTTACCCCGCAGCCGGCGGCCGACAGGGCGGCGAGCATGCCGGCGGCGAGCACGGCGCCCCGTTGACCGCGAAGCTCAGCCACGGGCTTCGCGCAGCTCGCGCGCGTTGTCAAAGCTGCCCATCTCGCGGTCAGTATTCCGAAGGCGAGCCGGGCAGCCTCGGCGTGGGCGCTGGGCTCAGGTTCCCGGCGGCTTGTACTCGGGCGCCAGTTTCGCGGCCGCGTCGATCTGCTCGGGGGTGAGCAGCACGACGGTCTTGATTTTCGTGGAGCTGGAGCGGTTGATGCTCAGGGCGAGACCGGTAGCGGCCTCGTCGCTGGGCAGCTCGGCGACCACGTACACGTCGGCGTCGCCGAACGCGAAGTAGAAGCTCTCCATCTTCCCGCCCATGGACGCGATCAGCGCGTCGACGGCGTCGCGGCGAGCGCTGCCGCCCTTGTCCGCCACCCCTCCGACGCCCTCGCTGGTGTAGGACGCTTCGATCAGATACTTGGGCATGAGGTGCACCTCCTCCTATCGAGTGGGCGCATCTTCGCAGACGGTCAACGGGCCAGCGTGGCGCGCGCGGGCGCTCGCGGTGGCGAGGGCCGATCGAAGGCGGCGAGCTAGAAGCGCCTGCCGCCGGAAATGGAGCGCCGGCGGGCCCAGAGCAGCAGCATCGAGAACAGCACCGACAGGATCAGCCCTGCCCCGTGGCGGTGCAGCACGAACCACGAGAACAGCCCCGCGATAAAGGAGCCGGCCAGGCCGAGCAGGATCGTGCCCCCCAGCCCCATCGGGTCCGGACCGGGCAACAGCAGTCGCGCCAGCCCGCCGACGACCAGGCCAACTATGACCAGCAATATGAGAAATAGAAGCAAGTCCATGCGCCCAGCCTACATTTGCCCGGAACCCGCGCACGCTAAGCAATCTCCAACCGGCAAGTTCCGCGCTTGATCGCAATGAGGATGGCGCCGTGTTCCTGCACCGGTCGCCGCATAGCAGCCCGGCACGCTTCGGTTCGGGGCGGATCCGCGCGTGCGTCGTCGGGTCCGGCGGCGGCGCAACAACGCTTGCTGGACTGGACCGCGCACGGAAACGACTGTATTTCGATGTGTTGGGGCTTTAGAGCTCTTGCCAGGCCCGCGGCGCGTCCTCCTCCTCCTCGGTCACGCCGCGGGCCCTCCTGGCTGGGGTCGAGCGGCGGCAACGGGGTTCAAGATTTCGCTCCGCACCGATTTCGGGGGAGCGTCCCTGCTGGCGCGGCTGGCGGAGGAGTCGGACGTCAGGATCGAGGTCACCGGCATGCGATAGCCAAGCGACCTCGCATGTCTAGGATCGGTCGCCAGCGGGAAAAGAGAAGCCGAGCGCCCCCGGTGCCGTACTTCTCCTCCTTCGGGCCGGGGGCGCGCCTACGCTCGCTCTATACCCGAACCACGGGGAGCTAAACAGGCTACTGACGCCTGGTCGGGACTGTCGCTTGTGCCAAAACCATTTCGCGCGCTCAGTGCACGTACGCCGCCCATATGTAGTAGCCGGCGACCGCCGTGAACAGCACGGCGTCGAGGCGGTCCAGCGCGCCGCCGTGGGCGCCGAACAGGGCGCCCGAGTCCTTGGCGCCTGCCTCGCGCTTGATGAAGGACTCGAACAGGTCGCCGACCGGCGCCGCCAGGGCTACGCCGAGACCGAGCACGAGCGCGTGAGAGGTGGGCAGCCAATCCTGATAGCGGCTGGCCAGCCATACCCCGAGCACCGAGCTCACCATGCCGATCGCCAAGCCCTCCACTGTCTTTCCGGGGGAGATGCCCGGGGCCAGCGGGCGCCGTCCGAACAGGCGTCCGCCGAGATACGCTCCGGTGTCGCCGAGGAACGTGCCGACGAGCACGTCGATCACGATCCCCAGGCCGTGCGGAAGCCCACGCAGCAGAACCGCGTGTGCGAGCGCGAAACCGATCCAGTAGATGCCCAGCAGCGTTACGAGCATCCCGCCAAGGCTGGGCCGGCGCTGCAGCAGTGTCAGTACGAACAGCACCGGCAGCGCGCTCACCGCGACCAGCAGGACCTGATAGTTGTCGCCGTAGAGCGCCGCCGCCAGCAGCGCGGCAAGCGCGAGGAAGCCGGCGAGCCGAACCGGGTGGGCACGGTCATACATCGCGTACAGCTCGTGCAGGCACACGCCCCCGAACAGGAAAAGCCCCAGCGCGAACACCGTTCCGCCCTCGATCACCAGGAACAGCGCGACGGCGATCGCGGGCAATGCGGCGATCATCCGCGGGCCCAGATCCGAGCGTTCGGCCGCCGCGGCGCGGCGCCGGCTGGAGGCGGAGCGAGCGCCGCTCCGCCGGGTGCGACCGGTGCGGGCGCGGGCCGCCATCAGCCGCTCTAGCGCCTGCCGAAGCGCCGGCGGCGCCGCGAGTACTCGGCCAACGATTGCTCCAGGGCCTCGCGCGTGAAGTCCGGCCACAGCTCCTGGCGGAACACCAGCTCGGAGTAGGCCGACTGCCACAGCAGGTAGTTCGACAGCCGCTGCTCGCCGCTCGTGCGGATGATCAGGTCGGGGTCGTGCATGTCGGGCGCATACAGGCAGCTGCGGAACTCCTCCTCGGTGCTGCCCGTGAAGCGGCGCGCGGCGTCGAGGATCTCCGCGCGCCCACCGTAGTCGAATGCGACGAACAGCGAGATGCGGCTGTTGTGCTGAGTCAGCTGCTCCGCCCACGCCATCCGCTTGACCAGCTCTTGCGAGATACGTGCGCGCTGGCCGATGAAGCGCATGCGTACGCCCTCTTCGTGCAGCTCAGGTGTCTCGTCGGCGATGCGCTGGGAGAACATCTCCATCAGGCCACTCACCTCCTCGGCGGGACGCGACCAGTTCTCGGTCGAGAACGAGTACACCGTCAGCTCCTTGATGCCGAGCTCGGCCGCGTCGCGCAAGCGTGCCTTGACGGTGTCGGCGCCTGCGCTGTGACCCTCGTTGACCGATACGCCGTGTGCGCGCGCCCAGCGCCCGTTGCCGTCGGTGATGATCGCTACGTACTTTGCGGACGGGTCGTCCGATCGCCCATCGGTGTCCGCCGCCGCCCGGTCCGTGGCGGGCCACATCAGACTTCGAGGATCTCCTCTTCCTTGGCCTTCAGCGCCTTGTCGAGCTCTCCGACCCGCGCGTCGGTCAGCTTCTGCAACTCCACCTCGGCGCGATGCTCGTCGTCGGAGGAGGCCTCGCCCTCCGTCTTCAGCTCGCGTAGCTGGTGCATCGTGTCGCGTCGCACGTTGCGGATCGCCACGCGACCCTCCTCTGCGAGGTTGCGCACGACCTTCACCAGCTCGCGGCGGCGCTCCTCGGTGAGCTCGGGCACCACCAGGCGTACCACGTTGCCGTCGTTGGAGGGATTGAGGCCGACGTCGGACTCGTTGATCGCCTTCTCGATCGCCTTGATCGAGGATTTGTCATACGGCTGCACCGTCAGCAGCCGCGCTTCGGGCGCCGAGATGGTGGAGAGTTGGTTCAGCGGCGTGGCCGCGCCGTAGTAGTCGACCACGATCCGGTCCAGCAGCGCCGGGCTTGCCCGCCCGGTGCGCACGGTGGCGAACTCGTGCTGGGCGCTTTCAGCCGACTTGATCATGCGGTCGCGCGCGTCCTCCAGCAGTTCGTCGATCATGCTTTCAGCTGCCATCGCCGTCACCTTGAGATGAAGAGACCAGGGTGCCCACTCGTTCGCCCGAGATTATCCGCGCGAGGCTGTCTTCGTCGTCCATGTTGAACACGTTGAGCGGCATCGAGTTCTCCATGCACAGTGCCAGGGCGGTGGAGTCCATTACGCGCAGCCGGCGCTCCAGCGCCTCCATGTGAGTGATTTCGGGGATGAACTGCGCGTTGGGGTCGAGCGCCGGGTCCGCCGTGTAGACGCCCTCGACGCCGTTCTTTGCCATGAGGATGATCTCGGCGTGGATCTCGGACGCGCGAAGCGCAGCCGCGGTGTCGGTCGTGAAGAAGGGGTTCCCGGTGCCGGCGGCAAAGATCACGACGCGGCCCTTCTCCAAATGGCGCATGGCGCGGCGGCGGATGTACGGCTCGGCGACCTCCGAGACCCCGAGCGCCGACTGCACGCGCGTGTCGGTCCCGATCTTCTCCAGTGCGTCCTGCAACGGGAGCGCGTTCAAGACAGTCGCCAGCATCCCCAGGTAGTCGGCGGTCGAGCGGTCCATCCCCGCCGCCGCGCCCTTCATGCCTCGGTAGATGTTGCCTGCCCCGACCACGATCGCGACCTCCACGCCCTGATCGCGCACCGCGCTGACCTGACGAGCCACCGCGGCAACGCGCTCGGGATCGGTGCCGTAGTCCAGCCCGCCCATCAGCGCCTCGCCCGAGAGCTTCAGCAGGATGCGTTTGAAGGCGGGGGCCATCCAACGGCAGCCTATCCGCCGAGACTCCTAGTGGCCGACGGCGAAGCGGGCGAAGCGGCGTATGACCACGTTCTCGCCTGTGGTGGCCGTGAGCTGGTCGCGCAGCTGCTGCACCGTCTTGCCCTCGAACTTGGGGTTGTGCATCTCCTGCTCGAGCAAGACCACCATCTGATACCAGGCGTCCAGCTTGCCGGCGACGATCCGCTCGCGCACGTTCTCCGGCTTGGTCTCTGCGTCCTGTTCGTGGATCCTGGCCTCCGCGTCGCGCGCATCGGCGGGGACGTCGTCGCGACTGACATACCGCACGCTCGGGGTCGCCGCGATCTGCATGGCCACGGCGCGGGCGAATCCAACGAACTCGTCGTTGTTCGCCACGAAGTCTGTGTTGCAGTCCACCTCAACCAGCACCCCCACCTTTGCGCCGGGGTGGATGTAGGCCTGCACGGTGCCCTCGGTGGCGGTGCGCTCGCCGAGGTCCTGGATCTTCTTGCCCTGCTGCACGCGCAGGATCTCGATCGCCTTCTCCATGTCCCCCCGCGCCTCGGTGAGCGCCCGCTTGCAATCCATCATGCCCGCGCCGGTGCGCTCGCGCAGCGCCTTCACCTCCTTGGCGCTGATCTCTGTCGTGCTCACGACTTCCCGCCCTTCGCCGCACCGTCGCCCGCTGGCTCAGCCGCCGCGTTTGCCGCCTCACCCGCCGCCGCATCCACGGGCGCGGCGCTCGACTCCTCCCCATTGGCCGCGGGCGCGGCCTTCGCTTTGCGCGGCTGTGCCTTTTTTGCCGGCGCTTTCTTGGCCGGCGCCTTTTTCGTACGTGCCTTCTTGGCCGGCGCCTTCTCGGCCTGATCCCGCTCGGCCGACGCGCTCGCGTCCGGCTCGGCGGTTGCAGTACCGGCCGGCTTTGACTTCGGCTGCGGGTTCTCGGTGGTCTCGCCCTGACCCCGCTCGGAGCCCGTGCCAACGGCCACCGGCGTGGGCTCTGGCTGGGCACGCTCGGCAGCGGCCTCGGGCTCAGCGGTCGCGGGCTCGGCTGGCGCTGCGGCTGGCTCGGCTGGCGCTGCGGCTGGCTCGGCTGGCGCTGCCGCTGGCTCCTTCTGGGGCGGCGGGGCGGCGGCCGCGGACTCGGCGGCCGCTGGCTCGGCTGGTGCTGCGGCTGGCTCGGCTGGCGCTGGGGCTGGCTGGGCCTGGACCGGCGCAGCAGCGGCCTCGGCCGGCGGCGCTGGCTCGCTCGGCGCACGCTCGGGCGCAGCGGGTGGCGCCGATGGCGCACCGGCGGCCGATGGCACGCTGGTCTGCGCGGCCGGCGCGCCCGCGGGTTGGGAGGCGGCCGACGCGGCTGCCTCCGCGCTGGCGCGCTCCTCGGCTTCGCGCCTCGCCTGCTCCTCGGCTTCCCGACGGGCGCGCGCCTCGGCCTCGAGGCGAGCTCGCTCCGCGGCTTCCTGGCGGGCGCGCTGCTCCTCCGCCCGGAAAACGGAGTGGCCCTCGGATACGACTTGACCGATCGCCTGCGTTATCAGCGCGCAGGAGCGAATCGCGTCGTCGTTGCCGGGAATCACGTAGTCGATTCCGTCGGGGTCGCAGTTCGTGTCGACCAGGCCAATGATCGGAATCCGTAGCCGCTGGGCCTCCCGCACCGCGATCAGCTCTGTCTTCAGGTCGATCACGAACATGGCGTCCGGCACGCGCTGCATGTCCTTGACGCCGCCCAGGTTCGCACGCAGCTTCACAAGGTCGGCTTGCGCGGCCATCCGCTCGCGCGTCGGCAGCAGCTCGAGCTGACCCTCGACCTCATACCGCTCGAGGTCGTGCAGTCGCTTGATGCGAAGGCTGATGGTTTGGAAGTTCGTGAGCAGACCGCCAAGCCAGCGGTGGTTCACGTAGGGCATATCCGCCGCCTCGGCGACGTCGCGGATCGTGTCACGCGCCTGCTTCTTGGTGCCCACGAACAGCACCGTCCCGCCACGGTGTGCAAGCTCGGCGGCAAACGCCTGCGCTTGCGCCAGCAGCGCCGAGGTCTTCAGCAGGTCGATGATGTAGACGCCGCCCCGCTCGCCGTAGATGAAGCGGCGCATCTTGGGATTCCAGCGACGCGTCTGATGGCCGAAGTGGACGCCGGCCTGCAGCAGCTCCGCGATTCCTACCTGAGCCAAGAGATGCTCCCTTTGTCGGTTGATGTCCGCGCGGGCCGAGCGGACCCGGAGTCTCGCTCACGCGCTGCTACTCCGGGCAGGGCCGCTCCGGCGTCGCGCGGGTCGTGGTTCGATCGACCGTTCAGGATAGCCGTTCCGCCCGGGCCAGCGCCCTCCGGAGATCGGCCGGCAGGGGCGAGCTGATGTCGATGCGTGCGCCGGTCACGGGGTGATCGAACGCGATCCTCGTAGCGTGCAGGAACTGGCGCTCCAGGCCCAGCACGCCCGCCACGCCGTACACGGGGTCGCCGCAGACTGGAAGACCCACCGCGCGCAGATGCACGCGAATCTGATGCGTGCGCCCTGTGTCCAGACGCAGGCGCAGCAGTGAGCAGCCCTGGTAGGCGGCCTCGAGCGTGAAGTGGGTGCGCGCCTCTCGTGCGCGCGCCCCGCCGACCGACATGCGCGTGCGCGCTCGCGGATCGCGTCCCACCGGGGCCTCGATCGTGCCCGCGCGGGCGGGCGGGCGTCCCTGCACGAGCGCGAGGTACTCGCGCTCGATGAGCCTGCGCGTCAGCGCCGCCCGCAGCCTCCGATGCGCGTCCTGAGATCGAGCAACCACCAGCAGTCCGGAGGTGTCGCGGTCGAGCCGGTGCACTATGCCCGCGCGCTCGGGATCCCCGCCCCGGGCGCTGTCCGCCAGCAGCTGCGCCAGTGTGCCCTCGGCATGCCCGCGCGAGGGGTGCACGACCAGACCCGGCCCCTTGTCCACGACCAGCAGATGCTGATCCTCGTATGCGACCTTGAAGCCGCTCACCGGTCGGGCTGGTGCGCTCGCTCGATCAGCAGCACCAGGATCAGGATTCCAAGCGTGATCGACACGTCGGCGATGTTGAACGGCGGCCAACCGAGCGGCAGCTTGATGAAATCGGTGACCGCTCCCTGCCGCGCGCGATCGATGATGTTGCCGAGCGCCCCGCCGAGCAGCATGCCGGTCGGAAGCCAGACCAGCGCGCGGGCGGAGTGGCGCGCAAAGTAGGCCAGCAAGACCCCCAGCGCGAGCGCGATCAGAATCGTGACGCCGATGTGGCTGCCGGGGAGGAAGCCGAACGCCACGCCGCGGTTGCGTGTGTTGACGAGCTCGACCCCCGGCAGCAGCTTGTGCTCTTCGCCGCGGGTGATCGCGTGCTCGACGAGCAGCTTGCTCAGCTGGTCGGCCGCCACCACGCTCAGCATCGTCAGCGCGACACGGAGCCATGCGCCAAGGCGCTGCCGCGGACCACGCCGCGCGATGCGCCCGGCCGCATCGGCGCTAGCCGTGGACGATTCCCTGGACGATGATGCTGTTGAGGATCGCAAGCGTGAGGATCGCCAGGATCGGGCTGAAGTCGAACCCACCGAACGTGGGCAGCAGCCGGCGGAAGATGCGCAGGAACGGTTCGCACACGTCGCGCAGGAACGACAGCACGGCATCCAGCGTGCGCGAGTACGGCGGGCGCAGGCCGGCGGCGAGCAGAAGCTGGATCACGATGTACAGGATGATCAGCAGCGTGTACACGTAGATAACCGTCGACAGGTAGTCGGCGAGCTGCGTGCGTGTGCTGGCGAGGATCATCTGGCGGCGTCGCTCAGCACCGCGTCCAGCGCGTCGCTGAATGCCGAGCGCAGGCCCGCGTGCTCGAGCGCGGCCAGGCCGCGCGCCGTGACCCCGCCCGGCGAGGTGACCTCGCGGCGGACGGCGATCATGTCGTGCTCGCGCCTGCGGATCAGCTCGGCGGTCCCGGCGAGCGTCTGCACCACCAGCTGCGCCCCCTGCGCGGCCGGGATCCCGCGGCGCACGCCCGCGTCCACCTGCGCCTCCGCCACGAGCGCCACGTAGGCGGGACCGCACGACATCAGTCCCATCGCGACATCGACGAGCGACTCATCGAGCAGCACGAGCGTGCCGAGCTCGGCGAACAGTTGGTGGACCGCCTCGTCCAGCTCTCGCCCGGCGTCTCCCCCGCCTGCTGGCGCGCCATCCCGCGCGTCGGCGCCGTCGACCGCCTGGACGAGCGCGCCCCCGCGCACCTCTACGGGCAGCGAGGGCATGAAGCGATACGCCGGCTTGCCCGGGTAGGCGTCGCGCAGCGCGGACAGCGGCGTCATGGCTAGGATCGAGGCCACCGCGCGCACGTGCGGCGCCACCTCGGACGCAACCTCACGTAGCTGCGCCGGCTTGTGGCAGAGGATCACGAGATCCGAGCGCCGCGCAACCTCGGCGTTGCTCGCCAGCTCCTCCCCCCCGACCTCCGCGGCCAGCGCCCGGGCGCGGCCGGCGACCGGATCCGAGCACACCACCGGGCGTCGCCATCCGCGCGCCAGCGCCCGAGCCATGTTGCCGCAGCCGATCAGGCCGATCTGCATGCGACCTCAGGACTGATTGAAGAAACCCTTCTCGATCAGCCGCGCGCGCTCCTCGGCTGAGATCTCCACATTGCGGGGCGTGAGCATGAAGACCTTGTCGGCGATCCGCTGCATGCCTCCGTCGAGCGCGTAGGTGAGGCCGGAGGCAAAGTCGATCAGACGCTTGGACAGGTCGGTTTCCGAGCTTTGCAGGTTGAGGATCACCGGAATCGAGTCCTTGAACTTGTCCGCGATCTGCTGTGCGTCGTTGAAGGACTTGGGGATCACCAGGTGCACGCGCACATCGCCATTGCCGCGACCGCCCACCGGTTTCAGGACGGTGGCCGAACGGCCGGCCCGCGGCTCGTCGTCGGCGAAGATGTCGTCGAACTCGTCGCGCCGGCGGCGCAGGCGCCTGACGTTGGGCCGCTCGCGGTAGCGGTCTTCGATCTCCGCCTCGGCAGGTGGCTCGTCGTAGTCGTCCTGGTACTCCTCGGCTAGGCCGAAGTACACGAGCGCGCGATGCCAGGAGTCGCGGAAAGCCATTGATCTAGGTTCGTTTTTCGCCCAGCGAGCCGGTTTCCCTGCCGAATGCTAGTCGTTCGCGGCGCGCCACATGGCCGCGCTGTCGTCCGACAGGGCGACTAATCGTACAGCTTCGTGCCGATCCGCACGATTGTCGCGCCCTCCTCGACCGCGACGGAGTAGTCCTGAGAGGTACCCATCGACAGGTGCTCGAGCCCGCGCGCCTGCGCCAGGTCGCGCAGGGAGGCAAACCATGGCCGGTTGCGCGCTGGATCGTCGGTGAGCGGCGGCATCGTCATCAGCCCCGCGACCGGCAGCGGCGAGCGGGCGATGAAGTCGTCGAGCTGGGCGGGGGCGATGCCTGCCTTTCCGGGCTCCTGGGCGAGGTTGACCTCGATCAGGATGCGCAGGCCGGGGCGGGCAAGCGCGCGGTGGCGAGCCAGCTCGCGCAGCGCCGACTCGGACGCGACCGAGTGGATCAGACGCACATGCGGCACGATCAGGCGCACGCGCCTGCTCTGCAGCCGACCGATGAAGTCCCACGCGAACAGCTCGCCGTGCGCCGCGACCTTGACCTGCAGATCCTGGGCGCGGTTCTCGCCCACCACGCGGATCCCTGCCTCGGCGAGCACGGGTAGCTCCTGCGCGGGGATGTACTTGGTCGCCGCGACGATCTCGACCACCGAGTCCCCGTGGCCCGCAACGGCGGCGTGGCGAGCTTGCGCGGCCGCTGCAATCTCTTCACACACGCGTTCGAGGTTCACGCGCACGCGGTCGGCGCGCAGGCCCGAGATCAGCTCAGCCATGCCACGCCCGCCTGACGGCCGGCGCGCTGGCCTTCGCGCCGGTGGGAGAAGTAGCGACGGTCGCAAATGGTGCAGGCCCTCACGTCGCGTACGTCGGCGACGCCCGCGGCGAGCAGGCGCCGGCGTGCGATCGCGCGCAGGTCGATCGCCCCGTGGCGGCTGCTTCCGGTGAGCGCAGCGTGTACCTCGGGGCCGACCTCATAGCAGCAGGGCCCGGCACCAGGCCCGATCACGGCCGCGACCTCCTCGTTGCCGCCGAGCTCCCGCAGCGCGAGCACACCTTCCTCGAGCACCCCCGTGGCCAGACCGCGCCAGCCGGCGTGGAGCATCGCCACCGCGCGCTCGGATCCCAGGGCCACGGGCAGGCAGTCGGCCGTCAGGACCATCATCCCGACCCGCGCGAGAGCCGTTGCTTGGCCGTCGGCCTCGGCGACGGTG
This sequence comes from Actinomycetota bacterium, assembly GCA_005885515.1. GTDB lineage: Bacteria > Actinomycetota > Thermoleophilia > Solirubrobacterales > Solirubrobacteraceae > Palsa-744. The sequence continues at coordinate 10,906 of VAWK01000018.1, read as the reverse complement.
ACCTGGCCGCGCGCATCAGCGTCGCCGACACGCGCAACCACGGCGCCGTGCACCTGGCGACCGCGTGCGATCCGCCGCACGCCGATTCGTGCCCGCAGGCGCTCGCGTACGTGCTCGCCGCGGTCGGCCCCATCGCCGCTGACGCTGGAGACATTTCCGTCGGCGCGTGCGGTGAACAGCGCGCGGCCCGAACCGGGCAGCTCGTACGACAGCCCGGCCGGGCTCATGTGCGCGCCCCGAGCGCCGCCTGCAGCTGCGCTTCGCGCGAGTCGCCGAGCTTGCCGTCCAGGACCATGTCGAGCAGCGCGTCGAGCAGACGCCCCACCTCCGGGCCCGGCGCGACCCCCGCGGAGAGCAAGTCATCGCCTGTGACCTGCAGGCGCACGTGGCGGAGCTCGTCCAGCCACCTGCGCGCCGCCGACGCGGCGGGCGCGGGCGGCTGAAGCTCATCCATCGCAGCGGCGAGCGCGATCGCCTCCAGCGGCTCCCCGCGCACCGACCGGCGCAGCTGCGAGGGCGACCGAGCCGCCGCCAGCGCCGCGACGAGCGCGGGCGCGCGCAGTGCGGCACGCGTCGCGCGCTCGCGATCGGAGGCCGCGAACTCGAGGCGGTCGAGGAAGGCCTTCGTGGCCGCTTCGCGTGCCGCGCCGTCACCCGGATCGAGCGAGACGAGCAGGCTCGCCAGGAGCAGCGGGTCGCTACGGCCGTCTGCGGGCAGCGCAGCCAGCCCGCCGCGGGCCAGCTGCTCGGAGAAGCTGAGCGGCGGGTCGAGTGCGCCCAGCACGCCGAGCTCGGCCAGCGCGACGAGCGAGCCGACGGGATCCTCCTCGCGCAGCGCCAGGCGCAGCTCCGCCCCGATGCGTGCCGGCGAGACGCTGCCGAGCGCGCCCGCGCGCAGCGCCTCTGCCGCCAGCTGCGCGGTGCGCTGCTCGGGCTCGAACCCCAGTCTCGCGCTGTAGCGGGCGAGGCGCAGCAGGCGCGTGGGGTCATCGAGAAAGCTGCGCTCGTGCAGGATGCGCAGGCGCCCGGCCTCGAGGTCCTCGAGCGAGTGCGGCGCCGAGCGGAGCTGGGCTCGGCGGGGACCGGCGAGGCCAACGGCGATAGCGTTGACGGTGAAGTCCCTGCGCCGAAGGTCATCGTCGGGGCTGCCGGCGCGCACATCGGGCAGGCTTCCGGGCGACGGATAGGACTCGCCGCGCCGCGTGGTGATGTCGATGCGCCCCTCGCGCCAGCTGACAAACGCCGTTTCGAAGCGCTCGTGCGCGCCGCGCTGCAGGCCCGCGTCGGAACTCGCACCCGCATCGGCGAGCGCCGCGGCGAGCTCCTGCGCGAGCAGCTCGGCTCCGCTCTCGACCACCACGTCGAGCTCCTTGGGGGTACGCGCGAGCAGCAGGTCGCGGGTCGCCCCCCCGATCAGCTCGGCGTCCTGCCTGCCGGCCACCACTCGCAGCAGCTGAGCACCGCCCGAGATCTCGGGCAGGCGCGCGAGCACCATCTCGCCGCTGTGGCTCGCGTGCGTGGCGCGGCTGTTGCTTTGCGCGTGGACGTCTGGCATCACGCGGCCGCCCGCACGGGCACGCCGCCCGCCGCGAGATGCGCCTTGGTCTCGGCGATGGTGTGCCACCCGTAGTGGAAGATCGAGGCGCACAGCGCGGCGTCGGCGCCGGCACGAAGCGCCTGCAGCAGGTGCTCGGGCTCACCGGCGCCGCCGGAGGCGATCACGGGCACGCCGACTGCCGCGCCCACGGCCGCGGTGAGGTCGAGGTCGTAGCCGTCGCTCGTCCCGTCGCGATCCATACTCGTCAGCAGTATCTCGCCGGCCCCGCGCTCCACCCCCTCCCTCGCCCACGCGACGGCGTCGCGGCCGGTGGGCGTGCGCCCGCCGGCGATGAACGCCTGCCAGCGATCGGCTGCGGCGAGCTTCGCGTCGATCGCCAGCACGACGCACTGGGATCCGAACACCTGAGCCAGCTCGTCGATAAGCGCCGGCCGCTGCAGCGCGGCGGAGTTGACCGAGATCTTGTCCGCACCGGCGTCGAGCACCGCCTGCGCGTCTGCCGCCGAGCGGATGCCTCCGCCGATCGTGAACGGGATGAAGACCTCATCCGCGGTTTCGCGCGCCAGCCTCGCGATCGTGTCGCGGCGCTCGTGGGTGGCGGTGATATCGAGGAACACGAGCTCATCGGCGCCCTCGCGGTCGTAGTGCGCCGCCAGCTCGACCGGGTCTCCGGCGTCTTTGATGTCGAGGAATTCGACGCCCTTCACGACGCGTCCGGCGTCGACGTCCAGGCAGGGGATCACGCGCTTGAAGTGCACCGGCCCACCGTAGCGATCACGCAGACAGCGCCGCCTCGGCCTGCGCCACGGTGAAGCGCCGCTCGTACAGCGCCTTGCCGACGATCACACCCCTGAGCTCGGGCGCGCGCATCCGCGCGAGCGCCTCCAGATCGGCGAGCTCGCCGATGCCGCCGGAGTACAACACCGAGCCGCCGCGCACGGCCGCGGCGACGCGGCGAACCTCCGCGAGATCGGGACCTTGCAGCATGCCGTCGCGGTCGACGTTGGTGAAGACGAACCGCTCCACGCCGACTGCCTTCAGCCGCTCGATCGCCTCCTGCGGGCCGAGGTCGCCCGCCCGCGTCCAGCCCGCGGTGGCCACGCGCCCGCCGCGCACGTCCACCGACACGAGCACCCGCGCCGGGCCGTGCGCCGCGAGGACCTCGCCGAGCAGGTCCGGGGCGGTCAGAGCGGCCGTGCCGAGGATCACCCGCGCGGCGCCGGCATCGAGCGCCTCGTCCACCGCCCGCAGCGAGCGCAGCCCGCCGCCGTACTGCACGGGCACCTCCAGCGCGCTCGTTATCCGTCGCAGGTGGGAAAGGTTGGCGGGCGCACCGCGGCGCGCGCCATCGAGGTCGACCACGTGCAGGTAGCGCGCGCCCTGCTCGCTCCACGCGCGGGCCGCTTCGAGCGGGTCCTCGTCATACACCGTGCTCGCCCCGTAGTCGCCCCTCAGGAGCCGCACCGCGCTGCCGCCGAGGATGTCGACGGCGGGATACAGCCTCACCGCGGCGCCTGCGCGCCGGCGTGGCTGAGGGCCAGCGCGGCGATGCAGATGCGCGCGAAGTTGGCCAGCAGTCGCAGGCCCGCTGCGGAGGACTTCTCGGGGTGGAACTGCACTCCGTAGAAGGAGCCACTTTCGACCGCGCTGACGAACGGCGCGCCGTACTCGGCGACGCCGAGCACGTCCTGCGCGCGGGCCGGCACCGGGGCGAAGGAGTGCACGTGGTAGAAGGCGCAGCGCTGCGGCAGCTCGCCGACCAGCGGCGAGGAGGGACGCAGGAAGCGCACCTCGTTCCAGCCGATGTGCGGCAGCTTGCGCGAGCCCGCCTCCAGGCGGCGCACCTCGCCCTCGATGATCCCCAGCCCAGGCGCGCCCCCGTGCTCGCTCGAGCAGTCAAACGCCAGCTGCAGGCCGAGGCAGACGCCGAGCACGGGAACGCCCGACGCGACGCGCTCGCGCAGCAGCTCATCCAGCCCCCGCTCGCGCAGGTTCTCCATCCCGCGGGGAAACGAGCCGACCCCGGGCACGACCAGCCCGGCCGCGTCGCGCAGCCGGGCGGGCTCGCTGCTCATGTTCGCGCGTACGCCGATGTGCTCGAGCGCCTTCTCCACCGAGCGGCGGTTGCCCATGCCGTAGTCGACCACGGCGATGCTGACCGGCTCCTCGAGCAGCGGCCTCATGCTGTGAGCGTCCCCTTCGTGCTGGGCACCCCCGTCTCGGTCGGGTCGGCGGCGATCGCTTGGCGCAGCGCGCGCGCGAACGCCTTGAACGCCGCCTCGATCATGTGGTGCGCGTTGCTGCCGGCGTCGACGCGCATGTGCAGCGTGAGCTTGGCCGCGTTGGCCAGCGCGCGGAAGAACTCCTCCGTCAACTCGTGCTCGAACCCGCCCGTCGCGCCCGGGGGCAGGCGACCCTCAAACGACGTGAAGGGGCGCCCGGACACATCCATCGCGCAGCTCGCGCGCGCCTCGTCCATGGGCACGGTGGCCGACCCGTAGCGCACGATCCCGGCGCGATCGCCCAGCGCCGAGTCGAGCGCCTGGCCCAGCACGATCGCGGTGTCCTCGACCGTGTGGTGGGCGCCGGTCTGCAGGTCGCCGCTGACGCTCACGTCGAGATCCAGGCGCGCGTGCCGCGCGAGCAGGTCGAGCATGTGATCGAGAAAGCCCACGCCCGTCTGCCGCGCGCCGGCGCCGGTGCCTTCCAGCACCAGCGACAGGCGCACGTCGGTCTCACCGGTCTTGCGCTCGATCGTCGCGCTGCGTGCCGCCATCAGACCCGTAATTGTCGCCTATGCGCGCCTGCATCGATCGCGCGTGCCACTCGAAGCCCTCCGCGCGCGCGATCGGCACCCCGGCCCTCGCAAGCTTGGCCGCGGCGGCGTGGTCGATCTGAACCTCGGCCATCGTGCGGCGAAAGTGCCGGCTGGAGAGCATCGAGGCAAAGCGCGCCGCCCCGCTCGTCGGGAGCACGTGATTGGAACCCGCGACGTAGTCGCCGAACGCGGTCCCGGCCGCGGGGCCGATGAACACGCATCCGGCCGAGCGCACGTGCGCGGCGAGCGCCTCCACGTCGCGCCCGATCAGCTGCAGGTGCTCGGGCGCGAAGGCGTTGGCGAGCTCCAACGCCTGTGGCGCACCGGGCGCCTCCGCGACGACGAGGCTCGCCTGCTGGTCAGCGAGCTGGTCCTGGAGCTCCGCCGCCAGCGCGTCGGCAACACGCTTTGCGCATGCGACGCCAACGACGAGGCTCCCGGGCCCATGCTCGGCCTGCGCGAGCATGTCCAGCGCGGCCATGCGCACGGCGCGCTCGTCGGCGTCTGCGCCGGCTATCACGAGCAGGTCGCTCGGCCCGGCGAAGCTGTCGATGCCCACGATCGACGACAGCAGGTGCTTGGCCTGCTGCACGTACAGGTTGCCGGGTCCCACCACCACGTCGACGCGCGCGACCGTCTCCGTTCCATGCGCGAGCGCGGCGATCGCCTGGGCGCCGCCCATGCGGTACACGCGCTCCACGCCACACAACCGGCAGGCCCCGAGAATGGCGCCGTCGATCTGCCCGTCGGCGCTCGGGGGGGCACACACGGCCACGTCGAGCACGCCGGCGGCGCGCGCGGTCACAACGCCCATGACGACCGTGCTCGGATACGGCGCCCGTCCGCCCGGCACATACACCGCCGCGGAGCCGAGCGGAACCTCGCGCAGGCGCACGCGCTGGCCCTGCGGCAGCGCCACCGACACGTCCTCGCTGGCGCCCGCCTGGGCCACCTGGGCGACGTTGGCGATCGTCACCTGCAGGCCAGCGACCAGCTCGAGCGGCAGTCGCTTCAGGGCGTCATCGAGCTCCTGCGCCGTGACGGTGAGCTCGCGCGGCTGGCTGGCGCCGGTGTCAAAACGGCGCGTGTACCGAAGCACGGCCTCATCGCCCCCTGCGCGCACCGCCTCGACGATCTCGCGCACCTCCTCTTCGACCGTCTCCGGAGCGGGGACCAGAGAGCGCAGGTGCTCGGCGAGCGCCGCCGGGCCCCCGAGGCGGCTCGCCTCCTCGCCGCTCAGGCGATCGAGCGGCATCTCATGCGACGCCAGCGGCCGACAGGCGTCGCAGCTGGGCGAGCAGCCGGTCGATGGGCCCAGCCTTGAGCTTGTGTGCCACCGGGTTGGCAACCAGCCGCGCGGTGCACACGGCGATCTCCTCGCGCACGATGAGGTTGTGCTCGCGCAGCGTGTCACCCGTGGCGGTCAGGTCGACGATTGCCTCGACCACGCCGGTCAGCGGCGCGAGCTCGACCGAGCCCTTCACCTCGACGATCTCCGCCTGGCGGCCGGTGCGCTCGAAGTGGCCAGCGGCGACGCGCGGGTACTTGGTAGCCACGCGCATGACGCCGAGGCGTCGCAGCGCCTCCAGCGCGGGGTCCGGACCGGCCCGGCTTGCCAGCACCATCGTGCAGCGGCCGAAGCCGAGGTCGAGCAGCTCGTACACGTCGCGGCCCTCCTCGCCGGGTCCGTGCGCGGCTTGCTCGAGCAGCACGTCCTTGCCGGTGATGCCAAGGTCAGCGGCGCCAGCCTCGACGTATGTGGGCACATCGGACGGCCGCATGGTGATCACGCCGATGTCCTCGAACAGCAGCTTGCGCTCGTTTGAGCGCAGCTCCTCGGTGTCGAGCCCGAGCCGGGCGAGCATGTCCACCGTGCCCTCGAACAGCGCGCCGCGCGGCACGGCAATCGTTAGGTCGTGAATGCCAGCCATCAGGCTCCCTCGGCGCGATTGCCCTTGGTGCCGGCGGCCGTGGGCCTCCCTTCGGCGTGTGCCGAAGCCGGCACGGAGCCGTCTCCGACCGCGCCTGGCTCCTCGCTGCGCGCGGACGAACGGGCGAGCAGCGCGCCGGTCCCGCGCTCCTCGCCGGCGAGCGCGATGTGCAGCCGGTCGATGCCCAGCGCGAAGCCGACCGCGGGCAGGCTGCGTCCAAAGCGTGCAAGCAGCTCGTCGTAGCGGCCTCCGCCGCCGATCGGAGAGCCGAGCGCCGGGTCGTAGACCTCGAACACGGCGCCCGTGTAGTAGCCGATGTTGCGCACCAGGCCTAGGTCGAAGATGACCCGCTCGGCGACTGCGGGGTCGAGCCGCTCGTGCACGCGGCGCATCCCTGTCACCGGCTCCACCGCGGGGGGCGGAGCATCGCTGAGCACCTCCGGGCCGCCCCTGCGCTGGGGCACCTCGAGCAGCAGCGCGGCCGCCTCGTCGGACAGCCCGCTGTCGGCGAGCTTGTGCTCCAGTCCCACGAAGTCGCGCCGCACGAGCGCCTCCAGCATGTCGCGCCGGACCTCCTCGCGCACCTGCAGGCTGCCCATCAGCGCTGGAAAGAGTGATGCGTCGCCGAGACCGATCCGGTAGTCGCGCAAACCGACGGCGTCGAGCGCGTGGCAGAGCACGGTCAGTGCCTCGACGGTTCCCTCCGGCGCGGGTGAGCCGATCAGCTCGATCCCGGCCTGCAGCAGCTCTCGCGACTGGCCGCGCTGCGGGCGCACGCCGCGGTAGCAGTGCGCGAAGTAGCAGAACCGAAGGGGCGGTTCGCTGCCGGCGTAGCGGGAGGCGACGACGCGAGCGATCGGCACGGTCATGTCGGAGCGCAGCGCGAGCACGGCTCCGGCCTCGTCGAACACCCGGTAGGCCGGCCTGGCTTCCGCCATATCGGCACGGGACAGCACCGACTCGTACTCCAGCGCCGGGGTGTACACCTCGCCGTACTGGTGGCGCTCGAACACACCCCTCAGGGTGTCGGTGATCGCGCGCACCTCACGGGTCTCTTCGGGAAGCACGTCGCGCGTGCCGCTGGGAATCGGGTGGATCATGAAGACCCGAGGGATCATGAAGACCCGAGGTTACGCGTGGACCGGCTCGGTGGCCACACGCTCGATGCGGGCACCCAGCTCGCGCAGCCGCTCGTCGATGCGCTCGTAGCCGCGATCGATCTGGCGGATGTTGCCGATCTCGCTGCGCCCCTCCGCACACAGGGCCGCGAGCAGCATCGCCATGCCCGCGCGTATGTCGGGCGACTCGACACGCTCGCCACGCAGTCGCCGCGGGCCGGTGATGATGGCGCGGTGTGGATCGCACAGGACGATGTCCGCGCCCATCAGGATCAGCTTGTCGGTGAAGATCAGGCGGTTCTCGAACATCCACTCGTGCACCAGGATCGAGCCCTCTGCCTGCGTGGCGAGGGCCACGGCGATCGAGGTGAGGTCGGCGGGAAACGCCGGCCAAGGGCCATCCTGGACCTTGCACTTGTATCCGCCGACGTCCGCCCGGGCGACCAGCTTCTGTCCGCCGGGCACGAGCACGTCGTTCCCGTCGAGCTCGCTGTGCAACCCGATGCAGTCGAACACCAGGCGGATCATGCGCAGATCACCGGGGACGGTGTCCTTTATTCGCAGCTCGCCGCCGGTGACACCCGCCAGCGCCATGAAGCTGCCGATCTCGATGTGATCGGGCGCGACCTCGTGTTCGCAGCCGTGCAGGCGCTCGGCCCCGTGGACCGTGATCATGTTTGAGCCGATGCCCTGGATGTCGGCGCCCATCTTCAAGAGCATGCGCGCCAGGTCCTGGACGTGCGGCTCGCAGGCGGCGTTGCCGATCACGGTGGTGCCAGGTGTGAGCGCGGCGGCCATGAGCGCGTTCTCGGTGGCCATCACGGAAGGCTCGTCCATGAACACGTCCGTCGGCCTGAGACCGCCCGGCGCGTTCAACGCGATCTCGCGCGCGCACTCGACCGTCGCGCCCATCGCGCGGAAGGCGTCAAGGTGCGGGTCGAGGCGTCGGCGGCCGATCACGTCTCCCCCGGGGGACGCCATCACGGCCCGCCCGAAGCGCGCAAGCAGAGGCCCGGCGAGCAGGAACGACGCGCGGATCCGCTCGGCGACCTCGGCCTCGACCTCGACCTCGTCGACCGCCGCTGCGCACAGCGCGAGCTCGTTCGGCCCCCGCCAGCTTACCTCCACGCCGATTGCTCGGAGAATGTTGAGCATCGCCTCCACATCGCGGATGTGGGGCACGTTGCGCACCACGACCTCCTCGTCGGTGAGAACGGCGGAGGCGAGGATGGGCAGGGCGCCGTTCTTGTTGCCCGCCGGAAACAGCGTGCCGGACAGCGGAACGCCGCCTTCGATGATGAACTTCTCCATGAGCAGTACGCGCCGGCGCCGGCCCCACGGGCGCGGAGTCGAGCGACGCCTGGCAAGCGTAACAGCCATGTGTGGGTCACAGTTCGCGGCCGCCGTGCCCGAACCTGCAACGCAGCCGACAGTACAGCCGTCGCCGGATGGTGGCTCGGATGGCATACGGGGCGCGGTGCCCGATGTCATCTACGGCCGCCGCCTGCCGGCGGGACGATCCCGGCATCGGCCGGCGCCAGGCTTCACGTCCGCGAGCCTTCACGGGTGGCTCCGATGAAATTCTCATTGCATCGAGCCACCAATTACTTGGCTCTAGCAAGCCGTTTTGTGGCCAGCTCGACGTGCAGGCGCTGCCCTGGGGCGCAGTCCATCCGCGGCCATCCTTACGGTGCGAACACATGTTCCCTTCGTTGCGGACATTCGCACTCGCACAGCGGGCGCTCGCCGCGTTCCGGCTCACCAGCTCGCTCCTTCTGCTCGAGGACGACGATCGCGTCGGCTGGGAGGTCGACGGGAGCGAGCCAGCCGGCGCTCGTCCACACCGGGCGCCGCTGCGCGAGCGCATCGCGCGGCCGCTCGCGACTCCGCGGCGCCCGGGCCAGCCGCGGCGTGCGGCCCAGGTCTGTATCTCGCCGGTCAACGGAGCGTCCCCCGTCGTCCCGCGTCGGCGTCGTGGACGCGATCACGCGGGTCGGCACGAGCATGCGCGCGTGTGCTGCGCGCCCTGCGCGCCAGCGGCGTTGCGTGTGGCGGGCCAGGCATCTGCCGCCCGCCGGCTCATCCGACACCGCTGCGCTTAGCTGTCACTGACGGCAGGCGCGCGCCGAGCAGGCGGCCAAAAAGCCGCGGGCCGCCCGAAGGCGGCCCGTCACAAAAAAACCGGCGGCGTCCTACTCTCCCAGGTCCTCGCGGGCCAAGTACCATCGGCGCTGAGGGGCTTAACTGCTCTGTTCGGAATGGGAAGAGGTGTTTCCCCCTCGCCAAGGCCACCGGAAAGCGTCGAGAGACCGCCGCTCCCGGTCCTTCAAAACTGCACAGCGCCACACGGGCATCACAAAAATCCGTCAAGCCCTCGACCCATTAGTACCGGTCTCCTTCGAGCGTTGCCGCTCTTCCAGATCCGGCCTATCAACCTGGTGGTCTACCAGGGGTCTTACTCCCTCTAGGGGATGGGAGAACTCATCTCGAGGTCGGCTTCCCGCTTAGATGCTTTCAGCGGTTATCCGCTCCACACGTAGCTAACCTGCGGTGCCCTTGGCAGGACAACAGATACACCAGAGGTGTGTTCATCCCGGTCCTCTCGTACTAGGGACAACTCCTCTCAATTCTCCAGCGCCCACGGCAGATAGGGACCGACAGTTTTGTTACCGGAGCCTGCACCAGGCTCCGGGCTAGGTCATTTCTGCCTAGCTCTGCATGTCGCCATGCAGCTCGGACTGTATCTTCGCGAAGGCATCATTCTTCGCGTTCGGCGTACAGTCTCTGAGGATTCTGGACGGCTGCTAGGAGCTCCTTCCAGCGCACGCTTCTAAAGCGGCCATTCCCGTTCATCGACAGAGCTTCGTCTAGAAGCCGGGAAAATCCGCTCGCGGTGCGATGGTGACCGAGAGCCATGGACCGAACGATCGCCGCAAACTTCCCGAAGTCTTCCTGCTTGGAAGACATAAGCGGCGTACGCTCGAAGAAGGGGATCACATGCTCCAGCAGGTGCTCACGCCGCCTCACGACGTACACCAGGGCACGATCCTTCCTTCCGTTGGGCTTGATGTAGCCGCAACCCCCAAACCGCTCGCGAATCACACTCAGTACCTGAGATCTGTCGCCGTTTTGGCTGACATGAAACTCAGGAACGAGCTGATATCCACTGCGGCAGCTGGGATTGCGATTGACGGCGACCGCAAAGCAGCCCTCGCCATCTACGTAGCCCGCGATGTAGCCATCCAGCCTTTCCTGCTGATTGTCCGCACCCGACATGTTTTCACTGTAGGGATCCGTTCGGTCGGAACAGACGCTACGAGTAATGCGGGATCCACGGGTTTTCCAGCATATAGCCGAATTTATAGACAGCAACGGAACATACTGTCTCACGACGTTCTGAACCCAGCTCGCGTACCGCTTTAATGGGCGAACAGCCCAACCCTTGGGAGCAACTCCACCCCCAGGATGCGACGAGCCGACA